>JAXHOC010000091.1:0-10821 GCA_034519725.1 Agrobacterium sp.
CGCTTCCGATCCGGTGAAGATGTACCTTCAGGACGTCTTTACGATCACGGTCAACATGGCCGGTCTTCCCAGTCTTTCGGTGACCTGCCGGCCTCGACGGCGGGGCCGACCGCTCGGCCTCCAGCTCATCGGCAAGCCATTCGAAGAGGAAACGCTGTTCAAGACGGCCCATGCCATCGAGCAGGCTGCGGGCAAGTTTACCCCCGCCAAGTGGTGGTAAGCGGCTGAACAAAACCGTTGGAACTGTCACGGGCGGCACCAAGTGCCGCCCGTTTGTTTTTCATCTGTTGTCCAGCTCACCCCGCACAAGTTCCAGGCCTCGCGTCGTGATGCGGTAAGGCTTGCCGCTTGACGAGGCGATGGCTCGCTTTCGTTTCAGTTTGCGGAAGGTCAGGAGATCGAGGCCGCTGAAAATCCAGCCTTCGCGCGTATAAAGCGTGAGGGTTTTGATTTTGTGGTTGTCGTCTCCGGAGCAGGTTCGATGCTGCCGCCCTGGGCGAGCAGGTGAAGAATGCGCTGTTCGGCGCGGGAAATGTCCATTGTCGGAAATCCGGTCGGCGTCTTCTAGACGCATGAAAACAAGTCCGGGTGCCGTTAAGGCATCCGGGTCGGTTTCATCATGGCCCGGCGCGCAAGAAACTTGCGGGCAGGGCCGTTACCGGGACTCCGATTGAGCGAACATAAAAGCTCCGTTGTTGCTCGTTTTGGTTAGCGGGCGACAGCGGCAGGGTCAAGTCCAGCGGGCATTCCTTTCGAGTGGGCAGGGCGGCGTGGAAACCGCACTGGCCGAATCGCATCGCCGGTGCTTTACTTGGTTTTGCCATGGAGGGCGCGGCTTGATCGTCATTCGCAATGCGCAGGAGCAGGAAGCGGAGGTTCTGGCGGCCATTGGCCTCAAGGCATGGCGGCAGGCCACGATGGCGCTCGGCATGACGGCGCCGCTTTACGATAACGCAGCCCGCGCCTTTTCCAACTTCACCCGCTCGTCCTGGCTTGCCATCCGTGTGGCCGAGTTCGGCGGCGTGGTTGCCGGATGGGCGGCGCGGGAACATTTCAACGAGGCGATTTCCGATTTCTGGATCGATCCGGATTTTCAGCGCCGGGGTATCGGCAGTCTCCTGCTTGCGGATATCGAACGGCAGATATTGCAAAGGGATTTCGAAACCATCCGGCTTGAAACCCATGCGCAGAACGAACCCGCAGTCGCTTTTTTCCGTCATCACGGTTACAGCGTCCGCTGGCTTTCCGTTTCCTATGCGCCGAAGCTGGACCGCGACGTGCAATCCGTCGGCCTGCAAAAGCAGCTTGTCGAGGTCGAGAGCGGTCTTTACGGGCCGGGGTTCTAAGAGAGCGTCTTCAGGCCGTTTAAAAGCCGTACCGGCCAGTCCGGCATGATGGCGAGCGACGCAACAAGGCCTGCCTGCAAGATCACGATCGATATCAGGATGCTGCGGAAGGGTTCCTTGCGGGTCTTGTGGCGCAAAAGCTGTTGCGCCGAGACCGCGCCGATGCTGCCGCCTAAGAAAGCAAGCCACAGGAGGGTGCTTTCACGAATGCGCCAGCCGCCGTTTCTCGCCGCCTCCTTGTCCCACCAATAGACGAGAAAGACGACAAGATTGAAGGCGATATAGGTCATGAGGCAGAGAGCGATCATGGTCATGACCCGAATTGAAACCGAGAAGCGTAAAAAACACGTATCCGCTGCCGGCGAAAATCCGGTGCCGGGCGCGACAGGGTGCAAGATGTCTTGCGCCCGCGCTCCATTTGTTCTACCCACCAAGGCCAAAGAACCCGTATATCGTGAGCTTCATATGACCCTTGTAGACGTGCGCACCCCCGACCCGAAACGCTTCATTCCCGGCGCCACCGGCGATTGGGAAATCGTGATCGGGCTGGAAGTCCATGCGCAGGTTCTCTCCAATTCCAAGCTGTTTTCCGGCGCTTCGACCACCTTCGGCAATGCGCCGAACTCCAACGTGTCGCTGGTGGATGCCGCCATGCCCGGCATGCTGCCCGTCATCAACGAGGAATGCGTCAAGCAGGCGGTGCGCACCGGTCTTGGCCTCAAGGCGAAGATCAACAACCGCTCGATCTTTGACCGCAAGAATTATTTCTATCCGGACCTGCCGCAGGGCTACCAGATTTCGCAGTTCAAGGACCCGATCGTCGGCGAAGGCATCATCACCATTTCGCTCGGTCCGGACCGTCAGGGCAATTTCGAGGATATCGAGATCGGCATCGAACGCCTGCATCTGGAGCAGGATGCCGGCAAGTCCATGCACGACCAGCACCCGACCATGTCCTTCGTGGACCTCAACCGTTCGGGCGTGGCGCTGATGGAAATCGTCTCCAAGCCGGACATGCGCTCGTCGGATGAGGCGAAGGCCTATCTCACCAAGCTGCGCTCCATCGTGCGCTATCTCGGCACCTGCGACGGCAATATGGACGAAGGCTCGATGCGCGCCGACGTCAACGTCTCCGTGCGCCGTCCCGGCGAGGGTTTCGGCACGCGCTGCGAGATCAAGAACGTCAACTCCATCCGCTTTGTCGGCCAGGCCATCGAATATGAGGCGCGCCGCCAGATCGCCATTCTGGAAGATGGCGGTGCCATCGATCAGGAAACCCGCCTGTTCGATCCCGGCAAGGGTGAGACACGCTCGATGCGCTCCAAGGAAGATGCGCATGACTATCGCTATTTCCCCGATCCCGACCTGCTGCCGCTCGAATTCGACGATGCTTTCGTCGAGGCGCTGAAGGTCGATCTGCCGGAGCTTCCCGACGACAAGAAGGCCCGTTTCGTGGCCGATCTCGGCCTGTCGGTCTACGACGCCTCGATCCTCGTGTCGGAAAAGGCGATCGCCGATTATTACGAGGCGGTTGCCGCCGGCCGCGATGCAAAGACTGCCGCCAACTGGGTCATCAACGATCTTCTCGGTGCGCTGAACAAGTTTGGCAAGGATATCGAGACGACGCCGGTTTCGCCCGAACAGCTGGGCGGCATCATCGACCTCATCAAGGCCGAGACCATCTCCGGCAAGATCGCCAAGGATGTGTTCGAAATCGTCTGGAACGAGGGCGGTGATCCCGCCGACATCGTCGAAACGCGCGGCATGAAGCAGGTGACGGATACCGGCGCCATCGAAAAGGCCGTCGACGAGATCATCGCCGCCAACCCCGATCAGGTCGAGAAGGTCAAGGCAAAGCCGACGCTTGCCGGCTGGTTCGTCGGTCAGGTCATGAAGGCGACAGGCGGCAAGGCCAACCCGCAGGCCGTGCAGGCGCTGTTGAAGGCCAAGCTCGGCATCGAGGAAGAGTAAGCGGGGGCCTGCCTCGTGCCCGCGAAGGCATTGAGGCAGAAACCTCTCATCGTCATCCTCGGGCCCGTCCCGAGGATCTAACGACCCACAGGGGACTAACGTGTTCATCCCGGACAAGCCCGAGGATGACGCTGAAGACGGAATTCGACACCATTCTGCCGGGATCACGCCCGGCATTTCCCTGTTTCCAAGACGGAGCAAACATCATGTTTTTCATTCGCACGGCAAGCCAGCGCGATATCGAGCCGGTCCGGGCGCTGCTTGACGCGACCTGGCATGCCACCTATGACGCGATCTACGGCGCCGACAAGGTGAAGGAACTGATTGCCGCGTGGCATTCGCCGCAGGCCATGAAGGACCGCATCGAGAAAAAGGGCGGCGAATTTCTGGTTGCCGATAATGGCCGGCAGCATTGGCGGCATGGGTTATGCGTCTATGTCCACCAAGATGGCGAAGGCGGCCCTCTGCGCCAGCTTTATGTCGCCCCCGCTTTCCAGCCACCAGGGCATCGGCCGCGATGTTTTTGCCGACCTGGAAAGCCTGCTTTCCTGATGCGGAAATCATGCGGCTGGAGGTTGAGCCGCAGAAAATAGTGGCCGCCATTGCCTTTTATGAGAGGCGTCGGCTTTGTCGAGGTAGACCGCAGATCGATGCGGCATGGCGGGTATCGAGGCGGTTCTGGCCTCGGTCATCGTTAGTGGAAAAGGAGCGGGGTTAATTCAGTTATAGGGGTGGGGTGTGGGTCGGGGTGGGTGTCTCCGGAATCGGATGAGAGTGCGATACTGCGAAACCGCTGATGATCCGCACCGCGCGGCAAGAGCGATGTTCCCAGCGACTTGTAGCCATCTATGCCGCCGACGAAGTCGGAGGCCACGGCGATACGACCGACGAATCGGCGCTGCCGGACTATCTCGCGGCCTTCCGCGATATCGAGGCATCGCCCATCGAGACGCTTTACGTAGCGGAACTGGACGGCGAGATCGTCGGCACGTTCCAGACGGCCATCCTGACCAAGCTCATCGGGCGCGGCGCCAAATCCATGGTGATTGAAGCGGTGCAGACCCGGCCCGACATGCGCGGCCGTGGCATCGGTGCGGTGATGATCAACCATTGCGTCGATGAGGCGCGTGCCACGGGCATGAAGGCCGTGCAGCTCACCTCCAACATGGCACGGCTCGATGCCCATCGGTTTTACGAGCGAGCTGGGCTTTCGAAGCAGCCATTTCGGTTTCAGGATGAAGCTGAAATAAGGCGCGGCTATATCGGGAAATACTGGACAATCGCCGTGAGGGGCGGCATAAGCTTGTCTTGTGCCGTGCACGGAAAATCGCTGCGGCGCATTCAAGCCCGAGGAACGCATAATGAAGACTCTCCTGACGCAAATCTTCACCTGGTGGAACGGCCAGACGATCGGAACGCGGTTTCACACCTGGCGTTTTGGCAAGAAGGTCGGACAGGACGAGTTGGGCAACACCTATTACGAAGGCGGCATGCCTCCTTTGGTCTGCCGCGCCGCTGGGTGATCTATAATGGTTATGCCGAAGCCTCGGCCATTCCGCCCGGCTGGCATGGCTGGATGCACTACCGCACCGACGTGCCGCCGAGCCAGGAAACCTACGTTCCGCGCGAATGGCAGAAGGCGCATCAGGCAAACCTCACCGGCACGTCCAAGGCCTATCGCCCGCAGGGATCGCTGGCAGTTGCAGGCGAGCGGCCGCGCGTAACCGGCGACTACGACGCCTGGACCCCCGGCAACTGAGCCGGGCAAAGTGAGCATTGTGATGCGCGGTGTTGTGCAAAACGCCGCGCCTGGCACCCGACCCACCGGCTTTTGCCACATTCACGCCCTTACGCGCTGATCCGGTTCGTCGCCTCGAGGACAGGCAAATTTTTTGGAGACATATCGTATGAGGAACTTCACGCGGGATCGTTCTTTGCGTGCGCTGACAGTCTCGCTGTTTGCTGCGGTCTCTGCTGTCATCCTCGTATCGCCAGTTTCCGCCGCCCGTCTCGAAAATCGTGTGGCGGTGTTTTCTGGCATCGACAAGATCACCGGACGTATCACCTCTTTCGATGTCTATATCGACGAGACGGTTCAGTTCGGTGCGCTGCAGGTGACACCGAAGGTCTGTTACTCCCGCGACCAGACGGAAACCCAGAATATCGATGGCTTTATCCAGGTGTGATGAAATCACCCTCGATCGCAAGATCAAGCGGATTTTCACCGGCTGGATGTTTGCCGACAGCCCCGGTCTCAACGCCGTCGAGCACCCGATCTATGACGTGTGGTTGACCGGCTGCAAGCAGCAGTCCGAAGTTCCGGCTCCCTCTACGGCAAAAAAATAACGTTACGTCAGACAAGCATTTCCAGTAAAAGCCGGAGCGGTTTTACATCAGGGAGAAATGCGTAAAGCATAAGTGAAAATAGAGCACTCCAGACGATTCCGTTTAAGCAGGACGTGCTTTGGATGTCAGAATTGCAGGTCGGGCTGGTTGACGGCCTGATCGAGCATTTTCGCATAGTGCTGCTTCGGCGTCGATTGCGCCGAACGACTTCAGGTGCTCGGTGGTGAATTGCGTGTCGAGCAGCCCGAAGCCGCTTGCCCTCAGCCGCTCCACCAGATGCACGAGGCAGATCTTGGAGGCGTTGGTGCGGCGCGAAAACATGCTTTCGCCGAAGAAGGCGGCCCCCAGCGACACGCCGTAAAGCCCGCCGACAAGTTCCTTGCCCTCCCATGCCTCGACACTATGGGCATGGCCGATCTGATGCAGTTCGGTGTAGAGCTTGCGAATGGTGGTGTTGATCCAGGTGCTTGGCCTGTCCGGCGCTTCCGCCGCACATCCCGCCATCACCGCCTCGAAAGCGGTGTTGAAGCGTATGTCGAACGGCTTCTTGCGCATCGCCTTTTGCAAGGCTTTTGGAAATGTGGAAATCATCGAGCGGGATGATGCCGCGTATCTCAGGCTCGACCCAGAAAAGCTCGGGATCGTCAGCCGAATCGGCCATGGGAAACAGGCCGGCGGAATAGGCGCGCAGCAATATATCGACGGTTATGCCGTTATTTTTGCTGCGCCGCCCAACCATATCTCTTAGTGAGACGCATCACCGGCCAGGTATTTTTCCAGCCAGTGGATGTCGTAATTGCCGTTGAGAATATCTTCGTTCTGAAGAAGATCCTGGAACAGCGGCAGCGTGGTCTTGATGCCGTCGACGACGAACTCGTCCAGCGCCCGGCGCAGGCGCATCATGCATTCGTCGCGGTTGCGGCCGTGCACGATCAGCTTGCCGATCAGGCTGTCGTAATAGGGCGGGATCTTGTAGCCCTGATAGGCGCCAGAATCGACGCGCACGCCAAGGCCACCCGGCGTATGGAAATAGGTCAGCGTGCCGGGGGAGGGAACGAAGGTGCGCGGGTCTTCGGCATTGATGCGGCATTCGATGGCATGGCCATGGAATTCGATATCCGCCTGCGTGACCGACAGGCCCTGTCCCGAAGCGACGCGGATCTGTTCCTGCACGAGGTCCATGCCGGTGATCGCTTCCGTGACCGGATGCTCCACCTGCAAGCGGGTGTTCATTTCGATGAAATAGAACTCGCCGTTTTCATACAGGAACTCGATGGTGCCGGCACCGCGATATTTCAGCTTGCGCATGGCGCTGGCGCAAATCTCGCCGATCTGCATGCGCTGTTCAACGGTGAGGGCCGGGGAGTTTGCCTCTTCCAGCACCTTCTGGTGACGGCGCTGCAGCGAGCAGTCGCGTTCGCCAAGGTGGATGGCATTGCCTTCGCCATCGCCGAAAACCTGCACTTCGATATGGCGCGGTTTGCCGAGGTATTTTTCCATGTAGACGGCGTCGTTGCCGAAGGCGGCTGCTGCCTCGGAGCGGGCGGTCGAGACCGCCTCGTCGAGATCAGCTTCGGTCTTGGCCACCTTCATGCCGCGGCCGCCGCCGCCTGCCGTCGCCTTGATCAGGACCGGGAAGCCGATCGTCCGGGCGATTTCAAGCGCGTTCTCGGGCTTTACTTCGCCGTCCGAACCGGGAACGACGGGAATGCCGAGTTCCTGCGCCGTCTGCTTGGCGGTGATCTTGTCGCCCATCATGCGGATATGCTCGGCCGTCGGTCCGATGAAGGTGATGCCGTGCGCGTCGAGAATATCGGCGAACTTGGCGTTTTCCGACAGGAAGCCGTAACCGGGGTGAACGGCGTCCGCACCGGTGATTTCGCAGGCCGCAACGATCTGGTGGATATTGAGGTAGCTGTCACGCGAAGGCGGCGGGCCGATGCAGACACTTTCGTCGGCAAGGCGCACATGCATGGCGTCCGCGTCTGCCGTGGAATGCACGGCGACTGTCGAGATGCCAAGCTCCTTGGCAGCGCGAAGGACGCGCAGCGCAATCTCGCCGCGGTTGGCTATGAGGATCTTCGAAACCATGCTGAACCGCCTTTATTCGATGACCACGAGAGCTTCACCATACTCCACGGGCTGTGAGTCGTTGACGACGATTTCCACGACCTTGCCGGACTTGGTTGCCGGGATCTGGTTCATGGTCTTCATGGCTTCGACGATGAGGATGGTCTGGCCTTCCTTGACGGTCGCGCCCACTTCGACGAACGGACGTGCGCCGGGAGCGGGCGACAGGTAGACCGTGCCGACCATGGGCGAGGTCACGGTGTTGGCCGGGTTGCGCACAGGTGCTGCGGGGGCAGCAGGTGCTGCCGGGGCGGCAACTGCTGCTGCGGGCGCTGGTGCCGGTGCTGCGTAACCGGCGGGCGCTGCGGCATAGACCGTGGTCGGTGGTGCTGCGCGGGAAACGCGGATGCGCAGGTCTTCCTGCTCCACTTCGATTTCCGAAAGGTCGGTATCGTTGAGGATATTCGCGAGCTCGCGGATCAGTTCCTTGTCGATACCCTGTTTCTTTTCAGACATGACAAACCCTATTCTTTGTTTCTTTTTATGCCGTGATGTTCTTCAGCGCGTGAAGCGCCATGATGTAGCCATATGGTCCGAAACCGCAGACCATTCCCTTCGCAGCGGGCGATACCATCGATTTATGACGGAACTCTTCCCGCGCGTGGATGTTGGAAATATGCACTTCCACGACCGGCGTCGAAATCGCACGAATGGCGTCATGCAGCGCGATCGAGGTGTGGCTGTAGGCGCCGGGATTGATGACGACGCCTGCCGCCCTCTCGCCCGCCTCATGCAACCAGTCCACGAGCACGCCTTCGTGGTTGGACTGGCGGAATTCCACAGCGAACCCGAGATCGGCACCGGCCGCAAGACACTCATTCTCGATGTCTTTCAGCGTCTTGCCACCATAGATACCCGGTTCCCTTTTTCCCAGCATGTTGAGATTGGGGCCGTTTATGACGATGATGATGTTGCTCATTCGTGTTTCCATAAGAAAATCAGCGACACCTATAGACTGCGCAGCCGTCAAGGAAAAGCCCCCGCAAGCCGTAAACAGCCGGCAGGCCCGGCATCCACAGGCAATGCAGCGGCTTTTTGCGCAATCAGGAGCAGCTGGCTTTTCCGCAGCTGCGCATATTGGCGATTTTTTCCTTCAGCGGGTCGGCGCCGACAGCACCGAAAACGGCCTCGTTCCCGACGATGTAGGACGGCGTTCCGGTGATGCCGAGGCTGTTGGCGAGCTTGTAGGTTTCCTGCACCTGCGCGTCGTTGGGGTTTTCCGCCATCGATTTGCGTATATCGGCTTCGGTGAGACCGAGCGGCGTCGCCACTTCCATGGCGCTGTCCTCTTTTGCCCGTCCGCGACCGCCGAGAGAGCGCGCTGGAATTCTGGGTATTTGGCAGGCGCAAGCAGCGTCGGCGGCGTTGGAGACCCGATGCGCAGCGACCGATTCCGGCCCGAGGATTGGGAATTCCATGAGGACGGCAGCGCACCTTCTTGTCGCTCTTCAGAATATTGTCCATGTCGCCCATGGCGCGTTTGCAATAACCGCAATTGTAATCGAAAAATTCGACCAGCGTGACGTCGCCGTCGGGATTGCCGAGCGCCAGATCGTATTTCGATTCGAAGATGGTCTTCTGGTTGTCGGCCACCGCTTCCGCCGCCTTGGCGTTGCGGCTCGCATATTGCTTGCGCTCAAGCGCGTCCTGAACCTCAAGCATGATCTCGGGGTTCTCGATCAGATATTGCTTGATGAACTCGCCCATTTCCTTCTTCTGCTGCTCATCAAGCGCATGGGCGGGCAGGCAAGCGAAAACCGTCGAAAGGGCCGTCACGCTGGCAAGAAGGGTTGAACGGAGAAGATGCGCCATATCGGTCCTCATACTGTGCGGCCAATGCCTCATGAATGTTATGATGCAATTACCTTACTTTAAGCCAAATACCATACGGCAAAAATACTTGTCCGCATTATGGTCGCAGGATTGTGAAGAGCGTGATTCTGCGGCAAGTCTGCGAAATACGGTTCAGGAAAGAGCATGCCCTTGATAACGATGTCGAAGCGGAGCGCAGTCGAACCCTTTCACGCCATGGATATTCTGGCGGAGGCGAACCGGCGACGGCAGGCGGGGCGCCCGGTCATTTCCATGGCGGTGGGCCAGCCATCCCATCCGGCACCGAAAGCCTCTCTGGCGGCTGCGCAGGAGGCGCTGAAGCACGGGCGGATCGGCTATACCGATGCGCTGGGCCTGCGCGAATTGCGTGAAGCGATCGCCGGCCACTACCGGCTGCGCCACCAGGTCACCGTCGATCCGGCGCGCATTGCCGTGACGACTGGTTCTTCCGCCGCTTTCAACCTTGCCTTCCTCAGCCTTTTCGATGCCGGCGAATACGTGGCGATCGCAAGGCCGGGCTATCCCGCCTATCGCAGCATCCTGAAGGCGCTTGGCCTCAATGTCGTGGAAGTGCCAGTAACGGTAGAAACCGGCTATACGCTGACGCCCGCCAGCCTCGAGCGGGCGGAAACGAGGGCGGGCTGCAAGCTGAAGGGTATGCTTCTGGCAAGCCCGGCCAACCCGACCAGCACGGTCACCGGCCGGGAAGCGCTGAAAAGGCTCGCAAACTATTGCGAAAGCCGGGATATCGCCTTTATTTCCGACGAGATCTACCACGGCCTGACCTTCGTCGGTGAGGAAACGAGCGCGCTCGAAATCACCGACACTGCCGTCGTCATCAATTCCTTCTCGAAATATTATTGCATGACAGGCTGGCGCATCGGCTGGATGGTTCTGCCGGAAAATCTCGTCCGTCCGGTCGAGTGTCTCGCGCAGAGCCTCTATATTTCACCGCCGGAACTGTCGCAGCTGGCGGCAACCGCCACCTTTTCGGCCGCGGAAGAACTGGATGTCTACCGGGAAACCTACCTACCGCACCAACCGCGATTTCCCTGATGACGCGCCTGCCGGAAATCGGCCTGCCGCTGGCGTCTCCCATGGATGGTGCGTTTTACGCCTATGTCGATACCAGCCGTTTTTCCAATGACAGCATGGATTTCGCCAGGCGCATGCTGGCGGAAATCGACGTGGCTGC
>JAXHOC010000096.1:0-33054 GCA_034519725.1 Agrobacterium sp.
GCCGCAGACCAGTACCCTGTCGAGGCGCATGGACAGGAGATGGTCGATGACCTCCCTTGGCGGTGCGTAGCCGTGCTTGATGAAAATCCTGTCTGCCGCAACCAGCGAGCAGTCGTCCCTGCCCGGCTTCCAGCCGAGTTGCCGTTCGAAAGGCGTCACGCTTTCATCATGGCGCTCGACGGTGGCGATGCTTGGCATGGTCGCGGCCAGCGCCGATATGTCTGCGACCAGTGCAGCCGGCGGGTTGAAGCTCGGCTGGACGTCGACGATGTAAAGCGCCTGTTTCATGCATCTCCTCCAACGAAAAACCCCTCGCAATGGGTTTGCGAGGGGTGATATTTTCAAGTCAATCTCAGGCGCATCAGTCGATATCCGCCACGTCCACATCCGCGCCGCCGCTGATGCGGTGTGCGAGAGCCGCTTCCATGAACTCGTTGAGATCACCATCCAGCACATTTCCGGGTGCCGTGCTTTCCACGCCGGTGCGCAGGTCCTTGACCAACTGGTAAGGCTGCAGAACGTAGGAGCGGATCTGGTGGCCCCAGCCGATATCGGTCTTGGACGCGGCCTCGGCGTTTGCCGCATCTTCGCGCTTCTGCAGTTCCACCTCATAGAGGCGGGCGCGCAGCATGTCCCACGCCTTGGCGCGGTTCTTGTGCTGGGAGCGCTCCTGCTGGCAGGCCACGGCAATACCGGTCGGAATGTGGGTAATACGCACGGCCGAATCGGTGGTGTTGACGTGCTGGCCGCCCGCACCGGACGAACGATAGGTATCGATGCGGCAATCGCTCTCGTTGATATCGATCTGGATCGAATCATCGACGACAGGGTAAACCCAGACGGAGGAAAACGACGTGTGGCGACGCGCATTGCTGTCATAGGGCGAGATGCGGACGAGGCGGTGGACGCCCGATTCCGTCTTCAGCCAGCCGTAGGCATTGTGGCCCTTGACGAGCATCGTCGCGGACTTGATGCCGGCTTCTTCGCCGTCATGGACTTCCAGCACTTCGACCTTGAAGCCTTCGCGGTCGGCCCAGCGGGTATACATGCGCAGCAGCATGTTGGCCCAGTCCTGGCTTTCCGTGCCGCCGGCGCCGGAATGCACTTCGAGATAGGTATCGTTGCCATCGGCCTCGCCTGAGAGCATGGCTTCCACCTGACGGCGGTTCGCCTCGCTTCTCAGCGCCTTCAGCGCATCTTCGGCGTCCTTGACGATCTCGTCGTCGCCTTCCATCTCGCCAAGCTCGATCAGCTCGACATTGTCCTTGAGCTGCTGCTCAAGCGCCTTGACGCCATTGATGCTGTCATCCAGCTGCTGGCGCTCGCGCATCAGTTTCTGCGCCTCGGTGGCATCGTTCCAGAGGGTCGGATCCTCTGCCTTGTTATTCAACCAGTCCAGTCGTCTTATCGCCTGGTCCCAGTCAAAGATGCCTCCTCAGCAGGCTTATGGCCTGCTTGATTTCGTCGACTACGTTCACAATTTCATTGCGCATTTCGCTGCTTCTTCGCCTTCATTGAAACTCGTTGCTCAAATAAATGCGGGGGGCGCGGATGTAAAGACCCGCGCCCCCCGCCAGACATAAGACTGATATCAATAAAGACCGCCGCCACCGCCGGTGATGGCCTGTTGCGCCTGTGGCGAGGTCTTCAGAATATCCTCCTGCGACATGCCTTCCGCGCCGATGACCGAGAAGGTGTCGGCCGGGCCGGTGCCGGGCTTGAAGGCTTCCATGATGGTATCCGGTTCGCCTTCCGAAGCCGCCATGCCCGTCTTGCGGTTGACGGCGATGAACTTCATGCCTTCAGGCACGATGAACTTGCTCGGTTGCAGGTGCTTGGCCGCATCGGCGATGAACTCGCCGAAGATCGGTGCCGAGAGCGAACCGCCGGTGCCGCCGCGCCCAAGCGGTGCGGGCGAATCGAAGCCGATATAAAGACCGGCAACCATGTCGGGCGTGTAACCGACGAACCAGGCGTCCTTTTCATCGTTGGTGGTGCCCGTCTTGCCGGCAACCGGCAGATCGACCTTGATCTTGCCTGCCGCCGTGCCGCGCTGCACGACACCTTCCAGCATGGAGGTCGTCTGGTAAGCCGTCATCGGGTCGAGAACCTGCTCGCGATTGTCGACGATGACGGGCTCGTCCTGATTTTGCCAGCTGGTGGCGTTGCAGCCCTCGCAGGCGCGCTCCTCGTGCCGGAAGATCGTCTTGCCGTAACGGTCCTGAATGCGGTCGATCAGCGTCGGCTTGATCTGCTTGCCGCCATTGGCGATGACAGAATAGGCCGAGACCATGCGCATGATGGTGGTTTCACCCGAACCGAGCGACATTGCCAGAAGCGGCGGCATCTTGTCGTAGATGCCGAAGCGTTCGGCATATTCCGCCACGAGGTTCATGCCCATGTCCTGCGCCAGACGCACGGTCATGAGGTTACGGGATTTTTCGATACCGAGACGCAGGGTCGAAGGACCGGCAGAACCCCCGCCGTAATTCTGTGGCTTCCAGACCTGACCGCCCGAAACCACCTCGATCGGCGCATCGAGAATGACCGATGCCGGCGTATAGCCGTTGTCGAGTGCGGCCGCATAGATGAACGGCTTGAAGGAGGAACCGGGCTGGCGCATTGCCTGCGTGGCACGGTTGAATTCGGATTGCGCATAGGAGAAACCGCCAACCATGGCCAGAACGCGGCCGGTATGCGGGTCCATCACCATCATGCCGCCCTGTACCTTCGGGGGCTGGCGCAGGCGATATTCATTGCCGGAACCGGATAGCGGCTGTGCGTAAACGACGTCACCCACTGCCAGAACGCCGACCGGCGACTTTGCCGTCGGCTTTTTGCCGGTTGCATCGCGATAGGCCCACCGCATGTTTTCAGCGGAGATATGGCCGCGTGTGCGCTTGTCGCCATCTTCGGCGTCGGGATCGACCTGCACGCCGATATCGAGGCCATCGGCAGCAACGGCAAGAACCACGGCGATCTTCCATTCGGGAACGTCCCGCAGGCCCTTGACCTTGGCAAGCGCCGCCGTCCAGTCACCGGTGGTCTCGATCTTGTCGACGGGTCCGCGGAAACCGCGACGCTCGTCATATTGCACGAGACCGTCCTGAAGCGCCTTGCGCGCTTCCATCTGGATCTGCGGATCGAAAGAGGTTCGGACCGAAAGGCCGCCTTCGAGAAGCGCCTGTTCGCCGTATTTCTCGACGATCTGGCGGCGGACTTCCTCGGCGAAATAGTCAGACGCGAAAATATGGGCGCCGCCACGGCGCAGATTGACGCCAAGCGGCTGCTTCTTGGCATCCTCGGCATCGCCGACCGTGATGTAGCCGTTCTCGGCCATGCGGTCGATCACCCAGTTGCGCCGCTCCAGCGCCGCCTTTTCGCGGCGGATCGGATGGTAATTGGCCGGGCCCTTCGGCAGCGATGCCAGATAGGCGGTTTCCGCGATCGTCAGTTCCGTCACCGATTTGTTGAAATAGGTGAGTGCCGCACCGGCGATACCGTAGGAATTCAGGCCGAAAAAGATCTCGTTGAGATAAAGCTCGAGGATCTTGTCCTTGGAATAGGTCTGCTCGATGCGGAAGGACAGCAGCGCTTCCTTGAGCTTGCGGTCGAAGGTCTGGTCGTTGGTCAGCAGAAAATTCTTCGCCACCTGCTGGGTGATGGTGGAGGCGCCGACCGGGCGACGGCCGGAGCCGATATTCTGGAGGTTGACGAGAACGGCGCGGCCGAGACCCCAGATGTCGACACCCGGATGGTTGTAGAAATTCTTGTCTTCCGCCGAAAGGAAAGCCGCCTTCACCCGGTCCGGAATAGCCTGGATCGGCAGGAACAGGCGTTTCTCATGGGCGTATTCCGCCATCAGCGCGCCGTTGCCGGCGTGCACCCGGGTCGTCACCGGCGGCTCATAGGTGCTCAGAACTGCGTAATCCGGCAGGTCCTTCGTCACGCCGTGCAAATAAATTGCACCGGCGGCGGCAGCGCACAGGAAGAGCACGCTGGCCAAGCCGAAAAAATATCCAATCAGTCTGATCATACCAAGCTACCGATAATTCGAATCGTAACCATCAACGCCCGATGATACGGGCGCATCCTTGCATATCGCGTGCCGTTTTGCACACCATACCTTCGATGACAAGCCGGAACGACAGCATTCGCTGATATGTTACCGGGCCGACTGCCGCAATCGCGGTTCCAGCCGCAATGGCGGATCACCACATAATCCGCTTCCGCAGTAACGCGGCGAATGTGAGTAAAATAGGGCTTCGCCGGTCTAATCGTCGGCAAGGCTCAAGAATTCAACAGCTTTTCGGCCGGAAGCCGCACGGTTGGGACGGGATCGCCGCTCATCCGAGAAGGCCCTTCAGCCGCCGTTCGCCATGGCCTTGGCGCGGTATCGCCCGACCGCAGTTGCGAGCGTATCGGCGACCTTCTTGCGCCATTCGGGATCAAGAAGCAGTTTTTCGTCGTCGGGATTGGAGAGAAAGCCGAGTTCCAGCAGCACCGATGGCACGTCATGGGCGCGCAGCACCATGAAACCGGCGTAGCGATGCGGATTGTTGATGAGGCCCACCTGCCCCTCGAAGGACGATACGATGTTTTCGGCAAGCGTCACCGAAAAGGCCTGCGTTTCGCGCCGGGTGAAATCGAGAAGGATATCGGCGACTTCCGGCGGCTCGCTGGAGGCTGCCACACCCGCAATCTGGTCGGACTTGTTTTCGCGCTCGGCCAGCTCCTGCGCCCTGCGGTCGGAGGCCCGGTCGGACAATGTGTAGACGGTCGCCCCCCGGATGCCCTTCTGCTTTAAGGTATCGGCATGCAGTGAAATGAACAGGTTGGCATTGTTCTGCCGGGCGATCGTCACCCGTTCGGACAGCGCCAGAAACGTATCGGAATCGCGTGTGAGAAACGCCTTGATGCCGGGCTCCCGGTTCATGCGCTCCACAAGTTCCTTGGCAAAGGTCAGGGTGATGACCTTTTCTTCCGTGCCGGTCACGCCGCCGGAAGCACCGGCATCGATGCCGCCATGGCCGGCATCGACAGCGATGACGAAGTCCGTCTGCCGCGATGTCTTGTCGTCAGGCGAGATCGCGGCTGTCGAAACCGGTGCCGGCGCCCGCCATTGCTGCTCCTTCACCAGTTCGGCAAATTTGGCCTTGGTGGTGATCTCCGTATCCAGCACGAAACGGAACGATGTGCCGTCCTCGCCCTTTTTCGTTTCGGCAACCGCCACCTGAACCGGCTTTTTCGCCGTCAGCACGATGCGGGCGCTGTTTTGTCCCATGCTGCCGAAGCGGATATCCGAGAACAGGCCGGTTGGCGCCAGAGCCGATGCCGGGAACGCGAAATTCACCGCCGGAAAGTCCACGACGATGCGGGCGGGCGAATCGAGATAATGAATGTCGAATTCCGGCTCCTCGGCAAAATCGAGAACGATGCGCGTGCGCGCCTCGTCGCCGATGATGCGCGCCTCATGGGCGACGAGCGGTTCCACAGCGAAGGCCTGCGGAACGCAGGAGACGAAAGCGGCGACCGAAAAAACGACCGGCAGCACAAGAGACTGCAAGACAAGAGATGGCAAGACGAAGGCACCCGCAAGCCGCGCGATTCGCGCGCCAAGCGGCCCTGCCCCATCGAATATCGCTGCGCTGCGCGTGAAATTCATGGTCTTCAAGAAATTCCGTATTTCAGTCATTTTTCATAAATGGTGCGGCAAATTGCCGGGAACATCGTAATTTCAGCCACGCCAGGCGTGTGTTTGGGCGTTTGCGCCCCACAATCGCAGGCGTTGGTGAACCAATTGTTAACCCGGAAATTCCACCAACAATATGGCATATTTAGCCAGCCTATTGCTATTATGACAGAGAAAACATACAACAAGGGTGAGGGTTAAAAGTGTTGACGGGATAGATGCCCGCCGGCTGCCAATCGAAAAAGACGCTGGCGCTGCAAAACGGGCAATCATCTGCCGTCGTTACATTTATCCTGAAACTTGATCAATTCCGGCCGTGGCCAATTCTGATGCCTGCGGCGCCGCGCTCGTCCTGAGCAACAAATTGTCGGACTTTAGAGGGGTCTGTATTATCTGTCAGGCTCGCCTGGCCAATGATGTCGCAGCAGTTTTCATATGAACCGGATACCAGGAGCAGGCCAAGCGCCTCGCCGTCGGTCCGGATGCTGCCAGTTTACAGAGGCCCGGCTGGAGACTTCATTTCCGGCACATCCTTGCACTCATATGAAAGGCTCGTCCATGTGGCGGGCCTGTTCTCGTATAAAACAAGGCTGCGCCGAGGAGCACAGCTTACATGGCAGACAAAATGCTTATCGACGCCTCCCACGAAGAGGAGACACGCGTAGTCGTTGTCCGTGGGAACCGGATCGAAGAATTCGATTTCGAATCGGAGCACAAGAAACAGATCCGCGGCAATATCTACCTTGCCAAGGTGACGAGGGTTGAACCCTCCCTTCAGGCGGCCTTCGTCGATTACGGTGGAAATCGCCACGGGTTTCTCGCTTTTGCGGAAATCCACCCCGATTATTACCAGATTCCGCTCGCCGACCGTCAGGCCCTCCTGAAGGCGGAAGCCGAAGATCATCGCCGCAGCGACGACTTCGAATCGGCTGACGCCCCCGAGCCCGGCGCACCGGCTCTCGATCTGTCGCAGGCGGACCAGCCCGATGTCGGCATCGTCGCCGCCAGCGAAACCCCTGATGCCGTCGTCACGGATGAACCCGCTGTCGTGGCCGAAGAGGTATCCGAGGCTGTGGCCGTCGAGGCCGTTGCGGAAGAAGCACCCAAGAAGCGTACCCGCCGCCCCCGCGCCAAGAAGAAGGTGGCGGAAGAAGAAGTCGTTTCCGAGACCACTGAGGCCTCTTCCGAGGAAGACGGCAGCACCGGCGGCGAAATGGCTGCCATGGTCGATACCGATACGATTTCCGAGGAAGTCGATGGGCTTCGCCGCGGCAATGACGATGATGACGACGACGATGATGACGATCATCACGAAAAGGAAGTGATCGAATCCGTCGGCGCCGAAGACGCCATGGAAGAGGTTCCCGATCGCGTCGCCCGCAAGCCGCGCAAGCAGTACCGCATTCAGGAAGTCATCAAGCGTCGCCAGATCCTTCTCGTGCAGGTCGCCAAGGAAGAACGCGGCAACAAGGGTGCCGCCCTCACCACCTATCTGTCGCTTGCCGGCCGTTATTCCGTGCTGATGCCGAATACGGCGCGCGGCGGCGGCATTTCCCGCAAGATCACCCAGCCGACCGACCGCAAGCGCCTGAAGGAAATCGCCCGCGATCTGGAAGTTCCGCAGGGCATGGGCGTCATTCTGCGTACCGCAGGCGCCAACCGCACCCGCGTCGAGATCAAGCGCGACTTCGAATATCTGATGCGCCTGTGGGAAAACGTCCGCACGTTGACGCTGAATTCCACGGCTCCCTGCCTCGTTTACGAGGAAGGCTCGCTGATCAAGCGTTCGATCCGCGATCTCTACAACAAGGATATCAGCGAGATCATCGTTTCGGGCGAAGAAGGCTATCGTGAAGCGAAAGACTTCATGAAGATGCTGATGCCGAGCCATGCCAAGGTGGTTCAGCCTTACCGCGACATTCACCCGATCTTTGCGCGCTCCGGCATCGAAGCCCAGCTCGACCGCATGCTGCAGCCGCAGGTGACGCTGAAGTCCGGCGGTTACCTCATCATCAACCAGACGGAAGCTCTGGTTGCCATCGACGTGAACTCCGGTCGTTCGACCCGCGAGCATTCCATCGAGGAAACGGCGCTGACGACCAACCTGGAAGCCGCGGAAGAAGTGGCACGCCAGCTGCGTCTTCGCGACCTTGCCGGTCTTGTCGTCATCGACTTCATCGACATGGAAGAAAAGCGCAACAACCGCTCCGTCGAGAAGAAGCTCAAGGATTGCCTGAAAAACGACCGGGCACGCATCCAGGTCGGCCGCATCTCGCATTTCGGCCTTCTGGAAATGTCGCGCCAGCGCATCCGCGCTTCGGTGCTCGAATCGACCACGCAGGTCTGCCAGCATTGTGGCGGTACGGGTCATGTTCGCTCCGAATCCTCAGTCGCACTGCATGTGCTGCGCGGCGTCGAGGAATATCTGCTGCGCAACACGACACACAACATCACCGTGCGCTGCACGCCGGAAACGGCGCTCTACCTGCTCAACCACAAGCGCGGCACGATCGTCGATTATGAAGGCCGCTTCGGCGTCTCCATCATCATCGCTGCCGATGCCGGCGTCGGCGCGCAGCATTTCGCCATCGATCGTGGTGAAGCCGTCGAAAATCCGGTGAAGATCGAAAGCCTTATCCAGATGCTCCCGAGCTTCGTGGAAGAGGAAGACGATTTCGTCATCGAGGCCGATGAGGACGAAGAAGAGGAAGAAATCGTCAAGGCACAGGCCAGCGAGCCGCGCCAGCAGCAGCCGCAGGGCGACACTGGTGAAGACGGCAAGCGCAAGCGCAAGCGTCGTCGCCGCCGTCGTGGCAAGGGCGGACAAAACGACCAGAACGGTGCAGTCGATGCGCAGGCTGGCGATGATGCCGGTGCCGATGATGCGGACGACGAAGATGGCGTCGAAACCGATGAAGCCGCAGACGATGCCGATGAAAACGGCGTGAACGAAGCTGCAACCTCCGATGAGGACAGCAGGCGTAAGCGTCGCCGTCGTGGCAAGCGTGGCGGCCGTCGCAATCGTGCTGAAGACGAAGCTCTCGATGCCGCTGGCCTTGAGGCCGACGACGAAGGCGAATCGGAAGGCGAAGGCGAAAGCGAAGAGGTTTCCGCCGCAGCACCCGTAACCGAAGAGCCCTCCGCTGCCGACGTGGTGGAAGGTGTGGTTGCCGACGTTGTGGAGACGGAAGCACCGAAGAAACCGCGCCGCACCCGCAAGGCGAAGGCCAAGACCGAAGACGCACCGCCGGCTGAAGTCGCCGCCACAACCGTTGAAACGGTCGAGCCTGTCGTCGTCGAGCCGGAAGTCGTCGTGGAAACCGTCGTTGATGTCGCCATCGAGGAAGTGGGTGACGCGTCTGCCGATCTCGCTCCGGAAGCCGAAGCAACGGGAACGGACGAAAAGGTTCGCGCCAACCGGGGCAGCAATGTCTCGAGTTCCGAGCCGGTCGTGACCTCCTCGGGTACGCCCGCCAACCCTGACGGCGACGAGCCGAAGCCGCGCAAGGGCGGCTGGTGGCAGCGCAAGGGCTTCTTTTGATTAGAAGACACTGAAACGAAAAACGCCCGCAACCATGTTGCGGGCGTTTTGCTGTGTTGGCGGATGTCAGGTTTCCGTCATGCCAAATTCCCAGCCACGGCGCGGCTACGCCGTGACGGAACTCCGATATATCAGGCGTCAGACAGACCGCGTCAGACCACCATCGACGCGAATGTTCTGGCCGGTGATATAACCCGCTCCTTCCGAGGCGAGGAAGGCAACGGTTGCGGCGATCTCCTCGCTGGCGCCGTAACGTTGCATCGGCACACCCTGACGGCGTTCTTCCGTCGCCGGCAGGCTATCGATCCAGCCGGGCAGGACATTGTTCATGCGCACATTGTCGGCGGCATAGGTATCGGAGAAAATCTTGGTGTAGGAGGCAAGGCCGGCGCGGAACACGGCGGACGTCGGGAACATGCTGCTCGGCTCGAAAGCCCAGGCGGTCGAGATGTTGACGATCGCGCCCGCCTTCTGTTTGACCATGAATGGCGCCACAATGCGTGTCGGGCGGATGACGTTCATCAGGTAGACATCGAGACCCGTGTGCCATTGCTCGTCGGTGATATCGAGGATGGAGGCGCGCGGGCCATGGCCTGCACTGTTGACGAGCACGTCGATACGGCCAAATTTTTCGAGCGTGAGATCGGTGAGGCGGTTGAGATCGTCGTTGGACTGGTTGGAGCCGGTGACGCCGATGCCGCCCAGTTCCTTCGCCAGCGCCTCTCCCTTACCCGAGGACGACAGGATCGCGAGCTTGTAGCCATCCGCGCTGAGACGTTTCGCCACGGCCGCGCCCATGCCGCTGCCGCCTGCCGTCACAATCGCCACTTTTTCTGCCGACATCGTTCTTTCTCCATGTCCAATCGGGCGGACCGCCGCGTGGCAGCCCTTCTCCATCCATAACCCGCTCTCTCTCTATAGCGGGTTTCGGCCGCGAGTTCGAACCAGAAAGCCTTCTTCCGGCTTGAAGAAAAACTGATGCTGAAGGCGCATCAAGGCCGCACTTGCGTGTCCGGCGAATGGACGTGCCTGCTGTCGGGCGGCGCCTCCTGCCTTTCCTCCAGGCCGTAGTCGCGCATCACGGCGGCGATCCGCAAACGATAATTGCAAAAGACGCACGCCCGCCCCAGCGCCTGGGCTGCGCGATGCGGCGCGGTGTTGCGCCATGCCTTCACCGCCGCCTCATCCCTGAAAAACGACAGGGAGAGCATCTTGTCCGGATCGGTGATGCTCTGGAACCGTTCGACGGACAGGAAACCGTCGATGGTTTCGAGCTCGGCGCGCAGGCTGACGGCAATATCGAGATAGTGCTGTTTTTCACCCGCAGCCGGCCACACCTCGAAGATGACGGCGATCATCGTTCGCCTCGCCCATGCGGCGCCGACGCCAGCCTCAGGAACAGCCTGTCCTCGCGGCGGATGAATTTTTCGCGCCGGGCGAATTCATAATTTTCCCGCCCGGCCGGATCGGCGGCAAGCCGCGCCCGGTAAGCTTCGTAAGCGGCAAGGTTTTCGATGTTGTAGACGCCATAGGCAATCGTGCTCGATCCCTCCTTCGGCGCGTAATAACCGATGAGATCGGCGCCGCAGCGCGGTATCGCCTCGCCCCAATTGCGGGCATAACGATCGAAGGCATCGACCTTGAAAGGGTCGATCTCGTAACGGATGAAACAGGTCAGCATCGTCGGTCTCCTCGTGTTCTGCCGCTTCTGTTTACGCCATTGCCTCACATCAATGCTTCGGCTATCATCGAACTATGAAAGACGGACCCTTGATCGCCAACGTCGCCGCCCTGATCGGCGACCCCGCCCGCGCCAATATATTGACGGCGCTGATGGATGGACGTGCGCTGACGGCAAGTGAGCTTGCCGAGGCCGCCGGTGTAACCCTGCAGACAGCCAGCGGGCATCTGTCGAAGCTCTCCGACGCACAATTGCTGAAAGCGGAAAAACAGGGACGACATCGCTATTTCCGTCTGTCCGACGCGGATGTGGCGCAGGTTCTGGAGGCGTTGATGGGGCTTGCCCAGCGCACCGGGGCCGTGCGGGTACGCACCGGACCAAAGGATACGGCGCTTCGCGAGGCGCGTATCTGCTACGACCATCTGGCTGGTGAAAGCGGCGTGGCGCTGCTGTCGACCATCACCGCAAAAGGTCTCGTAACGTCAGGCGACGATCCCGCGCTGACCGATAGCGGCCGGGATTTCTTCTCAAGCTTCGGCATTGATCTTTCGCCGCTGGAAAAGGCAAGGCGTCCGGTTTGCCTGCATTGCCTGGACTGGAGCGAACGCCGTCACCACCTCGGCGGCGGGCTCGGCGCATCGCTTCTGAACGCCATGCAGCAGCGCGACTGGCTGCGGCATGGGAAAGGCCGTGTGCTCACTTTCACCACACAGGGTGAAAAGGCATTTGCCAGCACTTTCGGCTGCTCGCCCGCCTGATCTGCGGTGGAAGCAGACCTATTTCAGCCAGCCGGCAATGCGCCCGACGGCCTCGGCAATATCCGATACCGAACCCGCATAGGAAATGCGCAGCGCCCTGTGGCCCTCCTCGGGATCGAAATCCATGCCTGGCGTCGCAGCCACGTCGATTTCCGCCAGCATGCGCCTGGCGAAATCCATGCTGTCATTGGAAAAACGGCTGGTATCGACATAGGCGTAAAACGCACCATCCATGGGAGACGCCAGCGGCAGGCCGATTTCCGGCAGGCGCGTCATCAGGAAATCGCGGTTGGTGCGGTAGGTTTCCCGGTAGACATCCAGTTCTTCCGCGGCCGAAAAGGCGGCGGTTGCCGCCAGCTGCGACAGTTCCGGCGGTGAAATATAGAGGCTCTGCGCGAGACACTCGACCGGACGGACGAGATTGTCCGGCAGAACCATCCAGCCGATGCGCCAGCCGGTCATGCAGTAATATTTCGAGAAGGAATTGATGACGGCGGCGGTGTCGGTGATTTCGAGCGCGCTCGTTCCTCACCGACGAAGGTCGAGCCGTGGTAGATCTCGTCGGAAATAAAGGCGATATCCCGGCTTTCGCAATAGTTTGCGAGCCTTTTCAGCGCTTCCCGGCCGGTGACCGTGCCGGTCGGGTTGGCCGGGCTTGCCAGAAGCACACCCTTCAGCTTGCAGCCCGCCCTCGTTTCCGCCCGCTCGAGGCTGGCGGGCGTCAGCGTATAGCCGGTTTCGACTGTTACTGGCACTTCCACGACATTGAGGCCAAGCGCCTTCAGGATGTTGCGATAGGCGGGATAGCCCGGCCTTGCGATCGCCACGTATTCGCCGGCATCGAAAAGGCTGAGGAAGGCAGGGTTGCGGCGGCAGAACCAGTCGTCACGGCAATGCGCGCCGGATCGACGGTGACCTGGTGGCACAGCCGGTAGTAGCCGGCGATCAGCTTCGCGCAATTCGCGCAGGCCCAGCGCATCGATGCGCTAGCCGATCACGCTTGTGCCTTCAGCGCCTCCTGCGCAGCCGCCAGAGGCTTTCGGTGCCGGATGGGATGGCTGAGCCCACCGCCATCGGACCTGACCGGGCGCCCCGCCTGCGCTCGCCGGTTCGCCTCCGCCGAGAATATCCATGGCGTGAAAGGATTCGACTGCTGCTCACGCTTCGACATCGTTATCAAGGGCATACTCTTTCCTGAACAACCGTATTACGCAGACTTGCCGCAGGAGATCACGCTCTTCACTAATCACTTTGCGACCCCAATGCGGACAATTATTTTTGCCGTATGGTATTTGGCGTTAAAGCGTAAGGTAATTGCCATCCATAGCGTTCATGAGGCATTGGCCCGCACAGTATGAGGGCGCGCATATGGCGCATCTTCTCCGTTCAACCCTTCTTTGCCAGCGTGACGGCCCTTTCGACGGTTTTTCGCTTGCCTGCTGCGCCCCATGCGCTTGATGAGGCGGCAGCAGAGAGAAATGGGCGAGTTCATCAAGAAAGCAATATCTGATCCGAGAGCCCCGAGATGTGGCTTGGGTTCAGGACGCTGCGCTTGAGCGCCAGCAATATGCGAGCCGCAACGCCAGGGCGAAGCGGAAGCGGTGGCCGACAACCAGAAAGACCATCTTCAGATCGAAATACGATCTGGCGCTCGGCGCGACGTTATCGACGGCGACGTCACGCTGGTCGAGATTTTTCGAATCCAGTTGCGGTTATTGCAAACGCGCCATGGGCGACATGGACAATATTCTGAAGAGCGACAAGAAGGTGCGCGTCGTCCTCAAGGAATTCCCGATCCTCGGGCCGGAATCGGTCGCTGCGCATCGGGTCTCCAACGCCGTCAAGCTGCTTGCGCCTGCCAAATACCCAGAATTCCAGCGCGCTCTGCTCGGCGGTCGCGGACGGGCGAATGAGGACAGCGCCATGGAAGTGGCGACGTCGCTCGGTCTCAAGGAAGCCGACATTCGCAAGTCGATGGCGGAAAACCCCAACTGGCGCACAGGTGCAGGAAGCCTACCAAGCTCGCCAACAGCCTCGGCATCACCCGGAACGCCGTCCTACATCGTCGGGAACAGGCCGTTTTCGGTGCTGTCGGCGTCGACCCCGATGAAGGAAAAAATCGCCAATATGCGCGGCTGCAGGAAAAGCCAGCTGCTCCTGGGTGCGCAAAAAAGCCGCTGCATTGCCTGTGGATGCCGGGCCCGCTGCCGGCTGTTTACGGCTTGCGGGGGGCTTTTCTTGACAGCTGCGCAGTCTATAGGTGTCGCTGATTTTCTTGTGGAAGCACGAATGAGCAACATCATCATCGTCTTAAGCGGCCCCAATCTCAACATGCTGGGGAAAAAAGGAGGCCGGGTATCTATGGTGGCAAGGGCGCTGAAAGACATCGAGAATGAGGTGTCTTGCGGCCGGATGCCGGTCTCGGGTTCGCTGTGGAATTCCGCCAGTCCAGCCACGAAGAGCGTACTCGTGGACTGGTTGCATGGGGCGGGCGAGAGGGGCGGCGAGCGATCGTCATCAATCCCGGCGCCTACAGCCACACCTCGATCGCGCTGCAACGACGCCATTCGTGCGATTTCGACGCCGGTCGTGGAAGTGCATATTTCCAGCATCCACGCGCGGAAGGGATTCCGTCTGGCTAATCGATGGATATCGCCCGCTGCGAAGGGAATGGTCTGCGGTTTCGGACCGTATGGCTGCATCATGGCGCTTCACGCGCTGAAGAACATCACGGCATAAAGAAACAAGAGCTCGGGTTGTCGTAATGTCAGAAAAGGAACTTGGGTATCGACAAGGAACTGATCCGCGAGCTCGCGGGCTATCCATCAACTGATACCGATGCTTTCGGAAATCGAGGAAGTGGAGCAGGAAGACCTGCGCATCCGCGTTCCCCGCGCGGCGCCACCGATACGAAGTCTCTGCCGCAGCGCGCCGCTTGGTTACACCCAGCACCGGCACCAGCGCCCGCAGCAGCAGTTGCCGCCCCGGCAGCGCCTGCTGCCCCCGCAGCGCACTGTGCGCAGCCCGGCCAACACCGTGACCTCGCCCTTGGTCGGCACGGTCTACCTGTCGCCCGCTCCCGGCGCACGTCCGTTCGTGAAGTGGGCGCAGGCCGTCAAGGAAGGCCAGACGGACATCACGCTCGTCGTCGAAGCCATGAAGGCCATGAACCAGATCACGGCGGCCAGGTCCGGCAAGGTCCTCGTCGTCTGGTCGATCAACGACTCACGGCCCGTGGAGTAATGTGTGAGGCTCCTCGTGGTCATCGAATAGAGGCGGTTCAGCGCTGGTTTCGAAGATCCTCATAGCTAACCGCGGCGAGATTGCGCTGCGCGTCCTTCGCGCTGCCGGAGCTTGGCATTCGACGATGGCGATAGAATTTCCGGCAGACGCGGGCCAACGCCATACATCAGCCGCGCCTTTGGCTGAAAGTCTCCATCGGCCACCACTGGCGTGACAGCCGCTCAATATCACCCAGATCGGTGCGACGCACCGAAATCACCGGTGCGGACGCCGTTCACCCAGTTGCGCTTCCTGTCGGAAAACGCCAGTTGCCGATATTCTCGACGCGCACGGCATCACCTTCATCGGACCGACCGCCGAGCATATCGCCTGATGGGCGACAAGATCACCGCCAGCAGACGGCGCGAACTCGGCATTCCGTCGTTCCAGTTCGGACGGCGAAGTAAAGCAGAACGCGCTTGAAATCGCGGGCAATCGGCGCAGTCCTGATCAAGGCGACGCTGAGCAGCGGCGGCTTTCCATGAAGGTGGCCGGACGGCTGATCTCGACGAGGCGGTCTCGACCGCCCGGCGCTCAAGGCGGCAACGCGCTCGCTGCGCGACGCCGGCATCTGGCGGAAAGCCCGCATAACCTAGGCCGCGCCATCGAAGTCCTGGATTTTTCGGCGTCGGCGAGCGATACCATCCACCTTGGCGAACTGCGACGCAGCTCAACAGCGCGTCACCAGAGGTGCTGGAAGGGCTTAAACTCCCCGACCTCACAGATTTGAACGGCGCAGCATACCGGATCGGCGAGATTTGCGCCAGCGCCATGCGCAAACTGATATCGCGGTGCGGCACCATCAGAGTTCCTGTAGAAACAGCGGGTTCTATTTCATCGAAATGAACACCCGTCTTCAGGTGGAGCATCCGGTCACGGAGCAGATCACCAGCAGGATTTCGTGCGGAACGGATCGTAACGGGACGGACTTATCGGGTCCACAGGCGGATATCAATTCCATAGCCGTAATCGTCAGACCGTATCCAGTACCGGGACCGCGCATATAGTTCTCCCCGGCACGCGACCTGTTTCGCCACGCCTGGTCGTATACGGCGTGCGCGTGATTCAGCTTCATCAGTTTTACGGTCCATATGTCACGACGCGTGAATATGCGGCGGATCGTTCAGGTCACGACCGTGAACGGTGCATCCGTCTTCGCCAGGCATGGACAATTGGTGACCGTCGGCAGAACTCCAGAGACCACGCTGCACTGTTCCGGGATCTTCTTCAGAACCGGATATTATGGCATGATTACGACCTTCACTGGCTGGAAAAATACCTGGCAGGTGATGCGTCTCACTAAGGGCTATGGTTGGGCGGCGCGGCTTCTGGTAACGACAACAATCGATGCTCATTGCTGCGCTTATTCTTAACCTGTTTCCATGTAGACCCGGCTGACGATCAGGCTTTTCTTGGATTCAGGCACAGGATAAATATATCGATGATTTCCACATTTCAAAAGCCTTGCCAGGCTGATGCTGCAAAACCGTTCGACATACCCGCTTCAACACCGCTTTCGAAGTGGTGATGGCCGGGATCGTATGCGGCGGAAGCGCTGGATAGACCAACACCTGGATCCGGCACACCAATTCGCAGGCTCTGCACCGAACATGGATGGACATCGGCCATGCCTGAGTGTCGCGGGGCATGGAAGACGAGAACATCGTGAGGCTTTACGGCGTGTCGCTGGGGCCGCCTTCGGCGGCGTATTTTCGCGCCACCAACGCCTCAAGATCTGCACTCGTGCGCATCTGGTGGAGCGGCTGGTGCGGCAAGCTGATACCGCCTTTCAGGTACCTGATTCTGCCAGGCACCTGAAGACATTCGGCGCAATCGACGTGCCGTGGCCTCTGTCTGCGAAGAGTATATGATCGGGTAGTCATCCAGCCGACCTGAATGCAGGCAATCAAAGCGTCCTCCTTCGGCGGGATCTGTCTGGTGCTCAACTCTTCATTCTTGCCGCTTACCGGGTATAGGCAGCTCCGCTTTTGCGCAGGTAACGTCGGTATCAACGTTATTTTTTGCCAGCAGGGGCCGGAACTTCGGACCGCCAGCGCAATAGGTCGTACACGTCATAGATCGGGTCGCTCGACAGTTGGTTCAGACTGTCCAGCAACAAAACGTCCAGCCGGTGAAAATCGGCATGATCTTGCGATCGAGGTGGATTTCATCCCCTCACGATGAAGGCGTCGATGTACAGTTCATCCTGATGCGGAATGCTGGACAGCACAGGTGTCACCTGCGGCGCAGGCTGAACGGTCGTCGATATAGACATCGAAGAGGTGATACATCGATACGATCTTGTCGATGCAGAAAACACCGCCACGTTTTCAGGGCAGAGCGGCGGAAACTGGCGTGGGACGACCAGCGGACCGCGGCATATCGACGGCGAGACCGTCGCTTTTGCCGCGGGAGAACGATCCCACGCGTGAAGTTCCTCATACATTCTGTCTCCAAAAAATTTGCCTGTCAGGGCGGCGACCGGATCCAGCGCGTAGGGACGGAATATTGGCAAAACTTCGGGTGGGGTCGGGTCGCGGGCGCGGCGTTTGCCCTGGCACCGCGCATCGAAATGCTCCTTGCAGCTCAGTTCGCAGGGTCCGGCGTCGTAGTCGCAGGTTACCTGCAGCTGCTCGCCTGCAACTGCCAGCAGATCCTGCAGGCGATGACCTTGAACCCGTGCCAGGCCGAGGGGTTGCACCTGATGCGCCTTCTGCCATTCGCGCGGAACAGTTTCGGCTCGGCGGCACGTCGGTGCGGTGATCACCATCCAGCCGTGCCAGCCTTCCAGCAGGCCGGAATGGCCGAGGAACTGGCACCAGCATTACGTAGATCACCAGCGGCGCGGCATGCCACCCCAGGGTGGTGCCGCCTTCGTAGGTGTTGCCCAGCTCGTCCTCGACCTTCTTGCAAAACGCCGAGGTGGCGGAAACCGCGTTCCGATCGTCCTGGCCGTTCCTGGGTGAGATTTGCGTCAGGAGGTCTTTCGTGCGCGTTCCTCGAACCGAATGCGCCGGCGGTTTCGTGCGCATTTCGTTCGACATGCCGCCCCTCCACGTGATTGTCGAACAGCCCACCGATATCGCGCTATTTCGGCTTCATCCTGAAACCGAAATGCCGCTTCTCCAGGCCAGCCGCTCGTAAAAGCGATGTAGGCCATCGACCTTGCTGCCGCTCGTGTTGAGTTGTAGGCTGCTGGCGCTTCGCGCAGTAGCGCATCCTCATCGACGCGATAGGTTGATCATGCCACCGATCACCAGCTTGGCATGTCGGGCGGGTCTACCGCTTTCAATCCTGCCCGTAGTTTGGCGTTGCGCCGGATGCCAATGGTCGGGATGGCCGCTCTGGAGCCGTGCCCGGCGGTCTCTCGCCGTCCAGTTCCGCCCGTAAAGCGTCTCGATGGGCGATGACTCGATATCGCGGAAGGCCGCGAGATAGTGCCAGCGCCGTTGGTCTGTCGTATCGCCGTGGCCTCCGACTTCGTCGGCGGCATAGATGGCCACGAGTGCTGGAACATCCTCTTGCCGTGCGGTGCGGATTATCAGCGTGTCCAGTGTCGCATTCATCGTTTCAGGCTCTTTTCCATAACGATACCGGGCAAACCCTCGATACCCGCCATGCGCTCGATTCGATCTACCTCGGTAAAACCGACGCCTTCATAAAAGGCGATTGCGACAGTATTTCTGGGCTCGACTTCCAGGCGCATGATTTCCGCATCCGGAAAACAGGTTTCTAGCTCGGCAAAGAGATCGCGGCCGACGCCCTGGCGCTGGGCTCCGGCCCGACATACAAGCGGGTGCAAAAGGGCCGTCTTCGCCATCTTGGTGGACATGGAAGCATAGGCCGTGCCGCCGATCTGCCGGCCATTGTCGGCAACCGGCAACTTCGCCGCCCTTTTTCTCGATGCGGTCCTTCATGGCCTGCGGCAGAGTGCCGCGGCAATCAGTTCCTTCACCTTGTCGGCGCCGTAGATCGCGTCATGGGTGGCATGCCAGGTCGCGTCAAGCAGCGCCCGGACCGGCTCGATATCGCGCTGGCTTGCCGTGCGAATGAAAAACATGATGTTTGCTCCGTCTTGAAACAGAAATGCCGGGCGTGATCCCGGCAGAATGGTGTCGAATTCCGTCTTCGGCGTCATCCTCGGGCTTGTCCCGGGGATGTGAGCACGTTGGACCCTGTGGGTCGTTAGATCCTCGGGACGAGCCCGAGGATGACGATGAGAGGTTTCTGCCTCAATGCCTTCGCGGGCACGAGGCAGGCCCCCGCTTACTCTTCCTCGATGCCGAGCTTGGCCTTCAACAGCGCCTGCACGGCCTGCGGGTTGGCCTTGCCGCCTGCTCGCCTTCATGACCTGGCCGACGAACCAGCCGGCGAGCGTCGGCTTCGCCGCCGACCTTCTCGACCTGATCGGGGTTGGCGGCGATGATCTCGTCGACGGCCTTTTCGATTGCGCCGGTATCGGTCACCTGGCTTCATGCCGCGCGTTTCGACGATTTCGGCGGGATCGCCGCCCTCGGTCACAGACGATCTCGAACACGTCCTTGGCGATCTTGCCAGAGATGGTGTCGGCCCGGATGAGGTCGAGGATGCCGCCGAGCTGGTCGGGCGAAACCGGCGTCGTCCTCGATGTCCTTTGCCGAACTTGTTCAACGCGCCCAGAAGATCGTTGATGACCCAGTTGGCCGGCTGTCTTGCCGTCGCGGCCGGCGGCGACCGCCTCGTAGTAATCGGCGATGGCCTTTTCCGAGACAAGGATCGAGGCGTCGTAGACCGACAGGCCGAGATCGGCGACGAAACGGTCGCGCTTCTCGTCGGGAAGCTCCGGCAGATCGACCTTCAGCGCCTCGACGAAAGCATCGTCGAACTCGAGCGGCAGCAGGTCGGGATCGGGGAAATAGCGGTAGTCATGCGCGTCTTCCTTCGAGCGCATCGAGCGGGTCTCGCCCTTGCCCGGGTCGAACAGGCGGGTTTCCTGATCGATCGTGCCGCCCTCTTCCAGGATGGCGATCTGGCGGCGGGCTTCATATTCGATGGCCTGGCCGACGAAGCGGATCGAGTTGACGTTCTTGATCTCGCAGCGCGTGCCGAAACCCCCGCCCGGACGTCGCGACCGAGACGTTGACGTCGGCGCGCATCGAGCCCTCGTCCATGTTGCCGTCGCAGGTGCCGAGATAGCGCACGATGGAGCGCAGCTTGGTGAGATAGGCCTTGGCCTCGTCCGACGAGCGCATGTCCGGCTTGGAGACGATCTCCATCAGCGCCACGCCCGACCGGTTGAGGTCCACGATAGGACATGGTCGGGTGCTGGTCGTGCAGCGACTTGCCGGCGTCCTGCTCCAGGTGCAGGCGCTCGATGCCGATCTCGATGTCCTCGAAATTGCCCTGACGGTCCGGACCGACGGAGATCATGATCTTGCCTTCGCCGACGATCGGGTCCTTGAACTGCGAGATCTGGTAGCCCTGCGGCAGGTCCGGATAGAAGTAGTTCTTGCGGTCGAAGATCGAGCGGTTGTTGATCTTCGCCTTGAGGCCAAGACCGGTGCGCACCGCCTGCTTGACGCATTCCTCGTTGATGACGGGCAGCATGCCGGGCATGGCGGCATCCACCAGCGACACGTTGGAGTTCGGCGCATTGCCGAAGGTGGTCGACGCTCCGGAAAACAGCTTGGGATTGGAAGAACCTGCGCATGGACTTCCAGCCCGATCACGATTTCCCAATCGCCGGTGGCGCCGGGATCGAAGCGTTTCGGGTCGGGGTGCGCACGTCTACAGGGTCATATCGAGCTCACGATATACGGGTTCTTTGGGCGTGGTGGGTAGAACAAATGGAGCGCGGGCGCAAGACATCTTGCACCCTGTCGCGCCCAGCATCCGATTTTCGCCGGCAGCGGATACGTGTTTTTTACGCTTCTCGGTTTCAATTCGGGTCATGACCATGATCGCTCTCCTGCCTCATGACCTATATCGCCTTCAATCTTGTCGTCTTTCTCGTCTATTGGTGGGACGAAGTAGGCGGCGAGAACGGCGGCTGGCGCATTCGTGAAAGCACCCTCCTGTGGCTTGCTTCTTAGGCGGCAGCATCGGCGCGGTCTCGGCGCACCAGCTTTTGCGCCACAAGACCCGCAAGGAGCCCTTCCGCAGCATCCTGATATCGATCGTGATCTTGCCGCAGGCCTTGTTGCGTCGCTCGCCATCATGCCGGACTGGCCGGTACGGCTTTTAAACGGCCTGAAGACGCTCTCTTTGACCCGCGGCCCGTAAAGACCGCTCCTCGACCTCGACAAGCTGCTTTTTGCAGGCCGACGGATTGCACGTCGCGGTCCAGCTTCGGCGCATAGAAACGGAAAGCCAGCGGACGCTGTAACCGTGATGACGGAAAAAAGCGACTGCGGGTTCGTTCTGCACATGGTTTCAGCCTGATAATTTCGAAATCCCTTTGCAATATCTGCCGTTCGATATCCGCAAGCGGGAGACTGCCGATACCCCGGCGCTGAAAATCCGGATCGATCCAGAAATCGGAAATCGCCTCGTTGAAATGTTCCCGCGCCGCCCATCCGGCAACCACGCCGCCGAACTCGGCCACACGGATGGCAAGCCAGGACGAGCGGGTGAAGTTGGAAAAAGGCGCGGGCTGCGTTATCGTAAAGCGGCGCCGTCATGCCGAGCGCCATCGTGGCCTCGCCGCCATGCGCACTCGAGGCCAATGGCCGCCAGAACCCTCCGCTTCCTGCTCCTGCGACATTGCGACTTGACGATCGAAAACTGCGCCCTCCATGGCAACCAGTAAAGCACTCGGCGATGGAATTCGGCCGGTGCGGTTTACGCACGCTTCTGCCGCGCCCTCTCAGGGGATGCCACGCTGGACTTGACCCTGCCGCTGTCGCCCGCTAACAAAACGAGCAATAACGGAGCTTTAAATTCGCTCAATCCGGAGTCCTGTAACGGCCCTGCACGCAAGTTTCGGCGCGCCGGGCCATGATGAAACTCGACCCGGATGCCTTAACGGCACCCGGACTTGTTTTCGCCGTCTGAAGACGCCGACCGGATTTCCGACATATGTACTTTCCCGCGCCGAACAGCGCATTCTCCACCTGCTCGCCCAGGGCGGCAGCATCGAGACTCGTTCGAGACGACAACCACAAAATCAAAAAACTCACGCTTTATACGCGCGAAGGCTGGATTTTCAGCGGCCTCGATCTCCTGACCTTCCGCAAACTGAAACGAAAGCGAGCCATCGCCTCGTCAAGCGGCAAGCCTTACCGCATCACGACGCGAGGCCTGGAACTTGTGCGGGGTGGAGCGGACAACAGATGAAGCACAAACGGGCGGGGCACTTCGCGGTGCCCGCCCGTAACAGTCCCAACGGTTTTGTTCAGCCGCTTACCACCACTTGGCGGGAATGGAAACTTGCCCGCAGCCTGCTCGATGGCATGGGCCGTCTTGAACAGCGTTTCCTCTTCGAATGGCTTCGATCGATGAGCTGGAGGCCGAGCGGCAGGCCCTTGCCGTCGAGGCCGGCAGGCACCGAAAGACCGGGAAGACCGGCCATGTTGACCGTGATCGTAAAGACGTCCTGAAGGTACATCTTCACCGGATCGGAAGCGAGTTCCTCGTCACCGACAGCGAAGGCGGAAGACGGGGTGATCGGCGCCAGAATGGCATCGACGCCCTCGTGGAAGACGTTTTCGAAGTCGCGCTTGATGAGGGTGCGGACCTTCTGGGCCTTCAGGTAATAGGCGTCGTAATAACCGGCCGACAGCACGTAAGTGCCGACCATGATGCGGCGCTGCACTTCCTTGCCGAAACCGGCGGCACGGCTCTTTTCGTACATGTCGGCAATGTCCTTGCCGTCAACGCGCAGGCCGTAACGCACGCCGTCATAACGGGCGAGGTTGGAAGAGGCTTCCGCAGGCGCAACGATGTAATAAGCGGGCAGCGCGTATTTGGTGTGCGGCAGCGAGATATCCACCACCTCGGCACCGGCATCACGCAGCCATTCGACGCCCTTGGCCCAGAGCTTTTCGATCTCTTCCGGCATGCCATCGACGCGGTATTCCCGGGGGATACCGATCTTCAGGCCCTTCAGCGACTGGCCGATGGCCTTTTCGTAATCCGGCACCGGCAGATCGACGGACGTCGTATCCCTGGCGTCAACGCTCGCCATCGTCTTCAACAGGATTGCGGCGTCGCGCACGTCACGGGCGATCGGGCCGGCCTGATCGAGCGAGGAGGCGTAAGCAACGATGCCGTAACGCGAGCAGCGGCCATAGGTCGGCTTGATGCCGACGGTGCCTGTAAAAGCAGCCGGCTGGCGGATGGAGCCGCCGGTATCGGTTGCCGTGGCGCCTGCGCACAGATGCGCGGCAACGGCTGCGGCAGAACCGCCAGACGAGCCGCCGGGCACGAGCTTCTGCTCGGAGCCGTTAGCGCGCCAGGGGTTGATCGCCGGTCCGTACCAAGAGCTTTCGTTGGACGAGCCCATGGCGAATTCGTCCATGTTGAGCTTGCCGAGCATGACGGCGCCCTGATCCCAGAGGTTCTGGGTGACGGTGGATTCGTATTTCGGCTTGAAGCCATCGAGAACATGCGAACACGCCTGCGTGTGCACGTCGCGGGTGGCGAACAGGTCCTTCACGCCAAGCGGAATACCTTCCAGTTCGCCCGCATTGCCCGCAGCGATGCGGCCGTCGGAGGCTTTCGCCATGTCGCGCGCCTTTTCAGGCGTCAGGGCGACATAGGCGTTCAGCGCGCCGTTGGCAGCGTCGATGGCGGCAATATAGGCGTCGGTCAGCTCGAGGGCGGAAAACTCTTTCGCCTTCAGCTTTTCGCGGGCTTCGGCAATGGTCAGGCTCGTCAGGTCGGTCATGGTCGGCAACGGCTTTCGAAAATCTCGGAAAAATCGGGCGGCAAACGGCGGTCGGATTATTCGACCACTTTCGGAACCATGAAGAAGCCCCGGTCGGTCGCGGGCGCATTGGCGACGATGTCTTCCGCCTTGTTGCCGTCGGTCACCACGTCGGCACGCTTTTTCATCGCAACAGGCGTAACGGAGGTCATCGGCTCGACGCCGTCGACATTCACTTCCGAAAGCTGCTCCACGAAACCGAGTATGCCGTTCAGCTGGCCAAGCATATTTTGTGCTTCGTCTTCGGTGACAGCGATACGGGCAAGGCGCGCAACGCGCTTTACGGTGGCGAGATCGACGGACATGGTTCTACTCCGGTCAGAATTTTCCTAACCGCTATAATCACCATGTCCGCCATTCGCAACGGTAGAAAGCATGTCGCGTAAAACTGTGTTGTGGTTTTGCGGCAGCGACATGCGTTGGAAAAAACTCAGAAGGACAGTATTTCGCCCGGCTTCGGCGTGTGGACGCGCGCTTCCGGAGCCTTCCATGCCGGCGACGAACTTGTCAGGCGTCTGGTTCGATGATCGGGAAGGAACCGTAATGGCAGGGGATGACATTGCTGAAACTTGAAGAAGCGCTGGCAGGCAAGCGCGGCCACAGCACCGCCCATGGTAAAGCGATCGCCGATAGGCACCAGGCCGATATCCGGCTGGTGCAATTCGTTGATGAGCTTCATGTCGGAGAAGATGTCGGTATCGCCCATGTGATAGACGGCAGGACCGTCTTCGAAATGCAGCATCAGGCCATTGGCATTGCCGAGCGCATGCGAAACGCCATCCTCGGTGATCTGGGCAGACGAATGCAGCGCATTGGTGAAGGTGACGGAAAAACCGTCGAAATGGACCGTGCCGCCGGTATTGCCCATATCGATCTTCCCGACGCCCTTGGCGGAAAGCCACGCGGCAAGATCGGCATTGGCAAGCACGGTGGCGCCGGTTTCATTGGCAAGCGCAATGGTATCGCCGACATGGTCGCCATGGCCGTGGGTCAGGAGAATATGGGTGATGCCTTCAGCCGCGCTTTTCGCATCCTGTCCGGCAAAACCGGGATTGCCGGTGAAAAACGGATCGATCAGGATCTTCGCGTTACCGTTTTCAAGGCGGAATGCGGAATGGCCGAGCCAGGTGATTTTCATGGGAAGTTCTCCTTTGTATTGCCCGTATATTATGACATAGAGCATTTCCAGTAAAAATGCGTAGCGGTTTTGCGTCCGGAAAATGCGTGGAATCAAAGTTCTAGAGCGCGTTCGACCGGACGTGCCCTGAACGGCTTCAACAACCGCACTACCGATATTTCAGAGAGGCGACAATGGCCGCAGATAATGACGATTACGTGTATGACGAGGCGACCGGCGAGTGGCGGCCAGCGTCCGAGCTTGCCGCAGAGGCGTCGCGCGCGAGCGAAGTCCGCGATGCCGCAGGCAATGTGCTTGCGGATGGCGACCAGGTGACGCTGATCAAGGATCTCAAGGTCAAGGGCACCAATACGGTCATCAAGCAGGGCACCGTCATCAAGTCGATCCGGCTCACGGGAAACCCGGAAGAGATCGATTGCCGGCACGAGACGGTCAAGGGTCTGGTGCTGCGCACCGAATTCGTCCGCAAACGCTAAGGGGCAGCACGCGACATGGCGATACTCACCATCGAGGAGCTTGCGGAAACGCTTCAGCCGGCACAGGCGATTGCCGGCCTCGACCTTGGCACGAAAACCATCGGGCTTGCCATGTCGGACCTGTCGCGGCGCTTTGCCACGCCGCGCCCCGTCATCAAGCGGGTCAAATTCACGCGGGATGCCGAGGTCCTGCTGGCCTTCGCCGAAAAGGAAAAGGTCGCCGCCTTCGTCATCGGCCTGCCGATCAACATGGACGGATCGGCCGGACCACGCGCGCAGGCAACCCGCGCCTTCGTTCGCACCATGGGTGAAAAAACTACCCTGCCCTTCATTTTCTGGGATGAGCGGCTTTCAACCGTCGCCGCCGAACGGGTGCTGCTGGAAATGGACGTTTCGCGCGCCAAACGGGCCGAACGCATCGATTCGGCCGCCGCGAGCTTCATTCTTCAAGGCGCGCTGGACAGGCTTTCGGCACTCGCCCGCGCAACCGGCTGACGTCCCTGCCACCAGCCGGCAATCTGTTTCGCTTGCGGAAAGCAAGGATCGCAAAAACGATCAGGCTGTCGACCGCTATGGCGCGCGCGACAAGCGGAGGCAGGCTTTCCGGCGGCAGGCCGAGGATGTTGCCGTAAATCTGGAACACCAGATCATGCGTCTGCCGGGTCAGCATGAAAAAGCCGAAGCTCATGTCGTAATAGGATAGCCAGTACCAGCTGCCCAGCAACGCAACGGGACCGGCCCAGAGGATCAAAAACCACTTCATGCAGTCTGCTCCCGCGTGAAAACCGTATCGGGAACGCCGGCAAGCACCGCCCAGCGCACCAGAGCCATCAGGCAAAGGTTAAGCGCTGGCGCGTCGATATCCAACGGCAGCATAGCAAAAAACGTCATCATGACGCCCAAAGCTGTCCAGCGGCTCACTTGCGGCTCCCTTATGCGCAGTCATTGCGCATGGTTAACAGTTCGTTAACTCACATTGGACCGGCAACCGGGGCTTAAGCAAATGAAAGCTGTCGGTATGGTTAACGGCGGCGGTCTGGCTGTGGAAAACAGCATCGTAAAGGCAACGGCACGCGACGGCGCAAGGTTGCAGGCCCACTGAAAACATGGTTGATTTTTGGTTAAATGTTGCCCGGCCCGGTTGAAGCGGCGGCCTCGCCCGGCGCGTTCCGCCCGGTTCAGCCGTAAACGCCGCGCACCAGTCTTTTGACGGCGGTTGCGATCTTGTCCCAGTCCTTGTCCGACTTCAGCGCCACTCCGGCGAACTGGCCGCTGGTTGCGGCGGAAATGACGAGATGCTGGATGGCGGCGAACAACACGGCATTGACCGCTGCCGTATCCACGCCCTTGGGTGCTGCCAGCGATCCGCGCATGCGCTCCAGCCACTTGCCGAGCGACTTTGCACGGGCTTCGGCGAGCTGCCTGACCTGCGGCGAACCATCAGACACTTCCCAGGCAATGATCTTGCAGACGAGCGGATCGCTGCGCAGCGCATCCATGAAATAAAGCGCCAGCCGCTCCATGAGATCGCCATAGGTCAACAGGAACATGCCGCCGGTGTCTTCGGGAATACGGTCCTTCACCCAGGATCCGAGATCCTCGCCGATCGCCTCGATCAACCCTTCCAGACCGCCGAAATAACGGTAGATAAGCTGTTTGTCGCAGCCGGCACGGCGGGCGACGGCATTGATGCCGAAGCCCTGAAAGCCCTCTTCGGCCAGAAGCGACCGCGCCGCCTCAAAGATCGCCTTCTCGGTCGCGGCGCGATCCTTGATGCGCTTTTCCGGCTTGTCGGCTGAAATCACCTCTGCGGTCGCCAGCATCTTCCCTACCCGTCTTTTAAAAGGACTGACCCAAGGGGTTAACAAAGCATGAAGACAAGGACAATGCAGCGGAGCGACGGGGGAGAAGGTTCCTGTGGATGACTAAAAACCAGGACCAAATCCGCCACTTGAAGTTTTCTGTATTTTCTGTATTTTTCAGAATACACAGAGTTTGGTGATGCGATGAAAAGAAAATCAATTTCTACAGCTGAGTTTATGCGGCATTTCGGTCGCTATCATGACGAGGCTCAGAAATCGCCCATTACGTTGACGAAACACGGACGCCCGTCTGTCGTGGTCGTGCCGGTCGAGCTTTTCGAAAAAATGGTGGGGAGCGACGATCCGCGCACGTCCTATGGTGCGGGTGAAATGCCCGATGAACTGGCCGCCATGTTCAAAACTCAATTGGAGAAAGATTCCGAGGAATATCGGACATCCCGCGACGAGCAAGAGGGATAATGTCGAAATTCAAACGTGGCGACATCGTTTCCTACCCGTATTTGTGGCGATGGCAGTTTGCGGCCAATCCACAGCGTGACCACGGGGAAAAGCTGCGCCCCGTTTGCATTATTCTGTCCATCACGGATGCTCGGGGCCTTTCGCACATATTGCTGCTGCCGATTTCATCGAAACCGCCAGGGGATGATCAGCAGAGCATCGAGATACCGAAACTTGAACTGCGGCGCGCCAGACTAACCGGCTACGATAGAGGCTGGATTACCATCAGCGAATGCAATTATGACGTGATCGAGCGTTCTTATTATTTCAACGTTTCGCAACAGCCCATCGGGCGCTTCAGCGATACATTTCTAGAAGAGATCAGAAATGCCTTTTGCTCCATTTCTGGCAGCAGGTGAAGCGAGGGTGATCAGAACCTGATCACTCCAGCGCCATGCCGAACCACACGGTTCCTGACGTGTCATGGGTTTCGAGGCGCTTGAAGCCGCGGGTTTCCCAAAAGCGGATACCGGCCTCGTTGCGTTCGCTGGCGCCGAGGTGGATGCCGGAGACGTTGTTTTGTCTTGCCATATCGAGCCAGCGCGACAAAAGCCGGGTGCCGCCGCCTTTGCCCTGCGTGCGCGGCAGGAGGTTCAGGTGGATATGGGCTGGAAACGGGTCGGTCAGCCAGGTCGGCGTGCGGCGCGGGTGGTGAATGAAATGGGCGCGGCGCTGGTCGGCGTCCCATGTCTGCTGGTCGCCAACGGGATCGGGATAAAGCGCCCGCAGATGCGGCCACCACTCCCGCTCCAGCCGCTCGTCGTGCAAGGCGGTATCGAGTGCGCCGGCGATGTAACCGCAGACACCCTCTTCGTCTTCCGCCACAAAAACGGCATCGGGCCACAGATGCAGATAGGGCACGGAATAGATGTGCCCCACCATGCGGCCATCGCGATAAAGCGGCGTCGAATCCTGCCCGGCATCGCCGGTCGCAAGGCTTATGGCGTAAAGGGCGTCCTCATCTTCCGGGCGGGCGGAACGGAAGGTCAGCATCTGCTATCGCCCTCCATCTACATGCGCGCGTATGCGCCCAACGAGTAAAAGACAGAAATACGCCCCACGCCAACGCCTTTTCTCAAATCCGATACCCCTCCCACAGGGACTGCAACAATAGCCTTTCACCCTTTATCGGTCAGGACGCGGGCGGATACAATAAATCGATTATATAATTCGGATCGAAGCGAGAATCGAGCATCCCGTAAGTATGTCGCCAACCACCCGCCAGGCGGGTTTCAAGGAAGGCATCGGCGATCTTGCCGGCACCGAGCCGGCAAAGCTCGGCAGCGGCGGCGGCAAGCGCGAATTGCTCCACGAGAAGGCGGGCAGCGCCCTCATCGCGTTCGGCAAGCGCGATTGCGGCACGCAGGACATCGGTGGTCTTCTTGCCGGCCGGTCCGAGATCGCGTTCCAGCGTCTGGAACACGAGATCGAACAGGTCCTTGCCGCGCTGGAGAACGCGCAACACATCCAGCGCCATGACGTTGCCGGAGCCTTCCCAGATGGCATTGACCGGCGCTTCGCGGTAGTGGCGGGCAATCGGCCGTTCTTCCACGTAGCCGTTACCGCCGAGGCATTCCATGGCCTCGTATATCAGCGCGGGTGCTATCTTGCAGCACCAATATTTCACGATCGGCGTCATGACACGCGCATAGGCAGCCTCGGCGGCATTGTTGCGCGCCGCATCGAATGCCGTCGCCAGCCGGAAGGACAGCGCCGTCGCGGCTGCGACATCCAGCGCCATATCGGCGAGAACGCGCGTCATGATCGGCTGGCTGACCAGCGTCTTGCCGAAAACCGAGCGGCCGCGTGCGAAATGCACGGCCTCGGCAAGCGAGGCGCGCATCATGCCGGCGGAGGCCAAAGCGCAGTCGAGCCGCGTCAGTGTCACCATGTCGAGAATGGTGCGCACACCGCTGCCCGGTTCGCCGAGAAGATAACCGAAAGCATCGGTGAACTCGACCTCGGCGGAGGCGTTGGAGCGATTGCCGAGCTTGTCCTTCAGGCGCTGGAAATGCAGGCCGTTGGCGGAACCGTCTTCCAGATAACGTGGCACCAGGAAACAGCCCATGCCGTCGCCCATCTGCGCCAGCATGACGAAACCGTCGCTCATCGGCGCGGACAGGAACCATTTGTGGCCGGACAGGCGATAGATGCCCTCGCCCACCCGCTCCGCCGTGGTGCGGTTGGCGCGCACATCCGTGCCACCCTGCTTTTCCGTCATGCCCATGCCGATGGTGACGGCGGTTTTTTGAAGAGCCGGTTTCTGCGACGAATCATATTTCCGCGACAGTATCTTCGGCACCCATTCCTTCTGCACACGCGCCGAGGTCATGATGGCGGCGACGGAGGCGCTGGTCATGGTCAAGGGGCAGAGGTGCCCGGCCTCGAGCTGCGAGGTCAGATAAAATTTGGTGGCGCGCGCCTTGTGTTCGTTACCGCGCGTCTCTGCCGCATTTTCCCAGACGCTGGAATGAAGACCCGATGACATGGAACGGCGCATGAGCGCGTGCCATGCGGGATGAAACTCCACCTGATCCAGACGTTCGCCGCGCGGCCCGTGGGTGCGCAGCTGCGGCACGCCCTCATTGGCCATACGCGCCAGTTCCTGCGCCTCGTGCGAGGTGACGTAGCGTCCGAGCTGGTCGAATTCGTCCCTGAGATTACGTGACAGGCCGGAGGTTAGATCAACGATCAGCGGATCGGAACGATAGGCATTGATACCGGACCATAGGCTAGGCTGGTTTAGTTCGGCGAGCTGTTCTTCTGTCCGGTTCATGCCTGTCATTCGCATCCTTCTATCGGGATTCGTGCTTTATTGCGTGTATATGCCAAAACCCGGCTTATCCCATGCTTGCCCGCAAAGCCACCTGTCTTTATAGACCCGTTGACTATTGCGACCCGGAGGACAATTTCCATGGTCTATTTTCCCCATCGCCATCTCCTCGGCATCAAGGGGCTTTCCCATCACGATATAACCCTGCTTCTCGACAAGGCCGACGAAGCGGTGAAAATCAGCCGTCAGCGCGAGAAAAAAACCTCGACGCTGCGGGGCCTCACGCAGATCAACCTGTTCTTCGAAGCCTCGACACGCACGCAATCCTCCTTCGAACTTGCCGGAAAACGTCTCGGCGCCGATGTGATGAACATGTCGGTCAGCAATTCCTCGGTGAAGAAGGGCGAAACGCTGATCGACACGGCGATGACGCTGAACGCCATGCGCCCGGACGTGCTGATCGTGCGTCACTCCTCAGCCGGTGCCGCGGCCCTTCTGGCGCAAAAAGTTGCCTGCTCCGTGGTCAATGCCGGCGACGGCCAGCATGAGCACCCGACTCAGGCGCTGCTCGACGCGCTGACCATCCGCCGCGCCAAGGGCGATCTGTCCGGCATCACGGTGGCGATCTGCGGCGACGTGCTGCACTCGCGCGTTGCCCGCTCCAACATCATCCTGCTCAACCAGATGGGTGCGCGTGTGCGCGTCGTGGCGCCTGCCACGCTGTTGCCCTCCGGCATCCGCGACATGAGCGTCGAGGTCTTCCACGACATGAAGGAAGGCCTGAAGAACGCCGATGTGGTGATGATGCTGCGCTTGCAGCGCGAGCGCATGTCCGGCTCCTTCGTGCCTTCGGTGCGCGAATATTTCCATTATTACGGTCTCGATGCCGAAAAGCTGAAGGCCGCGAAAGAAGACGCGCTGGTCATGCATCCCGGCCCGATGAACCGTGGCGTGGAAATCTCCTCCGAAGTGGCCGATGGTCCGCAGAGCGTCATCGAAAGCCAGGTGGAAATGGGGGTTGCCGTGCGCATGGCCGTCATGGAAACCCTGCTTGTCTCGCAAAATCAGGGTGAGCGCGTATGAGTGCCGTGACCGTTCTCAAAAACCTCCGCATAATCGATCCGTCCCGCAATCTGGACGAGATGGGCAGCATCGTCATCGGTGCCGACGGCACGATCCTCGCATCCGGCAAAGATGCCCATAATCAGGGCGCGCCCGAGGGGGCGACGGTGCGCGACTGCAAGGGGCTGGTGGCCGTTCCCGGTCTGGTGGATGCCCGCGTCTTCGTGGGTGAGCCGGGCGGCGAACACCGCGAAACCATCGAATCCGCCTCGCGCGCGGCAGCGGCCGGCGGTGTTACCAGCATCATCGTCATGCCGGACACCGATCCCGTTATCGACGACATCGCGCTGGTCGAATATGTGAAAAAGGCGGCACGCGACAAGGCGCTCGTCAATGTCCATCCCGCAGCGGCCCTGACCAAGGGCCTGAACGGCGAGGAAATGACCGAGATCGGCATGCTGAAGGAAGCCGGTGCGGTTGCCTTCACCAATGGCCGCAAGGCGCTTTCCGACACGCTGGTGCTGCGTCGCGCCATGACCTATGCGCGCGAACTGGGTGCGGTGATCGCGCTAGAGACCCGCGACAAATATATCGGCGGCGGCGACATGAACGAGGGGCTTTTCGCAAGCTGGCTCGGCCTCTCCGGCATCCCCAGGGAAGCCGAGATCATTCCGCTGGAGCGCGACCTGCGCATTGCCGGCCTGACGCAGGCGATCTACCACGCCGCCAAGATTTCCGTGCCCGAATCGGCCGAAGCGATCCGTCTTGCCCGGCAGCGGGGCGTCAAAGCCACCTGCGGCATTTCGATCAACCATCTGACGCTCAACGAGAACGACATCGGCGAATACCGTACCTTCTTCAAGCTCTCGCCGCCGCTGCGCGCCGAAGACGACCGCAAGGCCATGGTTGAGGCGCTGAAGGACGGCACGATCGACATCATCGTCTCCTCGCACGACCCGCAGGATGTGGACACCAAGCGGCTGCCGTTCTCGGATGCGGCAAGCGGCGCGGTGGGGCTGGAAACCATGCTGGCGGCAGCGCTGCGCCTGTATCACAGCGGCGAGGTTCCGCTGATGCGGCTGATCGATGCGCTTTCCACCCGCCCGGCGAAAATTTTCGGTCTCGATGCCGGAACGCTGAAAACCGGCGCGAAAGCCGACATCACGCTGATCGATCTCGACGAGCCTTGGCTGGTTTCTCGGGATCAACTGGTGTCCAAATCCAAGAACACACCGTTTGAGGATGCCCGCTTCAGCGGCCGCGCGGTCGCCACTTATGTGGCTGGCAAAGCGGTCCATTCCTTGGCATAAGATCACGATCGGGATCACGCAGACGGCGCGACAGAGGGGACGTTTGAATGAGTGCTTTGACTGACTGGCAGACGGCGCCTGCCCTTCTCGCGCTTGCGGGGCTGATCGGCTATCT
>JAXHOC010000062.1:0-18181 GCA_034519725.1 Agrobacterium sp.
GCGCCTGCCGCAGAAGCGATGCGCGAGGCGCTGGCGGCTGTCGAAAAGAACAACCCGGTCGTGCCTGTCATCGCCAATGTCCGCGCCGCCCCCGTTTCCGATGCCAATGAGATCGCCGCTTTGCTGGTCGAGCAGGTGACGGGCCAGGTGCGCTGGCGCGAGACGGTCGAATGGTTCGCCGCCAACAATGTGACGCAGCTTTACGAGGTCGGCTCCGGCAAGGTGCTGACGGGCCTTGCCCGCCGCATCGACCGCAATGTCACCACGATCGCGCTCAACACTCCGGCCGATATCGAAGCTTTCCTTACCTCCGGTTGAGGCCCGGCTCAATTGCCTGATAGCTCGTTGAATTTTTTACCCAAACCTAAAGGGGAGAATGTAGAGAGGATTTCCCATGTTTGATCTGACCGGCCGCAAGGCCCTCGTAACCGGCGCGTCCGGCGGCATCGGCGAGGAAATCGCCCGCGCGCTGCACAGCCAGGGCGCAATCGTCGGCCTGCACGGCACCCGCGTCGAGAAGCTCGAGGCGCTGGCCGCCGAACTCGGCGAGCGCGTCAAGATTTTCCCGGCCAACCTTGCCGACCGCGCCGAAGTCAAGGCGCTGGGCGAAAAGGCCGAAGCGGAGCTGGAAGGCGTCGACATTCTCGTCAACAATGCCGGCATCACCAAGGACGGCCTGTTCGTGCGCATGAGTGACGAGGACTGGGACAACGTCATCGAGGTGAACCTGACCGCGATGTTCCGCCTGACGCGCGAGCTGACGCACCCGATGATGCGCCGCCGTTTCGGCCGCATCATCAACATCACCTCCATCGTCGGTGTCACCGGCAATCCCGGCCAGGCGAACTATTGCGCCTCCAAGGCCGGCATGATCGGTTTTTCCAAGTCGCTGGCCCAGGAAATCGCCACGCGCAACGTCACCGTCAACTGCGTGGCGCCCGGCTTCATCGAAAGCGCGATGACCGGCAAGCTGAACGACAAGCAGAAAGATGCCATCATGGGTGCCATTCCCATGAAGCGCATGGGAACCGGCGCCGAAGTCGCTTCGGCCGTCCTTTATCTGGCTTCCAATGAAGCTGCCTACATGACCGGCCAGACCTTGCACGTCAATGGCGGCATGGCGATGATCTGACGCCGGCTAAAAGGCGTCTTGAAACGATTGCGGCGCTATTTCAGCATCTTCTTTGGTGCCGGGCGCCGCAAGACCCTCCATGCCGGTTTCCGGCGAAATTGCCTGTCATACGTTGTGCTTAGCGCGTTTTCAGGCTTTTCGACCGGTTGAAACCGTGTTAATCGGGCCAAGACTGTGAACAGTCGTCCCGGAGAGACAGGAAGCCGTTGCGATTTTGCGCGACGATGTCTAGCTTGGACCGGGTTGAACGGGTTTGCCAGCGGTGCCGGATTTGAACGGCGCATGAGGGCTTCTAACAGGGCAGGGTGCCGGAAGGCATTCCCTTCAAAATAAAGGTCGAGGAAACCGACATGAGCGATATCGCAGAACGCGTAAAGAAAATTGTAATTGATCATCTGGGCGTCGACGCCGACAAAGTTGTTGAAGGCGCAAGCTTCATTGACGATCTGGGCGCTGATTCGCTCGACACCGTTGAACTGGTCATGGCTTTCGAAGAAGAATTCGGCGTCGAGATCCCCGACGACGCAGCTGACTCGATCCTGACTGTCGGCGACGCTGTCAAGTTCATCGAGAAGGCCCAGGCCTGATCGACCTGCATTGGGGAGGTGTGATACCCTCCCGTCTTGGCCCGGCTTGTCCGGGCCAATATTTTATCGTGAGACAGAACGCTGCCGCAAGACGTGCGTCCTGACGAAGGCATGGTTTCCAAACAGGCTCTGGCCTGCGGAAGACTATGCGGAAATTCAAAATGTTGCAGCGCCTGTTGCCGCCATTTTATGGTGTGCGGCGTTGCAAAAAGACCGATGATTTGGATATGGGCGGAGCGTTGGCGATGAGGCGTGTCGTTATCACCGGTACCGGCATGGTATCTCCTCTTGGATGCGGAACGGAAATCACCTGGGAACGGCTGCTGGCCGGCCAGAACGGTGCCCGTCTCGTGACCGAGTTCGAAGTCGAAGACTTGCCCGCAAAGATTGCCTGTCGCATTCCGGTTGGCGATGGCTCCAACGGCACCTTCAATGCCGATGACTGGATGGAAGTCAAAGAGCAGCGCAAGATCGATCCATTCATCCTTTACGGTGTGGCCGCTGCCGACATGGCGCTTGCCGACGCCGGCTGGCATCCCGAAACGGACGAGGACCAGATCGCCACGGGCGTTCTGATCGGTTCCGGCATCGGCGGTCTGGAAGGTATTGTCGAGGCGGGTTACACGCTGCGCGACAAGGGCCCGCGCCGCATTTCGCCATTTTTCATTCCCGGCCGTCTGATCAACCTCGTTTCCGGCCACGTTTCCATTCGCCACAAGCTGCGCGGGCCGAACCATGCCGTGGTGACGGCCTGCTCGACCGGTGCGCATGCCATTGGCGATGCGGCCCGGATGATCGCTTTCGGCGATGCCGAAGTCATGGTTGCAGGTGGTGCCGAATCGCCGGTCTGCCGCATCGCGCTTGCCGGCTTTGCCGCCTGCAAGGCGCTTTCCACCCAGCATAATGACGATCCGCAGAAGGCATCGCGTCCCTATGACCGCGACCGTGACGGTTTCGTCATGGGCGAAGGTGCCGGTATCGTCGTTCTGGAAGAGCTGGAACACGCTAAGGCGCGCGGCGCAAAGATTTATGCCGAAGTCGTCGGTTACGGCCTCTCCGGTGATGCCTACCACATCACCGCGCCGTCCGAAGACGGCGATGGCGCATATCGCTGCATGGCGATGGCGCTGAAGCGCGCCGGGCTGACGGCTGACGATATCGACTACATCAACGCCCACGGCACCTCGACCATGGCCGACACGATCGAGCTTGGCGCGGTCGAGCGGCTCGTTGGTGACGCGGCGTCGAAGATTTCCATGTCTTCCACAAAGTCGGCCATCGGCCATCTTCTCGGTGCAGCCGGCGCTGTCGAGGCGATTTTTGCGACGCTTGCGATCCGCGACAACATCGTTCCGCCGACGCTGAACCTCGATAATCCCGACGTGGAGACGAAGATCGATCTGGTGCCGCACAGGGCGCGCAAGAGGCAGGTCAACGTTGCCCTGTCGAACTCTTTCGGGTTTGGCGGCACCAACGCTTCCCTCGTGCTGCGTCGTTACGAAGCATAAATCACGACGAAACCCGGCGCCGCAAACCGCCTGAAGCGGCTGCGGCTCCCTCCCGCCGGGTGGTTGAGTGCGCTCTTCTTCTGGAGAACGCATTGCGGCTTGCGAAAGCCATTTCGATTTTCGCGCCGATATTGTAGTCGTTTACGGAAGAGGATTGGCCGGTTTCGGAGTGATTTGCTGCTGCGGGTGAATTTGCCGCCGCAGACGGCTTTCCTTGACCGGCTTTGCCGGAAACGACGATTCGTGAAGGCGGACAATGAGGTCTTCACGATGTCTCCATGTGGTGCAGGAAGGCATTCCGAACCTGTTTTTGCCGCATTACCTGCGCAAAAAGCGCTGACAACGCCGAACTGAAAAGGACCGACGGTGAGCGACACGAACCAGAACAGCCAGGGACCATACGGACGAGACGGCGCGGGCGAGGGCAATCGCGGCCCGATCATCCCGAAATCGCCGACCGAGGCGCTGCGGCCGGAAAAGGTGCCGGCTCCGCCCAAGCGCTCCCGCAAGGCCCATGGCCAGCTGGTGATCTTCCTGAATTTTCTGATGACGCTTGCGGTTGCCGTCTGTGTGCTTGCTGTCGCGGCTTTCTACTACATGATCAATGCGTTCCAGGAGCCCGGTCCGCTTCAGACGAATACCCATTTCACGGTGCGCAACGGCGCAGGCATCATCGAGATCGCCAATAATCTCGAGCGCAACGACGTCGTCTCGAACGCGCGTATCTTCCGTCTGATGACGGGCAGCTACCTGCAAAAGGACCAGACGCTGAAGGCGGGCGAATACGAAATCAAGGCCGGCGCATCGATGAAGGACATCATGATGTTGCTGGAGTCGGGCAAATCGATCCTGTATTCCGTGTCGCTTCCCGAAGGCCTGACCGTGAAGCAGATGTTCGCGCGGCTGGCCGCCGACGAGGTGCTGGATGGCGAATTGCCCGCCACCCTGCCGCCGGAAGGCAGCCTTCGCCCCGATACCTATCGCTTTACCCGTGGTACGAAGCGCGAGGAAATCATCAACCAGATGAGTGCGGCGCAGGAAAAACTCATCGACATGATCTGGCAACGTCGCGATCCCGACCTGCCGATCAAGACAGTCGAGGAATTCGTGACGCTCGCCTCGATCGTGGAAAAGGAAACCGGCAAGGATGACGAGCGCGCCCATGTCGCCTCGGTCTTCTACAACCGTCTGAAAAAAAGGCATGCGCCTGCAATCCGACCCGACGATCATCTACGGTCTGTTCGGCGGTGACGGCAAGCCGTCCGACCGGCCGATCTACCAGTCCGACCTGCAGAAGCAGACGCCGTTCAACACCTACGTCATCAAGGGCCTGCCGCCGTCTCCCATCGCCAATCCGGGCCGGGCAGCACTGGAGGCGGTTGCCAATCCCTGGCGTACCGACGACATCTACTTCGTTGCCGATGGCACCGGCGGCCATGTGTTTGCCAAGACGCTGGAGGAACACAACGCCAATGCGCCGCTGGCGCAAGATCGAGGCCGAAAAAGCGGCTTCCGGCGGCAATCCCGATGTTGTCGTCGATGGTCAGCCCGGCGGCCCCGAAGCGGAAAAACCGGCCAATAACTGATAGTTCTGACCGGGCCTTGTCATCGCAGGGCCCGGTTTTTTGCACGGCATGATGGGGGCTTTCTGGATATGACATTGCAATCGATGACCGGTTTCGCGCGCAGCGAAGGAACCTCCGGCCGTTACCGCTGGGCGTGGGAACTGCGCTCGGTGAACGGCAAGGGGCTCGATGTGCGCCTGCGCCTGCCCAACGGTCTGGAAGCGCTGGAAACCGGCCTGCGGGAAGTCGCGGCACAGCCATCTTTCCCGTGGCAATGTTCAGGCGGGATTGACGCTGACGATTGCGGAAAACCGGCTGGAGGCCGTGATCAACCGCGATGCCCTTGCCGCGGTTCTTGCTCTCAAGAAAGAACTGGGCGATATCGTCGACGACAAGCCGCTGAGCTTCGATACGCTGCTGTCGCTGCGCGGCCTGGTCGATTTTCGCGAGGCGGAAGATGATGCGCAGGCGCAGGCCGTGCGCAACGCCGAGGTGCTTGCCGGTTTTGCCGCCGCCGTCGAAAAGCTGAAGGACATGCGGGAGCGGGAAGGGGTATCCCTGTTTGTCATCCTGTCCGGCCAGATCGACAGGATCGAGCAACTCGTGAACCTCATCGAAAACGATCCGTCCCGCCAGCCGGAACAGATCGCGGCAAGGCTCGCGCAGCAGATCGCCATCATCGGCGATGGCATGCACGGGCTCGATCGCGACCGGCTGCACGCCGAGGCGGCGCTGATCGCCACCAAGGCGGATCTGCGCGAAGAGGTTGACCGGCTACACGCGCATGTCGAGGCATCGCGCGAGCTTTTGGCCCATGGCGGGCCGGTTGGCCGCAAGCTCGATTTTCTTGCACAGGAATTTAACCGCGAGTCGAATACAATCTGTTCCAAATCGAACGCCAGTGCGGTAACCGCAGCAGGCATAGAATTGAAAGTGGTTATCGACCAGTTCCGCGAGCAGGTCCAAAATCTGGAGTAGACCCATGGCCCCGGTGAACAATTCCCCCGTCACGATTGCCCGCAGAGGGCTGATGCTGGTGATTTCATCGCCGTCCGGTGCCGGCAAATCCACGATTGCGCGCAACCTGCTCGACAAGGACAAGAATATCAGCCTGTCCGTCAGCGTGACGACGCGCCCGCGCCGCCAGAGCGAGATCGAGGGCGTGCATTACCGTTTCGTCTCCCAGCGCGAATTCGAACGGCTTGCGCGACACCGATGCGTTGCTGGAATGGGCCGAGGTGCATGGCAATTTCTACGGCACGCCGCGCGGCGCCGCCGAGGAGTTGCGATGGCGGCCGGGCGCGACATGCTGTTCGACATCGACTGGCAGGGCGCCGAGCAGCTTCAGGACAAGATGAAGGCGGACGTTGTGTCGATCTTCATCCTGCCGCCGACCATGACCGAACTACAATCGCGCCTGCACCGCCGCGCCGAGGACACCGAAGCGGTGATCCAGACCCGGCTCATCAATTCCCGCGCCGAGATCGAGCACTGGCGCGACTACGACTACGTCATCCTCAACGACGACCTTCGGGCGCGCCTTCTCGGCCGTGCAGGCCATCGTGCAAGCGCCGAACGTGTCGCGCCGCGACCGCCGTCCAGGGCCTGTTCGACTTCGTGCGCGAACTGCTCGCGGAAGAGCCGCAGCTCTGATTTTCCCATTAAAGCGGCATGTTACGCCCGATGCTGAAGCAACCATTGGCGGGACAGGCGCTCGTCGGCGGCGTCTGCTGCCCAGCCATGGCCGGTGTCTATTGTCTCCAGCACCACCTCCGCTCCAGCGTTTTCAAGCTGATGCGCCAGATGCGGCGCATCATCGCGATGCCGCCGCTCGTCGTGTGCACCTGCAAGCAGGAGTGCCGGATATCCGGTGAGTGTCGGGAAATCGCCATGGCGGGGAGATAGCGGCCGAAGCAGAATGGCACCTCTCGACAGATGACGATCCTGGCAGATCGTTTCAGCCGCGATGATCGCACCGTTCGAATATCCGACGAGAAAAGGTCTTTGCCCCGTGTGCTGAAACACGAATTCGAGAAACCGGCAAAGCCCGGCGGCTTGAAGTTTCAGGTCGTCAATATCGAGCTGTCTGTCGGGCTTTCTGCGAAAAAAAGCAAAGCCATTTTCCCAGGGCACAATGCCTCTAGGCGCATATAAAATGCCATTCGGAAAGACGGACCGGCCAAACGAAGCGAGATCGTCCTCCGTTCTTCCCGAACCGTGTAGCAACACGACCGCGCAATCAGGCGATCCGGCAGGCGATCCGGCAGGCGATCCGGCAGGAACGTGGAGCTTGTAGTGAAAACCGGCACTTTCCACGGGCTTGCTCCCAATTCGTCTGATCCCTGAACCGGATTTCTTGCACCCGCGTCAGAAGCGCCATTCAATTACAGGCAGTTCGCCAAGGTCACGAATTCCTCGACCGAGAGCGTTTCCGCCCGCCGTGTCGCGTCTATGCCCGCTTTTTCCAGCAGTAGCTCGCCGCCAAGGCTTTTCACGCTCTGGCGCAGCATCTTGCGGCGCTGGCCGAAGGCGGCTTCCGTTACCTTTTCGAGCTTTGCGACATCGCAGGGCAGCGGCTTTTCCTTCGGCAGCAGATGCACGACGGTGGAGGTGACCTTGGGCGGCGGGCTGAAGGCCTGCGGCGGGACGTCGAAGGCCATTTCCGCAACCGTGCGCCAGCCGGTAAGAACGCCGAGGCGGCCATAGTGGTTGTCGCCTTCTTCCGCCACGATGCGCTGGCCGACTTCCTTCTGGAACATCAGGGTCATAGAGAGCCAGAAAGGCGGCCATTCTTTCGGCAGCAGCCAGTTGACCAGCAATTGCGTGCCGACATTGTAAGGCAGGTTGGCAATGATCCGCACGGGCTCGCCGGCGGGAACCAGAGCCTCGAAATCGGTCTTCAGCGCATCGCCCTCGATAACCTCGAGACGTCCGGGGTAATGCGCTTCGATTTCCGCAAGCACCGGCAGGCAGCGGCTGTCCCGCTCAATGGCGATGACCTTTTTGGCGCCGAGCGACAGGATGGCGCGGGTGAGGCCGCCGGGACCGGGGCCAACTTCGATGACCGTCACGCCGTCAAGCGGCCCGGCGGTGCGGGCGATCTTCTGGGTGAGATTGAGGTCGAACAGGAAGTTCTGCCCAAGCGACTTCTTCGCGTCGAGCCCATGGCGCTGAATGACATCGCGCAGCGGCGGCAATCCGTCGATAGCGGCCATTATGCGCCGACCCGGCTGCGCAGGGAAATCTCCGCCGCCATCTTCAGCGCCGCGACAAGGCTCGTTTCGCTGGCAATGCCCTGACCGGCGATGCCAAAGGCGGTGCCGTGGTCGGGCGAGGTGCGGATGAAAGGCAGGCCGAGCGTGACATTGACGGAATCGTCAAAGCCGAGCGCCTTGGCCGGGATCAGCGCCTGATCGTGATACATGCAGACGGCGACATCATAGCGCCGGCGGGCGGCATCGTGGAACATCGTATCGGCGGGCAGGGGACCGAAGGCGTCGATCCCGTCTTTCCGCAACCGCATGGTCGCGGGGTGAACCACGTCGCGGTCCTCGGTGCCAAGTGCGCCATCTTCACCCGCATGCGGGTTGAGACCGGCGACCGCCAGTCGCGGCGCCTCGATGCCGAATTTCTGCCGCAGATCGGCATCGATGATGCGGCAGGTCGTCACGATCAGCTCTTCGGTCAGCGCCGAAGGCACGTCTTTGACCGGAATATGGATCGTCACCGGCACCACTCGCACCTTGGGCCCGGCAATCATCATCACCGGCATCGCCTGTTTGCCGGTCAGGCGCAAGGCGAGATCGGCGAGAAATTCCGTGTGACCGGGAAAACCGAAACCCGCCTCGTAAAGCACGGATTTCGCAATGGGATTGGTAACGACAGCGGAGGCCTTGCCCTCGACAGTCAAGGCAACGGCGATCTCGATGGCCTTGATCGTCGCAAGGGCGGCTCCGACATGCGGCTGGCCCGCCTGAACCTCGAAGCCGACGGGAAGGGCAAGCACGGGAAAAGCCCGGTCGAAGAGGCCGACCGCATCCGCCGGCTCGCAGGTCTCGATCGTGACCGGAATGCCGATCAGCGCCGCACGGCTTGCCGCCACCTCGGGATCGCCGATGAAGATGAACGGCGCGACGCCGTTCTCCCGGCGCCTGGCCCAGGCGGCAATGGCGATATCGGGGCCGATACCGGCTGGGTCTCCCTGTGTCAGGGCAAGCGGCAGGGATGTATGTGTCACGGAAAGACCCGGCTTTCGTATCAATATCAGGTGTTGACGATCTGCGCCTTCTTGCGCAGCTCATCCATGTATTTCTTCTCGTTCGGGTTTTCGCCACCCTTGGCCTTCATCAGGTCTTCCGACTTGAACACCATTTCCGCCGCGTAATCGTCGGAAACCTGGCGCTGCTTGCAGATCGCCAGATATTCGACGCCCTTGTCGGTCACGCGCGTGCCTGTCGTGCCGCCTTCCTTGGTCTTTTCAATCAGCGGCTTCCATTCTTCCGGCAGCTCAGGCGCCAGAATCCGGCCGAGATCCTTGATCGCCACATCCCGCATGGTAGCGGCGAACGTCATGGCCTGGTCACAGCCGGGATAACGCTTGCGCGAGGCTTCAGCCTCGGCCTTGCGCTTGCCGGTGATGGAATTGCGCTTCGATTCCGGGATGACGAAAATCACCTGTTGCAGGAAATATTCCGTCGTGACCGGCTTGTCGCCGCGTTCCTTCAGGCGGGTGACGAGGTCCTGGTTAGACATCTTGCCACGCGCGCCATAACGGGCGTTCACAAGGCGCGGCCAGCTCATCTGCACGGCGATGAAGGCTTTGAAATGGTCCGCACCGACACCGGCCTTGGAAAGGACCTGCGACAGCTGGTCGGGTTTCATCTTGTTGTTGGCGGCAAAGCGGGCGAAAGCCGCATCGACCTCCTGGGTGCTGACGGACATTTTCACACGGCCGATTTCTTCGCGTTTCAGCGCCTCGTCAACCAGCTGCTCGCGTGCCTTTTCGGCAAGATTGCCGGACTGGCGCTGCAATTTCAGAAAGGCGACACGCTTGGCAATATCGTCATTGGTGATGGGGGTCTTGTTGACGACGATCTTGACCGTGCTGTCGGCGAAGGCCTGGCTGGCAAAAGGCGCAACGGCCATGGGAACGGCGAATATCGCAAAGGCGAACGCAGCGCCACGCAAAGCCGTCTTTCCGAAATTCATCATATCCTTCTCCCTTTCGTCGGGCGGGGTTCTGTTTCCCCGTCCCGCCAATCTGTTCTGTCTGCCAATGGGATATTGGTTGCCCCCGGCTTTTCAGATCTGCACCTGTGCATCCGCACCGCGAATTTGCCACGTATATATCATCGCGATCTGCAAGACGGCAATGTGTCGGTTTGTTGAAAGAAACCCTGTGGTCCCATATCGGGCGGACCCTGGCGCCCTGTTGCGGCAAAACCGTGACTTTTACTGGCTGCATGGCAAAAAAGGCAGGCCACGATACTCTGGGGCCTGCCTTTAAACTCAGTAATTGTTCGGTTTCCAGCCGATATTCATATCGGCCCAGTCCTCGTTTGCGGAGCCGACGCTGATATCGCCGAGCGTGCGGAACGCCAGACGGGCATTGATCGACCAGTCGTTGGCGGCCTCGCGGCTGGAGGTGATATTGCCCTCGTCGGAATAGCTGACCGTGAAGATCGTGCATTCATCCTGATAGAGAATGCCGATACGGCGCTCTGCGGCAAATTTTCCGTTCAGATCGTAGTTGATCGAGCCGAACAGCGACCAGTTGTCGTCCATGCGCAGCGAACCGGAAGCCTGAACGATATCGCGGTCTTCATTGTAGCCGTACTGCGGCTGCGCCTTGACCTGCGTATAGCTCAGCTTGCCGTTAACGCGGCGGTCCGAATAGCTGATGCCCGTTTCCGAACGGTTGATCTCGAGATTGTCCTTGTCGAGGCGCAGGCTCGACGACAGCGAAAGGCCGATCGGCGCATCGAACGCCGCCATGGCGACGTAGTCCGACCGGTCGGATTCGAGGCCGGAATTGGCGCCGGCATTGACGAGATCGTAAGAGGCGAAGGAATTTTCGCCCGCCAGCTGGAAGGACTGACCGGCAATGGCGCGAATGCCGTAGCCATTGTCGAACGTGCCGTTGCAGTGAAACCGGAGTGTTTGCCCAAAAAGCCGCCTTCGATCCGGTCGAAACCGGAGAACTTGTCACGCTCGAACAGGTTGGTCGCATCGAACACGAAAGCCTGCGCATCTTCGTTGGGGAAGCGGCCGGCATATTGTTCGTTCGGACGCACGAAAATCTGCGCAATCGGCTCGATCACGTGGTTGCTGTTAAGCGCCGTGAAGAGCCAGGGGTAACGCACTTCCAGACCGCCGGTCGCCATGCCGCGCAACGCCGCATCGTCATCGATCATGCCCTGATAGGCATAAGACGTGCCACCCGATGTAAAGCTTGCCGCAGACATATCCGTCCACAGCGCATCGCCACGGGCGGCAAGGATCGGCGTGATTTGCAGGCCGCTATCCGTCGTAAACGTGCGCTTCCACTCGGCTTCGGTGGAAAACCGCGTATAGTTGCCTTCAAGCCCGTTGAACCGCGGATAGCCTCCAAGCGCGTAGGCATCCTGGTTCTGGCGGGTGATACTGGTCAGGTTGGTGGTCAGCGAAAGTTCGCCGCCATAAATCGGATCCGGCACGAAATAACGGTAGTCGACAACCGGATGGACGATCGCCTGCCTGCGTTCGTTGGATTCGTTGTTGTCCGTATCCTGAACGTTGAAATAATAACCGCGGGCATCGAAGCTGTTGCGCTCGCCAGTGCCAGACAAATATATCTGATTGGTCTGGACGTCGCTCTTGTAACCCTTCAGCCCGTAGGTGCGCGAAAAGTTGTTGTCGGTCTGCACCATGGCATCCCAGCCGAACGCCCAGCGCGGATTGATGGTGAAGTTGCCCTTGCTGGCAATCATGCCGCGATCGTCGTTGAGGGCGTCACTGGTTCCGGCCGTGAATGTATCGGACTTCATCTGGCTGATGCCGGCGATGGTCACGGTATGCATCCCGGTTTCGAAACGCTGGCGCAGTTCCGCCTGCAGAAGCAGACCCTGCGTCGTATAATAGGTCGGGGTAACTGTCACATCCGAAGTGTCGGAAAGGACCTGGAAATAGGGCACGCCGATGCCGAAACCAAGATTGTCGGTAATGCTCATCTGCGGGAACAGGAAGCCGGACTTCCGCTTCACCGTATTGTCCGGAACCGTCAGGAACGGCACATAGGCAATCGAATGGCCGAAAAGCTGCAAGCGGGCCTTTTCCAGCCGGATCGTATGGGTCTTGCCGTCCTGGATGACGCGTTCAGCCTTGACCTGCCACAGCGGCGCCTTTTCGGGCCGCTCGGCGCAGGGCAAACAGGCGGTATAAACGCCGTTGTTGAGGACCATGCGGTCGCCTTCGAGCCGCTCGGCGCTTTCACCCGCGATGCGGGTATTGTCCGGGGTCTCGACGCGCAACGCATTGACGAAGCCCTGACCGAAATCGTCGGTGACGTCCATCTCGTCGGCATAGATCTTGTTGCCGCCGGGCTCGATCAGCTCGATATTGCCATGCGCGATCACGCGGCCGGTCTGCTGATTATATTCCACTTGCTGGGCCACCATGCGGTAGCCCGAATAATGCATGCGAACCACACCCTTCGCGATGACGCGCTGGGCATCGCGATTATAGGTCAGTTCATTTGCCGTAAGCAGGAGTTTCGAATCGTCTTGGCTTCCGGGCGCAAGCAGACCATCCTGGCCGAAAGCGACCGGGCTGGATGCCAAATACGCGCACACAGCGGCACCTGTCAGAAGGGCCGTCCAAAGCCGCCTGATATTCCCGCGGTCATATACCGCCACTAGCCGTCCTCCTGATGAAGCAGAATGGTTGCCCCCAAAGCCAACGCCACGATGACTGGAACCCAGACCGCGACGGTGGGAGGGACAACGCCACCACTCCCGAATGCCCTTACGAGCACGGTTACTACATAAAGCACGAAGCCGGAAACGATTCCACCCAGAATCACGGAGCGCGACTGGGCGAAGCGGCTGAACTTTAATGAAACTGTTGCGGCGATCAAGGTCATCGCAACCAGAAGCAGGGGCGTCGATAGCAGGAAATGATACTGCGTCTCAAGCGCTTTCGACGACAGTCCAAAAGACTTTGCAACTTCGATCTTGTGAGAAAGATCAAAGAAAGCAACGGTTTCCGTCTGTGTCATCCGTTCCTGAACGAATTCCCGTCTCAGATTGGTACTGATCCGCGTGCTGTCCTGCCGAACTGGCACATGTCCCGCGCGCGTTTCCGTAACGCCGTTAAGGAGCCAGTAACCATCTTCCAACTTTGCCGACTTTGCGTCCTGCCGGGAGACGATGTTTCCGTCCTTGTCGAGGTGGATCAGAACCACGTCGAGAAGCATGGTTCCGTTGTCCTCGAAGCTCTTGGCGCCGATGATCGTATCCTGGCCACCGCTCGACTGGCGCATCCACGGAATGATGTCCTGCTGCCGGCCGCCGCTACCTTCGTTGCGCCAGCCCGCTTCCATCGACAGCGACTTGTTTTGGCCCCAGGCGGCGATGGGGTTGAGGACGAGAACGGACAGAATGCCGAGAAAGACCGACCCAAGCACGAAAGGAAGAATGAACTGCCAGGCCGAGACGCCGGCCGCGCGCGTAACGACGAGCTCATAACGCCGGTTGAGCGAGATCAGCGTCGTCATGCCGACGAAGAGGGCGATGAAGGGCACGGTCTGCTGCAGGATCAGCGGCAGGCGAAGTGCCGTTAGGCCAAGGGCGCCCGGAACCGAATAGCCCGGCACGCTGGACATGCGCCGCGCCGTTTCGCTGAAGTCGGCAAGATAGATGATGGCCGAGACGCCGAGCAGGAACCAGATGGCCGTGATCAGATAGCGCTTCAGGAAATACCGGGCGAGGGTGCTGAAAATCATGCGTTGCCGCTCCCCGAGTTTCGCGCCAGCCGGCTGGAGAATAGACGGCGCAGACGGCCGGCCGTTTCCGCGATGACCTTCGGCATTCTCGGCTTGCGGCCGGTGATGAGAATGAAGGCGGCGGCAGCGCCGCTGAGACCGGGCACGGCATAGACCAGCGGAATGAAGGCCGCGCTCTGCTTGACCTGGTTGGTGACGTAAAAACCGAGCCAGCGCAGCATGAAAGCGGTTACCAGCGCGGCGACCATCGGATGCATGCGCGCTTCACGATGCGAGCGCGCATCGGCGGCGATGACCAGCGAGATCAGCGCGAAGGCGAAGGCGAACATCCAGTCCGACAGGCGCTTGTGCAGCTCGCTGCGGAAACTTTCCGGTGATCGCTTGTAGCTTGCATTGTTCTCGTCAGGCGAAAGCAGGAAGCCGAGGCTCGCATCGCCAGGAGAAAGCGACGGTTCGGAAGTCTGCTTTTCCGACATGGTCGAAAGGTCGAAGGCATAGGACAGGAACTTGACGATCGAGACCTTGCCGTCAGGCGTCTTCTGGTGGACTTCGCCGTCGCGCATGGTCAGCGACGTGCCGCTTTCATCGATCATGCCTTCCTTGGCGTAATAGATCAGATCGAAATTCGGATCGCGGCGGTCGGCCACGAACAGGCCCTTGAGGATACGGCCCTGACGCTGGGCGATCTGCACGTAGAGACCGTCCTGAACAGCGCGGAAGGTCTTTTCCTCGATCACCGACGACAGGAGGTCGGCATAGGCCGCCGCCACCATCTGCCGCGCCGAATTTCGGGCAGGCGGCTCAATGAAATTGGTGATGGTGAAGGAAAGCGCGCTGAGAACGGCGGCCAAAATAATGACCGGGCGAAACATGATGGAACGGGGCGATCCTGCCGCATCGATGATGGCAAGCTCGGAATCGTTGTTCATCGCCGTGAACGTCTGGGTGATGCCGATGACGAGGGCAAAAGGCAGGACGACCGGGATCAGCGTCGGCAGGATCATCGTCGCGAGCGCCATGAAGGAGCCCATCGACTGGCCGGTATCGGTGACGAGGTTGATTCTCTGGAGAACCTGGATGGTCCAGATGATGGCCAGCACCGGCAGCAGCGCGACCAGAAACATCTGCGTTGTCCGCCGCAGGATATAGTTCTCGAGAAGCTTCATTCTGCCCTTGTCGACATTGTTTTTCTGCGCGATCGCTCGCCGGATTCCGCCTATCTAATCGCATCGTTTGCAATTGGCTATTCCGGCACGCTCACAAATATGTTTTGCACGATGATTTTTCCACCGCCTGTGTCTTTTTGTGGAACAAGCTGTCGGTTTCATGACGCGATCGGCCATTCCACAAAAATGCCTTTCCTTTCGCGAATGACGGCCTTTAAAGAATGTGAGCCTTTAAAAATGCAGGGTTGCGCCGGGGGCCGAAAAGGCCATGATCGGGCGCACCATGCAAGTTATCCAAGAAGAGCAGGAAACCATGTCCGCCAAATTCGATATTTCTTTCGCCAATTCCGCCTCGCTTGAAAATGCCCTTGCCGTTGTGCTGCAAGCCTCGGGTGAGGCGCAGGCCGCTGCCGGCGCATCGGAGGCAGATCCGGGCGGCGTGCTTGAACGGGCGGCAAAGATCGCGGGCTTTTCCGCAAAGTCGATGACGACGCTCGATGTGATCGCGCCGCAAGGCTCCAGCGCCGACCGGCTGCTCGTCATCGGCCTTGGCAAACCGGCGAAACTCGTCGCCCATGACTGGCTGCGGGCCGGTGGCACCGCTGCCGCCAATTTCAGGAAGGCCGACAAGGTCGCCATCTATCTCGATGCTCCCGGTGTCGATGTCGGTGCGCAGGCGGCTGCGGATTTTGCGCTTGGCCTGCTGCTGCGCGCCTACAGCTTCGATGCCTACAAGACCAAGAAGAAATCCGACGACGAGAAGTCGCCGAAGAAGGTCGAAATCGTCATCGTTACTGCCGCCTATCAGGAAGCGGAAAAGGCCTTTGCCGTCTCCGAGGCCGTGGCGGGTGGCGTCATCCTGGCGCGCGATCTCGTCAACCTGCCGCCGAACGTTCTTGGCCCGGTTGAATTCGCCGAAAAGGCAGAGGAACTGAAGAAGCTCGGCGTCGAGGTCGAAATTCTCGGCGAGAAGGAGCTGAAAAAGCTCGGCATGAACGCGCTTCTCGGCGTGGCGCAGGGTTCCGCGCGTCCGCCCCGGCTGGCGGTGATGCAGTGGAACGGCGGCTCCAAGAAGGATGAGCCGATCGCCTTTGTCGGCAAGGGCGTCGTATTCGATACCGGCGGCATCTCGATCAAGCCCGGCCTTGGCATGGAAGACATGAAGGGCGACATGGGCGGGGCTGCGGCCGTGACCGGCCTGATGCACGCGCTGGCGGCCCGCAAGGCGAAGGCCAATGTGATCGGCGTCATCGGCCTGGTGGAAAACATGCCCGACGGCAACGCCCAGCGCCCCGGCGATATCGTCACCTCCATGTCCGGCCAGACGATCGAGATCATCAATACCGACGCCGAAGGCCGGTTGGTTCTGGCCGATGCACTCTGGTACACCAGGGAACGGTTCAGCCCGAAATTCATGGTCAACCTCGCCACCCTGACGGGCGCGATCACGGTTGCACTCGGCAATCTTCAGGCCGGTCTTTTCTCCAATGACGACGAGCTGTCGGCGCGTCTTGCGCAGGCGGGCGATGTGACGGCTGAAAAGCTGTGGCGCATGCCGCTTGGCAAGGATTACGACAAGATCATCGATTCCAAATTCGCCGACATGAAGAACAGCTCAGGCCGTCTGGCCGGCTCCGTCACCGCCGCGCAGTTCCTCAAGCGTTTCGTCGGCGAAACGCCGTGGGCGCATCTCGATATCGCCGGTACCGCCATGGGTTCGCCGATGACCGAGATCAACCAGTCCTGGGGATCGGGCTACGGCGTGCGGCTGCTGAACGAACTCGTTCGCGCCCATTACGAAGATTGATGTGACCGGAGCTGCAAGTCCGCGGATGACCGAAATCCTGTTTTACCATCTGACGGAATCGAAGCTGGAGGATGCATTGCCGCCTTTGCTCGAAAAATCGCTGGAACGCGGCTGGAAGGTCGCGATCCAGACGGTGGACGACGAGCGCCGCGATTTCCTCGACGCGCATCTGTGGACCTTTCGCGACGACAGTTTTCTGCCGCATGCCACGGACGCCTCCGCCATGCCGCAGAGCCAGCCGATTCTGTTGACCGCATCGGATGTGAACGGCAACGAAGCCAGTGTCCGCTTTCTAGTCGACGGTGCCGAACCGCCGGCGGTGGAGGGTTATGAGCGGGTCGTGTTCATGTTTGACGGATACGACGCCTACCAGCTTGAAATGGCGCGGAATCACTGGAAAAGGCTGAAGACCGAAGGTCACGCGCTGACCTATTGGCAACAATCACCGGAAGGCCGCTGGCAGAAGAAGGCCTGATCGCTGCAATCGACAGTGCTGGCGGGCTACGGCCTCACAAATTAAGGGCGCGGCTTCTTCGTCAGCCGCGCCCTTTAAATATTCCGGTTGCAAAGCGTTTCGGCTTCTCAGTCGTAGAAGGAATCCACGAATTTGTGGCGGCCGAGCAGGAAGGCGTCGGCCACATGGGTCAGCGGCGCAAGATCGACGTCAGAGCGTCCGGCCTTGATGATCTCGGCAAAACGCTCGTAGAGCGCCGGATATTCCCGCTCCGGTTCCGACAGGGCCTGCTCGCCATTGATGGAGAGTTTTGCGCCACCTTCCGAAAGCACCATTTTCCCGGCCGCCGTCTCGGCGATGATATCCCAGCTCTGCTTGCCGGTCTGGCGCCAGTCGAACTCGGCGCGCACGGGCATTTTCGTCACGTCGGAAAAATGCAGCTCGGCAGCGATCGGCGCGTCGCGGTTTTCCGGGAACTCGAGCGTCGCCTTGGTCAGGAACAGCGCGCGGGGCAGAATATGGGTGATGATCGACAGCGCGTTGATGCCGGGATCGAACACGCCGAGACCGCCCGCCTGCCAGATCCACGCCTGGTTGGGGTGCCAGTGACGCACATCCTCTTTCCAGATGACGTGTACGCTTTCGATTGTCGTCGAGGCCAGAAACGCCTTTGCAGCCTCAACGCCCGGCGCATACCGCGAGTGCCAGCTTGCAAACAGCGACAGCCCCTTGGAATCCGCAAGGCGAACGAGATCCTGAACTTCCGACAGCGTCGCGCCCGGCGGCTTTTCAAGGAAAACGTGCTTGCCGGCATTCAGGGCCGCATAAGCAGCCTCGTAACGATACTGCGGCGGCATGCAGAGCGATACCGCCTCGATATCCCCGACCGCCTCCAGCATGGTCTCGATGGTGCCGTAAGACGCGACGCCTTCCACCGTGCCGTGGCGGCTGGCCGTGCAGATCAATTCAAAATCCGGATTGC
>JAXHOC010000029.1:0-8546 GCA_034519725.1 Agrobacterium sp.
ACCCGCGAAAGCCCGCCGGTCTTGCGCTCCAGATGGAAACGCAGGGAAAGCCGGTGCATGTGCACGAAGGTTCGGTAGGCAAGCTGGCGCACGGCATGCTGGCCAACGCTGGCAAACAGCGAATCGCGCAGCTGGTTCAGCCCGACCTGGATCAGCCGCGTCAGATTATAGGCGATGACAAGGGCGACAGCGCCAAGCAGGAAGGCCGGAACCAGCCCTGCCATGTCCAGCTTGCCGTTCAGCGCATCCGTCGCCCATTTGAAGAAATAGGGGACGAGGATCAGCACCAGCTTGGCGACGACAAGGAACACCGTCGCCCAGATCACCCGCATCTTCAGGTCAAGCCGGCCTTCCGGCCACATATAGGGCCAGAGGTTGATCAGGGTCTGCGTGGGATTGCTGGAATCCGCCGAAATGGTTTTTTTCTTGGTGGCCATCATATGCTCCGGTCACTGCCGGAAGCCGACAGCAGGGCGGCGGCCTTGGGAAGCCGCCGTGCTTGTCACAGGTAGGAATGGTGCGGGGTCACCGCAACGTCCTCAAACGATCAGGAACCGCTCTTCAGACGCTTGCGGTGAAGTTCTTCGGCATTCGGCAGGGCTTTTTCCGGCACGCCGAAAATCTGGCCGGGTTCGATCAGGTCGGGATTTTTGATCTGATCCTCATTGGCAAGGTAGATCGTGGTGTAACGCACGCCCTGTCCGTAAACGCGGCGGGAAATCTGCCACAGCGTATCGCCGCGACGGATGATGACGCTGTTCTGGCTCTCGGCAAGCGGCATCTGCTCGAAGGTCTGCGGACCTGCGGGCGCCTGAGGTGCAGGGGCGGGCGGCGCGATGATGTGGAGTTCGGCAAGGCGGCTTGCCAGCGTGGCGATGCCCTTGCCGATACCCGCCACGTCGTTCGGCCATGCCTCGACCGATGTCAGCAACTGACGGGCCTTGGCGGCGATATCGCCGGCAAAGGCGGTAAAGGACGGCTCGGTGCCGGCGGCAGTGCGGAACTCGGAGAGCGACTTCAGGCCGATCACCACGGCGGAGCGGCCGGCAATCGCCTGATCGAGCGCCGGTGTCGCCTGGTCCTTGTAGAGATTGGACAGAATGTTGAAGGCCTTGGCGACATCCGTGCGCAGCTTTTCGAACGCGGCGCGGTCGCTGGCCGTGCTCTGGTTCTCGGCGGGCGCAGCCGGGGTGGCGACAGGGGCCGTTGCGGCCGGTGCCTGCATGGCGACGGTTGCCTGATCGGTCTGCGGCCGCTCGAAAGGAACGCGCACGCGCACCTTCACCGTGCCGTCGGCATTCAGCTCCTCGACGGTGATGATGTGGCCGCCGACCGAAAGATCGACATTGCCCTCGATGACGAAGTGGCCGGAGGCTTCCGTGGTGCTCTTGCCGATTTCCCTGTCATCGACCAGCGCGCGCACCGTCGAAGCGGCAGGTGCGGAACCCGCGACGAAAATCTTCGATCCTTCGAATTCGACGGCGGTGACCTGAACGGTCGGCGTCAACGGCGCGGTAGCGGACGGCGCTGTGCTGCCGGCGGCAGGCGCAGGCATCGTGCTGGTGGCGGTGGTGGGCTGGCCGGGTTGCGCGGCTGGCGGGGGCTGGAGAGCTGAAGGTGCCGCCTCCGGCATGGCGAGCACGCGGCTTGCCTCGCCGGGCTTCGACACCATGGCCAGAAGTTCGCCCGCCTTGCCGTTGGGCACGGAAACGGTTGCGACTTCGTCGGACTGCGTTGTCTTGCCGTTGGCGTCTGTCGAGCGCAGCACCAGCTCATGGTCGCCGGGGGGCAGGGGATTGTCGAAGACGGCGGCGAAATCGCCCGATCCGCCGATGGTCGTCTGAGCGATCACCTTGCCATTGCTCAGAATTTCAAGCTTGGAGCCGGGCTGGGCCTTGCCCGCGACCACGGCCGAACCATCCGGCTCGACGCGAAGCACGTCGAAGGTCGGCGCGCCCGATGTGGCCTGCGCTGCATCGGCAGCAGGAGCGGCGGCAGGAGGGACGGGTTGCGGCTGCTGTGCTGCGCCATCATCGGTGCCGGCGAAGACGCCCGCCAGACGGCGAACCTGTGCCGCTGCCGCCGCTGCACTGTCGGGCAGCCCGCGCAGGAAAACGGTGGTGCGTTCGGCGGCCGTGCGCGCCGTAGTGATGAGGCGCGACGTCGTTTCGTCCAGCGTCTCTGGAATTTCGATATTAGTCAGGTCCTTCAGCGATGCCTCGACCTTCTTGCGTGCTGCCGCAAAATCGGCGTCGGACGGAACCTTGCTGTCGGCGAAAAGCGTGGTCATATCCTTGATCGACTGGGTTGCGGAAGCAGCAAGGCGACCGACCTTGTCGGCGATGTTGGTGGTCTCCTGCGCGGCGTCGGACAGGATGTCGCCCGCCTTGTCGCCGCCCATTTCGACGCTGTTCTTGACCGCGTTGCCCGCTTCGTTGATGGCATCGCCGATCGGTTTGCCGTCATTGGAAATTCTCGGCAGGACGAAAAAGATCATGAGCAGGGACGCGATGCCCAGCACGATCAGCGCCAGCAAACCGGCTTTATTGTTTTTCATCCTGGAATCTCCGGGTATTGTAAGCTTTTACACGAGTTCAGATTGCTAGCGTCTTACCTTGCCCCAGACAAGCGGCGTGGCCGTAAAAGGCCATATTTGCAAGGGATTTCCCAAATTTTCTTGACGTGTCGCATCCGGCATAGTTCCTTCCGCTCATGACTGACAAAAATACAGCGATTCGATCCATCTGCGTTTATTGCGGCTCCCAGCCCGGACGTGATCCGGCTCACATGGAAGCAGGCCGCGCGCTTGGGAAATCCATTGCCGAAAACGGCATTCGCCTCGTCTATGGCGGCGGCACCAAGGGCATCATGGGCGCGGTCGCCAGCGGCGTTCTGTCCAACGGCGGCGAAGTGACGGGCATCATACCGGAATTTCTGGTCGATATGGAGGCAACACGCCATTCTCTCGGACAATTGAACGAGCTTGTCGTCACCAAGGACATGCATGAGCGCAAACATCTGATGTTCGAGCGCGCCGATGCCTTCGTGACGCTGCCGGGCGGCGTCGGCACCCTGGAAGAGATCGTCGAAATCATGACCTGGGCGCAGCTCGGCCGTCACGCCAAGCCGATTGTCTTCGCCAATATCAACGGCTTCTGGAACCCGATGCTGGAACTCGTGCAGCATATGCGCGATCAGGGTTTCATCCATCGCGCCCATCTCCTGAACCCGCTGGTCATCGACGAGGTCAAGGACATCGTGCCCGCCATCATCGAGCGGGCGCTGGCGCAGCAGAACCCGGATGGCGACCCTTCGGTCATCTCCCGTCTCTAGAGCACGTTCGGTTTAAGTTGTATCTTTGGATGGACCTAAAACCGCTACGCAGCTTTACCGGAAATGCTCCAGGCAGTGACTGAATGTTAACGGACCGCCACGCGGTTCGTTACAATTTTAAGTGTATATTAATAGAGATTTGATTGCGGCATCGCCCCGGCCGCTGTTTTCATGGCCCCGCGCCCGTTCCTGTGCCAGCGTCTACATGGCGTAGGCTGAGCGCGGAATTTGATTTTCGCCGCCATGATAGCGGGGCTCATTGGGGAATGATTGCTTTTTTGGTGCGGCTGAAAAGCCGGACGCATTTTATTATTCACAGAAGTCCGTTTCAGAGCCGGGATGCGATCCTCGGTTCCGCCGCCCGCCGGCGGGTGGATGCGAAAATGCGGCTCGGCATCGTCATCGCCGTCTTTGCCGTCATCTATGGCATCGTTGCCGCGCGGCTGGTGCAATATGGCCTTGCCGAACCCATCGCGACCGCATGGATCAATACCGGCGCCACCGCCGTCGCCTCCCGTCCCGATATTGTCGACCGCAACGGCACGCTTCTCGCGACCGATCTCAACATGGTGTCGCTTTATGCGGATCCGCGCCGGGTGGTGGATGCCGATGAGGTTGTCGAGAAGCTCGCAACCGTCATCCCCAATCTCGACTGGCGCGAGACGCACCGCAGATTGCGCTCGGACACCGGCTTTCAATGGCTGCGGCGCCAGCTGACGCCGCGCCAGCAGGCGGATATTCTCAACCTCGGCATCCCCGGCATCGGTTTTCGGCCGGAGAAACGGCGCTTTTATCCGGGAGGCCCCGCAGCCTCGCATATCATCGGTCACGTCAATGTCGACAATCAGGGCCTTGCCGGGATGGAGCGTTATCTCGACCAGCAGGGTCTGGCCGATCTGCGCGCGACCGGCCTTACCAGCGGTGCGCCGCTGGAGCCGGTGCGGCTGTCGATCGACCTGCGGGTGCAGAATATCGTGCGCGAGGTCGTCCTCAAGGCGAAAACCGCCTATCAGGCGGAAGCGGCGGGTTCGGTGATACTGGATGTGGAGACGGGCGAGGTGCTGGCCATGGCCTCGGTGCCGGATTACGATCCGAACGAACCTTCCCGCACCCTTGCCGATGGCAGCATCGACAGGGAGTATGAAAAAGGCTGGTTCAACCGCATGAGCAATGCGACCTTCGAGATGGGGTCCACCTTCAAGAGCTTTACGCTTGCCATGGGACTGGATGCGGGTGCCATCACGCTCAATTCGGTGGTGGATGCGTCGCGGCCCATCCGTATGGGCGGCTTCACCATCAAGGATTTCAAGGGCCGCAACCGCCCGCTGTCGATCCCGGAAGTGTTTCAATATTCATCGAATATCGGCACGGCTGCCGTCGCCGACAAGGTCGGGGTCGAAGGCCACCAGCAGTTCCTGACGAAACTGGGGCTTCTGTCCAGAATGGACACGGAAATGCCCGGCGTTGCCACGCCCACCCAGCCGAGAACGTGGAAGAAAATCAATTCCGTTACGATTTCCTTCGGCCACGGCGTTGCCACCACCCCGTTGCAGACGGCGGTGGCGGCTGCGGCCCTCATCAATGGCGGAAGCCTGATTTCGCCGACCTTCCTGCCACGCACCCGCGAGGATGCGGCAGGGCTTTCCCGCACCGTCATCAACGGAAAAACCAGCGCCGATATGCGTTACCTTTTCAACTGGAACGGTATCAAGGGGTCGGGCCGGGGCGCGCAGGTGGAGGGATTTCACGTGGGCGGCAAAACCGGCACCGCCGATAAGGTCATCAATGGCCGTTATGCCAAGGATATCAATTTCAACGCCTTCGTTGCCGGTTTCCCGATGCACAAGCCGAAATATGTCGTGCTGACGATGATCGACGCCCCCAGGACCGGTGTGAACGGCGGCCGCACGGCGGCCTCGACCGCCGCACCCATGATCCGCGAAATCATCACCCAGACGGCGGGACTTCTCGGCGTCAAGCCGCGCTTCGGGGATGCCGCAGCACCGCAATTGCTGGTCGATTATTGACGGCCCTCATTCCCGTGACAAACACGGGAATGAGGCGAAGGGAAGGAACGCCAAAGGTTATCGCTTGAGCCGCATCAGGCTCGATGCGGTATAGATCGCCAGCGCCACCCAGATCAGAGCAAAGGCCGCCATCCGCACCATGTCGAACGGTTCCTTGAAGATGAAGATGGCGATGAGGAAGATCATCGTCGGCGCGATATATTGCATGATGCCGATGGTCGACAGCCGCAGCAGTTTCGCACCATTGCCGTAAAGGATGAGCGGAACGGCGGTGACGACGCCGCTGGCGGCAAGCAGCCAGGTGTCGGTTGCGTTTCCGGCCATGAAATGCGCCTGTCCGCTGATGGCAAGCCAGGCGAGCACCAGCACGGCGGGAACGGAGAGAAGCATGACTTCCAGCAGGAAACCCTGCGTGGCGCCAATCGGCAGCGTCTTGCGGAAGAAGGCGTAAAAGCCCCAGGACACGGTAAGCGCGATGGACACCCACGGCAGGCTGCCGGCATGCCAGGTGAGGATCGCCACGGCGAGCGCCACGAGGCCGATGGCGGCAATCTGCGCCGGATAGAGTTTTTCCTTCAGCAGCACCGCGCCGAGGAAAATACTGAACAGCGGATTGATGAAATAGCCGAGTGCGGCATCGAGCGCACGGCCAGCACCGATAGACCAGATGTAGATGCCCCAGTTCACGCTGATGAGGGCCGCCGTGAGGCTGGCCATGGCGAGCATTTTCGGGGTTTTAAGCGCCGTCCTGATTTCCGCCGTGCGCCCGAGTGCGATGAGCACGGCAGCAGCAATCGGCACCGACCAGATGACGCGATGCACGATGACCTCTATCGGCGAAATATGCGCAACCGCCTTCATGTAGATGGGAAGCACCCCCAACAGCAGATAGGAGGAAAGCGCAAAAGCAAAACCGCGAGCGCTATCGCCGCCCTGTTGGGCCGGGAGCGTTTTATCGAGTGCCATGGAAGTACCGCCAATGATTAGGGATGGTCCTTCATAACGGATCGGCGTGGCGCGGGCCAATTCATTTCCGTGAAGCGTTCATGAGAAAAAATGCATGAATAAAAGGCGCCGTGCTGTTGAAATGGGCCATTCTTGAAAATGAGTTGGTTTGTGATAGGCTTTTCGGCGGAGCAGCCTTCTCTTTGTGGCATGTCACATGACCACGTGCTGACACTTCGTGTGTCCAGAGCAAGGCTGCTCCGCCTTCATGGCTTTGCTATTTTCCGGCCTCTTGAGACAGGTGAATCATTTTCTCACTGTTCCGCTTCAAGAGCATGAATTCGCATGTCATTTCCCCGCAAAACGGTCGTTTGCGCGAATCAGTTGGTCAAGAATCCCCGGCTCGCCCAAGGCATGTCCCGCCGCCTCGACGATATGGAAATCCGCCTTCGGCCAGGCCTTGGCAAGCTGCCAGGCATATTTCAGCGGGCAGGGCATGTCGTAACGCCCATGCACGATGACGCCGGGAATATCGCCAAGCTTGCCGGCATCGCGCAGCAATTGCCCTTCCTCCAGCCAGCCACCATTGACGAAAAAGTGGTTCTCGATGCGCGCGAAGGCGATGGCATATTGATCCTCGCCGAAATCTTCGACGCGGGCCGGATCGGTCACGAGGGCGATGGTTGCCCCTTCCCATTGGCTCCATGCGCGCGCGCATTCAAGCTTCTTTGCCTCGTCCGTACCGGTGAGATAGCGGTTATAGGCCTGCATCATCTCGCCGCGCTCGGCTTCGGGGATAGGCGCGATGAAGTTCTCCCAGCGATCGGGATACATTTCGGAAACGCCGAACTGGTAATACCAGTCCAGTTCCGGCCTGGTAACGGTGTAGATGCCGCGCAGCACCAGCTCGCTGACGCGCTCGGGATGGGTCTCGGCATAGGCAAGCGCCAGCGTCGAGCCCCAGGAACCACCGAAAACCAGCCATTTTTCAAAACCGCACAGCGCCCGCAGCCTTTCAATGTCGGCAACCAGATGCCAGGTGGTGTTGGCTTCCAGTTCCGCATGCGGCGTCGAGCGGCCGCAGCCACGCTGATCGAACAGGATGACGTCGTAAAGCGCCGGGTCAAAAACGCGCCGATGTGTGGGGTTTACCCCGCCGCCCGGACCGCCGTGCAGGAAAACCGCCGGTTTCGCACCGCGTGTACCCACCCGCTCCCAATAGATCGTGTGCCCATCGCCGACATCGAGCATGCCGCTCTCGAAGGGTTCGATCTCGGGATAAAAGCTGCGCAATTCTTCGGTCATGTCTGACTTTCTCTTGGAGGCCATTCGGCCGTGTCGTGGTCCGGGTGTTGCCGGTTGTTCACCGGTGTTTGGCTGTCATCCGGCGCAGGTTCCGGCTCGACCGGCAAGCCGTCAAGGTACGCGAACCAGTGCAATTTGCTGCCGAGATTGGATTGCGCCTCGGGTTTTATCCGCTCCGGCTCGTCCAGCGAACCGAGCGTGACATTGATGAAGTCCGCGTCCGGCATGTTGTAGAAAAGCGGCGTTCCGCAACGGCCGCAAAACCGCGGCGCACATGGTCGGAGGACTGAAACCGCGAAGCCCTCGCCACGGCCGCTTCAAACTGCGCGCGGGCGCTTGCGGCAAGCGGCAGGAATACTGCCTGATGCCTTCTGGCACATGCGGCAATGACACAGATGCGGATAGCGTAACCCGCCATCGATCCGGTAACGCACCGCGCCGCACTGGCACCCGCCGCTGAAGGTGTCGGAACCACTCATGCGCGGTTGCCTCCGGCGGCCAGACCCTGGGTGTCGCGGTCCGGATGGTAGGAGGTGATATCGGCCTCATCGACGTTTGCCTGATTGCATGCTCGGATCCAGGCATGCGCATGCGGATATTGACCTGCACCTGCGGCTCGATCCGTTCGGGATGATCGAATGGTGCGCCGATGATCTCCACGCCGCCGATGATGGTAGGGTCAGCGGCGCCGCATTTCTGCAGAAGCCGCGATGGATCTTTGGCGGATGACCGGAAGAGGGTAAGGCTGGCCGCGCGTCCAGGTCAGATGCGCCTGATCGGCTGTCACCGCCGAAGAAATTGCCGAAATGCTTCTGGCAATATGCGGCAATGGCAGATGGAGGGCGGTCGATCTTGCCCGCGTGAAACCGCACGGCGCCGCACTGGTGCCCCGGAAAAAGCCCGTTTCGCTCATCAGCCACGCACTGGTCCAGTTAC
>JAXHOC010000082.1:0-26550 GCA_034519725.1 Agrobacterium sp.
CATTCGCATCTGGTGCCGGGCGAAACCTCCTTCGTGCTGCCCTGCCTTGGCCGAACGGAAATCGACCGTAATTCGGCGGGCAAGCCGCAGATCGTCACGGTCGAGGATTCCATGAGCATGGTGCACGGTTCCGGCGGCATCAATCCTCCGGCCTCGGATGCGCTGCGCTCCGAAGTCGCCATCGTTGCCGGCATTGCGCAAGCGACACTCGGCAATGCGCAGATCGACTGGAAAGCGCTTGCCGAAGATTACGATCTCATCCGCGATATGATCGAGCGGGTCATCCCCGGTTTCGACAATTTCAACGAGCGTGTCCGCGTGCCGCGCGGTTTTCACCTGCGCAATGCGGCGTCTGAACGGCAATGGGACACACCGGCAAAAAAGGCGGTGTTTTATGGCGGCCCGCTTCCCGAACAGACCGAGCACCAGCAGGCGCTCACGCGCGACGATCTTTTCGTGCTGCAGACATTCCGCAGCCATGATCAATACAACACCACGATTTACGGCATGGACGACCGGTATCGCGGTGTTTATGGCGAACGTCAGGTCATCTTCATGAACCCCAGGGACATGGAAGCGCTGGGTGCCCATTCCCGCCAGCGCGTCGATGTCATCGGCGAATATGGCGATGGCGTCGAGCGGATCGCCAAAAATTTCCGGCTGGTGCCCTATAATATTCCGCGTGGCAGCGTCGGCGGCTATTATCCGGAACTGAACGTGCTGGTACCGCTGTCGAGCTACGGCGACGGCAGCTTCACGCCGACATCGAAATCGGTCCTCGTCTCCTTCCGCCTGCTTACCGATGGCATTTCTTGAACGGGATGAAGCTTGATGGATGAGGAACAATCCGCAGCCGCTTTCATGGCGGCGGTGGAAAAGGTCATGCAAGGCTCGTCGCAGGCGCTTTCCGCCACGGGTGCGGCGATCCTTCTGGCCATCCATCTGGATATCGCCACCGACAGCCGCAGCATTTCCAATCGGCTGGGACTTGCGCATGCCCTCGTCCTGCGCGAAATCTCTGCCCTGTCGCCCCGTTTCGTGCGGGTGACGAAACGTGACGTCCGCACCCAGCGCAACTGGCTGGAAGTGACAGCGGAAGGACAGGCGCTTGCCGCGCCCTCCTGTCAAACCTGAAACGAACGGAGCATTCCTTGGCAATCAGGCCGATCCTGCCCTACCCCCATGCCGGTCTTTCTGAGATTTGCGCGCCGGTCAGCGTTTTCGACGACCACCTGCAAAATCTGGTCACCGACCTCATCGACACCATGCGCGCCGCCCCCGGCGTCGGCATCACCGCCGCCCATATCGGCGTAAAACAGCGCGTCTTCGTGCTCGAGCTGACGCCGGGAACCGTGCTTACCTACATCAATCCCGAAATCCTCAGTCAATCCACGCAGACAATGCGACATGTGGAAGGCAGCGTCTCGATGCCGGGTTTCACCGAAGAGGTGGAACGCCCGGCTGAGGTCGAGGTCAGGTTTCAGGACGTAACCGGCGCGGAACATCGGCAAAGCGCCGAGGGATTTCAGGCCATCTGCATCCAGCACGAGATCGACCAGCTGGATGGGGTGTTCTGGCTGAAGCGCCTCTCGAAACTCAAACGCGATCGGCTGGTGAAGAAATGGGAAAAATCCCTGAAGTCGTGACGATCAGCCCATAATCGACAGAGCAAATTCCGCATCGCCCTTCAAGGTGTTGCTGACGGTGCAAATCTCTTCGGCCGCATGGACAATTGCGGCGCGCGTCGCCTCATCGAAAGTCCCGGCGATCTCGATCCTGATATCGAAACGGATGATGCGATAGGGCTCCTGCGCGGATTTCTCACCCGATACGTCAACTACCACGCTTTCGAAGCTGTCCAGCAAGCCCATGCGGCTCGCCGCAATCCGCACGCTGAGAGCAAGGCATGCCGCAAGCGACGAATAGAGCAGATCGATCGGGTTGAAGCCCGGCTCCGACACACCGGTGACGATCTCAAGGGTGCCGCCGGTCACCGTCGAAACAAGCGGGCGGCCAAGACGGCCGACGCTGGCCGTAGCGCCAACCGGCCTCAATTTCACCTTTCCCGCCTCGACCATTCAAATATTCCTAATTTAATCGCGTGCAACCGATCGCATGGAACCAAAACCTGTCTGGCGCTTTTTACTCACACAACGGTGAACGACCGTTGAACCTTATTATACAGGGAGCTGGGACATATGGTTACATCTACGCTCGTCAGCATTCTGATCACCTTCCTGGTGATCGTGCTCGTCTTGTGGCTCATCGCACGACTGCCCGTGGGCGGCGGCGCGAAACAGATCGCGCAAATTATCGTCATCATCATCGGCATCATTTCGCTGCTGAAATATCTCGCCGTCTTCTGATGTCCCGGTAACGTGCAAATAGAAAAAGGCGGCGACAGCCGCCTCTTTTATGCGCGTTTCGAACGGAACCGCTGGCTATTGGCGCGGCTCGAACTGGTAGGTTTTTTTAAGGGTGATATCCCGAACGCTGCCAAGACCGAGAAACGGCGAATTGTCGGCATCGAAAATCGCCCTGCCCTTCGCCACGATCCAGCGGGTGGAACCATCAGGCAGATGAACCTTGTAGCGCTGGTCGAAGAAAACACCGGTGGTGATGCTATCGAAAATTGCCCGCGCTACCTGATCGCGCATTTCCACATCGATTCTTTCAAGAATCTTCTCGATCGACACCCCTTGCGATGCCACCGTTTCGGAAAACCCATGGCATTCCGCTGTAACGGTATCCATGATCAGCCTGTTGTCGGAAATGCTCCACATATAATAGCCAAGCGCGCTGTCTGAATCCGATTTGTCCCCTTGCACGAAAACCCCCAGACATTTTTCCTGACAAACGCTAACATCAGACCTCCAATATTCCACCCCCTGTTTTAAGGGGGTATTTAACCCGCTACTACAACGTGCATCGATATCCACCGAAATTTATTGACGAATGATCCGTGGGACGGTTTTTGAAAGCACGATAATTTCCGGGAAACCGTCGCAAAGCCAACCGCTTGCACCTACATGAGCAAGGAATGAAATTTCGAAGGAGGCTCATATGCTGCGAACCGCTCTTACTTTTGGATTGCTGTCGGTAACCGTCTTTCTCGCCGGGTGCCAGACGTGGGAAAGTCCTTATCGCGGAAGCGGATGGCGGATGGATCAAGTCATGGATGGCGATCCTTACCGGGTCGGTGACGGTAATCATCAGGACAACGGCACGGCTTCGAATATCATTCGGCGCTGAAGCAACTCCAGCAAAATTGCATAACGGTTTTACGTGCCAAAATACGTGGAACCAGAGATCACGAGCGCGTCCAATGGTTTATTTAAACCGGACGCGCTTCAGCTCGTCTACAGCAATTGACGGATTTCATCGACGTCAAATATTTCTAATTTTTTGCGAGAATGCAGCGCCAAACGATTGGCACAAAAAGAAAAAACCCGCCGAAGCGGGTTTCTTTGGTGCGGTCGAGAAGACCTCGAACTTCCACGGGTTGCCCCACAGCGACCTCAACGCTGCGCGTCTACCAATTCCGCCACGACCGCATCGTGGTAGGCGTCGACTTGCGCCGACGGGGGTGCATGTAGCAAAAGGATTTTGGGTGCACAAGAGCGTCGTGACAGTTTTTTGAAATTAAAAATCGCACTGCGCCACCCTATATGCAGGAAGCCCGGAAATGCTGGGGTTGCGGCCTTGTCGCCATTTTGCGAGAAGGCTGTGGAAAGGACTTTTTCATGCTCACACGCACGGATATAGAGACAAATATGCTGCCGCTCGCCGGCTCGCCACCCGTTCGCTGGCGAATCTCGGAAGGTCTCGTGCCTTACGAGGCGGCCATAGAAGAGATGGAACGGGAAGTGGCCGCCATCGCCAATGGCGAGGCCGACGAACTCGTATGGCTTCTGGAGCATCCTCCCCTCTACACCGCAGGCACCAGCGCCGATGTTGCCGACCTGATAGAGCCTGAGCGTTTTCCGGTCTTCGCCACGGGTCGCGGCGGCGAATATACCTATCACGGACCGGGACAGCGGGTGGTTTACGTCATGCTCGACCTGAAACGCCGGCGCCAGGATGTGCGCGCTTATGTGGCAGCGCTGGAAAATGTCATCATCCGCACGCTCGACAAGATGAACGTCCGGGGCGAGCGGCGTGAGGACCGGGTTGGCGTCTGGGTCAGGCGTCCAGAAAAACCCCTGCTTGCCGATGGCGGCATGGCCGAGGACAAGATCGCTGCTCTCGGTATCCGGCTGCGCAAATGGGTGAGCTTCCACGGGCTGTCGATCAATGTCGATCCCGACCTCGGGCATTTTTCCGGCATCGTTCCCTGCGGCATCAGCGCCTATGGCGTGACCAGCCTTGTCGATCTCGGATTGCCGGTTATGATCGGCGATGTCGACGTTCTGCTGCGAGAGGCCTTCGAGGAGGTTTTCGGTCCGGCAGTGCCCGAAGCCGGCTCCGGCGGCTGAACCCGCCGCCACTTATGTCGCCTGCCAGTGTTTCCACCATCGATCACCACAAGAGGAGGAACGACCATGTTCACAACATCAGCCTATGCCTGCGATGACGGTTCTTCGCCGATGAAGCTTGCGACCATCAAGCGTCGCGATCCCGGCCCGCGCGACGTCGAAATCGAGATCGAGTTCTGTGGCGTCTGCCACTCCGATATCCATACGGCCCGCAGCGAATGGCCGGGCTCCCTCTACCCTTGCGTCCCCGGCCATGAAATCATCGGCCGGGTCGGTCGGGTTGGCGCGCAGGTGACCAAATTCAAGGTGGGTGACCGCGTCGGCGTCGGCTGTATCGTCGATAGCTGCCGGGAATGCGCAAGCTGTGCCGAAGGGCTGGAGCAATATTGCGAAAACGGCATGACCGGCACCTATAATTCGCCTGACAAGGCTATGGGCGACGGTGCGCATACGCTGGGTGGTTATTCCGCCCATGTGGTCGTCGATGATTGCTATGTGCTGCGCATCCCCGAAGGGCTCGATCCCGCAGCCGCAGCACCCCTGCTCTGCGCCGGCATCACCACCTATTCGCCGCTGCGGCACTGGAATGCCGGTCCCGGCAAGCGTATCGGCGTCGTCGGCCTCGGTGGCCTCGGCCATATGGCGGTCAAGATCGCCAATGCCATGGGCGCAACGGTGGTGATGATCACCACCTCCCCCGGCAAGGCGGAAGACGCCAAAAAGCTCGGCGCCCATGAGGTGATCGTCTCACGCGATGCCGACCAGATGAAAAAGGCGGCCTCCAGCCTCGATCTCATCATCGATGCAGTCGCGGCCGAGCACGATATCAACGCCTATCTTGCGCTGTTGAAGCGCGACGGTGCGCTGGTGCAGGTGGGCGCTCCCGAAAAGCCGCTGTCCGTACACGCCTTCAGCCTCATCCCCGGCCGCAAGACCTTCGCCGGTTCGATGATCGGGGGGATTCCAGAAACCCAGGAAATGCTGGATTTCTGCGCCGAAAAAGGCATCGCCGCCGAAATCGAGATGATCAATATCGATCAGATCAACGAGGCTTATGAACGCATGATAAAAAGCGATGTGCGTTATCGCTTCGTCATTGATATGAAGAGCCTGCCGCGCCAGCAGGCTGCCTGACCCTTCGAGGGGGGCGCTTTCCGGCGCTCCCATTTCCTCGTTGGACCTTCGGGTCGAAAGCGCAGCCTGCCCCATGACCAGCCAGACCGGTTTCAACGATGTCGCCAAGGGCATGATGATCATGGCGGGCTGCATGTTCGTGCTGCCGGTCATGGATGCCATTGCCAAATACATGGCGGTGAGCGGCGGCATGTCACCGGCACAAGTCACCTTCTACCGCTTCTTTTTCCAGCTTCTGTGCACCCTGCCCCTGTTGCTGATGGTTTCGCCGAAAGCCCTGTTCAGTGCCAGACGGCCGTGGATGAACTGCCTGCGCGGCGTGCTGCATGCCTCAGCCAGTCTGCTGTTCTTCGCCGCCGTCAAATACATGCCGCTCGCCGATGTCTTTGCGATCTATTTCGTCGAACCCTTCATGCTGACGATGATGTCGGCCCTCTTCCTCGGCGACAAGGTCGGCTGGAAGCGCTGGACAGCGATTGCGGTCGGTTTCGGCGGCGCGTTGATCGTCATTCAGCCGAGTTTCGAAATCTTCGGCTGGACATCGCTCCTGCCGGTCGCCTGCGCATTTCTCTACACGCTGTACCTGTTTCTCAACCGCGCCATCGGCGATGCCGACAGCCCGCTCGTCATGCAGACCATGTCCGGCATTGCCGGAACGGTGTTCATGGCCGCCGCACTTCTGGCCGGCAACGCCATCGGTGACAAGGATTTCGCAATCTCGCTTCCGCAATCCGGCTTCACCCTCACCCTGCTCATCCTGCTGGGGTCGATATCCGGCTACATGCATCTTCTGATCGTCAGGGCCTTCCGGCTGGCGCCGCTGTCGCTTCTGGCGCCTTTCCAGTATTTCGAGATCATCTCCGCGACGGTTCTCGGTTATGCGCTGTTTTCGGATTTTCCGACGCCATCGAAATGGCTCGGCATCCTCATCATCGTCGCTTCCGGCCTGTTTATCATCTGGCGCGAGCGCGTGCAGACGCAGGCGAACCCGCCGCTCGACGGGCAATGACGCCAAACGCTCTCACGCGCCCGAGGGCAGCGGTCCTTCGTCGTGATGGTCCTGCGCCTCAACAAGGCTACCGAGCAGCCACAGCGAGACCTCAGCCGCCTCTCCGGCGGATTTGAAGCGATATGAGCCGCTATATTTCGGCGTATCGAAAAAGGTGACGACGAAACCATCGCCGCTTTCGAGGCTCTCGACCCTTATCCGCTCGGGGTCGATCATCAGGCACACGTAATGGGAGCCCATATTACGCATGAAGCCGGCCTTGTTGTCGTGCAGCCGCACGAAGGCCGCACCGCCATCGACGGTCATATGCAGGCTTCGGATCGCCTCATGCGGAAAGGCGCGGGCGAAATCCATGATCGCCTGCCCCACATCATGGCTGTTATCCTCATCCGTCGCCCGCGTCATGCGCCAGGCATAAACGGCAAAGACCGCAAGCAGTACGAAAACGATTATCCAGACCGCCATATTCATCCGGGAACGCTCCCTCAGCACCGAAACATCACGATTCGCGAATCGAAACGCCGCGAACCCAGCTCAGGGTCTTACAGACCGAGGCTTGTGTGAAGTGTGAGGTCGGGCAATCAGAAACGCTTGAGGAAAGACGCCTTTGCCAGCAGCCATTGCCGGCGAAGCTGCGACAGTTGCACGTCGCCTTCAAGCACGCCCGCTCCCGCCTTTCTGGCGGCGGCGATGGCCGGGCCGGATAATGCGACGGGGAGATAGGCCGCAAAGACATTGCGGGAAATCGTCGCGCGCCGCGCCTTCTCGATATGATCGAGCGCGTGCGTCGCAAAAATCTCGATGGCGATGCCGATGCGCTGTTTGTCGTCCCCTTCCAGAAACGTCTCGCGATCCAGCCCGGCAGCCGAGAGCATATCGGCGGGAATATAGACCTGCCCACGACGGCGGTGCAGCGGGATCAGCAGCAGAATGCCGGCCATGGCCTGCGCCACCCCCGCATGTCCCGCCGCTTCCGCGCCTGCTGAAGCGTCTTCCGGGGCAAGCACAAGGCTTGCCAGCTGGATCAGGGCCGAGGCCGTCTCGCCCGCATAACCTTCGAGCGCGTTACGATCCACGAACAGATCGTCATAGAGATCGAAGATGCGCGCTTCGATCATATTGGCGAGAACCGGTCGCGGCAGGCGATATTGCTCGATTGCCATCAAAAGAGCGGCTGCAACAGGGTGGGACTGGCTATCGCCATGCGCATTACCATCGAGAAGATCGCGCCACCATTGCATGCGAACTTCGCCGGGCAACGCCTCGCGCACGGTATCGCGGATGCGGGCGATCTCGGCATTGAAGGCATAGAGCGCCGAGAGTGCCGGGCGCTTGTCGGCGGGCGACAGGAGGCAGGCGAGATAGCGGTCGCGATCGGTGTCACGCAGCGTTGCGAGGCAGACATCTGGAGTTTCTGTGGGTGTCATGTTTCCCCGCGCCGAGCGTCCCGTCAGCCTTCGACGGCAATCAGCGCTGCGGCGACGGCGCGCGATTCCGAAAGCATGATATTATAGGTGCGCACGGCAGCACCCGTGCTCATCGGATCGACCGAAATACCCGCGTCCCTGAAGGCCGCGCGCAATTCTTTCGGCAAGACCCGCATGCCGTCACCGGTGCCGATCAAAAGCACTTCGATATCCTGCGCATCGGCAAGAACCTTGTCGAAATGCGCAAGCGTAAACTCTTTCACATCAACCGGGCTCCAGCCGTGAATGCCGGAAGGCAGGCAGAGAAGCGAACCGCGATGCGACATCTCGGCAAAGCGGAAACCGCCATTGCCATAGGCATCGATGGGCGCCCGGCCGGGAAAATGGGCCGGGCGTATTTCGATCCCGCCGGCCATCAGACGGCAGGCTTGCCGCCGATGGCATTGCCGGACTTCTCATCCTTCTCGTCTTCCGCATCCTTGCTGTCGGGACGCAGCTTGAAGGCGATCAGCACCGGAGCAGCGATATAGACCGAGGAGAACACGCCGATACCGACGCCGAACAACATGGCGAAGGTAAAGGAACGGATGACCTCGCCACCGAACAGATACAGTGCCAGCAGTGCCAGAAGCACGGTCAGACCGGTAAGGATCGTGCGCGACAGGGTCTGGTTCAGCGAGACGTCGATGACCATCGAAAGCGGCATCTTCTTGTATCGCCGGAGGTTTTCACGGACACGGTCGTAGATGACCACCGTATCGTTCAGCGAATAACCGATGATCGTCAGGATCGCCGCGATACTGGTCAGGTTGAATTCTATCCCGAGGAAGACGAACAGGCCAATGGTGAAGACCACGTCGTGCACCATCGAGATGACCGCGCCGAGCGCAAACTGCCACTCGAAGCGGAACCAGATGTAGACCATGATCGCCACCATGGCGAGCACGACGCCGATGGTGGAGGTGACGGTCAGGTCACCGGAGACGGCCGGACCGACGACTTCGACGCGACGGAAATCGTAATTGTCCTGCAATTCGCCGCGCACCAGGGTGATGGCAGACTGCTCGGCATTTTCGCCGCCGTCCTGCGCCTGGATGCGGATGAGAACGTCCTGCGGTGTACCGAAATTCTGTGCCTGGATTTCACCGAGGTTCAGCTGGTTCAGACGCTCGCGAATATCGGCGAGGTCGGCCTCACCCTGCTTGGCACGCACTTCGACGACAGAGCCGCCCTGGAAATCGATGCCGAGGTTCAGGCCCTTGGCCATGAAACCGCCGACACAGGCGAGCATGACGACGCCGGTGATCATGAACACCACGCGGCGGTAGCGCATGAAGGGAATGTCGCGACCGTCGAATATGGCGGTGCGGACACCCTTCGGCAGATGTTTCGGACGGCTGCGGCGAACCCAGTAGCCGAACATCCAGGACGTCAGTGTATAGGCCGTGAAGACGGTGGTGATGATACCGACCGCAAGCGTGACGGCAAAGCCCTTGACCGGACCCGTACCCATGTAGAACAGCACGCTTGCGACGATCAGCGTCGTCAGGTTAGCGTCGACAATCGTCGCAAAGGCGCGTGTGAAACCGTTATCCAGCGCCTGGATCAGCGGTTTCCCGCTCTTCACCTCTTCGCGTATGCGCTCGTAGATCAGAACGTTGGAATCCACCGCCATGCCGATTGTCAGGACGATACCGGCAATACCCGGCAAGGTGAGCGTCGACCCGATCACACTGAGGACCGCGATCAGCATGACGACGTTGACGATGAGGGCGATGTTCGCAAGCAGGCCGAAGAAGCCGTAAAAGACGAACATGAAGATGAGCACGCCGACGGCGCCGATGGCGCTTGCCGTGAGGCCGGCGGTGATGGAGTCGTTACCAAGGCTCGGGCCGACGGTACGCTCCTCAACCACGGTCAGCGTGGCCGGAAGTGCACCCGCACGCAACAGGACGGCAAGGTCGTTGGCGCCCTGAACCGAGAAGCTGCCGGAAATCTGTCCCGAACCGCCGATGATCGGCTCGCGGATGACAGGTGCGGTCAGGACCTTGTTGTCGAGAACGATGGCGAAAGGCTTGCCGACATTCTGGTGTTTCGTCGCAACTGCGCGGCGCGCTGCGGCTGTCGAAGCGGAAGGTGACGACGGGTTCGTTGGTCTGCTGGTTGAAGCTTGGCTGCGCATCGACGAGATTGTCGCCGGAAACGAGCGCGCGACGTTCCACCAGATAGGGAACCGGCGGATCGTCCTGCGAATAAAGCACTTCGGAGGTCGCGGGCGGACGGCCGTTCATCGCTTCCTGCACCGGCATGGTGGTATCGACCATGCGGAAGGACAGCTTTGCCGTCTGGTTGAGAAGCGATTTCAGGCGCTGCGGATCCTGAAGGCCCGGCACCTGCACGATGATGCGGTCGGAACCCTGACGCTGGATGAGCGGTTCGGTGGTGCCGACTTCGTCAACGCGGCGGCGCACGACCTCGATGGACTGCGCCACGGCCGAGGACAGGCGGTAATCGACGCCTTCGTCCGTCAGGTTGAGCCGCAACAGATTGTCGCCGCCGTCGCTCATCGCCACTTCGGTGATGGCGCCGCCGACCAGCGTTCCGGCGGACACCGGCTGCGTCAGGTCGCGAAGCGCGGTTTTGGCCGCTTCATATTGTGCGGGATCGCTGATGCGCACCTGAATCTGCTGGCCGTTGCCCGTAAGCCCCGAATAGCGGATGTTGGCGTCGCGAAGCTGCGTGCGCACATCACCCACGATCGTTTCAAGCCGTTCCTTGACGATGTCGGAACGCTCGATCTTGAGCATGATGTGCGAGCCGCCCTGAAGGTCAAGACCGAGCGTTACCTTGTTGTCCTTGTACCATGCAGGCATATTCTCCAGCTGCTTTTCCGAAAACAGGTTGGGAGAGGCGATGATGACGCTTGCCAGCACAAGCAACCAGATAAAGACTGTTTTCCAACGGGAAAAATGAAGCATTTCGATCTCGGTCAGGGTTGGGGTTGCGCGGACAGCGCTAACCCGATCAGAAATTCGGAAGCGGACGTTTAGTTATCCGGCAGGATCAGGAAGCGGCTTCCGTCTTGACCACTTCGCCCTTCACGCGCACTTCGGCAATGTAAGCACGAGCGGCACGGATTTTTACGCCTTCGGCGATTTCGACTTCGAGTTCATTGTCGTCGATGACCTTGATCACCTTGCCGACGATGCCGCCACCGAGAACGACCTGATCGCCACGGCGAATATTGGTCAAGGTTTCCTGGCGCTTTTTCATCTGCGCGCGCTGCGGGCGAATGAGGAAAAAGTACCAGACCACCATGAGCGGTGCAAACAGGAAAAGCATTTCCAGGCCGGAACCGAAGCCCGTTGCGCTGCCCGTCGCATCCTGGGCAAAAGCTTGACTAATGAACATATAAAACTCCTCAACGATTACAGCACGACCTCGTATGCCGCCCCAGCTTTCAAGCCGCCGGAATATAGTGGGGAACGCCGGGAATGCAACAGATGCAGGAGCCACGCCGTACCGATTCCGGACCTCTTAACCTTTATGGGCCGGAAACGCCATGCTAGGCCGGGTCGAAAACATCGTTTTGAACACCGGACAAGCGGAAGAAACACCATGATTCGAGAAGAGACGGCCAACCTGCTTCTTGCCGAACTGCGTCGGCTCAACACCGCCGTCGAGCGCCTCGCCGGCCCCGCCCCCGCTGTAAACGACTGGAATGCGGCGGATTGTTTCGTCTGGGTGCCGGTCAATTCATTTTTGCAGCCGGTCTCGCGTCCAAACCGCATCGCGCTGAAACTCATTCGTGGCGTCGATCATGTCCGCGATATCCTGCACGAAAACACGCTGCGTTTTGCCGATGGTTTTCCCGCCAACAACGTGCTGCTCTGGGGCGCGCGCGGCATGGGCAAATCGTCGCTGGTCAAGGCCGTTCACGAAGATGTGCGCGCCGCAAGCGGCGTGCCCCTGAAACTGGTCGAAGTGCACCGCGAGGATATCCACACCCTGCCCGCCTTGCTGGACATATTGAAAGCCTCGGACCAGCGCGTCATCCTCTTCTGCGACGACCTCTCTTTCGATCACGACGACACGGCCTATAAATCGCTCAAGGCAGCGCTCGATGGCGGCATCGAGGGGCGGCCGGACAACGTTCTGTTTTATGCCACCTCTAACCGCCGTCATCTTCTGCCGCGCCACATGATGGAAAACGAGCAGTCGACTGCCATCAACCCTTCGGAAGCCGTCGAGGAAAAAGTCTCACTCTCGGACCGCTTCGGCCTCTGGCTCGGCTTCCACAAATGCGGCCAAGAAGACTATCTGACGATGATCGACAGCTATGCTGACCATTTCGATCTCGGCCTCGATCGCGACACCCTGCATCACGAGGCGCTGGAATGGGCGACCACGCGCGGCGGCCGCTCGGGCCGCGTTGCCTGGCAATATATTCAGGATGCCGCCGGCCGCCTGAGGAAATCGATCGCCAGATAACGCCGCCGTGACATCAGGCGAGAGCCGGTGTCGTTGCGGCTATAGGCGTTGTCGTATTCCTGACCGCCCCATCGCCCGCCAAATGGTTTGCTGCGGATATCCGGTAACATGCCGGTATCTGCGGCGGGCGGTGATGAAGAGGCAGGCGACGTTTGTCCAAACGCGCCGATTTTTCTCTTTTCCATCCCTTCGCCGATGAGATTGCGTGCGAACCGCATAGGGTTTCGCGCATGCGTTCGACGACATCCTGTCCGCGGAGGAGCGGGCCGGCATTGGTGTTCAACCCAAGGAGGAGATGGATATGAGCAAAAACAGAGGCGTCGTCTATTTGCGACCCGGCCAGGTCGAGGTCCGCGACATCGACGACCCGAAGCTCGAGGCGCCGGATGGCCGCCGTATCGAGCACGGCGTCATTCTCAAGGTTATTTCCACAAATATCTGCGGTTCCGACCAGCATATGGTGCGCGGCCGCACCTCCGCGATGCCCGGCCTCGTCCTTGGTCATGAAATCACCGGGGAGGTCATCGAAAAAGGCGTCGATGTCGAGATGCTCGATATCGGCGATATCGTCTCGGTGCCGTTCAATGTCGCCTGCGGGCGCTGCCGCTGCTGCAAGTCGCAGGATACCGGCGTGTGCCTGACGGTGAACCCTTCGCGTGCCGGCGGCGCTTATGGTTATGTCGATATGGGCGGCTGGATCGGCGGACAGGCCAGATACGCCACCATCCCCTATGCCGACTTCAACCTGCTGAAATTTCCCGACCGCGACCGGGCGATGTCGAAGATCCGCGACCTCACCATGCTCTCCGACATCCTGCCGACCGGCTTTCACGGCGCGGTCAAGGCCGGCGTCGGTGTCGGCTCCACGGTCTATGTCGCGGGTGCCGGTCCGGTCGGTCTGGCGGCTGCCGCGTCTGCCCGCATTCTCGGTGCCGCCGTCGTCATGATCGGGGATTTCAACAAGGATCGCCTTGCGCACGCCGCAAAGGTCGGTTTCGAACCCGTCGATCTCTCCAAAGGTGACCGGCTGGGCGACATGATTGCCGAAATCGTCGGCACCAACGAGGTCGACAGCGCCATCGATGCCGTCGGTTTCGAAGCGCGTGGCCATTCCGGTGGCGAACAACCGGCCATCGTTCTCAACCAGATGATGGAAATCACCCGTGCTGCCGGCTCTATCGGCATTCCCGGCCTCTACGTCACCGAAGATCCCGGCGCGGTCGATGCGGCGGCAAAACAGGGCAGCCTGTCGCTGCGCTTCGGCCTCGGTTGGGCGAAGGCGCAGTCCTTCCACACCGGCCAGACGCCGGTGCTGAAATATAATCGCCAGCTCATGCAGGCGATCCTGCACGACCGACTGCCGATTGCCGATATCGTCAACGCCAAGATCATCGCACTCGACGACGCCGTGCAGGGATATGAGAGCTTCGATCAGGGTGCCGCTACCAAGTTCGTCCTCGATCCGCACGGCGATCTGCTGAAGTCGGCCTGATCACGCCTCCTCAGGAGCCGCAATAGTCAAAACGCCCGCGAAAAATATCGTTGCGGGCGTTTTTGCCGGTATTCACATTGTCACCATCAGGTGAAAATCATGGATCGACCACCAGCATCGTCTCCAGCTCGGAGGTGGCCAATGGCGAGAGATAGGGCCGGAACAGGCTGGACACCTGCCGAAGTCCCCAGTCCAGTTGCTGCGGCCCGAATTCGGTGACGCCTTCCTGAAGGTTGAGATAAGCCGCCCAATAGGTCGAGACGATCCATAGATTGGCAAGAAGCGGCGCCCGCTCGCCCTCCGGAATCTCTGCAAGCCCTGCTCTCTCCATCCGGCTGACGATGTCGTCAACGGCAAGGTGCATGGCCGCGCTTATGCCGCGCACCGGCTCCACCAGCGCAGGCGCGGAGGAAACAAGGCCGACAAGATCGCGAAACAGGAAGCGGTAATTCCACACCAGCGAAAACCACAGTCGCAGAAAGCCGGTATAGGTCGCAGCTGCCGCCTCGTCGGCTGCGTCGATCTTCGAAACAATTGCCAGCGCATCGGCCTCGAACAGGGCAAACAGCGCCAGAACCAGCGCTTCCTTGGTGCGGAAATGGTAGTAAAGATTACCCTCGTTGATCTCAACAGCCCGGGCGATTTCGGCTGTTGTCACGTGGTCAGGCCCCCTCTCGTTAAAGAGCTGGAGGGCGGCCGCAAGAATTCTCTGTTTTGTAGGGGAAGGACGCCCCGTAGTTCGTCCGGCCTTGCTTTTCTTCATTGATATCGGACCCCGCCATTGAAATCTAAGGCGCGCACCTTAAGTGACTAAAATAAGGTATACACCTTAACAGGGAAATTTGAGTATTCAACGCCAATAAAGGACCTGTCCATGCCCGGAACCGACCTTCGCAGCCCGCGCCCGGATACATCAGTGGCGGCATCCGTCTCGACATTCGCCGCCGCACGTCTGGCCCTCTCGCTCATCCGCAATCCGCTGAACGCACTGCCGCCGGCGATTTTCAGCGAACCGGCGGTGTTTAACCATCTCGGCGGCAGGATGCGCGTCCACCTTGCCGATCCCGTCCTGACCTCATGAGGCTCTGGTCAAGAACGCCCATCTGCTCGGCAAGGGCGAAGACGTGCGCCGCGCCCTCGGCCCGGCTCTCGGACAGGGCCTTCTGACCGCCGATGGCGATCACTGGAAATGGCAACGCCAATCCGTGGCCGCCGCCTTCCGGCACGACAAGCTGCTGGAACTCTTGCCCGTCATGATCGAGGCGGCAGAGCGGACCGGCAGGCGCTGGCGCTCATCCCCATCAGGTGACATTGATATCGGCCATGAAATGATGCGGACCACCTTCGATATCATTGTCGAAACCATGATGTCCGGCGGCCACGGCATCGACATCGGGCGCGTCGAGCAAAGCATCACCGATTATCTGAAACCGACCGGCTGGACCTTTGCGCTCGCCATGCTGGGCGCGCCGGAATGGCTTCCCCATCCCGGCCGGCGCAAGGCCCGCGCCGCTGTCGGTTATCTGCGCTCCAGCCTGTCGACGGTGATTGCCGACCGGCGGCAGAACCCCGTCGACGGCAACGATCTGGTGTCGATGCTGCTCGAGGCGAAGGACCCGGAAACGGGACGGATGATGAGCGACAAGGAAATCATCGACAATCTGCTGACCTTCATCACCGCCGGTCACGAAACCACCGCGCTCGGTCTGGCATGGACGTTCAATCTGCTGTCGCAACACAGCGACGTGGAACGGAAAGTCGTCGCGGAAATCGCTGCGGTCACGGGTGGAAATCCGGTCACGGCAGAGCATATCGCCCAACTGACCTATACCAGACAGGTGTTTTCCGAGGCCATGCGGCTTTACCCGCCTGCCCCGGTCGTCACCCGCACGGCGCTTGAGGATTTCAAGCTCGGCGACCATGATATTCCGGCCGGCACTGTCCTCTATGTGCCGATCTATGCCGTCCACCGGCACACGGCACTATGGGAGGAACCGGAACGTTTCGACCCTTCCCGCTTCGAGCCGGAAAAAACCAAGGCGCGCCACCGTTACGCCTATATGCCCTTCGGCGCAGGCCCGCGTGTCTGCATCGGCAATGCATTTGCGATGATGGAGGCGATCTCTATCCTGGCGGTGGTGCTGCAGAACGCCCATCTCGAAAACAGATCGGCAATCCCGGCCGAGCCGATGATGAGAGTGACGTTGCGGCCGCAAAGCCGCTTGACGATGCGGGTCACCGAGCGCAAAACAAATCGCCCGTGGCGTGAAGCACCGCGGGCGATTATCAATCCTGGAAAACCGCCCGTCACCGGGCGGTGACGATCAAAGATCGACGTCGAGGATCGCCATGGAGAAGTTGTACGAGCGGTCGCCGTCCTCGTCATCGATGTAGACAACGCCAAGGAACTCTTCGCCAAGATACACTTCGGCGGAATCGTCCTTACGGGGACGCGCCTTCACAACCATCTTTTCATTGAAGGTGCGTTTGAAATAGGCGTCGAGTTTTTTGATTTCGTCGGCTTTCACCACTATTCTCCTGTGCGGTTCGGGTCGCGCCGCTTTTGGCATGGGACAAAGGCCAAAGTAAAGTGAAAGCGGCACATTGCCGATGTCTTTCACAGGCCGTGTCTTTCGTGCGGGGTGTTCCACACGGACGATTTTGAGAATATCGGACCCGTCAGATATCGGCTCCGATGACCTGATCCATCAGACGCGAGGGTTCCGAACACCCTGCTTCTCCGACCACCCGCGCCGGCACGCCGGCAACGGTGGTCTTCGGCGGAACCGGTTTCAGCACCACCGAACCGGCGGCGATGCGCGAGCAACTGCCGATCTCGATATTGCCGAGGATTTTCGCGCCTGCGCCGATCATCACGCCGTTGGCGATCTTCGGGTGACGGTCCGCCCCCTCCTTGCCGGTGCCGCCGAGCGTCACGCCATGCAGGATGGAGACGTTGTCGCCGATCACGGCGGTTTCGCCAACCACCAGCCCGGTGGCATGGTCGAGGAAGATGCCCTTGCCGATGCGCGCTGCCGGATTGATATCCGTCTGGAAAATGCTGGACGAGCGGCTTTGCAGATAAAGTGCCAGGTCGCGCCGGCCGCTTTTATAGAGCCAATGGGCAAGGCGGTGCGTCTGGATGGCCTGAAACCCCTTGAAATACAGGAGCGGCTCCATGAAGCGCGTGCAGGCCGGATCGCGATCGTAGACCGCCTGGATATCGACGCGCAGCACGCTGCCCCATTCCGGCCAGTCATCCAGCATGTCCTGAAAGGTCTGGCGCAGGAGGACGGCCTGCATATCGGGATGATCGAGGAGTTCGCAGATGCGATAGATCACGGCACTCCTCGAGGCCGGTGGTTGATGAACCGTCGAATAGAGAAAGGCCGCGAGCGTAGCGCTCGGTCCTGGGCGGCAACGCTTCGGGACTTCCTTCAGCAGGCTGCCCCAGATCGGATCGACGATGGCCTTGAGCTTGTTCCGGCTGACTGAGCCTCGATTCGTCGCGACCATCGAATGGCACTCCTTCATTTACAGTAGTCGTTATATGCGCCCAGAAAAGACGTGCATGAGCGGAATGGGACCGGACGGCGAGCTTTAAGTCGTAAAGGCTGGTTGTCGTCATGCAGCGCAGGTGACGCTGCCGCCTCCGGCGTTGCCGCATTTCCGGACGGAAAACCGGGCTCCACTTTTCCTGGAAATGCTCCGGGTCAAGATCTGCGCGTAGAAATCCAGAACGGCCGCCTTGAACACCCGGTCGCCAACGGCCAGCATGTGGTCGCGGCCGGGAATGTCGATCGCCCGCGCATGCGGCATGATTGCCGCAAGTTCCTGCGCCGATCCGGCGATATCGTCATTGGTGCCGACCGCGATCAGCGTCGGTGTATCGATCTTTGCGGCCTGTTCCCGGCTGACGAGAACCCGCGACGTCTCGATACAGGCGGCAAGCGCCAGCCGGTCGCTTTTCGTCTGGTCGGCAAAGGCACGGAACATTCGGCCACGCTCATGGGTGACGACATCGAGCGAGGGAGCCAGAAGCGCCTCGGCGATCGGATCCCAGTCGCCCACACCTTCCACCATGCCGATTCCGAGCCCGCCAAACACCAGCGAACGCACACGCTCGGGGTGAGCCATGGCGAGAAAGGCGGAAATGCGCGCGCCCATGGAATAGCCCATCACATGGGCCTCGCGAAATACCGAGATGGTTGAGCAGCGCCACGGCGTCGCCGGCCATGACGGGCGGATAATAGGCGTCGCGATCATGCGGCTTGTCGCTTGCGCCATGGCCGCGGTTGTCGATGGCGATCACCCGGTAGCCGGCGTCCCCGAGCGTCTTCAGCCAGCCCGGATACACCCAGTTGACGTTGGCGCTGGAGGCAAAGCCGTGAATCAGCAGCACCGGATCGCCCGCCGGATCGCCCTCATCGAAATAGGCAAGGCGAAGGCCGTCATGGGAAAAATTGGAAAATTGCGGCATGTTGAGATTCATCAAGGACATCCTTTTTGCCGGACCATATGGCAGGAAATCGCAATTTTGAACATGTTTTCCTGACGATTTTTATGGAGATGCAATGCGTTTGAGGCTACATATCCGCAGCAATAAGCCCATGCTCGATGACGATCTGCGGCTTAACCACGATATTGCATTTGGAGACGAACATGGCCGGGCATTCCATTCCCCACTTCCAGAACGATGGCGGACACAGCGTGATCGAGATCGGCGTCAAGGAATTCATGTGCACCGGCGCTTCGGTGCCTTTCGATCATCCCCACATCTTCATCGACATGGGCGACGACAACGAGAAGGTCTGTTCCTACTGCTCCACCCTTTACCGCTACAATCCGTCGCTGAAGGCCGAGCAGACCAATCCTGCGGGCTGCGTCTTCCATGTGAAGGCCGCCTGACCTTCCACCTTTGCTGATCGGGGCGCGACATGCCCATCAAATCCGTAGCCATTGTCGGTGCCGGCATCGCCGGTCTCACCGCTGCCCTGTCTTTTGCCCGGCACGGCGTCAGCTCCGACATCGTCGAACAGGCCGGTGAATTGACCGAAGTCGGTGCGGGCCTGCAAGTCTCGCCCAATGCCGCCCGCATCCTTGCCGAACTTGGCATCTTGCCCGAGATAGAGGCGCGCTGGACCGAGCCGGTCAGCGTCGATCTCGCCAGTGGCAAATCGCTTGCCACACTATTGTCCTTGCCCATGGCTGCGACGGCCCGCACACGCTGGGGCGCACCCTATGGCGTGCTGCATCGCTCGACGTTGCAAAATGCGCTTCTCGATGCGGTGACGCGCAATCCGCTCTGCCGCCTGCATCTCGGCAAACGCATCGAAACCGCGACAATGGATGTAATCGCTGCAACCACGTTTCGCGATCACGACCTGATCGTCGGCGCCGATGGTGTCTGGTCGGCGGCCCGTTTTGCCGTCCCCTCCGCTCCAACAGCCACCTTCTCCGGCAATATTGCCTGGCGCTTCACGGTTGCGGCAAAAGACGTGCCGTCAGCCATCAACAAAAGCGCCGTCACCGCCTATCTCGGTTCCGGCGGCCATATCGTCGCCTATCCGCTGAAGGAAGTCGGCGGCTTCAACATCGTCGCCATCGCACTCGGCGCCGATCCCGGTGCAACATGGCGGGCGGAATCGAGCGGACAACAGAAAGCCTTGCTGCTTGAACAGTTTCGCGGCTGGAGCCAGGATATCGTTCGGCTGCTGGCATCGTCGGACAACCCTACCTTCTGGCCGCTTTATCAGGCCGGTCCCGGACGCTGGCACAATGGCCGCGATACGGTGCTGATCGGCGATGCCGCCCACGCGATGATGCCCTTTGCGGCGCAAGGGGCGGCGATGGCCATCGAGGACGCATTCGAACTGGCAGGCGAACTTTCCGGGACATCGGCCGGAACACCCCTGCCCGTACCGCAGGCCCTTGCCGCCTTCGAAGCCCTGCGTCTGCCGCGCATTGAAAAGGCCCGCAAGCGGGCCTCTCTCAATCGTTTTGCCTATCACGCCACAGGCCCGGTTCGCCTTGCCCGCGACGTTGTCTTTTCGACACGTCCGACGGACGCCTTCCTGAAGGACTTCGACTGGCTTTACGGGTATCGCGCCAAAGGCTGAGGTTAAACTTTAGCCGCGGCCGCAAACCCGGCTTCCAGATCCTTCTTGAGGTCGGCGATATCCTCAAGCCCGACCTGAAGACGGATGACCGGACCTTCCGACGGGCCTTTGGCAATCGTCCTGTCGACAAGCGACACCGACACGGCAAGCGATTCGTAGCCGCCCCAGGAATATCCAAGCCCGAAGAAGGTCAGCGCATCGAGGAATGCCGCCGCCGTCTGCTTGTATTTGCCCTCTTGCGCCTTCAGCACGAAGGAAAACACGCCGCTCGCGCCCTTGAAATCGCGCTTCCAGAGTTCGTGGCCGGCAAAGCTCGGCAAGGCGGGATGCAGAACGCTGACGACGTCGTCGCGGCTTTCCAGCCAGGTGGCGATGTCGAGCGCGCTTTGCTGGTGGTGCGCCAATCGAATGCCCATGGAGCGCATGCCGCGCAGGATCTGATAGGCATCGTCAGGCGTCACGCAGATGCCGAGAGTGGCGTTTGCCTGATTAAGCGCCTTCCAGTGCTTTTCATTGGCCGAGACGAAGCCCATCAAAACATCGGAATGACCCGACGGATATTTGGTCGCGGCATGGATGGAAACATCGACACCGAAATCGAGCGGCTTGAAATAGAGCGGCGTGGCCCAGGTATTGTCCATCGTCACCACGCAATCGTGCCGGTGGGCGATCTCGGTGATCAGCCGGACATCCTGAATCTCGAAGGTGTTGGAGCCCGGCGCTTCCAGATGCACGAGCCTGGTATTCGGCCGGATCAGCGCCTCGATACCGGCGCCGATCGCCGGGTCGTAATATTCGACCTCGACGCCGAGCTTCTTCAGCATCGTGTTGCAGAAGCGGCGCGTCGGAAAATAGACCGAATCAACCACCAGCGCATGATCGCCCGCACCGAGATAGGCAAGGAACGGCACGGTGATCGCCGCAAGACCGGACGGCACGAGAATCGTTCCGAACGAACCCTCCAGCTCGTTGACGAGATTGCACAGGGCATCGGTCGTCGGCGTGCCGTGGGTGCCATAGGTGTATTTCTGGTTTTCGGTCGAAAGCGTCTCCGCATCGGGGAAAAGGACGGTCGAGCCACGCACGATCGGGGGATTGACGAAACCGAAACAGTCGGCGGGATCGTTGCCGCCATGGGTCAGGCGCGTATTCATACCTGCGGTGGACAGCAGGTCATTGGTCTTGGTCATTTCAGATCAGCTTTCGAAGGAATATTGACGCCAGCGACAATGCGGAGAGCCGAAGGCAAGGTCAAGTCCCGCAGGACATTCACAAGCGCAAGGACTGATCCATCGCGAAACAGAATACAAGAAGTATACAAAAATCGTGCAAGTGCATTTTTTCGCAAAAATATGCTTATATTTTCACCCTTTGCACACTTCCCGACCAAAATCTGGAAAATTCCGTTTTATAGGCACAATTATTGCCAGCACGTCTTGACCCCGCTGCCAATTACGATTGTGATACGAAAAGCGGATCGAAAAGATCCCGCTGAAGGGAAAACTGGGAAAAAACAATAGGCCAGTCCTCTTCCGATTGAAGATAACAAACAAAGGTTGGGAAAAATGAAAAAGGCAATTCTGTCCGCCGTTGTCGGCGCAGCAGTTTTGGGAGGAGCCTCGGTCGCTTCGGCTGCAACGCTTCAGGACGTGAAGTCGAAAGGTTTCGTCACCTGCGGCGTGAGCGCCGGCATTCCGGGATTTTCCAATCCCGATGACAAGGGCGAATGGTCCGGTATCGACGTGGACTATTGCCGCGGTATTGCCACTGCGGTTTTTGGCGATCCTACAAAGGCTAAATTCGTCGCTCTTTCGAGCAAGGACCGTTTTCCGGCTCTCCAGTCTGGCGAGGTCGACGTTCTGACCCGTAACACCACCTGGACGATCAGCCGCGACACATCGCTCGGCTTCAACTTCCGTACCGTCAACTATTATGACGGCCAGGGCTTCATCGCCAAGAAGGGCCTCAACGTGAAGTCCGCACTTGAGCTTTCCGGCGCTGCCGTCTGCGTTCAGACCGGCACGACCACCGAGCTCAATCTTGCCGACTACTTCAAGACCAACAACCTGCAGTACAATCCGGTTGTTTTCGAAAAGGAATCCGACGCGACTTCCGCTTACGACTCCGGCCGTTGCGACGTTTACACCACCGACCAGTCCGGCCTGTATGCTCATCCGTCTCAAGCTGAAGAACCCTGACGACAACGTCGTTCTGCCTGAAGTGATCTCCAAGGAGCCGCTTGGACCGGCCGTTCGCCAGGGCGCCACCATGAGCAAAGCCCAGTTCTCGACCAAGGAACGGGTCTCTCGGCGCCGCCGAAGAGCTGTTCGCCCAGCACGGGTTCGGCGGCACCTCGCTGCGCCAGGTCACCAGCCAGGCGGACGTCAACATCGCGGCGGTCAACTACCACTTCGGCAGCAAGGAAAACCTGGTCAACGAGGTGTTCCGCCGCCGCATGGACGAACTGAGCGCGCAGCGCCTCGCCGCCGCTGAAGCCCGCCCGTCGACGGCCAGCCCGGCTATCTCGATGGCGATGCTTGCCGCCTTCGTCGAGCCGGCGCTGGCCATGTCCCAGGATCGCCACGGCGGCGGCGCCTTTGTGCGCGTGGTCGCCCGCGCCTATGCCGAAAAGAACGACGGCCTGCGCAAGTTCCTGTCCGACAACTACGGCCACGTGCTGCGTGAGTTCGCGCAAGCGCCATCGCCGCCTGCATGCCCGGCGCTGAGCAAGGAGGAACTGTATTGGCGGCTCGATTTTCTGGCCGGCGCGCTGACCTACGCCATGGCCGACTTCGGGCTGATCAAGCGCCCGCCGGCGTCACCGAAACGGCGCACTGCGAGCGCGCGGCGGCCGAGAACTGATCCGCTTCGCCGCGGCCGGCTTCGCGGCCGCCGAGCATGCAGCCCTGCCCTACCCGATCTTCCATTCATTGCATTCACTAACCGCGATCAACAAGGATACAGCCCATGTCTCAGTCCCCCGCTTAGTCCGGCAAGGCCGCCGTGCTCGGTGCCGGCGTCATGGGCGCGCAGATCGCCGCCCATCTGACCAATGCCGGGGTCGACACGCGTGCTGTTCGATCTGCCGCGAAGGAAGGCGACCCCAACGGCATGGTGCACACAGGCCCTCGCCAATCTCGGCAAGCTGTCGCCCGGCACCGCTGGCCAGCAAGTCGCTGGCCGAAGCTATCACCCCGGCCAACTACGACACAGCGCCTGGAGCTGCTGGCGCGACTGCGACCTGATCATCGAAGCCATCGCCGAGCGCATGGACTGGAAGCAGGACCTGTACGCCAAGAAGATCGCGCCGTTCGTGGCCGAGCACGCCGTGCTGCGCCTCCAACACCTCGGGCCTGTCGAATCAACACGCTGTCGGAAGTGCTGCCGGAAGCAGCTTCGCCATCGTTTCTGCGGCGTGCATTTCTTCAACCCGCCGCGCTACATGCATCTGGCCGAGCTGATTCCGGCCAGCGCCACCGACGCCGGCGTGCTGGACGGCCTGGAAGCCTTCCTCGTCACCACGCTCGGCAAGCGCGTGGTGCTACGCCAAGGACACCCCGAACTTCATCGGCAACCGCATCGGCGTGTTCTCGATCCTGTCGACCCTCCACCACACCGCAGCGCTTCGGGCTGGGCTTCGATGAGGTCGATGGGCTGACCGGCCCGCTGGTCGGCCGCCCGAAGTCGGCGACCTACCGCACCTCCGACGTGGTCGGCCTGGACACCATGGCCCACGTCATCAAGACCATGTGCGACACCCTGCCGGACGATCCGTGGCACGCACTTCTTCAAGGCGCCGGCGTGGCTGGCCGCGCTGATTGCCAAGGGCGCGCTGGGCCAGAAGACCGGCGCCGGCATCTTCCGGAAGGTCGGCAAGGACATCGTTGTGCTGGATCTGGCACAAGCAGGACTACCGCGCCGGCCGCCGGCGCAGCGGCCCCCGAAGTGGTGCGAGATCCTGAAGATCAAGAACCCGGCCGAGAAGTTCGCCGAAGCTGCGCGCAAGCCAGCATCCGCAGGCGCAGTTCCTGTGGGCGATGCTTCCGCGATCTGTTCCACTACAGCGCCTACCACCTGGCCGACATCGCCGATACCGCGCGCGACGTGGACCTGGCCATCCGCTGGGGCTACGGCTGGTCGCTGGCCCGTTCGAAACCTGGCAGGGCGCCGGCTGGCAGCAGGTCGCCGCAGTGGATCGCGCGACGACATCGCCGCCGGCAAGGCCATGAGCACCGTGCCGCTGCCGGCCTGGGTGCCTGGACGGCCGCGACGGCGTGCATGCGGCCGAGGGCTAGCTATCAGCCCGGCCAAGCGCCTACCTGCCGCGCTCGACGCTGCCGGTGTATACAGCGCCAGCGCTTCCCCGACCCGCTGCTGGGCGAGACGCTTCGCGCCGGGCGAGACCGTGTTCGAGAACGACGGCGTGCGCCTGTGGCACGACGGCGACGGCATCGCGGTCGCCTGAGCTTCAAGACCAAGATGCATACGGTCAACGACCACGTGCTCAACGGCCTGCAGGAAGCCGTCGCGCGCGCCGAGCGCGAGTTCCGGGGTATGGTGATCTGGCAGCCAAGGAGCCGTTCTCCGCCGGCGCCGACCTGTCCGGCGCGATGGCCTCTGCTTCAGGCCGGCAAGCGTCAAGGAGCTTGGAAGTCGATGGTCGCCAACTTCCAGGCCACCAGCCAGCGCATCAAGTACTCGCTGGTGCCGGTGGTGGGTGCGGTGCGCGGCCTGGCGCTGGGCGGCGGCTGCGAGTTCCCGATGCACGCGGCGCGCACGCGTGGCCCCGCTCGAAAGCTATATCGGCCTGGTCGAAGCCGGCGTCGGCCTGATGCCGGCCGGCGGCGGCCTGAAGGAATTCGCGGTCCGCGCCGCCGCAGGCCGCCGGCCCGGGCGGTGATGTCTTCGCCAGCCTGCAAGCACGCTGTTCGAGACCGTCGCGATGGCCAAGGTCGTCGACCTCGGCGGTCGAAGCGAAGGAAATGGGCCTGCTGCGCGCAGCCGACGACGATCGTCGTGTCAACGCCCACGAGCTGCTGCACGTCGCCAAGCCGCAAGCGCTGGCGCTTGGCCGAATCCGGCTACCGCCCGCCGCTGCCGGCCGCGCGCATCCAGGTGGCCGGCGACGTCGGCATCGCCACCTTCAAGATGATGCTGGTGAACATGCTGGAAGGCCGCTTCATCACCGAGCACGACTACGAGATCGCCAGCCCGCATCGCCACCGTGCTGTGCGGCGGCGAGGTGGACTCGCGGCACCCTGGTCGACGAGGAGTGGCTGCTGCGCCTGGAGCGCGAGCACTTCGTCGCGCTGGCGCAGAAGGGCAAAGACCCAGGCCGCGCATGGCTGCACATGCTGAAGACCGGGAAGCCGCTGCGGAATTGATCGCTACCCGGATTCTGGGAGTCGACGAGATCGTTAGCTGCACACCGGCTAAGACGAACGCGAGACCACTCGGCAATCACGAGCCAAGGCCCGCAATCCAGGACGCCTACATCGTCGCCGCCACCCGTACCCCGGTCGGCAAGGCGCCGCGCGGCATGTTCCGCAACACCCGCCCCGACGAAATGCTGGCGCACGTCCTGCGCAGCGTCGGTGGCCCAGGCGCCGGGCGATCGATCCTGAACCCGATCGATGACGCGATCATCGGCTGCGCCATGCCCGAGGCCGAGCAGGGCATGAACGTGGCGCGCATCGGCGTGCTGCTGGCCGGCCTGCCCAACACCATTGCCGGCGCAGACCATCAACCGCTTCTGCTCCTCCGGCGTGCAGGCGGTGGCGATGGCCGCCGACCGCATCCGCCTCGGCAACGCCGACCTGATGCTCGCCGGCGGCACCGAATCGATGTCGATGGTGCCGATGATGGGCCACAAGGTCGCGATGAGCCCGGAAGTGTTCGCGCACAACGAAAACGTCGCCATCGCCTACGGCATGGGCATCACCGCCGAGAAGGTCGCCGAAGAGTGGAAGGTCTCGCGCGACGACCAGGACGCCTTCGCCCTGGCCTCGCACCAGAAGGCCATGGCCGCGCATGCGGCTGGCGAATTCAAGGACGAGATCACGCCGTACGAGATCGTCGTCGCACCAGCCCGATCTCGCCGGCAACACGCGTGCGCCTGCAAGAAGGTCGGCGGACACCGACGAAGGCCCGCGCCCCGACACCACGCGCGAAGGCCTGGCCAAGCTGCGCCCGGTGTTCCGCAACGGCAGTTCGGCGGCACCGTCACCGCCGGCAACAGCTTCGCAGATGTCGCGACGGCGCCGGCGCGGTGCTGCTGGCGTCGGAACAGGCGATCAAGGATTACGGCCTGACCCCGCTCGCCCGCTTCGTTGGCTTCGTCGGTGGCCGGCGTGCGCCCGGAAGTGATGGGCATCGGCCCGATCGCCGCGATCCCGAAGGCACT
>JAXHOC010000028.1:0-8195 GCA_034519725.1 Agrobacterium sp.
AAGTTACGTATTGTTCTCGCATATTCCAAAGATCGACATCGCATATGCGCCTGGCCAAACTGAAGCCATTGCTGGAAAAATTCGGTCTCTCGCGTGACGGGACAGCAGCGATCGAATTCGCGATCCTTGCGCTTCCTTATTTCCTCGTCGTCTTTGCGATCATTGAAACCTTCATCGCCTTGATGGCGGAGCAGGTGGTCGTCAATGCCACCGACGCGATGGCGCGACGTCTGCGCACCGGACAGATCAGCAGTACGATTTCGAAAGAGGATTTTCGCAAGAGCTTCTGCAACGAAGTTTCGGTGATGATCACCTGCTCGGCCGATGAGATCAAAACCGAACAGAAGCTTTATGTCGACCTTCGCTCCTTCACCGCCTTCAAAGATATTCCAACCACGATACCCTTGAAAGCTTACGGCGAATATTACGATCTCGACACGGCACAATTCGACTTCAAGCCGGGCGGGCCAGAAACCATCAACATGCTGCGCGTCTATTATCGCTGGCGTGTGGTGGCCGATATCATCCGGCCCTATCTTACAAAAATACGCCCGGCCGACGGGTCGATGCCCTCGCATTTCCTCATCGTCGCGACCGATGCTTTCATGAATGAGAAATACACCACAAGCGGGGGCTCATGATGGCAGGGCTGGTTTCCACCATCACGAACGGCCGACTTCGTTTCATCGCGCTCGTTGCACGCTTCGCAAGGGATCGCCGTGGCGTGGGCGCGGTGGAATTTGCAATCGTCTTCCCGATATTGCTTGCGCTTTATCTGACATCCTTCGAACTCACCATCGGCTACAATACCTACAAGCGGGTCAGCAGCGCTTCGGCGACGATCAACGACCTGATCTCCAAAACAAGTTCCGTCGACAAGGCCTATCTGACAAGCATGCAGGACGTAACGGCTGCCATCTTTACGCCCTACAGCACGAAGGGCCTGAAGCTGGCGGTCAGCGGCGTAAAGATAGACAAACAGAAACAGGCGACTATCGCCTGGTCCTGGAACGAGAAAAACGAGCGGCCTTATGCAGTGGGATCGACGGTTTCGGTTCCGAGCCGTTTGCTGCTGGCGGACACATTTCTCATCCACGTCGAGCTTTCCGTCCCGCATGAGTTGTTGATGTTCATGCCCGATATTTCCTCGTCCGGCACAAGATCGATCACCATCGCCCGCGATTATTTCTTCAAGCAGCGCGACGCGGAGATCACCTGCTCCAATTGCTGATGCGCCTTACCGCCTTGCTCTAATAAACATCGCGCAGATACCGTTTTTCGCGCTTCAGCCGGTTCACATAGTCGCTTGCCGCTTCTGCGGAGATGCCTGCCTCATCGATAACGATCCGGTGCAGGGCATCGTCAACATCCTTCGCCATGCGGGTGGCATCACCGCAAACATAGAAATGGCCGCCCTCTTCAAGCCATTGATAAAGCGCCTTGCCGTTCTGGCGCATGCGGGTCTGGACGTAGATCTTTTCCGCCTGATCGCGCGAAAAAGCGAGATCGAGACGGGTCAGCACGCCATCGCGGCTCAACTTTGCAAGCTCGTCTTCGTAGATGAAATCCGACTGCCGGTGCTGATCGCCGAAAAACAGCCAGTTCCTGCCCTTTGCGCCCCGCGCCTGCCGTTCCTGCAAAAATGCCCGGAACGGCGCAATGCCGGTGCCCGGTCCGACCATGATAACAGGCGCGTCATTGTCCTGCGGCACGCGAAACGCCTTGTTCGGAGAGACGAAAATCCCGGCATTCTGCCCTGCCTCCACCCGGTCCGCGAGATAGGTGGAGCACACGCCGCCACGCTCCCGGCCTTCTGCCCGGTAACGCACGCTGGCAATCGTCAGATGCACGCTGTTGTGCGCGACGAGAGGGCTGGAGGAGATCGAATAGGCGCGGTGCTGTAGCGGCTTCAGGAAACTCACGAATTCCGCAAGCTCGAAGACCGGCTTTTCGCTGAGACCAAGCAGATCGAGAACATCCTTGCTCCAGAGAAACGCCGCAAGCTGTTCCCTGTCGCCATTCGCAAGGATGTGGTTGAGTTCATCGTGCCCTGCGCGCTTGCCGATTTCGGCGACCAGCTCACGCGACGGCGTCGATATCTCGAACATATTGAGAAGCGCATCGCCGATGGGACGGTCGAGCCCGGCGACCTCACTTTCGGCGCTCACCCCGAAGCGTTCGAGCAGAGCGCCGACCAGCCTCGGGTCGTTGAGGGGAACGACGCCCAGAGCATCGCCCGCCTCATAGTCGAGACCGCTTTCGCCGAGATCAAATTCGTAGTGGCGAATTTCCTTGGACGAAGAAGGTCCGGAAAGACGGCGATTGACGCTCACCCGCGCGGCATAGGGGTTCTTGCGGCTCCAGCCCTGTTTTGCCCGCGCGGGCGCCTCGGCGACGACAGGTGCGACCGCTGCCGTATCGCCACCATCGACGGCAAGCGCGAGAGGCAAGGTCTCGCCGATCCAGCTGGCTGCAACATCCTCGAAATCGATGTCGCAATCGATACGGGTCTTCATGCGTTTGCCGCCAAGCTGTTCGAAGCGGGTATCGATGAGCTTGCCCGCCTGGCAGAAGCCGTCATAACCGGTGTCGCCAAGCGCAAGCACGGCGAAATTCATCGCGTCCAGCCGGGGTGCAGCATCCGTGGAAAGTGCCTCCCAGAAAAGCTGGGCATTATCAGGCATTTCGCCTTCGCCATAGGTGGAGGTGACGACAATGACGCGCTTCATGGAGCCGAGACTATCCATGGAAACATCATCCAGCGCCGTCACCACAGGCTGCATGCCCCGCGCGCGGGCAGCGTCGGCTATATCCATCGCCAGCGCCTCGGCATTGCCGGTCTGGGTGCCAAACAGAATGTTCAGCACGCGGGCGGCCGCCCTGGGGGCGGCAGCGGCAGCCGATGTTTCCATACCCATCGCCGCGCGGGAATGAAGCCCGGCGAGGAAGCCGGAAAGCCAAGCGCGCTGATCGCCATTAAAGGGCGCATCTTCAGGAATGTAAGGTCTCATCATCATGCTGCCCTGTTCTGGCTGGATGCGGTGGCAAGATCGGGAATGGCGCGGGCCGCGAAAAGCTCCTCAAAGCCCGGCAGACGGCCGATCTTCTCGATGTTTTTGCGGTTCTGCTGAATGATCCAGCCATAGGTGCCGGGGCTATCCACCGACCAGATGTTGCGGCGTGCCAGCGCCTGCTTGTAATCGTCGAGCCGCTTGGCGGCGATCATCACCGCAAGCTGTTCGTCGTCATGATCGGAAAGCGCCTCGCGCGCATATTTCAGCAGCCGCTGCATCAGCGCGTAGTCTTCCGTGAGGACGAGATTGCGCACGGCTTTCTCGATGGCCGGATCGGAGGGGCCGGATGCGAGCGGCAGCCGTTGCAGGGCGATGGCCTGCGCCATGCTCAACACCGTGTAGTTGTTGATGAGCGCATACATATCGTCCGTATCCGTCTCGCCATAACCCGGCACCGTTCCGTTCAGCACGGCCTTGCGGTCGCGATAGGCAAGCTTGAACTTCCGCACCTGATGTGCGGCAAGCGCGGATGCCAGCTCCTCCAGCAGCTCCTTGCGGGGCTTGGCCTTCAGGATTTCGTCGCTATCCTGATAAAGCAGCAGGGCTCGCGGCATGCCGTAGACGAAATTGTGCTGTTCGCTTTCCCAGTTTTCCAGCAGCCATGCTGCCTTGGCAGAGCCGGTTTCTTCGACATGCCAGGTCAAAAGCTGGTGAACGGCCTGATTGTGGATTGCGGCCTGTTCGTCCTCACCGGAGATGGCGCCGAGCAGGATGGAATCGTGGCTGACCTTCTTCGGCAGATCGCCGTAAGGGTCGTATTGATAAACGAAACCGCCGCTCATGCCGTTGCCAAACCCTTTGCCGAAGCTGCCGAGGTTGAGAACGGCACCATTGGTCATGTATTCGCAGGCGAAATCGCCCACGCCTTCGACCACGGCGGTGGCACCCGAATTGCGCACCGCGAAACGGTCACCCGCCTGCCCTTCCACGAAAGTGCGGCCGCCGGTAGCGCCGAACAGCGCGAAATTGCCGACCAGCACGTTCCCGTCAGCCTGTTGCGAGCCGCCGCCGGGGGAGCGTACGACGATGGTGCCGCCGCAGGCGCTTTTGCCGACGCCGTCATTGCAGGTGCCGGTATGGACCATGACCATGCCGTCATTGCAGAAGGCGCCGAAAGACTGTCCGGCGGAGCCCGACGTATCGATGCGCACCGAACCCGCCTCCAGAAAACGGCGGCCACGGCTGTCCCGCTTCACGGCTGGCAGCGCATCCACCTCTTCGTCGGAAAGTTCGTGGTTCAACATGCGCTCGATATCGACGGCGAGCTGGCCGCCAACACTCTTGTTGCAATTGTTGAGGAAGCGGTTGCCACCGAGTTCGATGCTCTCCCGCTTGCTGTCGATCAAAGCCGAACGAACAAGTTCGATGAAGGCATCGTCCAGCGCGAAGTCCTTTTCCATATAGACAGGGTTGTCGATCTTCGCCTCCTCGACCACTGAGAGCATCGCCCGCAGGTCAAGCTGGCCGACACTGGCCGGATGATCGAGGAGATGCAAAAGATCGGAGCGACCCCGTGCTTCGCGCAACGAGCGCAGCCCGAGTGTGGCCAGAATCTCGCGGGTTTCATGGGCGATGTTCATGAGATATTGCGCAAGCGCCCGCGGATCGCCGTTGAAGGCCTCCTGATTGGTGGTGAGGCCGGCCGGGCACTTGATGTTGCAGTTCTTGGCCATGACGCACTTCAGCATCATCAGCGCCGTGGTGCCGAACTCGAAACTGTCGCCGCCGAGAAGCGCCGATTTCACCACGTCGCTCGCCGTCTGGTGCGCGCCGGAGCAGCGCAGCAGCACCTTGGCGCGAAGGCCCGTGGCGCAGAGCGCCTGATGCACCTCGGCAATGCCGATTTCCGCCGCGCGACCGGTATATTTGAGGCTGGTGACGGCGGCGGCTCCCGTGCCGCCGGTATTGCCGGCAACGTTGATGACATCCGCACCGGCCTTGGCAACACCGACCGCGATCGTGCCTATGCCTTCCGACGACACCAGCTTGACGACGACACGCACGCGCGCCGCCTTGGCATCGTGGATGAGCTGGGCCAGATCCTCAATCGAATAGGTATCATGATGCGGCGGCGGCGAGACAAGCTCGACGCCGGGCGTGCCGCCGCGCGCAGCGGCAATTTCCACCGTCACCTTTGGCGACGGCAATTGCCCACCCTCGCCGGGCTTTGCGCCCTGGCCGATCTTGATCTCGATTTCCTCCAGCATCGGATCGGCCAAATAACCGGCCCAAACGCCGAAACGGCCGGAGGCGAACTGCTTGATGCGCGAGGCACGGATGGTGCCGTAACGGGAAATATGCTCGCCGCCCTCGCCCGAATTCGACATGCCGCCGACCATATTGGTGCCATGCGCCACCGCCTCATGGGCGGCTGCGACCAGCGCGCCGTGGCTCATGGCGCCCGATGCGAGGGTCCTGGTGATCTCGCTCGCCTTTTGCACCGCCTCGAGCGCAATGCTGTCAGGCGCGGTGCGGATCAGGGACAGATAGGTGAATGCCTCGCCCTTCACCTGAACCAGAAGTGCGCCGCCCTCCAGCCAATGGCCGGCGATATCCCCACCGAAACGGTCGAGCAGCGACTGGCCGAGGGCGGCAAGGCGGGCAAGCTCGTGGCCGTGCGGGCCGGTTAATTGCAGCCGGAATGCACCTTCGCCCGCAATTTCGCAGAGCAATCCGCGCACAAGGAAGCTGTTATTGCCACGGCGGGAAAACCGGCCCATTTCCCGACGGAATTCTTCGGCCGAACCGGCAAAGGTAACATCGGCCGGCAATTCCAGAACGTCGCGCAAAGCAGCCGGGCGGCGCGCCCTTTCTTCCGCCATCAAGCGTGCGAAGGCGCGGTAACCGGGCGTCACCTCGAATGCGTCGATTGCGTCTGGCGTCAGCCGGTCGAAGCTGTTGTGATAATAGGCCGCATCATTGAGGCCGAAGGCATCCTCCAGCCGGTTGAGCGGCAGAAGGCGCAGTGCCTCTTCATTCTCGGTTCCCTTGTCGAAACCGATCTTTTCCTCAGTCATATCCACGAAACCGCGCACCGCCGTCGTGCCATAGGAATGGCCGGCACCTTCGGCGCGCTCCTTGAAGAGACCGAGCAGCGGAATGTCGTTTTCACCCTTTACCGACAGCGCCTTGCGATGCCAGTCCACGACTGCCTGCGCGATGACGGCGAAGGTGACGCCGCCGACCGGGGTCTTAACATTCGGAAAATAGTGCTTCAGCACGGGATCGTTGGTATCGAGGAAGTTTGGCTCGAAGAACTCGCCGCCAATATAGCTTTCCGCCGTGCACAGGCCGACCTTGCCCATGGTCTTCATCAGCGACTTTTCAGCCGCCTTGGCAAAACGCTTGAACGCCTTGTCGGCGTCGGCCCCGAATTTTTCCTCCGCACGGAACTGCACGCCGAGCGGATAGACCGCCGAAGCCCCGAAACCGAGGCCCGCCGCGATGTGATGCGAGGAAGAAAACTGGCCGCTCTCGACGATCAGGGAGACGCGCAGCCGCAGACCCTCCTCGATCAGCCGCTGGTTGATGGCGGAGACGACCATGATCATCGGCAAGGCCGCACGGCCTGCCGAAACATGCCGGTCGGTCATGACGGCAATGCCGCCTTCCTCGGCGGCGAAAGCCACAACGTCATCGCAGAGGCCGTCTATTGCCTGCCGCAAGGCTGTTTCGTTGGCGTCCGCCGCATCGAAGACCGGCGTATAAAGCATCTCGAAACGGCGAACCGGCGTCTCCGTCTGCTCGCGAATGCGCAGCATATCGAGGTGGGTGAGGATCGGTGAGCGCACGACGATCTGGCGAGCCGCTTTCGCACCGCTGTTCGGCTTTGCACCGAGCGCCACGCGCAACGTCATGCCATCGGCCTCGCGAATGCTGTCGAGCGGCGGATTGGTGACCTGCGCAAACCGTTGCGAGAAATATTTGGCGACCCCGCCTTCCTGATCGGAAAGCGCGTTGATGGCATTGCCATAACCCATGGCCGAGATTTTTTCCGCCCCCGACGCCAGCATCGGGTCCATCAGGAACTTGAAGCTTTCCTGATTGTGCGAATAGGCGACATAACGCTGATGCCGTTCCAGATCACCATTGTAACGCAGCGGCGAGCCGTGCTTTTCGGAGGGCACCTCCGGCAGATCTGCAAGCGCAACACGCGCTTCAGATAATAACGACGGATAGTCCCGCCGCGCCGCCAGAAGCTCCAGTGCCTCGACGGTGGAAAAGGCGCGGCCTTCGGCGTGGTCGTAATAAAGCATGCCGCCGGCCTCGATGCGGCCGCGACGAATGACGCTTTCCGCCGGGAAGGCGATCTGCCCCGCCTCCGACATGACACAGAGATAATCGTCGGTCTCGACAGTCCGCAACGGGCGCAGGCCGAGGCGATCGAGCCGTGCGCCGATGATGGTGCCGTCACCGAAAATCAGCGCAGCCGGGCCGTCATTCTTCTCTTCGTAGAGCGAGAAATATTCCAGCATCGCCTTGACGCCGGGCGACAGGGTATCGTCGTTTTCCCATGCCGGCGGCATCATCGAGACGACGGCGGTGACGAGATCGAGGCCGTCTTCCATCACGCGGGCCTGCAATGTCTGATCCAGACGGCAACTGTCCGACTGGCCCTTCGGCCGGATAATGCTGGCGTTCTTCGCCAGCGCCACGGCCGCTTCCGACAGCCGGTTCTTCTTGTCGGTATTGAGTTCGCCATTATGCGCCATCAGGCGGAAGGGCTGGGCCATGGAGGGATGCGGATCGGTATTGGTGGAAAACCGCGTGTGGAAATACATCGTATGCACTTCATGGCGCGGATCGGTGAGGTCGCAGAAATAGGGCATGACCTCGTGCGAGTTCAGACGCCCTTTCAGGACCTGCGTGCGTGCGCTGAGCGACAGCGGATAAAACCCGGCAAGTTCCGGCACGGTATAGGCAAGCGCCTCGATTGCGAGCAACGCCTTGTGAATGCGCCAGTCGAACTCGGCAAGAGTTGTGCATGCCGCTGGCGCCGAAAAGACCCATTGCCGGATCGGCAACTGATAGGAAATGGCGGCTGCGCGGATGGCCGCGTCATTCACCGGCACGTCGCGGACCAGCAGGACCGAGAAGCCCTGTTCCTAGCAATACGTAACT
>JAXHOC010000016.1:0-59787 GCA_034519725.1 Agrobacterium sp.
GGTTACGAGCTGTTACTCGATGGCGATGTAAGCAGGAAGAAAGGCCGGCCAAGCCTGCTCGGGCAGGGCGCCGCGGCGAGGCGGCCAGGCGTCGCGGCCTTCAGCGTGGCACGAGACGCGCGGCACGCATCGTCGGTGTTCCCGAGCAGGTCACACAAGCAACATGGCTGCCGCGCGCCGAGAACGGCCTGTGCACTACCTTGTTCCGTACTCGGCGAGCGCGTTTTACGCTTTTTCCTCCAGAGCCCGAGTCGCCCCGCCAGGCCACCGCGGGAGAGCTAGGGAAGATTGTCGTGGTTGTCGGGCCGATGACGACAGGCTGGTCAGCGGGCGCCGAAAGCCTTCAGGTGTAGCCGGATGTCTCGGGGGTAGAGTATCGTTCCTTTTCACGCTGCGCGTGTCGGTTGTAATAATCGTCGTCTCCTCTTCCGGAATGCCGGCCATTCCTCGATATTAAGGCGAAATGTCCAGCGCCGGCGAACAAAGCTCAGGGGCAAAAGGGGCGCATGAAAGGCGGGGCAGCGCTGGCGACGCGCCGAGCGCAGATCTTCTTCGCTTATCCGCTCATCGCATCGCTCGGCGCCGCGTGCTCTTCAAGGTTTTCGCTGCTTCTTCGCGCTGGCTTTCTCCATCATCGTTCGTCGAGACCGATCGACGCCGCGAGCTGACATATGCGAAGGGTTGTCGGGCTTGCGTTGGCGGCGGAGGAGCGGATATCGCCCAGTGAGCGTCGGCGATGGCGCCAGATCTCTACCGCGGACGGCAGCAGTTCGAGTCAATATTCTGGCATAGAACTGATACGCTTTTGCCTGCGCAATTATCCAGCAGGAAATGATATCGCGCGCGGAAATCGACATTTCTCCAGCCAAAGAGAGGCGGCAAAGGGAAAAGTCGGCTCGTTGAGGGTTAAAGTATGACGCGGATCGATTGCCGACACGAACTTTTCGGAAAAGCTCGATCCGGAGGGCAATTGATGAGGGCTGAACGTCACATCGGCGGCCGAAGACCGCCGCCGCGCTGGCGGAGGATGCTCGGGCGCCGGGCAATCGAACGCCGCATCGGCGGTGAGGCGCGTTGCAAGCCTATGCGCCAGAACAGTTCCGCCGGGCGCGGTCGCCGGCGAGATCGATACGCGGCCAGGTCGCCTGCTGGCGGCGGCCTTCAGCTCGAAGGCGACCGCCGGCCCAGAGCCGCTCGCCGAATGGATGGCGGGCTCGGGGTCACCGGCGTCGGCCGCTCGAAATGGTGCCGCCGGGTTGCAGATAGAGGCCACGGTACCGCGTTCTGCCGGCGTGTCGCGCGAGGTAAGTCCGCGGCATGGTACCGAACGCTGGCTGGCGAGGTAGACCGGCTGACGGCATGTCGGCTACCGTGCGATTGGTCCGTCGATATCGATGAATGCGATTCAGCGAACGACATCTGCCTGCTGCTATGGAGCTGACGCCGCGAGGCGCCGCTGCTTGGCGGCCCGATTTAACGTACGCCAGCCAGTAATCACGCTCATGATGAAGCCTGGACGGTGAATGCAGTTGCGACGCCCCAGGCCCGCCGGTAAACGGCCGATTGCCGGTGTCGTCGCGTTTTCGCCATACGGCGATGCGTCACGACCGGTACCCGGCTTGAGCAGGCCGGGTGGGACGATGTCGATACATACACCGACGCCAGTTTTCGCTGAGTTTAATGGTTTCTGCGGCACGACTCAAATCGAAGGTGATAGACCGGGCTTGCCCTGTCGGCGGAGCCGGCGATTTTCACACCGGCGATTGAGTATCACTGGCGACGAGGCCGCCTTCCTGAAGAATAATCATGCCGCATGTTCAGGTGCCGTTTTCGGTGTTCGCCGCCGATAATGGCGGCGTATGCGCAGCCCGCTTGCTCGCCTGCGGAACCGACAAAGGTCTGGCCGGTTTCAACGACGATATTAATGTCATGCCGGCGTGCGACGGTATTGTTCGGGCCTTTGAGGCCTGCGCTATCGATGGAATCGCGACAATTGCGCAGCGACGCCGCTCCTTCTGCGCCTGCTCACCAATATTCTTCTTCATGCGCCCCGCGCAATTTGCCACTGTCGAGAGGTGAAATTTTCGCAGAGTTACTACGCCAATCATCGGCCTAAAGATGTCACCTACGTGCGGCCATGTTCGGCCGTTTACGCGCGGTTTCGCGGCGGTACCGCGTAAAGTGCGGCGATCGGCGCGTTCAGGCCTCGTTGAAAGAATATAGCGGCCGCATGAGGACATGGCACCCGCGCACCTTTCACGCCCGCCTATGCCGAACCGGCCGTCGGCGAGCTGCCATCGTCATCCTCAACATTCCACCGTACATCACGGCTGGCGACGCGAAAGATACCGTTAAAGCCGACGCGCCGGGCCAGATTTGTGCTTCAGCAGTTCCACCAGACCGTGCGATCTCGGCGAGACCCGCACACCGTCACCCCGATCATCCGGTGAGGGATCAAGGACGGAGCGCTTCGCGGCCCTTTGAGACCAAGGGATGCTTGTCGGTAACGGCTTCTTTTGCCACCGATACGTCACCAGCTGGCGAAATAGCTCTGTCGGATTCTGTCATGACTACGGTTTCGACAGCCTGACCGGCAAAGGTGGCGAATATTGCAGAAATGAGAAATGCGGCATCGAGCTCCGGAGGCCCGATTATTTGTTTCTACCGGCGTCAGGCCGTCAGCGTAGTAGATTGCCGCACTTTCGGCTGCGACGGTTTTTAATGCGGGTTCATCGGTAGCGTGCGAGAGCCTGGCGAGTATCGCCTGAGAGTCGCTGCGCCAGAGAAGGTTTGCGAAATCATAGACCGGCAGCAGGTTCCAGTTGAGTCAGGACGGTTAAGGCGAGGTCAAAGGGGAGTTGCAGGCCTGATGCGGTGACCGAGGATGCCGTTGATGTTGCCCCGGTGGTTTGCAGGTAGCCGGTGCTGGTTCAGGGCGTGTTGAATCCGAGGAAAACCGCGGCCGAGCCGCCGCCCACGTTGTCGAAGAAGGCATGCGGCGCCGGGACCGAGAGGGCGGCGACGTGCAACCCCGAGGGCGGTTGAGACGCGCAGCCAGCGCAGCATTGTTGACCGTCAGCGCCGGGCCTGGCGCAACGTAATCGAGCGCGATGTCGACCGTCATCAGCGGCGTCTTCTTCCTGAGCGTGATCGTTACCACGCTGAGCGCGGGTTAATTCATCAGGGTGAGTTGATGGCCGGTCTTCTGCACTGGATGCAGAAGACCGGGCCATCAGCCGATTTCCCTGATGGGGCGGCGGCACTGGCATGAGTTGGCTATCCCTCCCCTTCAAGGAAGAGGCCCGCAAGCTGATGACGGCCGACATGATCGAGGCCAACATCACCTCGCTCAAGCACGTCTTTGCAAATTACCTCGATTACGACCGCGCCGAAAACCCGGCGCTGATGATCAACAATGCCGACTGGCTGCGCGGTCTCAACTACCTCGAATTCCTGCGCGATGTCGGCCGCCACTTCTCGGTCAACCGCATGCTGTCCTTCGACAGCGTGAAGACGCGGCTCGACCGCGAGCAGTCGCTGTCCTTCCTCGAATTCAACTACATGATCCTGCAGGCCTACGATTACGTGGAGCTGAACCAGCGCACCGGCTGCCGCCTGCAAATGGGCGGCTCCGACCAGTGGGGCAACATCATCAACGGCATCGATCTCGGTCACCGCATGGGAACGCCGCAGCTCTACGCGCTGACCTCGCCGCTTCTGACCACCTCCTCGGGTGCGAAGATGGGCAAGTCGGCGTCTGGCGCCGTCTGGCTCAACAAGGACCTGCTGCCGGTCTATGATTTCTGGCAATACTGGCGCAACACCGAAGATGCAGACGTTGTGCGCTTCGCCAAACTCTTCACCACCTTGCCGATGGATGAGATCGCCCGCATTGCAGCGCTTGGCGGCTCCGAGATCAACGAAGCGAAGAAAATTCTCGCAACCGAAGTCACGGCCATCCTGCATGGCCGCGCTGCGGCGGAAGAAGCTGCCGAAACGGCCCGCAAGACCTTCGAGGAAGGCGCGCTGGCCGAAAACCTGCCCTCCATCGAGGTTCCGGCCTCCGAACTCGATGCCGGCCTCGGTGTCCTCTCCCTCATCGTCCGCGCCGGCCTTGCCGGTTCGAACGGCGAGGCCCGCCGCCACGTTCAGGGCGGTGCGGTGAAGATCAACGACAAGGGCGTATCCGACGAGCGGCAGATGATCGGTTCCGCCGAAATCACCGGCGATGGCGTCATCAAGCTGTCGGTTGGCAAAAAGAAGCACGTTCTCGTTCGCCCGGCGTAAAAGTCGCGCAGAGCATAGTCTCAAGGGCCGCGAAAGCGGCCCTCGATGCGCCGATAAAGCCGCCCCCTCTTCCGTCATGCCGGACCTGATCCGGCATCCAGCCACGGCGCGTCTGCGCCGTGAAGAGAGTATTATACGCTCAAGGACTTGATCGCACTGGACCCCGGATCAGGTCCGGGGTGACGGTGTGCGGATGCACCCGTTCTCGCCAAATGCCCTGATCTCGTCAGGCTTTTTCACTGAAACTCGAAAATCTGCCTGAAGACACCCGGCGCAATCAGCGACAGCGGGTTTATCGTCAACTTCGGCTGGTCCGTCTGGCCCGATAGCTTGAAGGTGATGCCGAGCAGACCGCGGTCGCGGCCATTGCCGAGGATGATGCCGATGAAGGGCAGCTCGCCGAACAGCCGGTTCAGGCCATAGGCGGGCATGAAGGTGCCGGTCATGTCCATGCGGCCGCTATGGTCTTTCAACAGGCCCTGGAACGTCGCGCCGATCTGTTCGCCGCGCACCACGCCGTTTTCCACCGCCACCGAGCCGTTGACGTAAACGACCCGGGCAAAACCGCGCTGGAATTTCTCCGAGCTGACATCGATATTGCGGCGGACCGCCGTGTTGAGGCTGCGGCCGTCATCGCCCGTCGGCGTGGTAACAATGTCCTGCAATTTCGCCTCGTTGACGACGGCGAAATTGCGCAGGTCGAGCGAGCCGCTCCAGTCGCTGCCGTTGACCGTCGAGAGGGCGAGATTGAGGAGACCGCCGCGAAGGCGGGTGTAGATATTGGTGAAACGGGCAAGAGAACCGGCGTCGCTGCTGGTGAGCGTCACGGTTCCCGTCGCGCCGCGATTGGTGGTCTGCGCGACGACGGCCTGGCCCTTGCCGGTGACGCCGCGAAAATCGACCGAACGGACCTTGCCGTCGCGCACGCTGACATCGGCGCTGACATTGGACAATATCTCGTCGTTGAAACCGTAGACCTTGTCGAGTTCCGCCTTGACGGTAAGCGAAGGCTGCGAACGCGATGTGCCGTCGCCTCCCCCTGAGGTGCTGCGCAGCTTCGACAGGAGAGGCCTGAGATCGGCCGATTTTCCCGAAGCGTTGATGCTGTACCCGTTTTTGGACGCCGTCACGGCAACGGCATAATTGTCGGAAGGCGATAATTGCACACGGCTGAGATCGGCCGAAATCAGCCCGTTCTTGCTGAAGGTGACATCGCCGGCAGCGCCGAAGCCGTCGCCGGTGAGCGAAAAATCGCTGATCGTCGTGCGGCCATCGCTGGTTTGAAGGGTAAAGGCCGCCTTTGCCGGAATACCGACGCCCTTGCTCCAGCCAAGCCCCGGCAGAACGATCGACGCCTTCGCCAGATCGAGCTTGATCTCCTGACTTTTCGTATCCGCGCCTTCGATTTCCACAACGGTCGTGCCGCCAAGAACCGTGGAAAGCTCCGGCGCAAGCTTGGCGACCTGCGTCTCGTTGAGGGTTGCCTTCAGCGAGAGCGTTGCAGCAACGTCGCTGTTCTTGCGCACCGGCTCCGTCATCTCGATGGACATCGGCACATCGTCCACCCGGCCCTTGCCTTCAAGCCGGAGCTGCCGGTCGTTGATGGCCATGAAACCGTCAAGCGCGGTCACCTTGCGGCCGGCGAACGGCCGTGTCAGCGACAGGTTCTTGAGATCGAGATCGGCCGTCCACACCGGCGGTGGCGGATTTTGGCTGGAGAGCATGCCGATGGTCAGCTTTGCATTCGCCGTCACGTCGCCGGTAAAGTCGTCAGGCTTGAACTGCGTATCCTTGAGCGCATTGATAGGCTTCAGCGTTGCAAGCTCCGCCACGGCATCGGCAGAACCGGAAACGTTCAAATCGAGATTGCCAAGCAGCGGCTTTTCATAAACGTCGGAGATGGAAAACCGGCTGTTCTCCAGCGCAAGCGAGCGATTGGAGGCGAAATAGGATGTCGCGTTCTTGAGATCGACATTCATGCGGCCGCCGACGAGATTGAAATGCGCGTTGACATCGCGCAGCGGCGGAATGTCGCCGGTGGTGGTGAGCCGCGTACCGTCGATATCGAAGCGGATCTGCATTTCGCTCTCGCCGAGCACCAGCGGGCAACCGGGACCGCACATCCGCCCCTGCGGAATGAAGATCGCAATCGAGCCGTTCGTGACCGTGCCGCCATAAAGATTGGACACCACCCACTCGCGCGGCTTGTGCGCCATCCAGAACGGCCAGAGCTGCTTGACCGCCGTGGCCTCCATTTTCGGAATCTGGCCGGCGAAGCTGATTTCGGGCGAGCCGACGCCGAAGCGGATTTTCAGCGAACCCGCCATGTCTCCGAGCGGGCCGGTAACGTAAAGCGAGGGAACCTCGAGCTGCCTCGTCGCAACGGTGAATTGCCCGTCCGCCTTCAGGCTGAAGGGAACTGGTTCCTCGCCGGAGGCTTCGGCCGAGGCGACCGCATTGTCGACCCGCACCGAAAGACCGAAGCCGGCCTCAGTATCGGTGATCTCGCCGGCGACCGGAATGATGGTTCGCCCGAGTTCAACCCGCGAATTCTCGATGACGAGACTGATTTTCTGAAAATCGTAGCGCGCATTGACGGTACCGGCCGTAAACGGCTGCGCCTCACCGCCGATGCGAAGCGTTCCGTTGCCCAGCCCGAGCGAGATTTCCAGCCGCGGCTCATGTCCCTCCATGGCACGCCGGGCGAGGATGCTGGTCTAATTTATGCGTTCAGCCCCTCGTGAAGATTGCCCTCCGGATCGAATTTTTCCAGAAAGGGACCGATGTCGAAACCGTCGATCCGCGCGTCGAAACCGTCGATCAAACCGCCCGATCCCGACGTCTTCAGCGACAGGCTGGCGATTTCACCGTTAAAAAGCGTTTCGCCCTCAAGCGAATATCCGCCCTGCTGGTCGGGGGTCAGCGACAGTTCGCGCACTTCAACCACGCGTGGCTTGCCGGCCTCGCTTGGCGGCAAGTGGATCGACACGCTGGAAATGTCGATTTCCTCGGTTCCGCTGCTTAAAAACGCCTGTGCCAATTTGTCGAGCTGCGAAAACGCTGCCTGCAACTGCTGCGGCACGGCATCCAGCCGGATGCTGGCGAGATCGAAACCGTTGCCCTTGGGCAAAAGTGCGGTATCGAGTTCCATGCCGTCGGCTTCGAGACTTTGCACGGAGACGCGGCCGGTCAAAAGCGCGAGCGGATCGAGCGCCATGCCGATCGCCCTCGCCCGGCTCAAATGCTGGCCGGATTCCTTCTCGACGATATCCACATCCTCCGCCACCAGCGCAAGCCGCAGCCCGGTCGAGAACCGGATGGCCGAAGAACCGATTCGCGCGCTGTAATGGGGTCCGAGCGCCCGTTCGAGCGCCTGCTGCGCCTGGCTGGAAAGGGCATTGTCGATCGATCCGGTCTCGACGGAGACGATGATGCCGCCGATGGAGAGGAAAGCCAGCACGAAAAGAGCAGCGAAAACCTTGAAGAGAGCACGCGCCATGGAGCGCGGCGCCGGGCAATGCACGATGAGCGGATCTTCGGCCTGCGCCGAAGGAAGATCATGCAGCGCAACGATATCGCGCTTGCTGAACTTGACCTTTTCACCCCTTACTTCAGCCATACGCCCGTGTTTGCCCCTGAATAGCTTTTGTTTCGCCTCAACACTGGACGACGCCCGGTTTCGCTATATATCGAATGTGGCGACTTTCACTCAACTCGCCCGGCGAAAGAAAGATGATTATGACAGAACTGACGATTGGCAGCCCTGCTCCCGACTTTACTTTGCCCCGCAACGGTGAAGGAACGGTGACATTGTCCGGCCTGCGAGGCAAGGCGGTCGTTCTCTATTTCTACCCCAAGGACGACACATCCGGCTGCACCGCAGAGGCAATAGATTTCAGCGCCCTTGGTGCGGAATTCGAGGCCGCCAATACTGTCGTCATCGGTATTTCTCCCGACAGCGTCAAAAGCCACGACAAGTTTGCCGCAAAACACAAACTCTCCGTGATGCTGGCCGCCAACGAGGACAGGCAGGCTCTCGAGGCCTACGGTGTCTGGAAGGAAAAAAGCATGTACGGCAAAAAATACATGGGCGTCGAACGCACCACTTTTCTTATAGCGCCTGACGGTAACATCGCGGAAATCTGGAACAAGGTGAAGGTCGCAGGCCACGCACAGGCCGTTCTCGACGCTGCGGGCAAGCTCTGAAAGACAGCCCTGTCGTGACGCCTTCCTTCAAGATCATCTCGCTGCGCGGCGGCGCAACCGATGCGATTGCCTGCGCCGATCTCGACAGGAAAACCGCACTGGCGCAGGAAACCGCGACGCGATGGTTCGAGCGCCGCCTGTCGCTGCGCTCGCCGCTCGATCCGCCCCTGCCCGAACGTCCGGGCAGGCCGGAGAAACCGCAACTCGTGCCCCCCACCGCCGTCGAGCGCCGTTCCCTTCACACCGTCAAGGGCCGCATATCCCTGCTGCACGCCATCGCCCATATCGAGCTCAACGCCGTTGACCTCGCGCTCGACATCGTCGCGCGTTATGCCAGCGAACCGGTGCCGCATTCCTTCTTCGACGGCTGGATGCAGGTTGCCTTCGAGGAAGCCAAACATTTCCGGCTGGTGCGGGAGAGGCTGCGAGACCTCGGCGCGGAGTACGGCGACCTTCCCGCCCATGACGGGCTGTGGCAGGCGGCGCATTCCACCCGCAACGACCTGACCGCACGGCTGGCAGTCGTGCCGCTGATCCTCGAGGCCCGAGGGCTGGACGTGACACCCTCCCTGCAGGCGAAGATGCGTGAAACCGGCGACCTCGAAAGTGCCGCCGTTCTCGATGTCATCTACAATGACGAAAAGGGCCATGTCGCCGTCGGCGCCAAATGGTTCCGGTTCCTGTGCGCGCGTGAAAAGAAGGATCCGGCCGCAACCTTCCGGCAACTGGTGCGCGCAAATTTCCGCGGACCGCTGAAACCGCCCTTCAACGACCTCGCCCGTGCCGAGGCAGGGTTGACGCCATCCTTCTACCGCTCGCTCACCGCCGTCAGCAACAGCAGATGACCCCCGCAGCAAGCAGTCCGGCGCATGGTGCAAAACTTCGTTAACCTTAACGAAGTATGATTTCCGGTGAGAAATCGGCCAGTCCGGAGAGAGATTTTGACTGATACAGCGGAAAACCGGGTATTCGGCAAAAAGCGAAAGCAGCACGTGCTCGTGCTGGCGAGCGGCGACAAGGTCCGGCATATGACGATCCGGCCGTGGATGGCAGCACTTGCCGGCTGCACGATCGGCCTTTTTTCGCTCGGTTATCTCGGCGCCACCGGCTATCTCATCCTGCGTGACGACCTGATCGGCGCAACCATGGCGCGCCAGACCCGCATGCAGCACGATTACGAAGACCGTATCGCAGCGCTGCGGGCGCAGGTGGACCGCGTCACCTCACGCCAGTTGCTCGACCAGCAGGTTGTTGAAAAGAAAGTCGAAAAGCTGCTGCAACAGCAGGCTGCACTCACCTCAAGACACGGGCGCATGAGCGAATTGCTGGAGCGCGCGGAAAACTCTGGCATCGCCGCCTCGGCGGCCGCAGCCCCTGTTCCGACAGCGCCCTCTTCGCTCTCCAACGCGATGGTGCCGGAAAAACGCGCCGATCTGACAGGTGGTCTCTCGGCGATCGAAAATCTGATGACGCCCCGCAGACCACAGCCGGAAAAAGCGGACGGAACCGACAAGCGGGCGTCCTACGTGCCTGAAAACGGCGAAACGCCTTCGGACCGGGCCGACCGGGTGTTTTCCAAGGTGACGCTGTCGCTGAAGGATATCGAGCGCCAGCAGATATCCCGGATAGCGAGACTGACCACCGACGCCGAAGACAAGGCAAGCGCGATGCAGGACATCATCCGGCAGGCGGGTCTGAAAATCGACGAAAGCGGCACGGACGGTGTCGGCGGTCCCTATGCGGATCCGCAGGGCAATGAAACCGATCCGTTCAATATGTCTTTGACCAATCTCGACAATGCCCTCAACCGGCTCGATGTCGTCAAGGAAACCGCAACCGCCCTGCCCTTCGGCAACCCGGCTCCCGGCAGGGCGATCACCAGCCGATTCGGCAACCGGCTCGATCCGTTCCTGGGGCGGCCCGCCTTGCATACCGGCATCGATTTTCGCGCCGAAACCGGCGCCGACGTCAAGGCGACGGGTGCCGGCAAGGTGACGGTTGCAGAAAACTCCGGCGGCTACGGCAATATGGTCGAGATCGATCACGGCCAGGGCGTATCGACGCGATTCGGCCATCTCTCGACTATTCTGGTGAAAGCGGGCGACAAGGTGGAAGCCGGCGACGTCATCGGCCGCGCCGGCAGCACCGGCCGCTCGACCGGCCCGCACGTGCATTATGAAGTCCGCCGCAACGACACGCCTGTTGATCCGATGCGGTTCCTGATCGCCGGGGCCGAGCTTAAAACCTATCTGAAATAGCGCTCCGATTTTAACGCTTTTTTTGCCCTTTTTGCGATAAATCGCGTAAAACCGCGCCGAAGGCAAAAAAGCCTCGCCAACGTCTCGCCGTTTCGCGGGCATTTCCCGTTGTTTCCTTGACTTTCTGGCAATTTGGGCATATCCCCGCGCCAAGTCTTTGCAAGTGTCACAGCGGCACGCAGGTATTCTTACCGAACCAGAACGGAAAAAGTTCTTCCTTTGACAACATTCTCTGATCTTGGCCTGAGCCAAAAAGTTCTTTCCGCTATTGCCGATGCCGGCTACACGACGCCGACACCCATCCAGGCTGGCGCCATTCCGCCCGCTCTCGAAAAGCGCGATATCTGCGGTATCGCACAGACCGGCACGGGGAAAACCGCTTCCTTCGTCCTGCCTATGCTCACCCTGCTGGAAAAAGGCCGTGCACGCGCCAGAATGCCGCGCACGCTGATCCTCGAGCCGACCCGCGAACTCGCGGCTCAGGTAGCCGAAAACTTCGAAAAATACGGCAAGAATCACAAGCTGAACGTCGCCCTTCTGATTGGTGGCGTTTCGTTTGAAGATCAGGACCGCAAGCTTGAGCGCGGCGCCGATGTTCTCATCTGCACGCCCGGCCGTCTTCTCGACCATTGCGAGCGCGGCAAGCTGCTGATGACCGGCGTCGAAATCCTCGTCATCGATGAGGCCGACCGTATGCTCGATATGGGCTTCATTCCCGATATCGAACGCATCGCCAAGATGATTCCCTTTACCCGGCAAACCCTGTTCTTCTCGGCCACCATGCCGCCGGAAATCCAGAAGCTTGCCGACCGGTTCCTGCAGAACCCGACCCGTATCGAGGTGGCCAAGCCCTCCTCCACGGCAAAGACCGTGACCCAGCGTCTCGTCGCTGCGCACAACAAGGATTATGAGAAGCGCGCTGTCCTGCGCGATCTCGTCCGCGCCGAAGAGGCGGAACTCAAGAACGCGATCATCTTCTGCAATCGCAAGAAGGATGTTGCCGACCTTTTCCGTTCGCTGGAACGTCACGGCTTTTCCGTCGGCGCACTGCATGGCGACATGGACCAGCGTTCGCGCACGACCATGCTTCAGAACTTCAGGGACGGCCAGCTGACGCTGCTGGTTGCTTCCGACGTTGCAGCCCGTGGCCTTGATATCCCCGATGTCAGCCACGTCTTCAACTTCGACGTTCCCATTCATGCCGAAGACTATGTCCACCGCATCGGCCGTACAGGTCGCGCGGGCCGTTCGGGCAAGGCTTTCACCCTCGTCACCAAGAGCGACGCGAAATATCTCGACGCCATCGAAAAGCTGATCACCGAAAAGGTGGAGTGGCAGAACGGTGACCTGTCCTCACTCCCCGCGCCCATGGAAAGCTTTGAAAGCAATACCGGCCGCCGGGGTACCAAGGAACGTGGCAGCAGAAGCCGCGACAGAAGCCGTCGCGATGCACCCGCATCGCCGGTCGAAAACATCAACCAGGGTGCACAATCCACTGTGGATACGGACATCGCGGCTCACGGAGAAGACAAGGTGAAAGCAGAACGCAGACCGGAAAAGACACCGCGCAATTCCGAGCGCAACAGCCGCAACCTGAACCCGCTGCACGCCAATGACGACAACCGCGACCGCCGCCGCCATTATCGTGACCATGACGATGGCCCGACACCCGTCGGTTTCGGCGACGACATTCCCGCATTCATGCTGATCGTGGCCAACGCCAAGGGCTGAGCCCTGACCGTCTGACGCAGGAAACAATACGCATGACGCCGACGATCAAGCCAGGACAAGACTTTCCGGGCGTCGGCGTTGGGCTTGCCATCATGCGCGATGGCCGCCTGCTTTTATGCCGGCGCCTGAAAGCCCCGGAAGCCGGATACTGGAATATTCCAGGCGGCAAGGTCGATCACCTCGAGACGTCCCTCGCCGCAGCCCGGCGAGAGGCCGAAGAGGAGACCGGGCTGACCATCGGCAAGGTCGAATTTCTCTGTCACAGCGAATATATCAATGCCGCAGACCGGCACCATTGGGTGTCGCTGATCTTCGTCACCCACGACACCGAGGGTGAGCCGGCATTGACCGAACCGGACAAGCTCTCCGATATCGGCTGGTTCGACTTCGATAACCTCCCCGAACCCCTCTCCGCCTTTGCAAAAGACGCTCTCACAGCTCTGCTGACATAGAGCCGAATAACGAACCGACGTCTCACCGTGGCACATTGGCACGGGCATTTGGTCGCCTTCGACAGCACCCCACGCCACATCGAAAACCGGCTTGGCCCACGACACGGGTGACGCTTGCGCGCGATTTATTTTCGGAAAACCCGGAGATGAGAGAATATCTTTCCGTGAACATTTTAGAATACAATTTTAAATTGCTTAAATTAGCAAGCAATAAAAAACCGCCCCGGTTGCCCGAGGCGGTTTATACGTAATGAAAATAATAGAATATATAATGTAATATATTTTGGCAGTGCTTACATTCGGAACACTTCCGAGGCTTATTACAGCCAATTTCAGTCGTCCCCTGAAACACCTATATTTAAGCTAATCATTTACTTTTCGTCAAGCAGATCTTCTCGCAATTGCGAAAAAAACACTGCGAACTGCAAATAAAGACGCTGAGAATATGTATATTCTCTTTTTAAATCAATAAATTACATGAGTGAAAATAAAATGTGCATTTTATTGGGGTGCACTATAAAAGGCACAATCGCAAATCTGCCCCTCATAAAACTGCGCTTATACGCACCGCATGTTACAGTTTTATAAAGTGAAAACACTCTCAACGATGAGGCGCCGTACTTCCGCTGTCATGCGGAACAAGAGTAAATTGCCCGCCTTAAAACCGAAGCCCGGCCAGATACAAACAGGCGCAACCACCTTCGATATCGACAACCAAAAAGTGTATGCGCAATCTTTTGTTTTAAATCGGAGGCGTTGCGATCAAAACCGCAGCCCGGCTGTACGGCGATATGTCTAATAGGGTGTAGCGATTTTTCAACTACGGAAAACCGGTTGTTGCCGATAAACATCAAGCCGGGACAACAGGATTTCGCGCACGTCATGCTTTCACTTCGCCTGCTAACGATCATCGCCGGTTTTGCCTTTGCGGGCTCAGCATGCGCGGCGTCGATCGGCATTGTTGCTCCGCAGAACGGCCCCTACGAGCTTCTGGGGCAGCAGGTCCGGCAGGGTGCGAAGGCTGCCGCCGCCAAGCTCGGGCTTGACGTCGTCGAAATCCATGAAAGCTGCGAGGACGGCAGCGGCGGTGCGATCGCCGATGGCCTCGTGGCCGCCAAGGTCAGCGTCGCAATCGGCTTTTTGTGCACGGAAACCCTGCAGGGCGTTCTGCCGCCCCTGAAGGCAGCCGCCATTCCGGCGATCACGCTGTCCAGCCGCGCGCCCATCCTGATGGAAGACGCGCTGAAGACGCAAGCTGGCCGCTCTTCCGCCTCGCGCCATCGGACAAGTCAGAATCGGATCGGGCCGCAGAGATCATCCTGCGCGACTGGAAAGGCCATTCGATTGGGCTTGTGGATGACGGCACGATCTTCAGCCGCGATCTGGTGGACCGCATCCGGTCGACGCTGGAAGAGAACGGACTGAAACCGACGCTCACCGAGACGATGCGCCCGGCCCAGGAGCAACAGGTGGCGCTTGTGCGCCGGCTGGGGCGCACCGGCATCACCCATGTCTTCATCGGCGCGGAACGCAACGACGTCGCAACCGTCGCCAGAGACGCAGGCTCGGAGAACATCCCCCTCACCATCATGAGCGGTGACGCCATGAATGCGGCAAACAATCCGGTGGCGCTTGCGGCAAATGTGCTTGCGGTCACCCGCCCGGCCTATGACACGTTGCCGTCGGCGCAGGCCGTTGCCGGTGAATTGCGTGCCGCCAATATCGAACCGGAAGGTTACGTCCTGCCTGCCTATGCGGCTGCGGAACTGACAGCGGCCCTTGCTGAAGCTGCGCGATCGCAGGGAAAACCCGCACCGGAAATACTGGCCAACGGCACCGTCTTTAAAACCGTGATCGGCGATATCGCTTTCAACCCGTCGCATGAGCTTGCCGACAATCCCTATCGCCTGCAACGCTGGAACGGCCAGCGCTTCGAACCGACGGACAAGGCCGAAGCAATGGCGCTGGCGGCGGCAGGCCTGAAAATTCAACAGGTCACCGCTGAAAACCGGCGGCAACCGCGCCACAGGCCGTTTCAAACCCCGATAGTTGATGCTAAAGGCAGCTCAAGCAACGCGTCGAGAGGAGTTTGCCCATGTCCCTGCCCATCCGCATAGCACCGTCCATTCTGGCGTCCAATTTCGCCAAGCTGGGACAGGAAGTCGCCGATGTGACGGAAGCGGGCGCAGACTGGATCCATCTAGATGTCATGGACGGTCATTTCGTGCCCAACATCTCGTTCGGGCCTGACGTCATCAAGGCGCTGCGCCCGCACAGCAACGCCTTTTTCGATTGCCACCTGATGATTGCCCCGGTCGATCCCTATCTCGAAGCTTTTGCCAAGGCGGGCTGCGACAGCATTACCGTCCATGCCGAGGCCGGGCCGCACCTGCATCGCTCGCTCCAGACCATCCGCGCTCTCGGCAGGAAGGCCGGCGTGACGCTCAACCCCGCCACGCCGCTTTCGGTCATCGAAAACGTGCTCGATGATGTCGATCTGGTGCTGATCATGAGCGTCAATCCCGGCTTCGGCGGACAGAAATTCATTCCGGCCATGCTCGACAAGATCCGCGCGGCAAAGGCCATGATCGGCGACCGGCCGATCGAGCTTGAGGTGGACGGCGGCGTGACGGCGGAAACGGCCGGTGCCATCGTCTCAGCCGGTGCCAACGCGCTGGTGGCCGGTTCGGCCATCTTCAAGGGCGACGGCGTTGCAGACTATCGCAAGACGGTGTCGTTGTTGCGCTCGGTGTCGGAAGCCGCCCGGTCCTGACCCGCCGCAGCAGCCGGATACGCCGGAGACGGGACGGCAGGGCGTTTGGGTGGGGGCTTTGATGGACAGCGACAGGCGGGATTTCCGCGACGTAATCTCTGCATTGCTGTTTCCCCTCCTCGCTCCGCTTGTCTGGGCAGCCACGTCGGCTGCGACAGCCACCCTCGGCCTTTATCTCAGAAACCGGCTGGAGACCGACCACGCCGCCGATATCGCCGTGCTGTTCTTCTGCGGCGGCCTTCTCGGCTGGCCGCTGGCCATGGTTGCCTTGCGCCTCCTGCCCACATCCACCAGCCTGCCGCTGCGCATTGCGGCCAGCTGTCTTGCCATTGCTTTTTTCACGATCGCGGTCGCGGCGGCGTCTTTCGCGCTCCAGTACCGCATCTTTTATGCGCAATGGCATGCACCGGCATTGTCCCGCATCTGGTTTTTCCAGCAGTTCTTCACCGCACTCGGCGCGGTCTACCAGTTCTGCGTTCTCGGCCTCGGCCTTTATTTTCCGTTTGCCGCCGTTCCGCTGGCGCTGGCAGGCACAATCGTCTCCCGCCGGATGCATCGAGCTTGATAGATTGAGATTCGCGGAACACTTTGCTAAACGGGCAGCAAAGCTCCTCCACTAAGAAAGTCATTGCCATGATCCCTCGTTACTCCCGCCCGGAAATGGTCACCATCTGGTCGCCGGAAACAAAATTCCGCATCTGGTTCGAGATCGAGGCGCATGCCTGTGACGCGCTGGCCGAACTCGGCGTCATTCCGAAATCAGCCGCCCAGACGATCTGGGAAAAAGGCGGCAGCGCGACCTTCGACGTCGCCCGCATCGACGAGATCGAGGCCGTCACCAAACACGACGTCATTGCCTTCCTCACCCACCTTGCCGAATTCGTCGGCCCCGACAGCCGCTTCATCCATCAGGGCATGACCTCGTCCGACGTGCTGGACACCACCCTCAACATCCAGCTCGTGCGCGCCGCCGATCTGCTGCTTGCCGATATGGACCGGGTGCTGGCAGCGTTGAAGACGCGCGCTTTCGAACACAAGAACACGGTGCGCATCGGCCGCAGCCACGGCATCCATGCCGAGCCGACGACGATGGGCCTGACCTTCGCCCGCTTCTATGCCGAGATGCACCGCAACCGCGAGCGTCTCGTCAATGCGCGTGCGGAAATCGCCACCGGCGCCATCTCCGGCGCTGTCGGCACTTTCGCCAATATCGATCCGCGCGTCGAGGAACATGTCTGCGCCAAGCTCGGCCTCGTGCCCGAGCCGGTCTCCACGCAGGTCATCCCGCGTGACCGCCACGCCATGTTCTTCGCCATCCTCGGCGTCATCGCCTCGTCGATCGAAAACGTCGCCATCGAAATCCGCCACATGCAGCGCACCGAGGTTCTGGAAGCGGAAGAGTTCTTCTCTCCCGGCCAGAAGGGCTCGTCGGCCATGCCGCACAAGCGCAATCCGGTTCTCACCGAAAACCTCACGGGCCTTGCCCGCCTGGTGCGCATGTCGGTCGTTCCGGCGCTCGAAAACGTGGCGCTCTGGCATGAACGTGACATCAGCCACTCCTCCGTGGAGCGCGCCATCGGCCCCGACACCACCGTCACCCTCGATTTTGCGCTGAACCGCCTTGCCGGCGTCATCGAAAAGCTGGTGATCTACCCCGACAACATGCTGAAGAACATGAACAAGTTCCGCGGCCTCGTGCATTCGCAGCGCGTTCTCCTGGCGCTGACGCAGGCAGGCGTTTCCCGCGAGGACGCCTATCGTCTGGTGCAGCGCAATGCCATGCGGGTCTGGGAACAGGGTGCGGATTTCCTTGAGGAACTGCTGGGCGACGAGGAAGTGCGCGCCGCCCTTCCCGAAAGCGTCATCCGCGAAAAATTCGATCTCGGTTACCACACCAAGCACGTCGACACGATCTTCACCCGCGTCTTCGGCAACGCCTGAGGCAAGGCTCCCAAAGTTAATGCCGTCGCGACCTTGATCGCGACGGCATGAAACCACAGATATGGGCCCATGAAAGTTTCAGAAGCAGATATTCTTATCGTACCGGGTTACACCAATTCCGGCCCCGACCACTGGCAGACCCGCTGGGAGCGCAAGCTTTCGACGGCGCGCCGCGTCGAGCAGGCGGAATGGACGAAACCCGTGAAGGAAGACTGGGTGGCAAGGCTGGTCGAAGAGGTCAACGCCTCGACCAAGCCCGTTGTCATCGTCGCCCATTCACTGGGTGTGCCGACGGTCATCCACGCCCTTCCGCAAATCGGCAAGAAGGTCGCAGGCGCGCTTCTGGTGGCACCACCTGACGTCGCCAACCCCGATATCCGGCCGAAACATCTGATGACCTTCGGTCCGTACCCGCGCGATCCCCTGCCGTTTCCGGCGATCACCATCGCCAGCCGCAACGATCCCTTCGGCACTTACGAACATGCCGACGAAATTGCCGCCGCCTGGGGTTCAGTGTTGGTGGATGCCGGCATGTCCGGCCATATCAATGCCGAATCCGGCCATGGCCCCTGGCCGGAAGGCGGCATGGTATTCGCCCAGTTCCTGAGCCGCCTGAAGGCGAACGAACCCTGACGATTGCCACCAGTCGGCCACGCCGGTCGATTTTCGGCCGGGCGACATTCTGCGCCCGACACAAGAATTGAAGGGAAGATAGGCGAGCTGCATTGTAGAATGCACTCTTTTCCTTTATGGGACCGCTCAAAGATACAAACGCAACGCCACCAGAATCGGCGTCAACCAAGAGACCTGCCATTATGAACCGTCGCCGCCGTATTTACGAAGGCAAGGCCAAGATCCTCTACGAAGGTCCGGAGCCAGGCACGCTTATCCAGTTCTTCAAGGACGATGCGACTGCCTTCAACAAGAAAAAACACGAAGTCATCGACGGCAAAGGTGTGTTGAACAACCGGATCTGTGAATATGTCTTCACGCATCTGAACAAGATCGGCATTCCCACACACTTCATCCGCCGCCTCAACATGCGCGAGCAGTTGATCAAGGAAGTCGAGATGATCCCGCTCGAGATCGTCGTGCGCAATGTCGCCGCTGGCTCGCTGTCGAAGCGCCTCGGCATCGATGAAGGCGTGGTTCTGCCGCGCTCCATCATCGAGTTCTATTACAAGTCCGACGAGCTTGAAGACCCGATGGTCTCCGAAGAGCACATCACGGCCTTCGGCTGGGCCAACCCTGCCGAGCTCGACGACATCATGGCGCTGGCGATCCGCGTCAACGACTTCCTGTCCGGCCTGTTTCTCGGCGTCGGCATCCAGCTCGTCGACTTCAAGATCGAATGCGGCCGCCTGTTCGAAGGCGACATGATGCGCATCATTCTCGCCGACGAGATTTCGCCCGATAGCTGCCGCCTCTGGGACATCGAGACCCAGAAAAAGATGGACAAGGACCTGTTCCGCCGCGACATGGGCGGGCTTGTCGAAGCCTATTCCGAAGTGGCGCGCCGTCTCGGCATCATCAATGAAAACGAACCGATCCGCGGCACCGGCCCTGTCCTGGTAAAGTAATATCGGCCTCGTGAAATAATAGCGGCCTAGTTAGGTAAAATCAGGAGAAGATCAGGTGATCAAGGCACGGGTGACTGTTACGCTGAAGAACGGCGTTCTCGATCCGCAGGGCAAGGCAATCGAAGGCGCGCTCGGCAGCCTCGGTTTCGGTGGCGTCGGCCATGTCCGTCAGGGCAAGGTCTTCGATCTGGAACTGGAAGGCGCCGACACGGCCAAGGCCGAAAGCGACCTGAAGGCGATGTGCGAAAAGCTCCTGGCCAATACGGTTATCGAAAACTACTCTATCGCCATTCTCTAAAGCCGCAGGAGCCGCCGACCATGAAATCCGCCGTCGTCCAACTTCCCGGCCTCAACCGCGATCGCGACATGATCGCGGCGCTGACGAAAATCTCCGGCAAGGCGCCCGTCACCATCTGGCAGACGGAGACGACGATCCCGGATGTCGACCTGATCGTCATCCCCGGCGGCTTTTCCTATGGCGACTATCTGCGTTGCGGCGCAATCGCCGCCCGCATGCCGGTCATGCAGGCCATTCGCGAAAAGGCTGAAAAGGGCGTCAAGGTTCTCGGCGTCTGCAACGGCTTCCAGATATTGGTCGAAGCGGGCATGCTGCCGGGCGCGCTGATGCGCAACGCCTCGCTGAAATTCGTCTGCCGCGAAGTCAAGCTCGAAGTCGTCAACAACGACACAGAATTCACCCGCGCCTATGACAAGGGCCAGATCCTGCGCTGCCCCGTTGCCCACCACGATGGCAACTATTTCCTCGATGCGGATGCGCTCCAATCCGTCGAAGACAATGGCCAGGTGGTTTTCCGTTATGCCGATGGCACCAACCCGAACGGCTCGCTGAACGACATTGCCGGCGTCATCAACGCCAGGGGCAACGTTCTCGGCATGATGCCGCATCCGGAAAACCTGATCGAAGCCGCCCATGGCGGCAATGACGGCCGTGGCCTCTTCGCCTCGGCGCTTGGCGTTATCGCAGCCTGACCTAGCGGGCGGGCCACCCGCCTGCCCTCTTCTCGATAATGCTCTTCTGGCTCCAGTTTTTGGCCCTTACCTTGGATGACGCGATGAACCGCCTGCTCCGCTCCCACGCCCTGAAGGCCGCTGGATTGCTTCTTGCCGCAGCAGCGCTTGCTGCGTGCCAGCCCAAGCCGCAACCGGCATCGTCCTCCGCATCCCGTGCGGCCTTGCCGACCATGGAGCGGATCGCGCTTGGCGCCAATGCCTGCTGGTTCAAATCCGGCGATCCGGCCTTCAAGACCTATCGCCTCGCGCCCGAGCTGAATTCCTTCTCCGGCCGTCCGCGCATTCTGCTGGTGCCGCGCAACAGCCCGGAATCGCGCCCGATGCTGGTCGTTCAGGCTGAAGGCAACCCGGCAAAGCTCGACGCTTTCGGTCCCGTCATGAACGAAGCCCTCTCCGGCCGCATCGCAACCGATGTTAAACGCTGGGCGAATGGCGGCAAGGGCTGCTGACCGGGCATACCGGCTTAAAAAACCCGACGAGATATAAAAAGACCCGCCGACGCCGGTTGGGACTGGCGTCGGCGGGCCTGCCGAATGGCTGTTCAGGCACCGGGGAAAGATGGCGCCGCTCTCCGGCAGAAAATCAAAGCGGCCGCGACGGCCAGGAAACCAGCTGCGATCTCGCAGCCTCCTTCATGGCCTCGTCGCGCGTCACGCCGATATCGTCGAGAAGGTCGTCGGACAATTCCCGCAAGGCAAGCCGTCCCTGACGTTTGCCATGCCAGTTGGTCAATCCCGCAATCAGGCGGCCAATAAGCGTGCGAGCGATCCGGGCCGGAAAGGGCGACGGCGCGACCATGTCGCCGGTATCGCGGAACACGCGTTCCCGTTCGTAACCGTCAGGATAAAGCGTATCCGCTGTCGAAAGGTATTGATCCATCTTGCGCATATTGCACCTATTGTCTCCGTGCGTTTAATCTCATTGTCTGCACCCGATGAATACAATTGACTTGCGGACAGATACAATGCATAAATTGTCACCATGACAAATTGGCTTCCCGATATCACCGAGGGCAATGGCCCGATCTACCTTCGCCTCGCCGACAAGATCGAGGGCGCAATTTCGGACGGCATATTGCAAGCCGGCTCGAAATTGCCGCCGCAGCGCAACCTCGCTTTCGATCTGGGCGTGACAATCGGCACGATCAGCCGGGCCTATGCACTCATCCACGAGCGTGGCCTCGTCAGCGGCGAAGTCGGCCGTGGCACCTATGTCAACGAGCGCAAGGCTGCCGCCCCGTTATCGCCGGTGGAGCCGGCAACATCGGCATTCGGCGGCACACGCTACGCCTTGGACACCAGCGCCGAATTCCGCCTGAACACCACGGCGGCACCCGATGTCGGCCAAAGCGCGCTGGTTAGCAAACACGTCGAAGCCGTCACGAGAGAGTATCCGTTTGAGATTTCCAACTACACCCGGTCGTTTCCAGATAACTGGTGCATGGCGGGCGTGCGCTGGCTTTCGCAGAACGGCTGGTCGCCGAAACCGGAAAACATCGTTTCGACGCTTGGCGCCCACGCCGCAGTGATGAGCGTGGTAACCGCAATGACCGCGCCGGGCGACCGCATCGTTTTCGAACCCCTCACCTATTCCCATATCAGCCGCAGCGCCGCCGCTTGCCGGACGCCGGGTGACACTGGTGGAAGTGGATGAGCAAGGCATTATCCCAGATGATTTCGAGCGCGTCTGCGCCCAGCAGCATCCGAAAATGATCTTCCTGATGTCGTCGGGCCAGAACCCGACCTGCGCCACCCTGCCCGAGGAACGGCGGCGGGCGATTGCCGATATCGCCCGCAGATACGGCGTCTGGATCGTCGAGGACAATCTCTACGGCGCCATGACGCGCGATGCGATCCCGTTGATTGCGGAATTCGCGCCCGATCTCACCTTCGTCGTCGGCGGCCTGTCGAAATCCGTTTCCGCTGGTGTCAGAGGCGGCTGGGTCGCCTGCCCGGCGCAATTCGCCTCGAGAATACGCATTTCGCATTCGATGCTCACAGGCGGATTGCCGTTCATGCTGGCCGAACTGAATGCGCGCCTCGTCAACAGCGGCGACGCAGACGACATCCGCAAGGACTGCATCGCCGAGATCAACCAGCGTGAGGCCCTCGCCAGACGCACCTTTGCGGGGCTGGAATTCAACTCCCTACCGGATATCGCCTTTCTGTGGCTGAGATTGCCGGAACCATGGCTGTCTGGAACCTTCCGCAGCGCCGCCATGAAGGAAGGTGTGCTGATAGACGACGAGGACGAGTTCAAGGCCGGGCGCACCGAGAAGGTTTACCACCGTGTCCGCATCAGCCTTTCCGGGCCTTCAAACCAGGAAGAGCTGAAGCACGCCCTGGGTATCCTGCGGCATTTGCTCGATAATGGTTCGGCCGGTTACGAAAGCGAGGCGTGATCAGTCGCGAGTCTTTCCTGCAACACGCCGTCTAATTCAGTAACTCATTATTTACCACGCCGACGAATCTGCCATCATCGCCCTACTTCGGAGCGGGGAATGATTCGATGGCAGCATTCGGTTCCATAGTCGCCAGGGCATTTGTTGCTCTCGCGATGGTTTTCGCAGCATGGGTGTTGAGTGACATGACGCCGGCCGCCGCCGCAGACGGCACGGTGTTCGATGAATTGCGTTTCGGGGTCACAACCTCGCTCTCCGATCGCAATGGGGGCGGCGAAGATGGCGTATTCCCGGCCTTCACCGCCTATTTCGATCCTTTCGCCAGCGCCTCGGCCGTCACCTTCGGCGAAAAGCTTGCACGGCCGCGTCTGCATCTGGGTGGGGAAATCGGCACCGAGGGCGAAGCAAATACCATTTACGGCGGTGTCAACTGGACCTTTGACCTCAATCCGAAGATCTTCGTAGACCTCGGCTTTGGCGGCCTGTAGCATGACGGCAGGCTGAGGAACGGTCCGGGCGAAACCGGCGCGGAATTCGGTTGCCACGTGCTTTTTCATGAATATGCCGCCATCGGATATCGCTTCAACAGCAACTGGAATATTTCGACCCAGATCGAACATGCCTCCCACGCCAATCTGTGCGACGGCCCCAATGACGGGTTGACGCGCGTCGGACTTATGGTCGGCTACAAGTTCTGAATAAGCCAACAAAGCAGCGTTTTGCCGGTAAAACTGCACATTTTCCTGTCGCACGGAGAGGCCTCTTGCGCTAAAGAACCGGAAACTTTCCTCGGCTCCAACCGCGTGAGACCTATGTCTATCTCAAATTCCATCAAGATCACCCCGGAACTCGTCGCCGCCCACGGGCTGAAGCCCGACGAATACCAGCGCATCCTCGACCTGATCGGGCGCGAGCCGAGCTTTACCGAGCTCGGCATCTTCTCGGCCATGTGGAACGAGCACTGCTCCTACAAGTCCTCGAAGAAGTGGCTGAAGACGCTGCCGACCACCGGCCCGCGGGTGATCCAGGGCCCGGGCGAGAATGCCGGCGTGGTCGATATCGGCGATGGCGACTGCGTCGTCTTCAAGATGGAGAGCCACAACCACCCGTCCTATATCGAGCCCTACCAGGGCGCGGCGACCGGCGTCGGCGGCATCCTGCGTGACGTGTTCACCATGGGCGCCCGCCCGATTGCGGCGATGAATGCGCTGCGCTTCGGCGCGCCGGATCATCCGAAGACCCGCCACCTCGTGGCTGGCGTCGTCGCCGGCGTCGGCGGCTATGGCAACTCCTTCGGCGTGCCGACCGTCGGCGGCGAGGTCGAGTTCGACCCGCGCTACAACGGCAACATCCTCGTCAACGCCTTTGCCGCCGGCCTCGCCAAGACCGACGCGATCTTCCTGTCCGAAGCCAAGGGCGTCGGCCTGCCGGTCGTCTATCTCGGCGCCAAGACCGGCCGCGACGGCGTCGGCGGCGCGACCATGGCCTCGGCCGAATTCGACGAGACCATCGAGGAGAAGCGCCCGACCGTGCAGGTCGGCGACCCCTTCACCGAAAAGTGCCTGCTGGAAGCCTGCCTCGAACTGATGAAGACCGGCGCGGTCATCGCCATCCAGGACATGGGCGCGGCCGGCCTCACCTGCTCGGCCGTCGAAATGGGCGCCAAGGGCGATCTCGGCATCGAACTCGACCTCAACGCCGTACCGGTGCGCGAAGAGCGCATGACGGCCTACGAAATGATGCTGTCGGAAAGCCAGGAGCGCATGCTCATGGTGCTCGAAGCCCGAGAAGGAAGAGGAAGCCAAGGCGATCTTCGTCAAATGGGGCCTGGACTTCGCCATCGTCGGCAAGACCACCGACGACCTGCGGTTCCGCGTGCTGCACCAGGGCGAGGAAGTCGCGAACCTGCCGATCAAGGATCTGGGCGATCAGGCGCCGGAATACGACCGCCCGTGGACGCCCGCCAAGGTTCAGGCGCCGCTTGCGGAAAGCGACGTTCCGGACGCAGACATTGCCGACGCACTGGTGTCGCTGGTCGGTTCGGCCAACAACTCCTCGCGCCGCTGGGTCTACGAGCAGTACGACACGCTGATCCAGGGCAATTCCCTGCAGCTGCCGGGCGGCGATGCCGGCGTGGTCCGCGTCGAAGGCCATGCCAACAAGGCGCTGGCCTTCTCCTCCGACGTGACGCCGCGCTATGTCGAGGCCGACCCGTTCGAAGGCGGCAAGCAGGCGGTCGCCGAATGCTGGCGCAACCTGACCGCAACCGGCGCCGTGCCGCTGGCGGCCACCGACAACCTCAACTTCGGCAATCCCGAAAAGCCCGAGATCATGGGCCAGCTCGTCCATGCCATCAAGGGCATCGGCGAAGCCTGCCGCGCGCTCGACTTCCCGATCGTTTCCGGCAACGTCTCGCTCTACAACGAGACCAACGGCCAGGCGATCCTGCCCACCCCCACCATCGGCGGCGTTGGCCTGCTGAAGGACTGGGGCCGCATGGCACGCATCCGCTTTGCCGCCGCCGACGAAGTCGTGCTGCTGGTTGGCGCGCCTGCCGGTCTTGGCACCCACATCGCCCAGTCCGTTTACATGCGCGACGTGCATGGCCGCATCGATGGCCCGGCACCGCATGTCGATCTGGCGGCTGAAAAGAGAAATGGCGATTTCGTCCGCGCCCTCATTGCCGACGGTCTTGCGACAGCCGTTCACGATTGCTCCTCGGGTGGTCTTGCTCTCGCGGTTGCCGAAATGGCGATTTCATCCGGCATCGGCGCGACGATCGATGCGGTGGAAGGCCATAACCCTGTCCTCACCTTCTTCGGCGAAGATCAGGGGCGTTATGTCCTGACCGTCCAGAAGAGCGATCTGGACGAGGTGTATGCAGCAGCGAAGGCCGCAGGCGTTCCCTGCCCGGCAATCGGCCTCACCGGCGGCTCAAGCGTAAAGCTGGGCACGGCACGCGCGATCGAGATTAAAGAATTGCACTTGGCCCATGAATCGTGGTTCCCTCAATTCATGGATGGCGAAACTCTAATCGCCGCAGAATGAATTAAGGAGATACACCATGCCCATGAAACCCGGCGACATTGAAGACATGATTAAGGCGGGAATTCCCGGGGCAAAGGTCACGATCCGCGATCTGGCCGGTGATGGCGATCATTACGCGGCGGAAGTTGTCGCGGATGCGTTCAAGGGCAAGACCCGCGTGCAGCAGCACCAGATGGTCTATGACGCGCTGAAGGGCAATATGGGCGGCGTTCTGCACGCCCTTGCCTTGCAGACCTCGGCTCCCGAATGACTGTGGCCGTGAAGGCATGTCGCTGTCCCGCCTGCGCGAGAGCGTGAAGGCTCCGGACTGAAATCAAAGGCCCGCGTGACAGTCTCACGCGGGCCTTTTTCATATCAGGTCAATGGAACGTGCCACTTACAAAACGGGCGGGCTCTGCGAGTCCAGATCGGCAAACGAGGCGGCGGGCAATGGCCCGGCCGTCAGCAGGGTAAAATCGTAACCCGACTTGCGGTCCGGCCCCAGTACATATTGCCGGTGCATGCGCAGGAAGTTGCGCTTGTTCTTTTTATAGCGCTCGGGCGAAAGCGAGTGCTTGAAACGGATCGGCACGATCTTCGGCTGCGGCGCATCTTTGTGGCCGGCAAGCGCCACGGTGTTACAGCGGTAGAGATGGATGGGATCCGTCAGGCACTGGATATCGAACCATGTCACCTCAGGGTGACGCGCAAGCGCGCCGACGCTCTGGCGAAGCCTGTCCGCACTGGACAGCAGCGCGCATTGCAACGCCGCGCCGCCCAGCGTCGCAAACGATAGTTTGCGGCCATCCAGCGCATCCGGCTTCAGTTCCAGCACCCGGCCGATCACGGCAATCGCGAGACTGGCCCCCATGCTGTGCGACACGACCAGAACCTCCTCCGCAGGCTGTTCCAGCGCCTTGAGAACGAGCGCGGCCTTCTCTTCGATCCAGTCACGGGCAATCGGCTCATCACGCCCCACGGCCAGCGCAAAGCGCCAGTCGGCATAAAGATGCAAGGTATGAAACCGTTCGGCGAAAGGCAGAAACGCCTTCACAAAGAACAGGGCGGCAGCGGGAAGGCTGATCGCCAGCAACCAGAGCGGCAAACCGAAAAGCCAAGGTGACAGCGCAATGCCCGCCGCAAGCGCGCCGCCCACCAGCATCAGCAGGAACGGGAAGATGAAGAACAGGCCGAAACGCCAGGCATGGCGCAGATACCGCCCCGCACCGCCTTCCGTAACGATACCGGCCGCCGCCGCAAAGCCGAGTGCGATCTGCCGCCACACCGGCGCGTCCCTGAGGCGGGATATCACCGCATTATGGTCGTAGACGAAGATCGTGGACCGGGTCCGCCAATCGCCCGCCGCGGCCTCCACCTTAAATGTGTCGCCAGCCGGCGAACTCTCCAGCGCCCCCACCGCATAATCGACATCCCATGTCTTGCCGGCAAGCGCTGCCGCCCGCTGGTAACGCAGATGATGGGCGGGCGCATCGAGCGGATCGAAGCCAGGGAAATAAAGAACAAGTCGTGACTTGACGGTCGGCATGCATAAACCTTCGGGGCTTGAGACACCCGAAAGGATCGCTTGATACAGTGGGCGATGAACGTATAGTAAAAAAACGCGACCGAAATATGATTTATTTGCTGGCGAGGGAAATTTGTCCGGGATCGTCGATCAGTTGTTAAACGGCGTCGTCAAAGGCGCGCTCTCCGAAGTCCTTGCCAAGACAGGCCTTGGCAAGACCCGCCGCATCCGCCGCCGGACGAAAACCAACACGTCTCTTGCCGGCGGCATCGTCGGCTCCGTGCTGGAAGCGGCAATCAAAGCAGCCGTCAAACCCAGGCCCGCCAAAAAACAGGTGAGCAAAAGACGCACCGCCGCTGCTCGCAGCAGGCAGCGACTTCGATGATGCCTGGCCTTCGCCTGCCTCTCGTCTGCGCGCTGCTGACGATTTCGGGGCCGCTGCAAGGCCTCGCGCAGGACAGGAAAGAGATCAAGATCGGCTACATCGTCACGCTTGATGGTGCTGATCGGATATCTGGCACAGCCTTTTGCAAAATCGACGACACCTGCCGCTTGGTGGATCGGAAAAGTCCGAAATTAATTATCGATCTCAAAGCGGGTCGATCCTTTAGCCAGATCAAAATCGATTGCGAGGATGACTGCTCGCTGGATAGCGGCCACGAAACCAAGCTGTTCGAGAACAAACAGGAACTTTCCATTTATAAAGGCAGAACGGGTCCAATCGTGAAATTAGTCTTCAGACGGCGAGAGCCAATCGGGAAGATAATGCTCGACTTTTCTTACCCACCTGGAATGACGCGCTGATATCAGGGGTTTCCACCCGCACTCAACGATGCCACACCCGCGCATTTTTTACGCGCCACGGGTGGAAATCGCGCCACGACATGTTATCTAGGGACAAAGTCAACGCAGCGGCCTTGAACCGCATGTGAAAGGATATGGCCATGAGCGGCATTCACGACATCATCGACAGCGAAGTGAAGAGCAACGACATCGTTCTTTTCCTGAAGGGAACCCCGCAGTTCCCGCAGTGCGGTTTTTCCGGTCAGGTCGTACAGATTCTCGACTACCTCGGCGTCGAATACAAGGGCGTCAACGTGCTTGCCGATGCCGATATCCGTCAGGGTATCAAGGACTATTCCAATTGGCCCACCATCCCGCAGCTTTACATCAAGGGCGAATTCGTCGGCGGCTGTGACATCGTCAAAGAGATGTTCCAGTCTGGCGAACTGCAAGCCCACTTCCAAGAACAGGGTATCAGCGTCCGCGGCGCGGCCTGATTTCGGCCGGTTCATCCGGCCCACCCTGATTGTCAGAAATTTATGCCAGGCGTTGCGTCATGCAACGCCTTTGCCGTTCTTTTTGGGGCAATCCTGTGACAGAACTTTCACAATCCACCACTTCGCGCGCAGGCTCGATGGGGCGTACGGAATTCATTGCGCTTGCCGCAATGCTGATGGCGATGAATGCGCTTGCCATCGACATCATGCTTCCCGGTCTTCAGGAAATCGGCGCCTCCCTTGGCGTCGTCAATGAAAACCACCGTCAATACGTCATTTCCACCTATCTTCTCGGCCTCGGCATCGCCCAGCTTGTGTACGGACCGATCTCGGACCGTTTCGGGCGCCGCAAGCCGATGCTGGTCGGGCTGGCGATCTACATCGCGTCTGCCATCGCCGTCGTTTTCGTACCGTCATTCTCGGGCCTGCTGGTTCTGCGCTTCATTCAGGGCATCGGCTCGGCAGCGACGCGCGTCATCACCATCTCGATCGTGCGCGACATCTATGGCGGCCGTCAGATGGCGGAAGTCATGTCGCTGATCATGATGGTCTTCATGGTCGTTCCGGTCATCGCGCCCGGCACCGGCCAGATCGTGCTGTTTTTCGGTGACTGGCACCTGATCTTCGCCTTCATGGCCGGCATTGCCGCCATCGTGACAGCCTGGATGTATTTCCGCCTGCCGGAAACCCTGCATCCCGATGACGTCAGGCCTTTCACCGTTCGGTCGATCCTCGGCGGCTTCAAGATCGTGCTCACCAACCGGATCGCGCTCTGTTATACGCTCTCCAGCACCTTCATCTTCGGTGCCCTGTTCGGCTTCATCAATTCCGCCGAGCAGGTCTATAAGGGCATTTACGGGCTCGGCGCATTGTTTGCGGCCGCTTTTGCGGGCGTTGCCCTGTTCATGGCCCTGTCGTCCTTCATCAATGCCAGGCTTGTCGGCCGGATCGGCATGCGCAAGCTGTCGCACGGATCGCTGCTCGGCTTCATCGCCATCACCTTCCTGTGGCTGGTGGTGCAGATGGTTGGACCGGAACCGATGCCCTTTGCGATCTTCATCGTGTTCTTCGCGCTTGCCATGTTCCAGTTCGGCTGGATCGGCTCGAACTTCAACTCGCTCGCCATGGAGCCGCTCGGCCATGTCGCCGGCACGGCCTCCTCCGTCATCGGTTTCATGGGAACCGTCGGCGGCTCGCTGATCGGGGCCGTCATCGGTCAGGCTTTCGACGGCACGGCGCTGCCAATGGTCGGCGGCTTCTTCGCCGTCTCCCTCATCGGCCTCGTCTTCGTGTTGATCGGGGAAAAGGGCGTGCTGTTTCAGGCGCACAACAAGCCGACGCATTAGGCGAGACGTGCTCCAGCTCTTTGTTTCTAGGCATTTTCCAGACATAAAACCGCTACGCAGTTTTACTGGAAATGCTCTGAGGCCAGATAGACAAATAAAAACGGCGCGGAACCGAGTTCCGCGCCGTTTTTGTTGATTGATGGCTCACTTTATCCACCGTCACCCCGGACCAGATCCGGGGTCCAGCGCGATCAAGTCCTTGATCGCAAAAGATACCTCTCACGTCGCAGACGCGCCGTGGCTGGATGCCGGATCTCGTCCGGCATGACGGAAGAGGCGTTCTGCCCCGGCGAGCCGCAACTCACACCGTAAAAATCTTCTCGCGCAGCAACTCCCACGTCTCCTGATCGGGAGCGAGCAGCAGGCCGCCTTCCACATGGCTCGGCAGATAGGGCGAGCCGTCGAAACGGGCGGCGTAGGCGCCTGCTTCCTGCGACAGCAGCGTGCCGGCCAGATGGTCCCAGGGCATCAGCTTGTTGTACATCAGGAAATGCATGTGGCCGCCGCAGAACACGCGGTATTCATGCGCCGCGCAGCGATAGCTGGTGAACAGCCGCACATCCGCGAGGTTCATGAGAATCTTGCGGCGTGTCTCCACGTCAAAATAACCGGTATTGGCGATGCCGACCATCTGCGACAGGTGCGGCGCCGGCACGACGGACATCTGCGTCTGCGAACCATCGGCGGCACAAAGCCATGCGCCCGAGCCTTTTTCGGCAATCGCCCAGTCATTGCCCATCGGATCGAAAATCAGACCGGCAACGGTCTCGCCCTTGGAGATGACGCTCATCATCACGCCGAACAGCGGCAGGCCGGAGGCGAAGTTATAGGTGCCGTCGATGGGATCGACCACCACGGCAAGATCGGCCTCGGCAAGCTTGCCCAGCAGCGAGGCATCGGCCGCAACGGCCTCTTCGCCGATGAACAGCGCCTGCGGCATGATCTCCTGCACGCGGGCGCGGATCAGCCGCTCGGCAGCCTCGTCGGCCTCGGTTACGAGGTCTATCGCCTCGCTCTTGATCCTGACGTCGCCCTCGCCCAGATTACGGAACCTCGGCAGGATTTCCACGGCCGCCGCCTCCTGAAGCGCATTGGCAAGAGAGGCGATGTCGAGTTCGAGTGCCATGGGCGATATCCTTCCATTTAAGCAGCAATATTATAAGGCCACGATTTCCCGGCGCAGCATCTTCCAGCATTCCTTGTCGGGGGCCGACAGGATGCCGCCTGTGGTCTGTCCCGGCCGGTAGGGCGTATTGTCGAAACGGGCCGTGTAGCCGCCCGCTTCCTGATGCACGAGAACACCGGCGAGATGATCCCACGGCATCAGCTTCTCATGGCCGATGAAATGCAGCTTGCCAGCCGAGGCAAGCCAATATTCATGAGCCGAGCAATTGATTGAAAGCGCCATCTTGATCTTGGCCATATTGGCGGCGATCACCGGGCGGCGATCTTCATGGCTGTGGCCCCAGGAAAAGATGCCGACCATTTCGGACAATGGCGCGGGATCGGCGACCTTCAGCTTTGCCTGCGAGCCGTCCTTGCGGTGGAGATAAGCCCCCTCACCCTTGAGAGCAAGGATGGTATCGCCCATGACTGGATCATGGATGATGCCCGCCACCGTCTCACCCTTGACGGTGACCGCAAGCAGCGTGCCGAAAGCGGGAAAACCGGACGCATAATTGAAAGTGCCGTCGATGGGATCGATCACGAAGGCAAACGGCGCATCGGCAAGGGCGGGAATGACGGATTGATCCGCGTCGTAGGCCTCTTCACCGACGATATGGGCCTTGGGAAACCGTTGCAGGAGGGCGGCGGTGATCGCCTTTTCCGCCAGAATGTCCGCCTCGGTGACGAGATCGACGGCGGAGGTCTTTTCGGAGATCGCGCCTGCCTCGAGATTGCGGAAGCGGGGCATGATTTCCTGGCTGCCAGCGGCGGCAACGGTGGAAATCAGAAAATCGATATCTTTATCGGAAAGGGTCATCGCTAAGGGCACTTCTTCATAAGGGAGGGCTGGCCTCCGTACGCTCTTCAGGTGACGCCCCGGTGACAGCAAGCGCCGAGAAATCAAAAAGCTTCGGATCGAGCAGATGCGACGGATTGACATGGGCAAGCGCCCGCAGCATCACGTCCTTGCGGCCCGGCATGCGCCTTTCGATGTCGGCCAGCATCTCCTTCATGGCATTGCGCTGAAGCCCGTCCTGCGAGCCGCAGAGGTCGCAGGGAATGATCGGGAATTCCATTGCCGCCGCGAATTTCGCCATATCCTCTTCGGCGCAATAGGCAAGCGGCCGCAGCACCATCAGGTCGCCCTCGTCATTCATCAGTTTTGCCGGCATGCCGGCCAGCCTGCCGCCATGGAAGAAGTTCATGAAGAAGGTCTCGAGAATATCCTCGCGGTGATGGCCGAGCACCAACGCATCGCAGCCCTCTTCCCGCGCAATGCGGTAGAGATTACCGCGCCGCAGCCGCGAACAGAGCGAACAATAGGTGCCACCCGCCGGCACCTTTTCCTTCACCACGGAATAGGTGTCGCGATATTCGATGCGGTGGGCAACGCCGATCTTCGCCAGATACTCCGGCAGCACATGCTTGGGGAAATTCGGCTGGCCCTGATCCAGATTGCAGGCAATGAGTTCGACCGGCAAGAGGCCACGCCACTTCAGATCGAGCAGCAGCGCCAGAAGACCGTAGCTGTCCTTGCCGCCGGAAAGGCCGACCAGCCAGCGCTTCTGGCCGTTCAGCATGCCGAAATCCCCGAAGGCCTGACGCACATTGCGCAACAGCCGCTTGCGCAGCTTGTTGAAGGAGACGGATCGGGGTGCCGCGTCGAACAGCGGATGCGAACCGCCATTTTCTCCGGCCAGGTCCTGATCGGCCTCGACCTCATCTGAGATGCTGGTGACAATGTTCATGATTAGCCCGCTCTGGCGTTCAGCCATTTTCAATGCAGGAAATGCCCGCATCCGCCCGCAATATCAAGCCCCGAATACCGACCAGCCGGTTTTCGTCGCCAGCATTTCCAGCGCATGCGACCCGAGTGCCGAATTGCCGACCTTGTTGAGACCCGGCGACCAGACGGCAATCGAGGCCTTGCCCGGCGCCACCGCCATGATGCCGCCGCCGACGCCGCTCTTGCCCGGCAGGCCGACATGATAGGCGAAATCGCCCGATCCGTCATAATGGCCGCAGGTCAGCATTAGCGCATTGATGCGCCGCGCCCGCCGGTCCGAAACGACGGTGTGGCCGGAGAGCGGATTGCGGCCGCGATTGGCAAGGAACAGACCCGCCCGCGACAGTTGTGCGCAGGTCATCGACAGTGCGCACTGATGGAAATAGACGCCCAGCGTATATTCGACGGGGTGGTGCAGATTGCCGAAGGACCGCATGAAATTGGCAAGCGCAAAATTGCGGAACCCCGTCGCCTGCTCGGATTTCGCCACCGTATCGTCGATGCTGATCGTATCGTCGTCGGCGAGATACCGCACGAAGCGCAGGAGCTCGCCAATCGCCTCACGCGGCTGGTGGCCGGAAAGAACGATATCCGTGACCACGATGGCGCCGGCATTGACGAAGGGATTGCGCGGAATGCCGTGCTCATGCTCCAGCTGCACGATGGAGTTGAAGGAGGAGCCGGAAGGCTCGCGCCCCACCCGGTTCCACACCGTCTCGCCTGCCTTGCCAAGCGCCAGCGTCAGCATGAAGACCTTGGAAATGCTCTGGATCGAAAACGGTGTCAGCGCATTGCCGGCCGTATAGGTGGTTCCATCGACGGTGGTGATGGCGATGCCGAACTGGTTCGGATCGACCTTGGCAAGTTCCGGAATGTAATCCGCAACCTTGCCCTCGCCCAGGCGCGGCACCATGCTGTCGTAAATGGAATCGACGATCGCCTGAATGTCCTGCATGCAAAGCCTTCCCCAGCAAACAAAAAAGCCGCCCCGAGGGGCGGCTTTCTCAATACTGAAACGCGTCGATTAACGCGAGTAGAATTCGACGACCAGATGCGGTTCCATGACGACCGGGTACGGAACGTCAGACAGAGCCGGGATGCGAGCATAGGTCGCAACCATCTTGTTGTGATCGACTTCGATGTAGTCAGGAACGTCGCGTTCTGCGAGCTGAACGGCTTCGAGAACCGTTACCAGCTGCTTGGACTTCTGGCGAACTTCGATAACGTCGCCCGGCTTGCAACGGTAAGAACCGATGTTGACGCGAACGCCGTTAACCGTGACGTGGCCATGGTTGATGAACTGGCGCGATGCGAAAACGGTCGGAACGAACTTGGCGCGGTAGACGATGGCGTCCAGACGCGACTCGAGCAGGCCGATCAGGTTCTCGGAGGTATCGCCCTTGCGACGGTTTGCTTCGTCGTAGGTGGCGCGGAACTGCTTTTCGCGCAGTTCACCGTAGTAGCCCTTGAGCTTCTGCTTGGCGCGCAGCTGCGTGCCGAAGTCGCTCATCTTGCCCTTGCGGCGCTGGCCGTGCTGGCCGGGGCCGTATTCGCGGCGGTTTACCGGGGACTTCGGACGGCCCCAGATATTTTCGCCCATGCGGCGGTCAATTTTATACTTAGCCGATTCGCGCTTGCTCATCGTATTTCCTTCTCAATAGGTTATGCCGGTTTGTTGCCAAACCGGTTTGAGGAAACACGCCCTCCTCTGAAGCCCGTTTCAGGACCTCTGACAGGTTTCTCACATGCGAATGGAGAGACCACGGGACATGTCGGTGATATTGACCGCCGAACGTCAGTTTATAAACTGCAAGGCAGTCAACGAAACACACCGGACATGACTGCCCGGCGTTGAGGCGGCTTCTAAACACGTTTTACAAATTTGTCAAACAAGGCCCGCCGCTTTTTTCTGGCTCCACCCCCTTGAAAAGCCTGAAAGCCCACCCACTTCTTAGCGGTAATCAGGACTCGGGCCCCTCTGGCGTGTTACCGGACAACACGTGATGTCGAGTTTTTTGAAGGTTGGGGCCATACTTCTCGAGGACCGTTCCCCATCCGCGAAGCCAACCTCGTCCGGCTAAAGGTTGACTGATGGAGTTCCTCCTCAACGATTTTCTCGGTACCCCCACATGGATGTGGGCGGTCTTCATTTCTCTCGTCCTTGGCCTGCTGGCGCTCGATCTCGGCGTACTGCACAAGAATTCCAAGGAAATCGGCATTCGTGAAAGCCTGCTGATGTCCGGCTTTTACATCGCCATCGGCTTGGCCTTCGGCGGCTGGATCTGGTATCAGTCCGGCCAGCAATCCGCCATGGAATATGTCACCGGCTTCGTGGTCGAAAAAAGCCTGGCGATGGACAATATCTTCATCATCGCGATGATCTTCTCCTATTTCGCCATTCCCCGCCAATATCAGCACCGCGTGCTGCTGTGGGGCATCCTCGGTGTCATCGTCCTGCGCGGCATCATGATTGCCGGCGGCGCTGCCATCGTCGAAAACTTCCACTGGGTGCTCTATCTCTTTGCGGCCTTCCTCGTCTTTACGGGCCTCAAGATGCTGTTCTCGTCGGACCATGACGAATCCGACATCGGCAATAACCGCATCCTGAAATTCTTGCGCAGCCGCCTGCCGGTGACAGAAAAGCTGCATGGCGAAAAATTCTTCGTCAAGGAGACGGACGCCGTCCACCGGCCGGCTGAAGACCTTTGTGACGCCGCTGTTTCTGGCGCTGATCATGGTCGAAATCGCCGACCTGATCTTCGCGGTCGATTCGATCCCGGCGATCTTCGCGATCACCACCGATCCGTTCATCGTCTACACCTCGAACATCTTCGCGATCCTCGGCCTGCGCGCGCTCTATTTCGCACTTGCCGCCCTGATCCACCGCTTCGCCTATCTGAAATACGCACTGGCTGCGGTTCTGGTCTTCGTCGGCTCGAAGATTTTCGTCGCGGACATGCTTGGTATCGCCAAGATCCCGCCGGCGGTCTCACTCGGCGTCACCGTCGCCATCCTCGCAACCGGCATCGTCGGTTCACTGATCGCGACGCGCAAGGAAGCCAAGGCTATCGAATAATGATGAGCAAGGAGGAGGCGGAAACGCCTCCTCGGACCCCTGACAAAGTCCTGTTCGCTCTCTTCCGTCATGCTCGGGCCTGTCCCGAGCATCTGCAACGTCTCGATTTTATTGGACGTGATTAGATCCTTGGGACAAGCCCAAGGATGACGTCAAGTGTGGGGCAGGCTTGTCAATAAATTGAGGAGGCGATGGCGCCTCCTCTTTCCTTTTGATAATGAGATATATAGTCTGTATTATTGCTACAAAGACTGACATATATTCTCACAATATTAGAAGAACTTCCCATTCATTGCTTTAAGATGACCTTTGAACCCGTTGATCAGGCAATTTCCGAACAGAAGCTTTGGCGAGCGAAAGAAATCCTTCAAGGAAGGCTAAAGCCATCCCGAAGTCGATCTGGCGCTGTTTCAAAAATACGGCGAAGTGCTGCTCGAGATGCACGATCTCGTGGAAGCGGGACGCATGTTGTTCTGCTCAGGCGCGCGCGACGAGCGTTTCAGGGAAGCGATCAATATATTCCTGTCGAGAAGCCACAGGCGTGAACCGCAACGCTTTCTGGCGCAATTGCCGTCCTCCATGAGACGACAACGGCATCTGGCGGAATTTATCGCTTCGCCGGAATTCGAAAGCGGCGGATGGACAGCGGCGCAACTCTCCCAAATTGTGTCCATCCAACCGGATGCCAGCCCCCGCCCGCATCAGAGGCCACATCGATTGGCCTCTGCGCTGGTGATATTTGTTATCGTTTCCGTCCTGACGATGAGCCTCGTCGGTCTCTACACCACAATCGGCTTCGCGGTGCGGATTTTGGCGCAATAGCAATTACTCCGCCGCAAGCTTCGCATCATCCTCTGCCGCATCCGCATCGCCGGGTGCGGTTTTTGCGTCGAGATCGAGAAAGGCCACAATGCGCTTGCCGGAAAAATCGGCGTGTACCACCACAAGCTCCTTCTCCTCGAAATAACCGAGAAGCCGGCGGGCGCGCCTCGCCGAATGTGTGCCGTAGGCGCGGGCAATACGGGCGTCGGAGGGGCAAGGCTCCTCATTGAGCGCCGCTTTGACGAGCAAGAGGAAAACCCCTTGCAGATCGTCGGAAACCGACATCGACAATTCCAGCGCCTTCTCCCAGCCTTCCGTCGCCGCCATAGCCGCGTCCACACCGGAGCGGGCAATCGCCACCTGGCGGCGGAAATCCGCAAGCGTCATCGGCGTGCCGGGAATGCGGCGCATGCGGGCGCGCACCAGAAAATCCTGATAGAGCACAGCATCCGTGCGATAGGCCGATTGCGGATCGTCGAGAATTTCGAAGAGCACGGCCGCGATCTTCTCTTCGCGCTCCTCCGGCGTTATCTCCGGCTGGCCTGCACGCGGCGACTGCTCCGGTGAGGAGCCGACGGCGGCGGGGGTGGAGCGGGAGAGTTCAGCGAGAATATCGGTTGTCGGGCGCGGCGCCGGCGGCGTGCGTCGGACAGCGGGCCGCGTGAACTCTTCCGGATCCGGCGTGAAGATCAGGTCTTCCACATCTGGCAATGCATCCGGTAGCGGCATCAGCTTGGGTGAAGACGAGCGCGCCGAGGTTTCCACCGCACCGATGACGATGGGCAACGGGCGGCGCGACAGCGCAGGCCCAAGCGCCACGAAATTGCCGCGCTGCAGGTCACGGAACATTTCCGCCTGGCGCCGGTCCATGCCGAGCAGATCGGCAGCGCGCGCCATGTCGATATCGAGAAAGGTGCGGCCCATCAGGAAGTTCGAGGCTTCCGCCGCCACGTTCTTGGCGAGCTTGGCAAGGCGCTGCGTGGCGATGACGCCCGCAAGCCCGCGTTTACGGCCACGGCACATCAGATTGGTCATGGCGCCCAGCGACGCCTTGCGCGCATCCTCGGTCACCTCGCCGCCGACGGAGGGCGCAAACATCTGCGCCTCATCCACCACGACAAGCACGGGATACCAGAATTCGCGATCCGCATCGAACAGGCCGTTGAGGAAGGCGGCTGCGGCCCGCATCTGCTGTTCGATATCGAGACCTTCAAGCGTCAGCACGCAGGAGACCCGGTGCTGGCGAATGCGGTTGGCAATGCCGGCAAGCTCCGCCTCGGTGCGCTCGCCATCCACCACCACATGGCCGAACTTGTCGGAAAGCGTGACGAAATCACCCTCGGGATCGATGATGACCTGCTGCACCCATTGCGCCGATTGCTCCAGCAGCCGGCGCAGAAGGTGCGACTTGCCGGACCCGGAATTGCCCTGCACCAGCAAACGCGTCGCAAGCAATTCCTCGATATCGAGCTTGGCCTGCTGCCCGCCCGATAGGGTTCCCATGTCGATGCCGACCTGCAATGTTCCGTTCCTCGTGCTGCCTGTCATCCGGCCGATTCCCGTGACGGCGGCCGAACATGCTCTTTACCAAAAAATCACCTGTTGCGTCTGTCCGACGCGGATAATGCACAGGCAATTGCGCCACAGCCTATGCGGCCCCGGATGCGACCCACAAAAATGCAAGCCGCCTGCCGAACACATTCAGCATAAGTCCGGTGATGACCAATGCGGCGCCGACCACTTCGAATACGGTAATATGCTCGGCAAAAGCGAAATAGGCGCTGACGAAACCGACAACAGGCACCAGCAGCGAAAACGGCGCCACCGTTCCGGCCGGATAACGCAGAAGCAGGTAACTCCAGATACCCGCGCCGACGATGGTCGCACCATAGGCCATGTAGATCACCACGAAAGCCATCGTCGGCGTCGCATTGCGCACCCCCTCGACAATCGCATCGGGTCCCTCCACCACCAGCGAAAGCAAGATCAACGGCAGAACGGGTATAAGGCTCGTCCATGCGACAAACGAGACCGCGTTCACCTGGCCGATGCGGCGATTGACGATGTTGCCGCAGGCCCAGGCTATGGCCGAGCCGACCCCCATCAGGAGCGGGATCAGCGCTGCGGCCGTCATGCGCTCCACGCCGATGACCGCCAGCCCGCCAAAAGCAACGATCGCGCCGATGATCTGTGACGGCAACGGCCGCTCGCCGAGAAACACCACGGCAAGCGCCAGCGTGAAGAAGGCCTGCGACTGCATGACGAGCGAAGCAAGCCCCGCCGGCAGGCCGAGCTTGATGGCCGGATAAAGCAGGCCGAATTGCACGAAACCCATCGCCATGCCGTAAACGACCATATGCCGCCACGGCACATTGGGTTTCGGCAGGAAGAACACCAACGGCACTGCCGCAAACAGATAACGCACCCCCGTCAGAAACAATGGCGGCATGTCGGCGACGCCGATCTTGATGGCAACGAAGTTGAAGCCCCACAAAAACACGGTAATCAGGGCAAGAAGAATATGCGGGAATGCCATTTTGTTTTGTCCGAATTGCAAGTGATCGACGGGCGTCTACGTCGAAGTCGCCCTCTTACAGCCAAAGGCAACGAGACCGGCGCCGATCAGCAGACCGCCGCCCGTGCGGTTGACGATGCGCTGAACCTTCGGTTTGCGGATCGTATTGCGGGCAGCGCTTGCCAGAAGTCCATAAAGACCCGCATTCAAGCTGGCAAGCACCAGAAATGTCGCCTCGAAAATCAGCACCTGCGGCCAGAAAGGCAACGTCGGCACCAGAAACTGCGGCAGGAAGGCGACGAAGAAGATGATGCTTTTCGGGTTCAGCGCCGTGACGATATACGCGTGCAGGAATATCTTGAGCGGCCGCTCACGGCCCGCCACACCTGCGGCTTCCGCACCTTCACCGCCAACCGGCGAACGCCAAATCTTGATGCCGAGATAGATGAGGTAAGCCGCACCGATCCATTTCAGGCCGGTGAAAAGTGCCGCCGATGTGGCAAGCAGCGCGCCGAGCCCCAGCATGGAGGCCGTCATCGCGGTGAAATCCCCAAGCGCCACCCCCGTCACCGTCGCGGTGCTCGCCTTGCGCCCGTGCCCCAGCGCATAAGAAATCACCAGCAGGATCGTCGGCCCCGGAATTGCAAGCAAGATGGCGGATGCGGCCACGAAGGCCAGCCAGTTCTCCAGCGGCATGATACAATCTCCTTTGCCCGATTTTGGGGAGCAAGCCACCAAAAACGCAAGGCATCAAGCCCAATTTTCGAAGATCATGCCGCCCGGTCATCCAACGGGCGAACGGGTGGCTGCTCCCGCTTCATCGCCTGTGCAAGATCGTAATTCGACTGCATGGCAAGCCATGCGCGCGCCGTACTGACCCCTGCCCGCTCCAGCCGCAAGGCAAGGTCTGGACTGACGCCCGCCCGACCATTCAACACCCGCGAAAGCGCCACGCGCGACATGCCGAGCCTTCCCGCCGTTTCTGTGACCGAAAGCTGAAGTGCGGCAATGACCTCTTCCCGCAAAAGTTCACCGGGTTGAACAGGAAATTTCATCATCGGAACCACTCCCTCAGTCCCTATATATACTGGCACCATTTTCCACTCGGCAATGGCAGCGGATGTAAGAAATCCCGCAAGACAGATACTTTTTGCGACACCCTCGCCTCGCCCTCCGTCACCCCGGCCTTGAGCCGGGGTCCAGCGCGATCAAGTCTTTGATCGCAAAAGACTCCTCTCAGGGCGTAGACGCGCCGTGGTTGGATGCCGGATCAGGTCCGGCATGACGGGGGCGAGGGTTTCAAAATTTGTCCGTAGTCTAAACCCGATACCGGTTCCCCATCGTGTCGGCACAAAAAGCCTCCCCGGCATTTTCTTTGCCAGGGAGGCCCGCCATCAAAACCGCGGCGCCCAGGGAGGAGCGGCCCTCTCCCTCCGCCTCTTGCGGTCGGATGGCGCAAGGCCGATATCGTCCAGCAGACGCTCCGGCAGATCGGAAAGATCGGTCGGCGGCGCGCGCGGCACCATTGCCGCGACGAGAACCGCTTTTAAGGTTTTCCAGACGCCGAACGTGGCGAACAGGCGCTCCACAGCATCCGGCAGCGCATATGCTACCAATGGTTGATTTTTCTGCATGGGAAATCCGTCCCGGTGCGACGAAGCAGCCAGGTCCTTTATCGATGATAAAACGACATGCGGGAACGGCGGGCGCAACACGCGGCAGCGCGGACGCACAATTCAGCTGTCAGACGAAGTGAAGATGCCAAACGGCAGGGAAATCAGGCACGAAGCCTTATCGGAGGTCGATGCCTCGGGACATGTAACCACCGAACACCATGCCGGAAAAGCCAGACATGCCGGTAAGGCGCATAGTCATATAGTCAGTCATTCCACGCCTCCTTTTATAGCGGTTACACACAGGAAGCATCTTACACGAGATGCCGGACGCGACAAGAGGTCGCAATCTCGAATTGCAAAAGTCAAACGGAACAGATGCAAAAATACAACAGGCCTCTCAGCTCAGCGAAACGCTAAGCCCAAAACCCTGCATCAGTCGCCGTGTGGCGAAATCCGGCTTGCCTGAGGTGAAGACGGCAAAATCGAAACCATCGGGATGTTCCGCATCCTGCGGCAGCGGCACCAGATGGCGTGCCCGCCGGGCAATCGCTTCGGCCGGATCGATCCAGTCCACCGGCCAGGGCGCCAGTCTTGCGCATGCGGTTGACCAGGAACGGATAATGCGTGCAGGCCAGCACGACGATGTCGGTGCGGCTTGCCCGTCGCCTCTCGATGAAACAGGGTGCTATTTCCGCCCGCACGGCCTCCTCGTCGGACGAACCCCTCGCGCATCCAGCGTTTCGGCCAGGCGCGCCAGGTTTTCGCTCGCCACGAGGCGCGACATGGCATCTGCGTCGGCGATTGACTGAGATGAGGTCGCGCGTATACTGCCGCTTGACGGTGCCGGGCGTCGCCAGCACCGAGACGAGGCCGGAGCGGGTCCGCTCGGCCGCAGGCTTGATGGCCGGAACGGTGCCGACGAAGGTCATGTCAGGAAAGCGTGCCCGCAGATCGGCCCCGGCCAGCGTGAAGGCGGTGTTGCAGGCGATGATGCAGACTTCGGGGCTATAGTCTTGGAGCAGCGTCTCGAACAGCGAGAGAATGCGCGCTTTCAGCGCCTCCTCTTCCCAGCCGCCATAGGGAAAACCGGCATCGTCGGCCACATAGATGAAACCGCGCTCCGGCATCAGCACGCGCGCCTCGCGCAGAACCGTCAGCCCGCCAATGCCGGAATCGAACACCAGCACCGGTTTCAGCATCGCCAGCCCTCACTCGTCTTCGGCATCCGTCCCCGCCTCGTCGGCAATGGCGCTTTCGCTCGTGTCCAGCCCGGCTTGCCGTGCGGTTGGCGCCATTGCCGGGGAAAACGATCGAGCGACGCTGATCACGCCGCGCAGCACCTGGATTTCCGTGCTCGGTGAAGCCGCGGCTCGGGTGAAGCACCGCCCGCAGATTGTCGACCATTTTCGGCTTTTTTTCGGGCGGACGGAAATAGCCGCGCGCATCGAGCGCCTCCTCCATGTGCTCGAACAGGCCGTGAAACGCTGCTTGCTCGGTCGGGCGTCTGTGTCGAGGCATCGGAAACGCGGTGTCGGTCTCGATCGCTCGATACCGGATTTCATCCACTCGTAGGACATCAGCAGCACCGCCTGCGCGATGTTGAGCGAGGCGAAGGCGGGGTTGACCGGGAAGGTCACGATCTCGTCGGCCAGCGCCACTTCCTCGTTGGTGAGGCCCCAGCGCTCGCGCCCGAACAGGATGCCGGTTCTTTCGTCCGCCCGGAACTTCGTGCGCAGCGTGGCGGCAGCGGTGACGGGCGCGCGCACCGGCTTGAAACCGTAACGCTCCCGCGCAGTCGTGGCATAAACGAAGTTGAGGTCCTTGATCGCCTCTTCCAGCGTCTCGAACACCTTCGTCGCGTCGATGACATGATCGGCCTTGGAAGCGGCGGCACGCGCCTTCTCGCTCGGCCAGCCGTCACGCGGCTTGACCAGACGCAACTCGGCAAGGCCGAAATTCGCCATGGCGCGCGCCACCATGCCGATATTTTCGCCGAGCTGCGGTTCGACCAGAATGATCGCCGGGCCTTCCGCCACAAGTTCAAGCTCGCTGTTTGTGCCTGCCATCGTCTTTTGTCCGTTTTCTTTAGAAGCGCCGCATCGACTTTGAGGCCGATACCGTAAAGCGCGCTTCACTGGCACAGATCGGCGCTAAAATCAAAGTCAGAGCCAATAAATGGCGGCCTTCGCGTGGGAAACAGGCTGCCACCCCACATTCGACGTCATCCTCGGGCCTGTCCCGAGGATCCACGCACGTCTCATGAAATCACTCTGTTGCGGATGCTCGAAACAAGCCCGAGCATGACGGAGGATGGGTTTTCAACTGCCACAAACCTCCATATCTGCGCCCTCACTCCCCCTTGATGATCGCCGCCATCTCTGCGCGCAAGGAGATCCCTGCCCTCGTCGCCAATCCGGTGAAGTGTCGCTGATGAGCGGCTGCCCGCCTTCCTCGCGCACATCGAAAACCACCTCGTCGACCGTCGCCTTCATCTCCGCCTCGTCCGCCAAGGCCCTGAGCTTGAACTGCCGTCCACCGCCACGTCCGCCGTCCTTCCGCCACCGGGGTAACCGGCTGTCCTCCAGCGGGCAGCCGTCTGCGAGTTGGTCGCCGACGATCGGGTAACCGAAGGGATCGCCGGTCGAACCGCTTTCCGCCTCATAGGCCGGTTTCTTGGAAGCCTCGCGATATTGCGCCACGAACTCCTTGCTGAACAGGGTGGTCAGCAGGTCCTCGTCGAAAATGTATTTCCAGTTCTCGGCATCGCCGGACCAGTTCTTGACGGTGATGTCCATCACCTTCTGAACGGGATCGGCAGGCCCGGCCGCAAGAGCGCTGTGCGAAAAGAGGACGGCGGAGTCAGAAGCAGAAATTTCCGCATGATGTGATCCCGGGGTAGGCCCGACAGGGGCGAAGCGATTCGCCTGACTGTATTCCGGCAATATGGTTTGGCAATGCGCAAAGCGTTATTGCGCTGCGCCAAAAAAGCGCCCCCCATGGCTTTGCCTCGGACGCGCGCGATGTTATAGCCGCACCGGATATTTTTCCGAATATGGGCGCCACACGGCCCCTACAGCCCAGGTGAGGATTCATGGCCAAGATCAAGGTCGCCAACCCCGTCGTCGACATCGACGGCGACGAGATGACCCGCATCATCTGGCAGTTGATCAAGGACAAGCTGATCCTCCCCTATCTCGACCTCGAGCTGGACTACTACGACCTGTCGGTCGAGAACCGCGACGCCACCGACGACCAGGTGACGGTCGACGCGGCCAACGCCATCAAGAAGCACGGCGTCGGCGTCAAGTGCGCGACCATCACCCCGGACGAAGCCCGCGTCGAGGAATTCGGCCTCAAGAAGATGTGGAAGTCGCCCGAACGGCACCATCCGCAACATCCTGGGCGGCGTCATCTTCCGCGAGCCGATCATCTGCAAGAACGTGCCGCGCCTCGTGCCCGGCTGGACCCAGCCGATCATCGTCGGCCGCCACGCCTTCGGCGACCAGTACCAGGCCACCGACTTCAAGTTCCCCGGCAAGGGCAAGCTGTTCATCAAGTTCGTCGGCGAGGACGGCAAGGTCATCGAGCACGAGGTGTTCGACGTTCCCGTCGGCCGGCGTGGCCATGGGCATGTACAACCTCGACGACTCGATCCGCGACTTCGCCCACGCCTCGTTCAGCTACGGCCTGAACCGCAAGTTCCCGGTGTACCTGTCGACCAAGAACACCATCCTCAAGGCCTATGACGGCCGCTTCAAGGACATCTTCCAGGAGGTCTTCGACGAAGAGTTCAAGGCCAAGTTCAAGGAAGCCGGCATCATCTACGAGCACCGCCTGATCGACGACATGGTCGCCTCGGCGCTGAAGTGGTCGGGCGGCTACGTCTGGGCCTGCAAGAACTACGACGGCGACGTGCAGTCCGACATCGTCGCCCAGGGCTTCGGCTCGCTCGGCCTGATGACCTCGGTGCTGATGACGCCGGACGGCCAGACCGTGGAAGCCGAAGCCGCCCACGGCACCGTCACCCGCCACTACCGCCAGCACCAGAAGGGCGAGGCGACCTCGACCAACTCGATCGCCTCGATCTTCGCCTGGACCCGTGGCCTCGCGCACCGCGCCAAGCTGGACGACAACGCCGAGCTGGCCCGCTTCGCCGAGACGCTGGAGAAGGTCTGCGTCGACACCGTCGAAGCCGGCTTCATGACCAAGGATCTGGCGCTTCTGGTCGGCGACCAGCAGGGCTGGCTGACCACCGAGGGCTTCCTCGACAAGATCGATGAAAACCTCAAGGCGGCAATGGCTGCCTGAAACAACCGAGCCACGGCCCGTTTGAAATATCGAGACAAGGAAACCCGGCCGCAACGCCGGGTTTCTTTTTTTGTTCACAGTATCTTGCTTAGATGTTGCACTAGGCGCAGACTTCGATTTCAGAGCGTGCCGCAGCCAGAAAAACAACAAGACAAAGCTGAAACAGCATAAACTTACAGATAACTTGTCCGGCACAGTCAAAAATTCATCTGGGTAACAGCGCGATCTTTCGGGAACACAGATAATGCTGTCGACTATAAAAACGCACCGTGTCAGCGCGAATTCCCGGCGGGTTTTCGATGATACAATGGCAATTTTGCTTGGGGAGGCAAAGCAATGAGTGAATTGATCTTCTACACCAACCCCATGTCGCGCGGACGCATTGCGCGGTGGATGCTCGAGGAAGTGGGCGTTCCCTACAAAACCGAGATACTGGGCTTTGAGACTTCGATGAAGTCGCCGGCCTACCGGCTGATCAACCCGATGGCCAAGGTGCCCGCCATCAAACACGGCGACACCATCGTCACGGAAGCGGCGGCGATCTGCGCCTACCTGGCTGACGCCTTTCCGGGTGCCAACCTTGCGCCGACGCCGAAAGCGCGCGGGCTTTATTACCGCTGGATGTTTTTTGCCGCCGGCCCGCTGGAAATGGCAACCAGCATGAAGGCGATGGGTCTCGAGGTGCCGAAGGAAAAGCTGCGCATGGCCGGATGCGGCGGTTATGCGGAGGTGATCAACACGCTTGAACGCGCCGTCAGCGAAAACCGCTTCATCGCCGGCGATCTCTTCACGGCCGCAGATGTTTACGTGGGTGCCCATGTCGGCTGGGGCTTGCAGTTCGGCACAATCGAAAAACGTCCAGTTTTTATCGACTACATGTCGCATCTGACCGACCGCCCCGCCTTCAAACGCGCCGCCCAGCTTGACGAGGCGGCGGCGAAGGATTTGCAGGCTGGAGGCTGACAAGACGGGACAGCGGTTTCGCGCAAATTGGGGGTATCGGCCCTCGCAAAGGTCACAAAACGAACTCTAGATTTTTGTGAGCGACTTACCCATTGGAAAGGCCGAGCGGCTCTCCGATCTCGATTGCATGCCCGTCAGGGTCGTAAAAACGGAACACTCTCTGTCCCCACGCCTGTCGCTCAACGGGATGGATCAACTCCACATGCGGCGCGATAGTCTGAAAAGCCGCATCGACATCATCGTGTTCGAAATAGAGCAGCACGTTCTGCCTGCCATAGGGTTCGTCCGTGTCCGACAGTGACCGCCAGACCGTCTGTTCGAGCGAGCGACCTTCATGGATCGCAAAGCCGCCTTCAAAGAGGATGAAGTTTCCAAGATCCTCGAGTATTTTCAGGCCAAGCCTGTCCCGATAAAACTCCCTGGAGCGGCTGATATCTCGCACGAAAGGGATGGGATTTACAAAGCGCATCACATTCCTTTCGGAGTTCAACATCCAGAATCAAAAAGGCGGGGTCTCGCCCCGCCTTTTCAATTAATCCGGATTATGCCGCCAAAGCCGCCGCGACAGCGTCGATGGCGTCCTGCGCCTTGGCGCCATCTGGGCCGCCGGCCTGCGCCATATCAGGTCGTCCGCCGCCGCCCTTGCCACCGAGCGCAGCAGAGGCCGTGCGGACGATATCGACGGCGCTGAAACGAGCCGTCAGATCCTCGGTCACCGCAGCAACAGCACTGGCCTTGCCGTCTTCGGAAACGGCGATCAGCAGCACGACGCCGGAGCCGATATTGGCCTTGGCTTCATCTGCAAGACCCTTGAGGTCCTTGGCATCGATGCCGGACAGGGATTTTGCGAGGAAATTGACGCCCGCGATCTGCTTGACATCGTTTGCGCCGGCATCCGACGAACCGCCGCCCATTGCGAGTTTCTTGCGGGCTTCGGCAAGCTCGCGCTCCAGCTTCTTGCGCTCGTCCAGAAGCCCCTCGACACGCGACAGCACATCGCCGGGCTGAACCTTCAGCGACCAGGCCAGAGCCTTGACCCGCTCATCCTGCTCGGAGAGATAGGCGAGCGCGCCCTGACCCGTGACGGCTTCAAGACGGCGCACGCCCGCACCGACGGCGCTTTCGCCGAGAATGCGGATGAGGCCGATCTGGCCGGTTGCGGCCACATGGGTGCCGCCGCAAAGCTCGACCGAGTACGGCCGGTTGGCTTTCGCACCGTGAACACCGGTGCCCATGGACACGACACGGACCTCATCGCCGTATTTTTCGCCAAACAGCGCCATGGCGCCTTCGGCAATGGCATCGTCAACGCTCATCAGGCGGGTGACGACGGGCGAGTTCTGCAACACGATCTCGTTTGCCATGTCCTCGACGACCTTCAGCTCCTCTGCCGACATTGGCTTCGGATGCGAAACGTCGAAGCGCAGGCGCTCAGGCGCAACCAGCGAACCCTTCTGGGCAACGTGCGTGCCAAGCACCTCACGCAGCGCCTCATGCAGCAGGTGGGTGGCGGAATGGTTGGCGCGCAGACGCGAGCGGCGGTCGTGATCGACCGTCAGCTGCACGGCTTCGCCGATCTTCAACCCACCCTTGGATACCGTGCCGGAATGCACGAACAGGCCTTCGCCCTTCTTCTGGGTTTCGGTCACGGTAAAGGCACCATTGTCGCCGGAGATTACGCCGGTATCGCCCATCTGGCCGCCGGATTCGCCATAAAATGGCGTCTGGTTGACGACGACCTGCACCGCCTCGCCCTCGGCAGCACTGTCCACCGACTTGCCGTCCTTGACGATGGCCTGAATGACGCCTTCGGCGGTTTCGGTGTCGTAGCCGAGGAATTCGGTCGCGCCGAGCTTTTCCTTCAGTTCGAACCAGACGGTTTCGGTTGCCTTGTCGCCGGAGCCGGCCCAGTGCGAGCGTGCTTCCGCCTTCTGGCGCTGCATGGCATCGGTGAAGCCGGAAATATCGACGCCGATCTCGCGGGCGCGCAGCGCATCCTGCGTCAGGTCGAGTGGGAAACCATAGGTGTCGTAAAGCTTGAAGGCGGTTTCGCCATCAAGCATATCGCCCTTGTGCAACGTGGAGGTCGCGTCCGAGAGCAGCGACAGGCCGCGTTCCAGCGCCTTGCGGAAACGGGTTTCCTCAAGCTTCAGCGTCTCGGAGATCAGCGCCTCAGCGCGAACCAGTTCGGGATAGGCGCGGCCCATCTTCTGTATCAGCGCTGGCAAAAGCTTGTAGATCAGCGGCTCGCGCGAGCCAAGAAGCTCGGCATGGCGCATGGCGCGACGCATGATGCGGCGCAGAACATAACCGCGGCCTTCGTTCGACGGCAGAACGCCATCGGCGATCAGGAAAGCGGAGGAGCGCAGATGGTCGGCAATGACGCGGTGGCTGCCGCGCTTTTCGCCTTCCGCCGGAACGCCCGTTGCTTCGACGGAGGCCGAAATCAGCGCCCGGAACAGGTCGGTGTCATAATTGTCGTGTTTGCCCTGCAACAGCGCCGAAATGCGCTCGAGACCCATGCCGGTGTCGATGGACGGGCGCGGCAGGTCGATGCGTTCTTCCTTCGTCAGCTGCTCATATTGCATGAAGACGAGGTTCCAGATCTCGATGAAGCGGTCGCCATCCTCTTCCGGCGAGCCGGGCGGTCCGCCCCAGATATGATCGCCATGGTCGTAGAAGATCTCCGAGCAGGGGCCGCACGGACCGGTATCGCCCATCGCCCAGAAATTGTCGCTGGTCGGAATACGGATGATGCGGTCGTCGGAGAAACCGGCGATCTTCTTCCAGAGATTGAAGGCCTCGTCGTCGGTGTGATAGACCGTGACCAGCAGGCGGTTGCGGTCGATGCCGAATTCCTTGGTGATGAGGTTCCAGGCATGGGTCGATCGCCTCTTCCTTGAAATAATCGCCGAAGGAGAAATTGCCGAGCATTTCGAAGAAGGTATGGTGACGGGCCGTATAGCCGACATTGTCGAGGTCGTTATGCTTGCCGCCAGCGCGCACGCATTTCTGTGCCGAAGCGGCGGTCGAATAAGGACGGCTTTCAAGACCGGTGAAGACGTTCTTGAACTGCACCATGCCGGCATTGGTGAACATCAGTGTCGGATCGTTGCGCGGCACCAGCGGGCTGGAGGGCACGATCTCGTGTCCGTTCTTCTTGAAGTAGTCGAGAAAGGTCGACCGAATTTCATTCACGCCGCTCATGCCCACGCACCGCTCACGGCTGGAGTCCATCACCGCCATCGCCGAATGATGGCTATCTTGCAAAATCAAAGGCTTTTATCGTCCGCATCCTGCCCTGTCCAGCCATGGAGGCGCACCAAGGCGTCCAGGCAAAGAAAAAGGGCCGCACGAGGAAAATCGCACGACCCTTTTGATCCACATCTGATGATGCCGGCAAAGCCACCGGACGCGAACGCCCGGACCTTCGAATGCATCAGCCTTCGTCAGGACCGTCGTCGCTGTCGCCGGCATCCGGGCCGCCATTCTGCAGGAAGCGGTCGGCGATCAGGCCGGCATTCTGGCGCAGCGCCAGTTCGATCTCGTTGGCGAGCTCCGGATTGTCGCGCAGGAACGGTCTTGGCGTTTTCACGCCCCTGCCCCAGACGCTGGCTGTTATAGGAGAACCAGGCACCGGACTTCTCGACGATACCGGCCTTGACGCCGAGATCGACAAGCTCGCCGGTCTTGGAAACGCCTTCGCCATACATGATGTCGAATTCGACCTGCTTGAAAGGCGGCGCCATCTTGTTCTTGACGACCTTGACGCGGGTCTGGTTGCCGACAACCTCTTCGCGCTCCTTGACGGCGCCGATACGGCGGATGTCGAGACGCACCGAGGCGTAGAACTTCAGCGCATTACCGCCCGTCGTCGTTTCCGGCGAACCGAACATGACGCCGATCTTCATGCGGATCTGGTTGATGAAGATCACCATGCATTTCGACTTGGAGATCGAAGCGGTCAGCTTGCGCAGCGCCTGGCTCATCAGACGAGCCTGAAGGCCCGGCAGGCTGTCGCCCATCTCACCCTCGATTTCGGCACGCGGCGTCAACGCCGCAACCGAGTCCACCACCAGAATGTCGACGGCACCGGAGCGCACCAGCGTATCGGTGATTTCCAGCGCCTGTTCGCCCGTATCCGGCTGCGAAATCAGGAGGTTCTGTAAATCCACGCCAAGCTTTCGGGCATAGATCGGATCGAGCGCATGCTCGGCATCCACGAAGGCGCAGATGCCGCCCTTCTTCTGGGCTTCCGCAATCGTCTGCAACGCAAGCGTCGTCTTGCCGGAGCTTTCCGGACCGTAGATCTCGACGATGCGCCCCTTCGGCAGACCGCCGATACCGAGCGCAATATCCAGGCTGAGCGAACCCGTCGAAATGGTCTCTACTTCAACCACGTTTTCATTGGAACCGAGCTTCATGATCGATCCCTTGCCGAACGACCGTTCGATCTGGGAGAGCGCCGCTTCCAGTGCCTTGCTTTTATCCACCGATTTATCCTCTACGAGACGCAAAGAATTTTGTGCCATCCGATCCACCTTTAGGTTATTGAAGCCGCACAGGCAATGAAGCAGTATGGAAATAGGATGTACTCTATTTGTTCTCATATCGCAAGGCGCAGCCAGCATATTGAAAACAAATAACGATAAGTCGTTTGTTCTGCTTTCGTTTTTCCGTGTCCGGCCGATCGCTGCGGACCGGATCTGACGGGGAAGAAACACACGACCCGGACGAATCGTCCACCTTTTCCATCCGCGAAAGAGGGAAACGCAAGCGTGAAGAAAATACTCGTTCTGGGCGGCGCGCATATCGACAGGCGCGGCATGATCGAGACTGAGACGGCGCCCGGCGCCAGCAATCCCGGCTCCTGGATGGAAGAGGCTGGCGGCGGCGGTTTCAACGCGGCGCGCAATCTCTCGCGGCTCGGTTTTGCCGTCCGCATCATCGCGCCACGCGGCGGCGACGTCACCGGCGAGGCAGTGGCCGAGGCCGCAAGGCAGGCGGGCGTGGAAGATACGCCCTTCGTTTTCCTCGACCGCCGCACGCCAAGCTACACCGCCATTCTGGAGCGAGACGGCAATCTGGTCATCGCACTTGCGGATATGGACCTTTACAAGCTGTTTTCGCCGCGCCGCCTCAAGGTCCGCGCGGTGCGTGACGCGATCACCGCAAGCGACCTCCTGCTTTGCGATGCCAATCTGCCGGAGGATACGTTAAAGGCGCTGGGCCTCATTGCCCGCGCCTGCCAGAAGCCGCTCGCCGCCATCGCCATTTCGCCCGCCAAGGCGGTGAAGCTGAAGGACATGCTCGCCGATATCGACATTCTCTTCATGAACGAGGCGGAGGCGCGGGCGCTGACCGGACAGACGGCCGACAATGTTCGCGACTGGCCGGAAATCCTGCGCAAGGCCGGCCTTGCCGGCGGCGTCATCACCCGTGGCGCCAGCGAAGTGGTGGCCTTCAACGCGACGCAGACCGCAAGCCTCCACCCGCCCCTCATCCGCGAGGTGAAAGACGTCACCGGTGCCGGAGACGCCATGGCGTCGGGTTATCTCGCGGCAATCACCGAGGGCAAAACCATCACCGAGGCCCTGCGGCTGGGTGCCGCGGCCGCCGCCATCACCGTGCAATCGCCTTTCGCCACCGCCCAAGACCTGTCAAAAGACAGTGTCGAGACCATGTTGGGGCTTGTCCCCAAGGCCGAAATGCTGGCATGAACCCGTTTTTTTTATAGTCTGGAACAAACAGAATGACCCGCCCCATCTCCCCGCTCCTGCCCATCGTCTATTCGCAAGAGGTTGCCGCCGCCAAGCAGCGCGGCGCGCCGATCGTCGCGCTGGAATCGACCATCATCACCCATGGCATGCCCTATCCCGGCAATATCGAGATGGCTGAAGGCGTCGAACAGATCATCCGCGATCAGGGCGCCGTTCCGGCAACCATCGCCGTCATTCACGGCACGCTGCATATCGGCCTCGAGAAAGACCAGCTCGAAGCGCTTGCCCAGACAACCGACGCGATGAAGGTCTCGCGCGCCGATATCGCCTTTGCGATTGCCGAGCGCCGCACCGGTGCCACCACTGTTGCTGCGACCATGATTGCCGCTGCCCGCGCCGGCATCCGCGTTTTCGCCACCGGCGGCATCGGCGGCGTGCACAAGGGTGCGGAGGAAACCTTCGATATTTCCGCCGATCTGACCGAGCTTGCCAAAACCGGCGTCATCGTCGTCTGCGCCGGTGCCAAGGCCATTCTGGACATCCCGAAGACGCTGGAAGTTCTCGAAACCAACGGCGTGCCCGTCGTCACATTCGGTTCGGAAGAATTCCCGGCCTTCTGGTCGCGGTCCTCCGGCCTTGCGAGCCCGCTGTCACTCAACAGCCCGGCAGCCATCGCCAACTTCCAGACGACCCGCGAACAGCTCGGCATCGAGGGCGGCATGCTGATTGCCAATCCCGTGCCGGAAGAAGACGAAATTCCGCGCGAGGAGATGGAAATCTACATCAACCGCGCCATTTCCCACGCCGAGCGCGAGGACATCACCGGCAAGGCCGTCACGCCCTTCCTGCTCGGCGATATCTTCCGCCTGACCGATGGCCGCAGCCTTGCGACGAATATCGCGCTGGTCCGCAACAATGCCCAGCTCGCCGCAGAGATTGCCGTGGCGCTGAACTAAGCGGGGGCTGGGCGACGACCCATTCTCCGTCATGCCGGACCTGATCCGGCATCCAGCCACGGCGCGTCTGCGCCGTGAAAAGAGGTCCCTCGCGATTGTGAAACAAGTCTCTCGCGATCAAGGACTTGATCGCGCTGGACCCCGGATCGGGTCCGGGGTGACGGAGTGCGGATGATCCAACTTTCCAAACACGTCGGTTCTGGAAACTATGCCACCAACAAAAAAGCCCGGAAAGCTTTGCGCTTTCCGGGCTTTCGTTTTTCAGTTCCCGAACCTTGTCAGTTCTGGGCGACCGGTCTTACCAGCGGCGTGACGCGGCGGATGGTGACGCGGCGGTTCTGCTGTTCCGGGCCGAGTGTCTGAACCTTAAGGTAACGCTCGCCGTAGCCCTGCGTTGCCAGGTTTTCCGGCGGAATGCCGTAAACATCGGTCAGGACATTGGCGACGGATGCGGCGCGCTCGTCGGAAAGAACGAGGTTGCTTTCATCCGAACCGATGGCATCGGTATGGCCTTCGATCAGGAAGGTCTCCGCCGGGTTTTTCGCCAGCGCCTTGTTGATCGCATCCGCCACCTTGCGCAGCGAACGCGCCTGCGCCATCGGAATATCGGCGCTGCCGGTGGCAAAAGTGATCGTATCGAGGTCGATACGGCGCACCTTGTCGCGGATACGGGCCGAATAACGCACTTCATCCAGCGAGTAGACACGCTCTACAGGCTCGACCGGCGGCTGCTCCAGGAAGCGGTAATAGTCGCGGTCCGGATCGCTCGACGTGTCGATGATGTAGTCGCGAACCGGAATGCGCAGACGCATCGGCGGCAGGTCGAGGCCGGGATCGCGATAGACATATTCACGGTCCGGTTCGTCCATCAGCTCCTGCGCGTAGAACAGCACATATTCCCGGCCACGGTCATCGATGCGCGAACGCTGGATGACGTCGCCATAGCGGTTGCGGATCGTCACCACCTGCGTGCCGTCCCGGCGCTCGACCGTCTCGCGGACACGCCCGCCGGGCAGGCGCTCGTAATAGGGCTCGCCGCCATCGCGGATGAAGCGCTGATTGTCGTCGCCGCGCACCACCACGCGGTCGCCGAATTGCAGGATGATCGGCGCATCGCGATCCTGGTCACGCCGTCCGCCTTCGCGTGGCTGCCATTCCCGCGCACCTTCCGGCCGGTCATATTGCGGACGGCGGTCGACACGCTCGCCCTGCTGAGCGGTGATCGCCTCCATCTTCACGGGCAGCGGCGGAGCCTTGCCTTCGGCGGCACCGGCGCGCTGCGCCTCGGCATCGGAAGTCGGCACCTTCACGTCACCGGCCTGTTCGCGCTCGCGGCGGCGTTGCTCGCGTGCCTGGCTGTTGCCGGAGCGCTCCACTTCCTTGTCGCTGTCGAGAACGGCAGCACCCTTGTCGACGGGCAGGATAACGGTGTCGGCAGTCTTGGACGGGTCCTTGGCGATAGCCTTGGCCTTGTCCAGTTCCTGCTTCGTCGTCGGCGGCGCTTCCGTCTGCGGAACGGCGACCTGATTGGGAACGGGTTCGCCGGCTGGCGCCTGTCCGGTCGTCGCACCACTTGGCGGCGCAGGCGGCGTACCCGGCAGCGGTGCTGCGGGCTCGGTCTTGCCCTGGCCCTGGCCTTCTACCGGCGGCTTTTCAGAAGGCTGCTGGCCGGGCGCGGGATTGGGCTGCGCCTCCGGAGCCGGCGGACGTGCCGGGGTCGGCGCTTCCTTCGGAACCGGTGCTTCCTTTGCGGCGGGCTCGGGAGCGGCGGGCTTTTTCTCCGGAACGGCCTTTTCAACGGGTTCCGATTTCGGTTCCGGGGCTGGGACCGCAGCGGGAGCCTTTTCCTCTACCGGCTTTTTCTCAGGCGCGGGCTCGCGCGGCTTGGCTGGCTGCTCGGTATTTTCTGGGCGTGCGGCGGGCTTTTCGGCCGCCGGCTCCTTTGCCGGTTCCGGCTTGCGCGGACGTGCGGCAGGCTGCTGCTCGGCGGGTGCAGGCGCGGCTTCGGGCTCGGGCTGCGGGCGCTGCTTGCGGGCGGGCGGCTGTTCGGCTGGCGCCGGTTCCGGTTGGACTTCGCGCTTCGGTTCTGGCTGCGGCTCGCGTTTCGGTTCTGGCTGCGGCTCCCGCTTGGGTTCGGGACGCGGTTCGGCCGGTGCAGCCTCAGCCTTCGGCTGCTCGCGCTGCGGTTCGGGTGCCTGCTCCTGCTTCTTCGGTTCTGGCTCGGGCTTCGGCTGCGCCTCTTCCGCTTGCTGGCGTTGTTTGCGCAACAGCTCTTCCGGGTTCGGCTCTTCCGCCTGCGGCTGTGCCTGCGCCAAGATCACCGGGGCCTGTGACTGCGGCATTTGCGTTTGCGTGCGCGCGGCGCCGGCATAACCGGCGGCGGCCGGCTCCACCGCGATCGCCAGCGACATGAGGGGGAAAACCACCCCCGTCAGCAATGTGTTCTTCTTCAGCATCGGTGCTTCCTCATCTGCCAATCATTATACGCCGCTCATGCCGCGACATTGTTATTCCGGCCGCGCGTGCAGGCGCCGGTCAACGCCTTGCATACGCTTCGGTTCCCATGATGACCAAAGCCTTCTGTACCGGAAATGAACAGATAAAGGCCATTTCGTGAAAGCTCTGCGACGAAAACGAGGTGGCTAATATTGCAGTTGCATTTTTTGACCAACCGGATGAATAATTGCCGCGCGCTCAAGGCCACGAATGGCAAACCGTTCTGTCGCGCCGGCGCTCACGACGTCCGCACTGAAAACAACAACAGACTGCGGATGAACGACCAAAAGAGAGGATCGAAATGCCTATTTCCACCCGTCTGCTCGCAGCCGTATCGATTGCCGCCATCTCCCTGTTTTCCGGCGCCGCGCTCGCGCAGGACAAAATCGTCATCGGCACCGAAGGCGCCTACCCGCCCTTCAACAATCTGGAAGCCGACGGTACGCTGACCGGCTTCGACATCGACATCGCCAAGGCGCTGTGCGTTGAAATGAAAGCCGAATGCACCTTCGTCACCAATGACTGGGACGGCATCATCCCCGCCCTGCAGGCCAAGAAGTTCGACGCCATCATCGCGTCGATGTCGATCACGCCGGAGCGTCTCCAGAAGGTCGATTTCTCCAAGAAGTATTACAACACCCCGCCGGCCATCGCCGTGCCGAAGGATTCGCCGATCAAGTCGGTCGACGACCTCAAGGGCAAGGCGCTCGGCGCGCAGGGTTCCACCACCCACTCCAACTATGCCGAAAAGCATTTTCCGGGTTCCGACCTGAAGATGTACCCGACCGCCGACGAATATAAGCTCGACATCGCCAACGGCCGCATCGACGCCGTCATCGACGATATCGTCGTCCTGTCGGAATGGCTGAAGTCGGACGCCGGCACATGCTGCAAGATCCTGACGCCGCTGCCGGTGGATGTCGAGATCAACGGCAATGGCGCTGGCGTTGCCGTCCGCAAGGGCGACACGGCGCTTGCCGACAAGTTCACGGCGGCCATCGCTGGCATCCGCGCCAACGGCAAGTACCAGGAAATCAACAAGAAATACTTCGATTTCGACGTTTACGGCCAGTAACCGGCACGTCGCCTGTTGAAATCTCGTGGCGGAAGGCTTGCCCTTCCGCCATTTTTGTTTGAAAACGGAAGCATAACAATCACGGCGGCTTAAGACCGCGGGGGAAAACTGGCATGAGCGGAGCATTTTCCGCCATAGGTACGTTCTGGACCTATGTCACGACACTTCTCGACCCTTTCTGCGGGCCGGTCGGTCTCTTCACCCTTTTCGGAAACGGCACCCTCGTCACCTGTGGCGATGCGGGCTGGGGCGATGAAATCGCCTTCGGCGTCAAGGTCACGATCTCGCTGGCGCTCGCCACCCTGCCCGTCGGGCTGCTGATCGGTTTCCTCATCGCGCTTGCGGCCCAATCCGAGGAAAAGTCGCTGCGACTGGCGGTCGGTGTCTATACCACCATCTTCCGTGGCCTGCCGGAACTGCTGACCCTGTTCATCGTCTATTACGGCATCCAGATGCTGCTGCAATCGGCCGCCGGTTATGTCGGCATAACCGGCCCGGTCGAGATCAACGCCTTCGTGGCGGGCATGATCGCCCTGTCAGTGGTGTTTTCGTCCTATTCCTCGGAAGTGCTGCTCTCCGCCTTCAAGGCCATCCCAAGGGGCCAATATGAGGCGGGCCACGCCCTTGGCCTTTCGCGCGGCCAGACCATGGTGCTCGTCATCATTCCGCAACTGGTCAGGATCGCCCTGCCCGGCATGACCAACCTCTGGGTCATCTTGCTCAAGGACACGTCCTACGTCTCGATCATCGGCCTTGCCGATATCGTGCGCCAGACCGGCATCGCTGCCCGCGTCAGCAAGGAGGCCTTCTTCTTCTACGGCATCGCCTGTCTGCTCTACCTCATTCTCGCGCTGATTTCCTCGATCGGCATCGGCTTCATCGATCGCTGGTCGCGCAAATCGGAGGCAAGCAGATGAGCCACGTTCAAGAACTAATACCGCCGCGCCCCGCCCCTGTCGCCACCGACAAGCCCCTCAACATATCCCGCATCGTCGGCATCGCCGTCATGACGCTCTGGCTGCTGCTTGCCGCCGGGTTGATCTTTGCAATGATCGAAGGCTGGGACTGGGCGAAATTCGAGCGTTACGGGCCACGCTATATCGACGGTCTCATCACGACCATCACGCTGGTCGGCAGCTCGATCATCCTCGGCGCCCTTCTCTCGGTGCCGATCGCCTTTGCCCGCATGTCGGAAAACCGCATCATCGGCGCGGTGGCCTATGCCTATGTCTACGTCTTCCGCGGCACACCGCTGCTCGCCCAGCTTTTCCTGATCTATTATGGTCTCGGCAGCTTCCGTCAGGGGCTGGAAAGCGTTGGCCTCTGGTGGTTCTTCCGGGAGGCCTGGTATTGCGGCCTCCTGTCGCTCACCCTCAACACCGCCGCCTATCAGGCCGAAATCCTGCGCGGCGCGATCCGCAGCGTGCCGCGCGGTCAGATCGAGGGTGCCGCTTCGCTGGGCATTTCGAAATTCATCACCTTCCGCAAGATCATCCTGCCGCAGGCCCTCATCGTAGCGCTGCGCCCCTATGGCAACGAGATCATCCTGATGATCAAGGGTTCGGCCGTCGTCTCCATCGTCACGGTTTTCGACCTGATGGGACAGACACGTTACGCCTTTTCCCGCACATTCGATTATCAGGCCTACCTCTGGGCCGCGATCTTCTATCTGACGATCGTCGAGACGCTGCGACATGTCTGGGCATGGCTTGAAGCCCGCCTGACGCGCCATCTCAAGCGCTAGGAGCACGTCCAGTTTAAACGGAGCCCTGGGACGTGCTCCATCTCTGACCCATTTTCCAGACGTAAAACCGCTACGCAGTTTTACTGGAAATACTCCAGGGCCAAGGCTGGCAGCACTCACAAACGAAGACTGCCAACATTTTGAAAAATATAACTAATTTGTGACAATCCTGACCTTTGGCAAGCTTGGGTTAACCCTGTCGTGTTCCCATATCAGATACAGCGAAAACGCTGTAATCGGCCATCATGACAACGGGAACAGCCGACATGAACAAGGAAATGGAAATGATGCTGAGGGGCTACGGCCTCACCACCGCCCAGATTTTTTATCGCATGCCGGACCATCCGCTGGTTCTCCAGACCTATGTCTGGCAGAACTACGATCTCGCCCCGGATTTTCCAGAAATGCACGGTTTCCTCAAATTCTGGCAGGAAAAGCTCGACGGCCCGCTGCACTCGGTCCGCTACGTGCACCGGCAGGTGATCTCGGCGCAGGAATGGCGCGCGCTGAAGGGAGAGTTCATCCTCCACTGATGCGGATCGCCACATAAGCATTGCGCCCATCCCTCTTGCGGCTTACAGCAGACTTCAACTGAAGACGCTGATGGATATCGCACGATGACGAAGAACCAGAAAATTGACGAAGAGGCGCTTGCCGAGGCCTATAACCGCGCGCTCGCGCTTGAAAAAGCCGGCGATATCGACGCGGCGGTGAAGGCCTATGAAGAGGTTCTGGCCATCGACCCGGAAGACCTTCGCGGCAGAGAAGCCGCCGTTCGTATCGCCGCCATGGGCCGGGGAGAGCCGCCTTCGAAAGCGCCTGACGCCTATGTCGAAACCCTGTTCGACCAGCATGCCGAAGCCTTCGAGGATATTCTCGTCGAACAGCTCGGTTACGCCGTGCCGATGATGGTGCGCCAGCGCCTGCAAACGCTTGAACTCGGCCCTTTCAAGCGCCTGCTCGATCTCGGCTGCGGCACCGGCCTCACCGGCGAGGCGCTGCGCGACATGGCAGACGACATCACCGGCATCGACATTTCCGAAAACATGGTCGAAATCGCCCATGAGAAAGACCTCTACGAGACGCTTTATGTCGCCGAAGCCGAGGATTTTCTCGAGGACAATGACGACGAGCCCTTCGACATCATCACCGCAACCGATGTGCTGCCCTATCTCGGCGCGCTGGAACCGCTGTTTTTCGGCGCTGCCGAAAACCTCGTTGCCGGTGGCCTGCTGATCTTCTCGTCGGAGACCCTGCCCGAGGCAACCATGGCCGGACGCCCCTATATGGTCGGCCCGAACCAGCGTTTCGCTCGGTATGCGGAACGCCTACATCCGCAGCAACGACCGCGACCGGTTTCGACATCGTCGAAGTCACCGACATCAACGTGGCTGGACATGCAGGACGGCAACCCCACGCCCGGCCATCTGGTGATTGCCAAGCTCAAGGCGCCTGTATTGTCGGCTTCAGTGGGTAAGGCTTGATCTCGGCAGCGCTGCTGTTTCTTTTCCCTGCCAAGTAGGTGCGCCTGACAGGGCCGGATGAGCGACTATCTGGGCTGTCAAGTTGCATATTCGAAATCTTCTTCGGGCGTCTCGTGCTTTTGTATCGAGAATAACTGCGGAGTTTTCGGGCGATGTGCTATGCGGATGACCATTTTGGTTTTGCCGGCGCCGCAATCAGCAATACGTACCGGTTCGGGCA
>JAXHOC010000023.1:0-117305 GCA_034519725.1 Agrobacterium sp.
CGAAACCACGATAGCCCGCAGCCAGCTGGCGCAGGCCATCATCCTGCGCTCCGCCCTGCGGCTGCTGTTCATGATCGTCGGCGCGGCGATCATCGTCTGGATCGCGGTGACGATTTCGCTCCGGCCGCTTTACCGGCTCAGCGAAGCGATTGCCGAGCGCAGCCCCAACGACCTGCACCCGATCCGGCAATCCGTGCCGGTGGAGGTGGAAAACCTGGTGGAAACGGTCAATTCCTTCATGGTGCGGCTGCAATCGGCGCTCGATGCGCTCCGCCATTTCACCGGCAATGCCAGCCATCAATTGCGCACGCCGCTTGCCATCATCAGCACCCAGCTCGCGCTTTCCGCCCGCGCCGCAAGTCTCGAAGACGCGCAGGCGGCGGCGCGCAAGGGCGGCGCTTCCGTGGCCCATGCCGAACATATCCTCGCCCAGCTGCTGCGCATGGCCAATATCGATGCCGCCGGATCCAGCGAAAAGCACGATTTTTCGCAGATCGATCTCGTGGCGGTGGCGCAGAACGTGACGGCGGATTTGGTGCCGCGTGCGGCCGACGCCGGCATCGACCTTGGTTTCGAAGGCGAAGGCGAGGCCGCCATTCTCGCCGAACCGCTTCTGATCGGCGAGTTGATCGGCAATCTCGTCAACAATGCCATCAACTATGCCGGGCGCGGCGCGGAAGTTACCGTGCGGGTCGGCAAACAGGCGGGAACTGTCTGGCTGGAAGTCGAGGATAACGGCCCCGGCATTCCCACCGACAAACGCGCCATGGTGCGCCAGCGCTTCGCGCGCGGCGAAGCAAATGCCGCCCCCGGCGCCGGCCTTGGCCTTGCGATTGTCGAGGAGATTGCCGGGCTGTTCGGCGGGCGGCTCACGCTGGAGGATGGCGCGGGCGGACGTGGCGTGAAGGCGCGGGTGGTGTTTGGTGGCGCGGAATAATTTTCGATAGAGGGATATGTGACGATGTCGATGGAAAAGTCACTCGCGAATTCATCGGGAAAACTGAACAGGCCAATGTTTGGGATTTAATTCCAGTTCATGAGCAATCCGTCCAATTTCACGCTGAATGACATTCTGGCCCGTAAAGCCGAAGCCAGGCTTGAGCGTGCAACCTTGTCTTTTGCCGAGAAGATCAGAATCGTCGAAAAAATGCGCGAGCGGCTCGCTCCATTCAAAGCCGTTCGCGATAAGAAAAAGCTCGGTATCGCATCGCAAGATACGCCGCAGCGATAGCCTTTGTCGGGCCATCAGTCTTACTCACGATCTTTTCACCCCATGCGTTCCGAAGCATAGCTGCCCGGGCTTGGCGGGAAGACGACGGTGCGGTTGCCGTTGATGAAGGTGCGGTGGTGGATGTGGGCGTGGATGGCGCGGGCGAGGACCTGGCTTTCCACATCGCGGCCAAGCGAGACATAGTCTTCGGCGGATTGGGCATGGGTGACGCGCACCGTGTCCTGCTCGATGATCGGACCTTCATCGAGATCGGCGGTGACGTAATGGGCGGTCGCGCCGATCAGCTTTACACCGCGATCATAGGCCTGCTTGTAGGGGTTGGCGCCCTTGAAGGACGGCAGGAACGAGTGGTGGATGTTGATGATCCGGCCCGACATCTTGCGGCACATGCTATCGGACAGCACCTGCATGTAGCGGGCCAGCACCACCAGTTCGGTGCCGCTTCTGCTCGACCAGGTCCATCAGGCGGGCTTCGGCCTGCGGCTTGTTTTCCTTCGTCACCTTGATGTGGTGGAAGGGGATGTCGTGGTTGACCACCACTTTCTGATATTCGAAATGGTTGGAGACGACGCCGACGATATCGATCGGCAGCGCGCCGATCTTCCAGCGGTAGAGCAGGTCGTTGAGGCAATGGCCGAAGCGCGACACCATCAGCAGCGTTTTCATGCGCTGTCCGTCGCTATAGATGCGGGCGTCCATGCCGAATTTTTCCGCCACCGGCTGAAAGCCCTCGTCGATGGCCTGCATGGTCGCGCCCGCTTCGGAGATGAAGGAGACGCGCATGAAGAATTTGCCGGTCTCGAGGTCGTCGAACTGCGAACTGTCGACGATATTGCAGCCCTTTTCCGCCAGATAACCGGAAATCGCGGCGACGATGCCGCGGGTCGATTTGCAGGCTACTGTCAGAACATAGGTTGTCATTCGTTTCCCCTCAAAGACTTTTCAACTGGATGAACCGGCGCAGTTGGCGCGTTCCATAGCGCAGCTCCGTGGCGGAGCAAAGCGCCAAGACGCGTGCAGCAAAGTCATAAGACGGGAAGAGGGGCCGCGCCGTGCCGGAAGCGACATGGAATGTTCCACGGCCAGCACGGCGGCGGCAGGCGTTGCCGCAGGCCGGTTACCGCCCTCAGCAGCGGCGCAGGCGTAGGGTCGTGGGGAGGTCTATGTCAACCTCCCCCGGTCTCAGACGCGGAAACTGTCCCGCAGCGCTTCGAACTTCGCCAGCTGATCGCCGCGCAGTTCTTTGTTTTCGTCGCGGCGGACGAAAATCTTGAACATGGCGGCGCCGGCGGCATTCATGAACCAGACCGAACAGGAGCGGCGGCCGTGGAAACCACGGTCGACGAAGGTGATCGTGGCGCAATTGTCCTTCTTGATGTGGCCGCCGATGGGGCTGTCGCCGTGGATGTTGAACCAGCCGTGGCTTTCGCTGCCTTCCGGCAGGTGGCCCGGCACTTCAAAGACGATATCGCCGGTCTGGACGATCATCAGGATTTCACCCCAGCCGCGCATCTCGTTCCAGATCGCGTCGAACTGATCGGAACCAGCGGAAACGGCCGCACCTTCGGGCAGGATCGCCAGAATTTCGGCTGGTGTCACCTCGGCCTTGGCGGCTATGGCTTCCACGATGCCGTCAGGCTTTTCGGCGAGTGCGGCAATGGCGCGGGCCTGCCGGTCGTCGGTCTTTTGGGCTGGAACGCTCATTCGGGAGCCTCAGGCGGCAATCGAACGGCGTTCGCCATTCTTGTCTTCGTGGATGATGACGTCGAAACCTTCGAAATGCGGGCCGGACAGATATTCGACCTTGCCACGGTTCTCACCGGCCTTGGCGTGGGCGGCGCGGAACTGTTCGGATTTGGTCCAGCTCAGGAAATCGTCCTTAGTGGCCCAGATTGTGTGCGAGGCGTAAAGCGTGTGGTCATCCGCCTTCGGGCCTTTCAGCATGTGGAATTCGATATAGCCCGGCAGTTCGCTCAGGTGCGATTTGCGCTCGCGCCACATGGATTCGAAGGTTTCCTCATAGCCCGGTACGACGCGAAAACGGTTCATTGCGATAAACATGGAAGTCTCCCTATAAGTTTACAGTTGCAGTCAGGATATCCAGCCGAAGCGTGAATGGAAAGAGGCTGGCGATAAAGCGAACAATTTTACTCCACTTATCGATTGCGCCTTTTATAAACATGTGCAAATAACTCAAGTTATTCGGTGTGGCAAACCCGCGCCAGCTTGTGTTTCAGGATAACGCCATGTTGAATTTTCGCTTTCGCCCGCTGGTTTTCGCCGCCCTCATGCCCGCCGCAATCGCCTGTGCCGCACCGGCTGCCTTGGCTTCGGACAAGGGCAATCCGCAGGCGAAACGCATCGTTGCAGTTGGCGGCACGGTGACGGAAATCCTCTATGCGCTGGGTGCCAGCGACCGCATCGTGGCGCGCGACAGCACCAGCAGCTATCCGGCGGATGTGCTGTCGAAGCCCGATATCGGCTATATGCGGGCGCTCTCGTCGGAGGGCATTCTGTCGCAGAAGCCCGATCTCATCCTGTCCGAAGACGGGTCCGGCCCGGCGGATGTCGTTGCCATCCTCAAGGCCAGTGCGGTGCCTTTCGTGACGATCGACACGCCGCCGAGCGGCGACGCCATCCCGAGGAAGATCGAGGATGTCGGCGCAGCGGTCGGTCTTGCCGAAAAGGCAAAGATATTGGCCGCAGAAACCAAGGCCGGACTTGAGACGCTCGCCAAGGATGTCTCAGCCGTGCCGGACAAGAACAGGAAGCGGGTGCTTTTCGTGCTCTCCAGCGCCGGCGGCCGCATCATGGCGGCGGGCAAGGGCACTGAGGCGGCGGCGATCATCGAAATGGCCGGCGGCATCAATGCCGCCCAGGACATCAGCGGTTACAAGCCGTTGACGGATGAGGCGGTCATTGCCTCCGCACCCGATGTGGTGCTGACCATGGCGCGCGGCGACCATGCCGGCAAGGCCGATGAGATTTTCGCGCTGCCCGCTTTCCAGTCCACGCCTGCTGCTGCGCAGAAGGCGCTGATCAGCATGGATGGGCTTTATCTCATCGGTTTTGGCCCGCGCACCCCGGCTGCCGGCCGTGAACTGGCGCACAAGCTCTACCCTGATGTGGTGAAGCCGTGAGCCTTGCCGCCTTGAGCACCGCTGAAGGCAGGGTTGCCGGTGACAGATCCCGCCAGGGGGTCGTTGCCCTTGCCGTGCTCGTCGGCATCCTGTTGTTTGCCTGTGGCGTGTCGCTCGTCAGCGGACCCACGGGTGTCGGCACGTCCGAACTCTGGGCCTATCTCACCGGCAGCGCCGATCAGCTCGATGCGCGCGATAAAATCATTCTAGAAGCGGTGCGCCTGCCGCGCACGGCGCTCGGCATGTTGATCGGCGCCGGGCTTGGCGTTTCGGGCGCCATGATGCAGGGCCTTTTCCGCAATCCGCTGGCCGATCCCGGCATTGTCGGTGTTACCTCGGGTGCGGCACTTTTTGCGGTTGCGGCGATTTCGCTCGGGGAAGGCGCGCTTGCGACGGTCGCTGTGGTTTTCGGCCCGCATTTCCTGCCGCTGATGGCGTTTTTCGGCGGGCTTTTGAACACCTGGCTGCTTTACGTCATTGCCACAAGGGATGGTGCCACCTCCACGACGACGCTCATTCTGGCCGGTATTGCGGTTGCGGCCATCAGCGGCGCGCTGACCGGCCTGATGATCTTCGTGGCTGATGACCGGGCGCTTCGCGACATCACCTTCTGGTCGCTCGGCTCGCTTGGCGGGGCCACCCCCGCCAAGGTTCTCGCCACCTTGCCCTTCATCGTCGTCGTGCTTGCCATCATTCCCTTCGTCGCAAGAGGGCTGGATGCGCTGATCCTTGGCGATGCGGCGGCTTTTCACATGGGCATTCCCGTGCAGCGGCTGAAGCGTGTCGTCATTCTGGCCGTTGCCGCCGCCTGCGGGGCAAGCGTGGCGGCGGCCGGCTCCATCGGTTTTGTCGGCATCGTCGTGCCGCATCTGCTCAGGCTCGCCATTGGCCCGTCGCACCGCTTCCTGCTGCCGGCCTCAGCACTTGGCGGGGCCGCACTTCTGCTGTTTGCCGATAGTTTTGCCCGCACGGTGGCGGCACCGGCGGAATTGCCTATCGGCGTCGTCACGGCCTTGATCGGCGCGCCGGTCTTCCTGTTCCTGCTGCTTGGCCGCGGCGGCTTTTCCCTGCGGAACATGTCATGATCCGGGCTGAAAACCTCACCCTCATCCGCTCCGGCCGCCGTCTGCTCGACGAGGTCTGCGTCGATCTGAAACCGGGCAAGGTCAATGTCATCATCGGCCCGAACGGTGCCGGCAAATCGACGCTGATGAAGGTCCTGTCGGGCGAGATGCGCGCCGAGGCCGGGTCGGTGACCTATAATGATATCGCCCTGCCGCTGTTCACGCCGGTTCAGCTCGCGCGTATCCGGGCCGTGCTGCCGCAGAACACCCAGCTTGCCTTTCCCTTCACCGCGCTCGAAATCGTGCGCATGGGCGCTGTCGCGCAGGGCGCGCGCACGCCGGAGGAGCAGGCCCGCCGGGCGCTCACCAAAGCCGGGCTTCGCGGGTTCGAACAACGCTCCTACAACATGCTGTCGGGCGGCGAGCAGCAGCGGGTGCAATTTGCCCGTGCTCTGGCGCAGGTGCCGCATCCCGTGGAAAACGGTGAAGTGCGGGCGCTGTTTCTCGATGAGCCGACGGCCAGTCTCGATATCGGCCACCAGATCGCGGTGCTGGAAACGGCGCGGGATTTCGCCCTTGGCGGCGGTCTGGTGCTTGCCATCCTGCACGATCTCAACCTTGCGGCGGAGTTTGCCGATCAACTTATCGTCATGCATGGCGGCCGAGTGACGGCGAGCGGTCCATCGCTTGACACGATCAGCGACGAGACGATTGCAAGGGTTTATGGCATTGGCGGCGTCGTTGGACGGCTGCCCGCGCGGCATATTCCGTATGTGCTGCCGCAGTCGCGGCATCGCTGAAGAAGGTTCGCCTCAGCTTTCCGGTCGGGTGACGATGAAGAGGGCAGAGCCGAGCATGACGGCGGCAACGATTGCGGCGCGCAGAGCCGGCGGGTCGCTCAGGAACCAGAAGGCAGCATAACTTGCAAACATGGCCGACAGGGCGGCGATCTTCGCCTTGCGGGCAATTGCGCCGCGCTCGCGCCATTGCCGAAGCGATGGGCCGAAACGGGGGTGGGCCAGAAGCCATGCCTCTGAGTTTGGGTGACGAGCGGGAAAAGCACCAGAGCGCCAGCAACAGGAACGGCGTGGTGGGCAAAACGGGAAGAAACGCGCCGACGATGCCGGTCGCGACCATAAGCCAGCCAAGACAGAGGTACAAAAGGCGCATGGATATGCCGGTATCATGAGTTCTCTACTCAGGATAGAGCGGCGGCGCGAAATGTGCTGGCGATTTTATCCTGATATCCCGCATGTCCGGGGTATGCGGCAACTGTTTTGCCATCACATTTGCCGTGATCGGGCGGTTTCCGCTGGTTCTACGTCCGTCTTTAGGGTTGAAAGCGCGGCACTCTGTCTTTATCCCCTTGGTCCGCAATGTCCGGAGCACAACCGGGCGACGACGAGATAAGAAGCAGAAGGAAAACACCATGGCCAAGCTGATCCACTCGATGGTCCGGGTGCTGGAAGAAAAGCGTTCGGTGGAATTTTACCGGCAGGCTTTCGGGCTTGAGATTACCGAGCGCGCCGAGTTCGAAAATTTCACGCTGATCTATCTCAGCAATGCCGAAAGCGATTTCGAGCTGGAACTGACCGTCAACCGGGGCCGCGAAGTGCCCTATGCGCTGGGTGACGGCTACGGCCATCTGGCCGTCAGCGTTGCGGACGTGGATGCCGAACATCAGCACCTGATCGGCCTTGGCCTGTCTCCGGGCAAGATCATCGAAAGCGACCATAAGGGTCAGCGTTTCGCGAAATATTTCTTCATTTGCGATCCGGATGGTTACAAGATCGAAGTGCTGCAGCGCGGCAACCGGTTCAAGTAACGAGAGGCACATCATGGCAGAGGCAGGCGTCAAACTCGAAGACAGCTGGAAGCGCGTTCTTTCCACCGAATTCGCCAGCCCCTACATGCAGAAGCTCAAGGATTTCCTGCTTGCCGAAAAAACCGCCGGCAAGCAGATCTTTCCCAAGGGTGCCGAATATTTCCGGGCGCTGGATCTGACGCCGCTCGACCGGGTCAAGGTCGTCATTCTCGGGCAGGATCCCTATCATGGGGTTGGCCAGGCGCATGGCCTGTGCTTTTCGGTGCAGCCCGGCGTGCGCATTCCGCCCTCGCTCGTCAATATCTACAAGGAATTGCAGGCCGATCTCGGCATCCGGCCGGTCGGTCACGGGTTTCTCGAAGTGGGCGGAACAGGGTGCTGCTGCTCGAACAGCCGTGCTGACGGTCGAAGAATCACGCTGGTCGCTCTTCGGCATCAGGGCAGTGGCTGGAAAACTCATCGATGCCGTCATCCGCGCCGTCAACGACGCACGCGAGTATGTGCGTCGGTCTCGCCATGCCGGGGGCGCCTATGCGCATATTAGGTCGACGCGGCTGCGGGACTGGACCAGAGAAACGATCTGGCGCTGGTGCCCCGCCACACCTTCGCCGTCGTTAGGTCCAGTAACAACGGCTTTTTCGGCAATGGCCATTTCTCCAAGGCAAACGCCTTTCTGGTTTCCCATGGCCGCGAGCCGATCGACTCAGCAATCTGTTGCAAACTGTAGGTCGCGATTAAAACCTTTCTTTAGTCAGTCGTAAGATCTTGCCGCTTTGCGGCGTTGTCGGGATTTCAAAGATAACCGGATCTCGCTAAGGAAGGATTTATGCCCGTGTCTCTCCTGTCTGCCGAAACCTCTGTCTCGCTGCCCGATCCCGTGTCGATTGTCGATGCTTTTCCGAGGAGGATCTGAGCGTTATTGCTGGAGGATGGCGGGTATGAGCGGTACGGACGATCAGTGTTTCACAGGCAGAATAGCGGCCAGCGCGCTTCAGTGCGCTACTGGTTGCGGCCGTTACTGCGCGGGTGAATCAGGCTGTACTGCTCCGAACCCGTGCTGGATGTCGGTCATAGGCCATGGCGGCCGAGCATACCGTCGTAGCGTTTTCCGCGTAATATCGCTCGGATTTCGCCCGCTGGAGTCGGTCACGGTGCCTCATCAGCGCAGGCCGCCCAATCTCTTCACCGTATGAAGGTTGATCCGCGCTCTTTATAATCTGATCGTGCGCCGCATATGCGCCGTCCTCGTGGTTTTTCCGCTTATAAGCTGGAATCGAACGGCTGGCTGACCGGCGGTATGCATGTGCGCCCGTGCAGCCGGCGCCCGATTGCAGCGCATGCACCGGTCTCGGCCTTTATCCGTCTGCTGCCAGATACGAAGCCATCGGTACCACGCCGTGATAAGCGACGATGTTCTGACGCGGCGGGTCTATACCATCCGCGCCGGTCATGTCGGCCGTGGTGATGGTGGTGCGAGGATAATCGATTTCGCCGCTCATGGCAGGAGCGACATGATACGCTAGCGGTAAATTTCGGCGCTGACGACAAAGCTCGCTGGGCGGGACATCCTCGGCATCGGTCAGGGCCCGAGCGGCACACGCCCTGAAGCTGCGTTGCATGTCTTTGCTCGGTGGACGAAACCGCAGGCCGCCTGCGATGCTGCGGCAATGCATGGCGGCGGAAGGTCGCCCGCTGGCAAGGTCGAAGGCTCAGCGTCGGCCGAGATCGACAACGAGGCGGAACGGCAGGAGATCGTCTGCGCCGCCGATGTCCAGGTAATGGACATGAGCCGTCGTCGGCAAGCCTCGCTCGGTGGACAGCAGGTACTGATCGAATGGCGGATGCGCGGCCATGCCTGGACGGGCGAGCATGACGGCCTGCATGTCTTTGTCGCCTGCGAAAAGTCCGAGGCGAGGGCGGCAAACTTCCGCCCTCACTGATGAAATCGCCGTCCCCATGGTATCGCCGCGCGCGCCGTCGGTTACGATGGAGCATGGGACTTGCAGACGACCATTGAGACCTGGCTTTGTCGGCTGGGTTGAACAGTCGGTTTTATTGTTCACCAATCGGGAACAATCCGTTCCTGTTGCCGCTCTATGCCCAAAGCGCTTCTTACCCCATCTTCACGCCATGAACACGGCAGGCCCGATTGACGGGCCGCCAAGGCGAAAAGGGGTTTATCATGTTGAACCAGATCAAGGGCCTGCACCGCATCACATCGATTAATTCTGCGGCAGTCTTTCGGCCAGAACAAAAACGGTTTACCGATACGCTCGGCCTGCGCCGGGTGAAGAAGACCGTCAATTTCGATGCGCCTGATGTCTACCATCTCTATTATGGCGATGAGGTCGGTACGCCCGGCTCCGTCATGACTTATTTTCCGTTCCCGCATATCGCCCGTGGCCGTCCCGGCACCGGTGAAGTGGGCGCGACGCTGTTTTCGGTTCCGGAAGGCTCGCTCGGTTACTGGCAGGATCGTCTTACCAAGGTTGGCGTCGATGGCCTGAAGGCGGACGAGGCCTGGCGGCAACAAGCCCGCATTTTCCGCTGGGCCTGACGGCGAGGGCTTCGGCACTGGTCAATGTCGGGGCGATGATGCCCGCGCGCAATGGACCGGCAATGGCGTCGGTGCGGATCAGGCGATCCACGGTTTTCAGGGTGCTTCGCTGCGTCTTCGCGACGAAGGGGCAACCGCCGAGCTTTTGAAATTCATGGGGTATGAAGAAGTGGACCGTCAGGATGGCGTGCTGCGTCTCGGCATGCCCGGCGGCAACGGCGCTGATGTCATCGACATCGAAACGATGCCGAATATCTCCGGCGCGCGCCTCGGTGCGGGTTCGGTGCACCACATCGCCTTCGAGGTCGAAAACCGTGAAAAGCAGCTGGAAGTGCGCAAGGCGCTGATGGATACCGGCTATCAGGTCACCCCTGTGATCGATCGCGATTATTTCTGGGCGATCTATTTCCGCACCCCCGGCGGCGTGCTGTTCGAGGTGGCCACCAACGAGCCCGGTTTCGACCGCGACGAGGACACGGCCCATCTCGGCGAAGCGCTGAAGCTGCCGAGCCAGCATGCACATCTGCGGCCGGTGCTGGAAAAGCAGCTGGAGCCGCTGGGTGACGAGAAGGCGGTTTAACCCGCTTCGACCTGGCCATCCCCGGGCACTCTCTTCTTCTCCCCGCCGGGGAGAAGGTGGCCCAAGGGCCGGATGAGCGACTATCTGGGCTGTCAAGTTGCATATTCGAAATCTCTTCGCGCGTCTCGTGCTTTTGCATTGAGAATAACCAGGAGTTTTCGGGCGAGCGCGATGCGGATGACCCGGCTTTGGCTTTGCCGGCGCTTTGCAACCTTTGCTGGAAAGGCGGCCATGTGCGGATCATATCTGGCTGCGATGGCGGCGACCAGGAACAGGATGCCGCGCGGTCCGCGGCGTCCGCCGCGCATCGGCCGGGGACCGCTGCGTTTGCCGCTGTCGTTGGCGATCGGCGCCAGGCCGGCCAGCTTGGCGATCGCCTTGTCGGAGATCAGGCCGATCTCGGGCAGCTCGGCCATCAGCCGGGCAACGGTGCGGTCGGCGACACCCTCTGCCCGGCTCAAGGCCCGGTTGAGGCAGCCCCAGAGCGGATCGTCGTCGATCATCGAGGCGATCTCGCCTTCGAGCGAGCGGCTCTGGCGCACCAGCAGCGCAATCACCTCGTTGAGGCTTTCCACGGTCTCGCCGTCTCTGGCCGCACTTCGGCGCGCTGCTTCTGGACGATCAGGTCGCTCGTAACCTGGGACAACCGCGCACCAGCGCCGACAGCCGCAGCTGCGCGGCTGTCGGCGGCGGCAGGGCGAGAACCCGCCTGGTCTCGGCAAAATGGGCGATCACCGCCGCATCGATGCGGTCCGGTCTTTTCCAGAAAGCCCATGGCGTCGGCAAAGTGGCGCACCTGGCGCGGATTGGCCAGCGCGCAGGCGATCCCCAGCTCCCACAACCAACAGGAAGACTGCCCGCTCGTAGCCGGCCCGACGCCTCCATGACGACGAGCTCGACATTCTCGGCCCGGCACAGCGCAGCCAGCTCACCGATGCCGGCCGCATCGTTGCCGAAACGCTCCAAACGTCCCGGACGGACGGATGAACGCATCCAGCCAGTCCTTCGAAACATCCACTCCACATATAACTCTATTCACGGTAACCTGCCTTGTGCGTGCGGTTGGAACCAAGCGACTATTCGGTCGTACGTGACGATGACGAAGATCCCAGGCTCATCCACGGTTTGTAACCGGAGGGGGGACGGGCGACTTCGCTCACGCCTTCTGGCAGGGTGGCCACCCGGCCAGAGGCGCAATCGCTTCCATCGCACAAAATCAGCAATGTGCAGATACAAGGGGGCAACGTTGCTGGTTATCACTGCCCTTGCCCCCTCATCCCGCTGCCGCGACCTTCTCCCCCTCGGGGAGAAGAAACGCGCGGCGCTCGCTCGCTCTATATGGGGCTTCGCATGGCTGAAGACGCCGGGCGGGTACCGTTGAATTTCTCCTTTCAGAAAGGATTTTCCGATGAACAAGGACACTTATTTCCATAAATCCCGCGCAGGCGCCGCAGGCGCACCGCTTTTCGTGGTGCTGCACGGCACCGGCGGTGACGAAAACCAGTTCTTCGATTTCGGCTCGGGAATGCTGCCGAACGCCACCATTCTTTCACCGCTCGGCGATGTCGCCGAACACGGCGCTGCCCGGTTCTTCCGGCGCACGGGTGAGGGCGTCTACGATATGGCTGATCTGGAGCGGGCAACCGCCAAGCTTGCGGATTTCGTCAAAGCCAACCGGGAGCATTATCAGGCCGGTCCGGTCATCGGTCTCGGTTTTTCCAATGGCGCCAATATTCTCGCCAATGTGCTGCTGGAAGACCCCGATCTGTTCGACGCCGCCGTGCTGATGCATCCGCTGATCCCGTTCGAGCCGCAGGCGGCTGCGGCCAAATCCTCGCGCCGGGTGCTGATCACGGCCGGAGAACGCGATCCCATCTGCCCGGTGCCGCTGACGAAGGCGCTGGAAAAGACCCTTGAAGCACAGGGCGGCACGGTGGAAACGGTGTGGCATCCCGGCGGTCATGAAATCCGCGCGAACGAGATCGAGGCGGTGCGGGCGTTTCTCGCGCCTTATGCAGGGTAGCTTTATGCCCGGCCTCATTCCTCGCGGTCATGCCTGATTTGTGTGGCATCCAGCGACGGCGCGTCTGCGCCGTGGAGGAGTCCCCTGCGATCAAGGACTTGATCGCGCTGGACCCCGGATCACGTCCGGGGTGACGAAGTGGGAATGCCACCGTCGTGCCAAACGACCAGCCGACAATACGGGCCTATTTCACCGCTCGCCTCAGCGATATCCGCATTGCTGCAACTGCGCCTCGTAACGCAGTGCCATGTTGGCGGAGCGGCGGGCGGCTTTCTGGACGGCGGAATTGTTGCGCCAGCTTCCCTTGGTATAACCGGCATGGCCGGAATAATAGGCAAGGTAGAGGTTATAGGGGTCGTTCAGCGCAATGCCGTTTTCGCGCCGGCTCTTGGCGTGATACCAGCCGACGAAATGAATGGCGTCGGTGAAATCCGTGCGGCTGGCCGACCAGCGGCCGGTTTCGCGCTTGTAAACTTCCCATGTGCCATCCAGCGCCTGGGCGTAACCGTAAGCGGTGGACTGGCGCGTCCAGGGAATGAAGCCCAAAAGTTTGGTGCGCGGCGGGCGGGCATAGGGGCGGAAGGCGGATTCGGTGTAGATGGTTGCCATCATCACCGGCACCGGCACGCCGAACTCCCGTTCCGCTGCCCGCGCGTCCCGCCGCCAATTGTTGAAGACGCCGTTCCGCTGCTCGAAAATCGCACAGGCATTGGTGACCTGCGACGGTGCGGTCGCACAGCCGGCCAGAACGGTCATCAGAAAAACAACGGCAAATACGCCACGCATCGCGGAACCCTTTCGTTCCGCCATTCTTAAATTGCTAACCATTAACGCCGGGTTTTAAGACAAGGTTAATTCAAATGCCGCCGATCAAGCGCCTGTTAACCCTCTGAAAATTCCTGTGGCCGTGACGTGGCAAAAGCATGGGGCGGGAAGCGTTTTTTTCCCGAAATGGCATTGGCGGCATGCCCGCACATCCCCGGCCTCACAAAGTCGCTTATGCTTGTCCCATCCCGGTCATCCAGCGCGCGCGCGGCGCAAGGTGGGCGGGGCAGGCGGCCGAAACCGGGGAGTTTCCCGATGTCACGGTCAAGGCTGCCGGCCTATGCCCATCCTCCAAACAGGAACCGGTTTGGCGGGCGGGTCATATGTTGAAGCCGGGGCCGCATCGACTGCAAAACCCTATTACCACCATTTGATACCCCGCAGCGATGCGGCCCCTTTTATCGCTTCTCAACGTTGCCCCGGACTTCGGGGCGGCGGTGATTGGTTATGGTTAAAAAAGCAACCGTTTTCAACATAAAGATGTTTGATATCAGGTTTTCTCTTTACAATTGAAATCGAAAGAGTACTGTCGTATTCTATATTTATACGTCGCTGGCGGGGGCTATAGTGCGGCAATCAAGTATTTTATTGCGAAATTTTATAATTATATTTCTATTTATGCCGGGATGTACGGCCGTCGGCCTGCGCGAGTTTGAACTCTACAGACAGGCCTATCAAATTCAGTATGTCGAGGCCGATTTGCTATTGGCGGATCTGGCCAAAGCGGAGCGGAATTCGTGGCAGAGGAGCCATGTCGCCGACCGTGATTTCAATCCTGACCACGCGGCCTATTACATCGAAGGTGCAGAACCGCCTCTGACGGGGTCGCTGCGTCGTTCGCTTATCGCTCTCAAAGACTATAATGACGCTCTTGTCGCTTTGGCGACGGGCGAAAATGCTGAGTCGCTGGTAACGCGTTTTACCGGGTTTGCCGCGAATGTGGACAGCGCCTACGAAAGTATCAAAGCCATAAAAAAGCGATCTGCTCCTGAAGAGGTTATTGCCGTCGCAGATAAGATCTGGCCGGGAGTTGGTGCGGCTGAGGCTGTTGGAAAGTCATTGCTGGCGGCCGTTGGAAGAGAAGAATTTCGAGTTCGGCTCAGCGCAAACAACAAGAACATGCAGAATTTTATCCGCTCTTCGGTCTGCAACGCCCGCTATGTACAAATTGCTGAACGCTGGTCAGAGGAAATATTCCAGAGACGGTGGCAGCAATCAAGAAGACGACGGGTTGGCCAAGAAAAATCAGCGTCTTCTCGCCGGGTGGGTGCTCTTGATTGATCAATCGAGCGTTGCACTTGCGCGGGCTGTTCAAGCTGCGGAAACCCCCAACACCATCAGCATCAACAATCTGAACGACGCAGCCTTAGAGCTCAGAATTCTCGCTGAGAGAATTAGACTTGAGCGCGCGCGATAGCGAGGAAAATCACATGTCACCAAGCGACGAACTGGAAATACGCCTGGAATCTGTGCTTCGCGTCGCCCGCGATGATTATCAAGCCGCGAAGGCAAAAAATGACGAGGCAGGAATGGACGCTGCCGATGCTCGTGAGAGGATTTTGATTCCTGCGCTCGATCTTCTGGCCCTTGGTCAATATGAAACTGCGATAAAATTGCTCGCAGCCTATGGCTTGGCTTTCGAGAGCGCTGCGAAGGCCGTCCGGGCTTCACCCTTCCCCTCGTCAATAGCCGACCCCTTCGAGCCGCCAGAGAAAGCCGAGTTTTCGGATGCTGAGTTAGATGCTGCGGCAGCAAAACAACCGTCTTCCGAGCCGGCGAAGGTCGCGGTGGGCAAACCGGCGGGTTGGTCCGAGGACTATCAGACCCTATGGGATACGATGGAAATCCGGGCTGAATGGCGCGACGATGCGGAATTTGCAGCGGGTAAAGCGGTTCAAAACCAGAAGCGCTATGCCGCTGTCGTTTCGGGGACCACGGTGCCCTGGTGGTTCGTGGCGATTGTCCATTGCATGGAATGCGGCTTCAATTTCGATCGTCATCTGCTGAACGGCGACCCCTTGAGCGGGCGCACGGTGCGGGTGCCTGCGAACCAGCCGCCTTTCGGGTCGCCACCCTATGACTGGGAGACGGCAGCGCGATATGCGATGACCTACAAAGAACTGGACAAGATCACCGACTGGTCCCTGCCCAACGTCTTGAACCGGTGGCATCGCTTTAATGGTGTCAAAAACGAATATCAGCGGCGGAAAATTCCCACGCCCTATTTGTGGAGCGGTTGCTACCACTACGAAAAAGGCAAATATATCCGCGACCTTTATTTCGATCCGCAGGTGCCTTCGAAGCAGGTCGGTGCCGCCATCATCTTGAAGACGCTGATAAAAATGGGGGCTGTATCGCTCGGCGCCACGAATGTGCTCGAAGCCAACCCCTTGGCGGCGACGGAAAATTTGTCGCTTCTGTCTCACGATCTGCCCGGAGCCGCGTTCAAATCCATCGAGCAGGAACTCGCTTTTCCCGACGCGCTGAAGGTTGGCTCGTCCGGAGCGGGTGTCAAGCGTTTGCAGGAATGGCTGCATCTGAACGGCTATTATACAAGTATCGACGGCGATTTCGGCGCATCCACCGAAACGATGCTGGACCGTTTCGCAAAGGCGCAGGGCCGAAGCGGCGCTTCGGTGCTGGACGAGGAGTTATGGGCGGTCCTGACCGCTCCTCTTCGCCGTGCGGTGGCGAAGGTGCTTCCCGGCACATCTTTTGAGGAGACCGTGCTGAAGGTTGCACGGCAGCATATTGCCGAGCGACCGACGGAGGCCGGTGGCAACAATTGCGGCCCGTGGGTGCGTGCCTATATGCGCGGGGCGGACGGGGCGAATCAACGCTGGTGTGCCGGTTTTGTCTCGCTCATCTTCGAGCAGGCCGCGCGGGACATGGGTATCAAAGTGCCGCTGAAGCGCCAGGTCGGTGTCGATGCGCTGGTTGCTGACGCGAAGGCAGATGGACGCTTCATTGCTGAAAGTGAGGTTAGCACGCCGCTCCTTCGCGCATCCAGACTGCGGCCGGGTTATCTTTTCGTCATGCGTAAAGATGCAAAGAACTGGAGCCACGTCGGTTTCGTTCTGTCCGTCGGGCCGACCAGTTTCGACACTATCGAAGGCAATACAGGCGGAGAAGGCGGGGTGGATGGCGATGAGGCCCGTCAGAACAACAGAAGGTATCCCTCGCGTGATTTTATAAAGCTTATTTGATCTTTTCTTTTCAGGGTTTTCAGCCATGGGCATATCGTTTGGCGGCGTCGCTGATGTCTCTGTCAGCCTTGCTTTCATGTATCTTTCGCTCAGCCTCATCTGTACGACGCTCAACGAGATCGTGGCGACGCTGTTGAAACTCCGGGCCAGATCGTTGAGCGCAGCGGTGAGAAAGCTGCTTGATGAGCCCGAGGGCGGGGAGCTGCTTGGGCGATTTTATCAAAATGGTCTCATCCGCGGAACGATGGCCTCTTCGCACGCCCGCCGTGCAGAGCCGTCTGGCGTTCCCGCGCCCGGAAAACATTCGTCCTATCTCGATAGCCGCAATTTCGCGATGGCATTGCTGACCAGTCTCGATCCGAAGACGCCAATTCCCGGCGTGGCCGAACTGAAGACACTCGTTGAAAAGGTCGATGACAGTACCGTCCTCCCCGCCGGTATCAAAGATGTATTGGCAGCGGCGCTTGCGACGGGCGAACAAGATGTCGCCAAGGTGCGCGATCATATCGCCGCGTGGTTCGATACTGCGATGGACCGGCTGGGTGGTGAATATAAACGGCAGCTGCGTCTGATTTCCCTCGGTGTCGGTCTTGTCGTTGCCGTGGGGCTGAACGCTGACAGCATCGCCGTTGGTAAGGCAGTATGGAACGATAGCGGCCACGAGATCGTCCGGCAGGTGAGCGAGCGTGCTTCGGGGCTTCTGCAGAATGCCTGCCCTGCACTTTCCGGCTCGTCTGGCGGGGAAGATGAAGCGGGTGAACAAATTAGTTGCCAGATGCGACTTATTTCCAGACAGGTGGAAGGATTGCGGCCATTGCCAATCGGCTGGGGGCAGGATGTCGTGACCGCATCTCGCCAAGATATAGCGGCGGGCGAGACTGAAGCACGCACATCGTCGTTGCTGGATATGGCCTCGAAGCTTGTCGGATGGCTGATAACGGCGCTGGCCTTGTCGCTAGGCGCACCCTTCTGGTTCGACATATTAAACAGGGTTATGAATATTCGAGGTTCGGGGTCGCCACCGCAAAGGGTCGCCGAGACCTGAGGCAGACTATTGCAAGCGGTGGGGCTTTTGTCCCGTCGCTTTTTTTCCGTATCCAATGACGATTAAACGGAAAAAACGCACTCGCTGTACAAAAATGAAAACCGATAAAATTGTAGCAATCGGCTTAAAGCGGCTGAAAACAGTGGTGTGCCATTGTGGGATCACAGACAAGGAGCGGACAACCTGCGCAGACAGGGCGCTCCCGCAAAACAGAAATCGAGATCGGCACAAGCCGGCGGATCGTCAAACGGGGTATGAAAATGCTGAAGAAGATTATTGCTGCCGCCATCTGCGGAATTGCCATTGCTTCCATGTCCACTCATGCCGATGCGGCTGGCGCCGCCGGTTTTGCCCGCAGCTTTGCCGCAGCCGAAAAAAGCGCCGTAACGCAGATCGGTATTTCGGCGCCCGGGGGGTTCGATGGCTGCGTTCTTTCCGCCGGCCAATGCGTTTCGACGATTGCCGCGCCGCTGACCGGCGAGCGCCGCGATGAGTTGCTGCGCGTCAACCGCGATGTGAACACCACCATGGGTGCGCTCGATGATTATCTCTCCGGCTTTTCAGCCGATGTTCCGGCAACGCCTTTGGTGAGCGTCAATGATTGTGGCGATTGCGCCGCGATCAAGCGCACGGCACTGGCCGGTGCCGGCTGGTCCTCCGCAGCACTGCGTCTCGCCTTTGCGCTCAATGATGACGGTTCGCTCGAAAAGGTGCTTATCGTCACCACCGACAAGGGCGATATCGTGCTCGGCAATGCCGCTTTCTCCAGGGTTGAGCGCGAAACCGCGCTCTGACCCGACGACTTTCATGCCTGCCAGACTGCGCCGGTTTTCCAGACCCTTACGGGATCAGGAGGCCGGCGATTTTTTTCGTTCCGCCACCGCAATGCCGGCCAGCGCCATCACCAGCGCCGCGATCTGGTAGGGATGCAGGGTCTCGCTGAGGACGATGACGGAGAGAAGCGTGCCGAAGACCGGCACGAGGTTGATGAAGAGGCCGGCGCGGTTGGCGCCGATCTGTTCCACGCCCTTGATGAAGAATATCTGCGCCACCAGCGAAGCGAAGATGCCGGCATAAAACACCAGCACCCAGCCGGTCTGATCCGGCCAGATCACGCTTTCGCGCGAGACTTCCCAGAAAATCAGCGGTACCGAGGTGAGCAGGGCGAAAAGGGCGGGGATCGCCATCAGCGTGCGCCAGTCCACGATGGGTTTCCAGCGCAGGATGACGGTGTAGATGGCATAGACCAGCACCGCCAGCAGCATGATGGCATCGCCGGCATTCATTTCCAGTTGCAGCAGCGAGACCGGATCGCCATGCGAGGCGAGAAGCGCCACGCCTGATATGGTGAGACAGAAACCGGCGATCTGGCCGAACAGCACGCGGGTGCGGAACAGGATGAAGTTCAGCACGAATATGACCATGGGAATGCCGGCCTGGATGACGGCGGCATTGATGGCGGAGGTGTGTTGCAGCGCCGTATAGAGAAAGACGTTGAAAGCGGTGTAACCGACGCTGCCGAGCACGAAGAAATAGGGCAGGCGTTTTTTCACCACCGGCCAGTCCTTGATGAGCTGCGGCACGGAAATGGCAAAGATGATGGCGACGGCCAAAACCCAGCGCAGAAAGGTGAAGGCCATGGGGCTGATGTGGCCGACGGCGAGTTTTCCGGCAACGGTATTGCCACCCCAGCAGAGCGTGGCGACGATGAGGGCGAGATAGGCTTTCGAAGGCACGCTGATGTTTCGCTTCTTCAAGGGGCGGCAAAAAAGGCTAAGGGGTGAATGGCGGCCTTGCGTCCGCGCTTATCCCCCCAGGGGCCGAGATAATGCGGAATTCGACGTTTTGTCACGGAAAAAGCAAAATTCACCATAAGAAACAGGGTCGCTTTCCGTAAAACAACGCAGTATACATTCGCGGGTTTGGGTTTCCCATCGGGTTATCGGGCGCGCAAGCGCCATGAGCAGGAAAGCAAGAAATGACGAATGTTGTGGTGGTCGGCTCGCAATGGGGCGACGAAGGCAAAGGCAAGATTGTCGACTGGCTGTCCGAGCGGGCAGATGTCGTCGTGCGGTATCAGGGTGGTCATAATGCCGGCCATACACTGGTCATCGATGGCATCAGCTACAAGCTTTCGCTTCTGCCTTCCGGCGTCGTGCGTCCCGGCAAGCTCGCCGTCATCGGCAACGGCGTCGTGGTCGATCCGCATGCGCTGATCGCCGAAATCGGCCGTCTGGACGCGCAGGGCGTGAAGGTTACCCCGGAAAACCTGCGCATTGCCGACAATGCCACGCTCATTCTTTCCCTGCACCGCGAACTGGATGGCATGCGCGAAGACGCCGCCTCCAACAGCGGCACCAAGATCGGCACGACGCGCCGCGGCATCGGCCCGGCCTACGAAGACAAGGTCGGCCGCCGCGCCATCCGCGTCATGGATCTGGCCGACATGGAGGCGCTGTCCGCCAAGGTCGACCGTATCCTCACGCATCACAATGCGCTGCGCCGTGGCTTCGGCGCTGCTGAAGTTTCGCATGAAGCCATCATGGAAGAGTTGAGCTCGGTTGCAGACCGCATCCTGCCGTTCAGCGAAACCGTCTGGCTGCTGCTCGACAAGAAACGCCGCGCCGGTGCGCGCATCCTGTTCGAAGGCGCTCAAGGCTCGCTGCTCGATATCGACCACGGCACATACCCTTATGTGACCTCTTCCAACACGGTTGCCGGTCAGGCCGCTGCCGGTTCCGGCATGGGTCCGGGTTCGCTCGGCTATATTCTCGGCATCACCAAGGCCTATACGACCCGCGTCGGCGAAGGCCCGTTCCCGACCGAGCTGCATGACGAAATCGGCCAGTTCCTCGGCGAAAAGGGTCATGAGTTCGGCACCGTCACCGGCCGCAAGCGCCGTTGTGGCTGGTTTGACGCCGCCCTGGTGCGCCAGTCGGTCGCCACCAACGGCATTACCGGCATCGCGCTCACCAAGCTTGACGTTCTCGACGGTCTGGACGAGCTGAAAATCTGCGTCGGCTACAAGCTCGACGGCCAGGAAATCGATCATCTTCCGGCAAGCCAGGGTGCGCAGGCGCGTGTCGAGCCGATCTATGTCACGCTGGAAGGCTGGAAAGAATCAACCGTCGGTGCCCGAAAATGGGCGGATTTGCCTGCTCAGGCAATCAAATATGTCCGTCAGGTCGAAGAACTGATCGGGGCGCCCGTCGCGCTTCTGTCGACAAGTCCGGAGCGTGACGACACCATACTTGTGACTGATCCGTTTGAGGACTAATGTCCTCGGCGATCTAGATTCATAAACCATATCGGGCCGGTACGTCGCCGGTCACGACGAGAAAGTGCTTATGGCGGATTTTGTAGCAGTCATTCGCAAGGCCGTGGATGGCTTGGCGAACAATACTCCCGAAAACCGGGCGAAGGTTTACGACAAGGCGCGCAGTGCGGTTGTGCGCCAGCTCGAGAATATGAAGCCACGTCCGCCGGAAGAATTGTTGCGTCGGCAGATCGCCAAGCTCGACGCCGCCATTGCCGAGGTGGACAGCGAATATGCCGAGGCCTTGCCGGCACTGGAGGAGGATGACGCTTTCTCCCCGGTGGCGGAAGAGGCGGTCGCTGTCTATCATCCGCAGGATGTCGCCGAAGAGCCTGTCGTAGAGCCCGTCGGGCAGGCAGCCGAGCGGTACGAGCCGGTTGAAGAAGAGCCTGCGCCGGTTGCGCCCGCACAGCCGGAGCCGGTTTATGAAGAACCTGCCCGCGAAGAGGAGCCTCTGCCCGAGGCTCCCGTTGCCGCCGTCATCGCGCATGAGGAGCAGCATTACGGCGAGCCTGAGCCGGAAGAGCTTTACGACGCACCGGAACCGGCCCGTGTCGAGCCGGTTCATGCGGCCGCGTCCCACGAGGACGCCGGCACCTATTTCACCCGCGCGCATGAAGAGCCGGCCCATCAGCCGCAGGACGAGCACGGCGGCGATATCGCCCCTGAAGCGGCGGTCCCCCATGCCGATGATTCCGTGCCGTCCCATTGGGCGCAGCCGGTTGACGCGGATGACTGGCGCAAGCTCGACGAAGCGCAGGATGAGGATGTTCACCCGGCTGCCGAGGCAGAGGTGCGCCACGAGACGGACGACCATTCCGTCGTCGCCGGTTATTCCGCCCAGCATTATCAGGCCCCTGAGGTCAGCTTCGAGCCGGAGCGGCGCGACGAGGACGAGCATGCCGCTCAACGCGCTGCTGCCGATCACGATCCGGTTTTTGGCGCCCGCGACGATTTTTCCGAACCGCCGAAAAAATCTGCCGTCGTCGAGGACTTCTCGTCCTATTTCGAGGACACCGATCTCGCTATCCCGCCAAAGGGTACGCCGGCGCTGCCGCGCGCCGATAACGATCCTTTCGGTGACCGGGCTGCTGCCAAGGACAACAAGGAGCGCTCGCCCTGGGACGATCTGGATGAGCTGATCGGTTATGACGGCGCGTCGTCCTCCAGCCGGGCAACCACGAACGACATGCCCGCCCTTGGTGCCGGTGCCGCAACGCCCGCCTACATGGTCAAGAAGAAGCCGCGCCGGAATTATGCCTCGCTGGTGCTTGCCCTTGTCGGCGCCGGGCTTCTTGCCGGTGGCGGTTATGCGCTGTGGTTGAACCGCGATGCGCTGAACGACATGGTCGGCGGGCTGGTGCAATCGGCACAGAAGGGTGGCGACACCCAGACGCCTCCGGCCAATACGGCGCAGACCTCGACACCGCCGGCGGCACAGCAGCCTGCGACCGGACAGCCGCCAGCGACAGGCCCGGCCAACCCTCGGGCGCAGCCGCCTAGCGATGACGGCTCCGTCACCGGCACGAAGTTCACCCAGCGGCTTCTGGCCGACGGCACCGAGCGCGACGAGGGACCGGCGCCGGGCGCCAACGGCCAGCCCGTCACGGCGGAAGGCCAGTCGGTCTACGAACAGAACGTCGCGCCGCCGGCTGCGGGCGAGGCTCCGGCCAATCCGGCTGCGGGTGCTCCCGCCGGTACGCCACCGGCACAGCCGCCTGCGACGGCTGCCGCCGCCACCGGCGACCGCATGTTCCTTTATGAGGAAGTGCTGGGCCAGACGGTGCCGACCGCCATTCAGGGCAGCGTTTCCTGGTCGTTGCAGCAGGAAAACGACAATGAGGGTCGTCCGTCCGCAACGGTGCAGGGCCAGATCACGGTTCCCGGCCGTGGCCTCAGCGCGCTCATCACCTTCAAGCGCAACACCGATCCTTCGCTGCCGGCAAGCCATCTGATCGAGATCGTCTTCTCGGTTTCGCCCGGCTTTGAAGGCGGCGCAATCGACAGCGTCCAGCGCATCGCCATGAAGAGCACGGAGCAGGATCGCGGTAACGCCCTGATCGCGGTTCCCGCCAAGATCACCGACGATTTCCACATGATCGCGCTCAACGACTTCCCGGATGCGATGAAGACCAATCTGGAACTGTTGAAGAGCCGCAACTGGATCGACATTCCGGTCTCCTACCGCAATGGCCGCCGCGCGCTTCTGACCTTGCAAAAGGGCAATGACGGCATCGCCGCCTTCGATACGGCGCTGCGCGAATGGGCGGCTGCAAAGCCCGCGACCGGTCAGTGATGGTTATGGGGGCGTTCCACCGATAGCTCGCCCCCTCATCGCCTCGCTACGCTCCGGCACTTCTCCCCGGCGGGGAGAAGAATCCGGGGCTCCGTCTCATCCTGCATAGACCTTCAAGATCAGTGCTTTTATTGCGCGGTTTCGGCAAATTCTTCTCCCCGCCGGGGAGAAGTGCCGGAGCGCAGCGAGGCGATGAGGGGGTGCCGTTCCCGGTTTCTCGCAACGCCGCATCCAACAAAAAGCCCGCAGACCTTGCGATCTGCGGGCGATGCTCACTTTGTGAACCGCACATCCCCGGCACCAGGCCGAGGATGACGTCGCATTTTATCGAACCGCTCTCCTGAAAGACACCGAAGCCTTACGCATCCACCACGCGCAGCGCGCGGGCGGCTTCGAGGGCTTCTTTCTGCACCGCTTCCTGAACCTTTTCGAAGGCGCGAACCTCGATCTGGCGCACGCGCTCGCGGCTGATGTCGAACTCGGAGGAGAGTTCTTCCAGCGTTACCGGGTCTTCGGCAAGGCGGCGGGCCTCGAAGATGCGGCGTTCACGGTCGTTCAGCACGCCCATGGCCTTGGCCAGCATGCGGCGGCGGGTTTCCAGCTCGTCCTGCTCGATCAGCACGGCTTCCTGGCTTTCATGGTCATCCACCAGCCAATCCTGCCATTGGCCGGATTCGCCTTCGGATGCCTTGATCGGCGCATTCAGCGATGCGTCGCCATGCAGGCGGCGGTTCATCGAGATGACTTCTTCCTCGGAAACCTGCAGCTTGGTGGCGATTTCCTTGACGTGTTCCGGCTTCAGATCGCCGTCGTCGATGGCCTGGATACGGCCTTTCAGCCGGCGCAGGTTGAAGAACAGGCGTTTCTGGTTGGCAGTCGTACCCATCTTCACCAGCGACCACGAACGCAGGATATATTCCTGGATCGAGGCCTTGATCCACCACATGGCGTAGGTGGCCAGACGGAAACCGCGTTCGGGATCGAACTTCTTCACCGCCTGCATCAGGCCGACATTGCCTTCGGACACGACTTCGCCGATCGGCAGGCCGTAACCGCGATAACCCATGGCGATCTTGGCGACGAGACGCAAATGGCTGGTGACGAGCTTATGGGCGGCGTCGCGGTCGCCATGCTCGGCGTAACGCTTGCCAAGCATGTACTCTTCCTGCGGCTCCAGCATCGGGAATTTGCGGATTTCGTCGAGATATCTGTTGAGACCGGCTTCGCCGGCCGTAATTGTAGGCAAACTATTGCGGGCCATAAAGCACCCCCTTATCTATGGTCTGGAACGGCACCCTCATGGAGTGGCGATTGCTCGCCCAAGGCACACCGATAGTGGCGGGTCGTTACCGACCCCGCACGAACCCACGTAACAAATATGTATGAGCACGCCGCGTTTCAAGCGAACGCAGCGTTCACACATGCGTTATGTCCCGGCGAGACCGTCTTTGACCTGTTTAACTTTCGAACGGTAAATTCGTTCCGAAAAACCGCCAAGGCCGGAGCGCACCATCAGCTCATACATGACGCGCCTGCGGGTCGGGTTGTGCAGGCGAACGACACGGGAGCCGAGAAACTCCGTTTCGACATGATCGAGCGTTTGCAAGTCGGCGCAGGCGGCAATTGCGTCCGCGTAGACGCCGTGAAATTCGCGGCGGCAGACATAGGTCTTGTATTTCGTCATCGCAAAGCAGGCGAGGCTGTGGCCGTGGGTGCGCAGAAAATCGGCGACGCCAACGGTCACTTCCGGCCAGGCGGGATTGAAAGTATCGTCGAAGACGATGACGCCGTGCGGGGCAATCACCTCCAGCGCCAGTTTCGCATCCGCCAGCACATGGTGCAGATGGTGCCCGCCATCGACGCTGAAGAACCGGACGGGACCGATCCTCGAGGTGATATCGGTGGCGGCGAGCCGGGTGCTGTCGGCCTTGATGATCAGGTCCCCATCCATCGCAAAACCCAGCCGCCGGCCGTTTTCCATCAGCCGGTCATACTGGTCGAGGCTTCCATCCGAGGGCGGGTCGAGTTCGAACAGGTCGACGCCCAGCACCTTTTCCTGCGGCTGGGCGAATTTGCGCAGCAGAAAATAGGAGCGGCCATAATAGACGCCAATCTCCGCCATGCCGCCATCAAGGCCGTCCCTGGTCTGGGCTTGCAGCAGCGCCTTGAAGACAAGCGCGTCGGGTGGGTCGATATAGCCTTCGACGCTGCGTAATTCCTGAAAAATAAACCGGCGTTCATCGGTGTTCATGCGCGATAGATCCCGTCGTCATGCCGGTTCCGTTCAGCCCTGCGGATAGAACGGCGTTCCCTTGCGGCGTCTGTCTCTCGGCAAGCCCTGGATGCGGCCACGGCGTTTGCGATGGCGCTTTCAAGCTTTCCGAGGTTTGAAGAGGTGCGACGATTGAAGCGGAATTGGGGCGGTCTAAAATAAAGACCATCTGCGGAATATCGCTTTCTGCTAATCTCTTTTTATTATCCGTGGCTTCGGGCGAGATGCACGGCGTGGTTTTTGACCCCGCCGTGCGGCGTCTTCAGCTGCGCAGGGCGGCTAACAGTTCTTCCATATCATCAGGCATGTCGGTTTCGAACTCCATCACCTCGCCGGTGCGGGGATGTTCGAAGGCCAGGAGATAGGCATGCAGCGCCTGTCGCGGAAAGCGGTTGACGGTGCTTCTGGCCGGTTCCTCAAGCAGGTTCGCCTTGGTGCGGAAGGCCGCGCCATATTCGGGATCGCCGATCAGCGGATGGCCGATATGGGCCATGTGCACGCGGATCTGGTGGGTGCGGCCGGTTTCCAGGCGGCACTCCACCATGGAGGCGAGGCAGGACGCATCCGCCTTTTCATGGAAACGTTCCATCACCTCGTAATGGGTGATCGCCTCGCGGGCATCGTCCGTGTCCTCGCGCTTGACGGCGCGTTTGGTGCGGTCGGCGCCCCGGCCGAGTGCTGCATCGATGGTGCCGCGCAATGTGCGCGGGCGGCCCCAGACGACGGCCTTGTAGGCACGTTCCAGCGGGCCGGTGCGGCCGTGATCGGCAAATTGTGCAGCGAGATGGCGGTGGGCATTGTCGTTTTTCGCGACAACCATGACGCCGGAGGTTTCCTTGTCCAGCCGGTGGACGATGCCGGGGCGCTTGACGCCGCCAATGCCGGAGAGGCTGTCGCCGCAATGGTAGATGAGGGCGTTGACCAGCGTTCCCGTCCAGTTGCCGGCACCCGGATGTACGACGAGACCGGCGGGCTTGACGAGCACGATGAGGTCCTCGTCCTCATATTCCACGTCGAGCGGAATATCCTCGCCCTTGGGTTCGGGATCTTCCGGCTCCGGCATGACGATTTCGACGCGGTCGTTCGGGTGCACCTTCTTTTTCGGTTCGGTCACCGGCGTGCCGTTCAACAAAACCGCACCCTGCTCGATGAGGGCTTTCAGGCGGCTGCGCGACAGATCGCCGCCAACTTCGCCCGCCAGCCACACATCGATGCGACCTTCGGCGTCTTCGCCGGCAATCAGGACTTTCCTTGCGTCTCCGCCTTGTTTAAAGGGGTCGTTCATTGTTATTTTTTCCGATCAATCAGCATTCTAGGGAACCCGATGACGCAGATCGAGCAAGACGAACAGGAAGACAAGCCGCTTGATCCGGCCATGGATAAAGTTCGCCGCAAGATGATCCGTTTGCAGATCGTGTCGGGCTCCGTGATGTTCATCAGCCTTATGGCTGTGTTCGGCGCGGTTGTCTACAAGGCGGTAGGACCATCGAAAACCGTTGTAACGCAGAGCGTACCGCAAAATCTGGCCGTTCCCACCGGCAACGGACCGCTTGCCGTGACCGCCAGCCTGCCGCAGGGCTTCACGATCGACAATGTCAGCTATTCCGGCGGTGACATGCTGTTTTACGGCAAGCTTGCCAACGGCACCCGCAAGGCGCTGGTCTTCAACGTTGCGGCCGGCCGGTTTCTTGCCGATGTGACTGTTGATGCCCAGTGATGGCAGCGATCCGGCGGGCGCGCCTGCGCTCCTGGACGGCCGGGCGCTGATCCCGGTCGAAGACCCGGCCGATCCGCGCATCGCCGCCTTTCGCGACATTCGCGAGCGCGATCTCACCGGTCGCCATGGCCGCTTTATCGCGGAAGGCACTGTCGTGCTGCGCATGCTGGCCGCCGCCCACAAGGCGGGCGGGGCCTTTGCGGCGGAAAGCATTCTCATCCTCAAGAACCGGCTTGCCGGTGTTGCGGATATTCTTGCCGATTTCCCGCCCGATGTGCCCGTTTATGTGGCGGAAGCGCCGGTGCTGGATGGCATTGTCGGTTTTCACCTGCATCGCGGCATTCTGGCGCTCGGTCGCCGGGTGGGTGACATCACGCTGGACGGGTTGACCGCCTCGTCGCTGGTGCTGGTGGGCTGCGGCATTTCCAACCACGACAATCTGGGTGCGATGTTCCGCAACGCGGCTGCCTTTTATGCCGATGCGGTGTTTCTGGACGAGACCTCGTGCGATCCGCTCTACCGCAAGGCGCTCCGGGTGTCCGTGGGTTCGGTTCTCTCGGTTCCCTATCATCGCGGCGGCGGTGCGGTGCCGATGCTGGAGCGGCTTTCCGAGGCCGGTTTTGCAATCTGGAGCCTTTCGCCTGATGGCGACACCGAGATTCGCGACATTCCGCGCTCGCAACGCATGGCGCTGGTCATCGGCACGGAAGGCGAGGGGCTGCCGCCATCGGTTCTGTCGCGGTTCCGCACCGCGCGGATTGCGCAGTCGCCGCAGCTGGACAGTTTGAACGCGGGGACGGCTTCGGGGCTGGCGCTTTATCAGATGGCGGGGGCGATTGGGCGGGTTTAGGTCTTCGCGATGTTAGTCGTGGCGAATGCCGCTCACCCCCCTCTGTCCTGCCGGACATCTCCCCCTCAAGGGGGGAGATCAGCAGGACGCGCTACCACCGGCTCATTCTAACGTTGAGATGTGCGACAGGCCGCCACGAGTCGATCTCCCCCCTTGAGGGGGAGATGCCCGGCAGGGCAGAGGGAGGTGAGCCCCACCCACCGAGGCCGGTTAAGCCCCACCCACTGAAGGGAATATCACCCCTCCCGCTTCTCCATCAACACACGCGCCCGCTTCGCAAGGCTCTCACGGCCGGTCGAGGCGGTGGCCTTCGCGAGCAAGTCCGGGATCGGCGATTTTTCGCCCTCCTGCGCAGCGGTGAGCGCGATCGTCTGGGCGGCGATTCTTGCGATTTCGCGGCGGATCGGTTCGTCGTTGCCGGTGCCGCGCACGTTGAGCAGGCGTTCGGTGAGTGCCGTTCCCTGATTGCGGATATCCTCGATCTCCTGCGCGAGACCTTCCGGCGGCAATGCTGCCGGTTCGACGACTGGCGAGACCGGTGCGGCGTCTGACGTGGCGACGGGCGCGATTTCGGGCAGGGCGGGTGCCTTTGGCGGCTGGCTAGCGGTTTCCTCGTTCAGTACGGCGGGGTTGGGCAGGCGAATGATCATGTCGGTGGCGCGGCCGCCGGTTGCGGCAAGCTGCTCCTTCAGCCGGGCAACTTCCTGATTGCGCAGCGTCAGCATGGTGTCGAGATCGGCATTTTTTGCCATGACCGTGGCGATCTGCTCTTCCAGCCGGGTAACCTTGCGGCTTTCGCGCGCAACCGCCGTCATGGCCTCCTTGTTGCGGGCGGCCACATCCTGCAATTCGCGGGTCGCCGTTTCGCCCTCCTTGCGGAAACGCGAGGCGGTCTGTTTTGCCTGCTCGGCCTCCAGATCGCGGGTGGCGGCGAGGATTTTCGAATCATCCAGCTCGCGGGTCAGGTTGGTGAGGCGGGCGGTGATTTCCGCCATCTGGCCGGCACGCGCGTTGGTGGCCTGTTCCTGCTCCAGAAGGTTTGCCTGTACTGCGCTCGCCCGTTCCTCGCTGGCATCGAGGGCGCCGCGCAATTCGCCGATTTCCAGGGTCAATTCTTCGATTTTCAGCAAAAGGCCGCGATTCTGCTCGCCGAGGCGATAGGCATCGCTGGAAGCGGCCTCGTTGGCGAGGCGAAGCGAGGTGTTTTTTTCCCGCTCGGTCTCCAGTTCCTGACGAACCTTGGCGTTTTCGGCGGCGTAAAGCGCGCGGGCCATGTCCTTCTGGGCGCGAACTTCCTGGGGGCTGATGGGCATTGTCGCGCGCAGCCGGTTTTCCGTATAGGCAACGACGCGGCGATGGATCGCGGGCGCGATCAGCAAGGCCAGCAGGGTTGCGGTGAGAAAACCCAATCCGAAAAGAATGGCATATTCAATCACGCGAGACAGTCTCCGAAACTCAGATACGCGCGCATTCGGAAAGAGGAGCGCGAGGGCACGTTACGCTATTATTGCAACCGTTGGGAGGGGTCTCTCCCGGCAATTATAGAGGGCGGCGACTTGAGGGCCGAGGGTAAAGATATGAGGAGAGCTTGCCCCCTCATCCGGCGCTTCGCGCCACCTTCTCCCCCTCGGGGAGAAGAAACAGGCGGCAACGCCATGCCCTGGATGCTGCCTCTCCTCATGTGCCAACCGGCAGTTCACATCAGAAGGGGTTCCAGGTCGGCTCCTGGGTCAGCTTCAGGTAGCCGACATTGATGCCGAGGCGCGCGCCGATGCCGGTGCGGATGGGGGCCAGCGTGACATCGCTGCTTTTCAGGTAGGTCATGCCGACGCCGGCGACGATGAAGGCGGAACCGCTGACGCCGCCGTAACGGCGATAAAGCGCATCGACCGAAGGCAGGTTGTAGACCAGCATCATGGCGCGGGTGCCCTGGCCGCCATAATCGAGGCCGAGCGACGGGCCTTGCCAGAAGACGGGATGCTGGCCGGCATTCTTGGTGTAAAGCGTGCCCTCGCCATAGGTAAGGCCCGCAACGAAAGCGCCGGAGCCTTCCTGCCCCAGAATGTAACCGTTCGGAAGACCGTATTGCTGGAAGGCGCGCTCCACCACCTTGGCAAGGCCGCCGGTGGTTTCACCGAAGAAGCCGTGGCCTGCATCCACAACTTCCTGGAAAGAATATTGATCGCTGTTCTGGGCATAGGCCGGTGCGGCCCACATCAAAAGGCTGGCAAGGAGCGCAAAAATCTTTCCCAGTCCGAGGCGTGCAATGGTGCGGGTTTTCGTAAGGCGCATCGTCATGTCCGTCCGTCTGTTCGTTGGTGCATCAGCCCGAAAATCCTGATCCGATTTTCAAACGGGCCGATGCGCAGATTCAAAGTTCCAGAGTATCCCTTGGACATCCGAACGGATGCAGGGCGCTCCAGGGTGGCCTGTTAAGGCATTTGGCATTTTGAAACCATCCTATTAACAATCGGTTTACCAAATATGGTGTCATTATGGCTTAACAATTTCCACACCGTCCGCGCCTCCCTTGCGCAGGAGAGAATTTTATGACGAGCAAACTCAATATCACGCTGTCCGGTCCCGATCTGGCGGCTCTTCTGTGCAGTCGCGTGTGCCATGACGTGATCTCCCCTGTCGGCGCCATCAATAACGGCCTCGAATTGCTGGACGAGGGCGGCACCGATGACGATGCGCTGGATCTCATCCGCACGTCAGCGCTTAACGCATCGGTGCGGCTGAAGTTCGCCCGCCTTGCTTTTGGCGCCTCCGGTTCCGCCGGCGCTTCCATCGATACCGGCGAAGCTGAAAAAGCCGCCAAGGATTTCGCCGCCGCCGAAAAGAAGGCCGAAGTCACCTGGAACGGCCCACGCGCCATCGTCGCGAAAAATCGTGTCAAACTTTTGCTCAACCTCTTCCTCGTTTCCTACAGCGCGATTCCGCGCGGCGGCAATGTGGATGTGGTGCTGGAAGACCCGGAGGGTGACGCAAAATTCGAAATCACCGTCAAGGGCAAGATGATGCGCATTCCGGCCAAATTCGCCGAGATCTACGAAGGCAGGCTGGAAGAGGCGGTCGATGCCCATTCCGTGCAGCCCTATTACACGCTGCTTCTGGCGGAGGAGGCCAATATGGCCGTGGAATACAAGGTGCATGAGGATCGCATCGTGTTTACCGCAAAGACGGTTGCCGCGTGATCGCCAAGGTGCTGAGGTAATTTTGCGAAAGGGCCGGGTAGCGTTTGCCGACGCGCCGGCCTTTTTTTGCTTTGGGGAAGAGGTTCATGACACGCCTGACAACCGCCCGCCTCGTCCTGCGGCCGCATTCCATCGGCGATGAAGCGCTTTATCGTGCGTTCTGGGGCGCGGATGTCCGGCCCATCGAAGGGGTCACATCGATCACGCCGCTCGACCCGGAAATCGCCTTTGCCCGCCTTTTGCGCTTTATCGGCCACTGGTCGGTCTTCGGCTTCGGTCCCTTTGTCGTCGAGGAGGTAAGCTCCGGGCGAATCGTCGGCGAGGTTGGCTTTGCCCATATGCGCCGTGGAAACGGCGCAGATTTCGATGGCGTGCCCGAGGCGATGTGGAAAATCGATGCGGATCTGAACGGCAAGGGCGTCGCGACCGAGGCGGTGGCGGCGGCAATGGGCTGGTTCGATGGCAGCGGCATTTCGCAGCGGACCGTCTGCATGATCGATCCGCTCAACACCCCCTCACTCGCCATCGCCACCCGTTCCGGCTTCCGCCCGTTTCGCGATTCGACATTCCGGGACAGTCCCATCAGGCTTTTCGAGCGGGTGGTGGGGGCTTGACGCCGCCCATTCCGGCCAAGGCATCTCGATCGCGTTTCAGGACGACCTGAAACCGGTTTGAGGTCTCGGGCGGTGGCCGTTTGAACCAAGGGTTGATCCAAGATCAACTCCTGGAGCTTCCCATGCGCTATTTTCTTCTGGTCGCAATCGCCATCCTCTCCACCGCTGCACCCGTCATGGCGGAGAGTGCCATTGGTTTCAGACAGCTGGAACTGCCCGATGATTCGGGCGCGCGGGTGCTGAACGTGTCATTTTGGTATCCGGCTTCACCATCGGGAAAAAGTGAGGTCGTCGGCGAAAACGCGGCCTTTTATGGTCTCGAGGTTCAACCCGCTGCGTCGTTTCTGGCCGGTTCCCGCCCTCTGGTTTTATTGTCGCACGGGTTTGGCGGAAGCTGGCGAAACCTGAACTGGATCGCCGGGGAGCTTGTTCAGCAAGGTTATGTCGTGGCCGCGCCGGATCACGCCGGCGAATCATTCACTGAAGAGAATGCGACGGAGATCGTGCCGTTATGGGAACGTCCGCGCGACATCAGCAGAACTTTGACGGCATTGCTCGACAACGATGAGCTTGCCGGCAAAATCGACAGGACGCGCATCGCGGTGATCGGCCATTCTCTCGGAGGCTGGACCGTGATGGAACTGGCCGGCGGCCGCTACAGCGCCGATCTCGCGCTAAAAGACTGCAATGCAGAGAAAATCCTGCCGCAATGCAAGGCGCCACGGCTGCTGGCCAAGGTCGGAATAGTTAACGGCGGCAAGGCTGATCCACGCCTTTCGATGGATTTGCGGGATGTTCGCATCCGGGCGGTGATTGCGCTGGACGCTGGCCCGGCTGCCGGTTTTCTGCCGGAAACGCTTGGACGTGTCGACATACCGGTTCTCATTCTGGCCGCCGGTGTGGAAACGCCCGAGATTGCCGCCATCAAGGCCGATTCGGACTATATCGCCCGGCATCTGCCCAAGGCGACGACGGTTTATCGGGAAATACCGGATGCCAGCCATTTCAGCTTCATGCAGATCTGCAAGCCGAACGGCGAAAAAATCGTCGAGGAGCTTTCGCCGGGCGAGGGCTTCGTCTGCCGCGATGGCGGTGGCAGGGACCGCACGGCCATCCACCGGCAGATCTCGGACGCTATTCTCGGCTTCCTGAAGGTGGAAATGCGTTAAGGAAGGTGGTTAAGACGTCGCGCCGAACCGTCGCGCGACGTCTTGTTTTTCAAGCCGCGTTGATCTGATGGTGCCGATAGACAAGGTCTTGAGGATCGGATCGGGGTGCTGATGGGTCGAGAATGCCGCCGAGGCGCTGTGCCACTGCTGCGGATTTGCTGTTGCGCGGCGAGACATAGCTGACCAGGGTTTGCAATTTCAGGGTCGCGAATGCCCAGTCACGCAGGGCGGACGCCGCTTCCGCAGCGTAACCGCGCCCTTCCTTTCCGTCATAAAGCATCCAGCCCAGTTCCTTTTCGGGAAAAAGCGGGCCGTGATTGATGCCGACCTGGCCGATACATTGCCCGGTTTCGCCAAGCTCGATCATCAGCGCGCCATGGCCGAAAAAATGCCAGTTGGCGAGATCGTGACAAAAGACGCCCCAGGTCGAGGGCAGATCGTATGGCCCGCCGACGCCTATCGAGCGGGTTGATGCCATAAAGTCGCGATAGGCGGGGAAATCGGCCATGACCTGCGGGCGCAGGATCAGGCGTTCGGTCGTGAGGGTGGGGATGGAATGGTCCATGGCACTGTCCAATCATGACATCGCAACAAAAAACCCGCTGTCGCCAGCGGGTCTTTTAAAAACTGTCCTGTCCTGACAGGGATCAGGCGGTTTCGAGGAATTCCGCGGCGCCGTCAGGCTCGCGCAGAACATAGCCGCGGCCCCAGACGGTTTCGATGTAGTTTGCGCCGCCTGCGGCATTTGCGAGCTTCTTGCGCAGCTTGCAGATGAAGACGTCGATGATCTTGAGTTCCGGCTCGTCCATGCCGCCATAGAGGTGGTTCAGGAACATTTCCTTGGTCAGCGTCGTGCCCTTGCGCAGCGAAAGCAGCTCAAGCATCTGATATTCCTTGCCAGTCAGGTGAACGCGCTGGCCGCCCACTTCAACCGTCTTGGCATCGAGATTGACGATCAGCTCGCCGGTGGAGATGACCGATTGCGCATGGCCCTTGGAACGGCGGACAATTGCGTGAATGCGGGCAACAAGCTCGTCCTTGTGGAACGGCTTTGTCATGTAGTCGTCTGCGCCGAAGCCGAGACCGCGTACCTTGTCCTCGATGCCGGCCATGCCGGAGAGGATGAGGATGGGTGTCTTGACCTTGGAAAGGCGCAAGGTTCTCAGGACCTCGTAACCCGACATGTCAGGCAGGTTGAGATCGAGAAGAATAATGTCGTAATCGTAGAGCTTACCGAGGTCCACGCCTTCCTCGCCGAGGTCGGTCGTGTAGACGTTAAAACTTTCCGACTTCAGCATCAGTTCGATGCTCTGCGCTGTTGCGCTGTCGTCTTCAATAAGTAGAACCCGCATAATTATCCCCTTTGCCGCCCGCAGATCGGTAAATCATTGCCTCGCGCGATGCGGATCCAGACGTTGCCTGATTTGCAGGCTGCCACCAAATGGTTAACAAATTCTAATTGCCTTTGGCAAGGTGTATCGAATTTATTAAGCAAAGTTGGCATTTCGCTGTTTTTGCACGTGAATCCACCATCGCCAAAATTGAAGCTTAACGTGAGGATATCTCGCTAAGTGATTCAATCGACTCTTACATCGTCTGGTCCGTTTTTTTGGACCTGGCATTTACCGACCCTTAAATGATCGTGTTTATCATTAACGATGCCCGTAAACGAAAGGTTAACGGCGGCGCTTTTTTATTAACGCCGGGTAACTTTTGGGAATCATTCCGGCACAACGGGTTAACCGTGTCGGTTGAGCGGGCGGGTTAAACGGGCCGATCGAGGGGGCATAGTGCCTTTTTGATCCGGGTCTCGCTATCCATGGAGTATTGCGTATGAAGTCGCGTGACAGCCTGGTTCGCCTGAAAGAATTTCAGGTTAATGAAAAACGCCGGCAACTTAACCAGTTGCAGCAGATGATGTCCGAGTTCGAGCGGATGGCAAAGGAACTGGTGCATCAGATATCGCTGGAAGAGAGCAAGTCGGGCATTAGCGATCCCTCGCATTTCGCCTATCCGACCTTTGCCAAGGCCGCGCGTCAGCGGGCGGACAATCTTCAGGTCTCGATCCGGGAACTGAAGACCCAGCAGGAGGCCGCAGAGGCTTCTCTGGAAGAGGTGCAGGCCGAATATGAAAAGGCGGCGGCACTGGAAAACCGCGACGGAGCGATCCGCGCCCGCGCTTGAGGTGTAAGGCGCAGGATCAAACGAAGGACCGTCCTCATTGACGGCTGCCGGTGGATCAGGAGGCGGCTTTCAATGACGGGACGCCCATGCTTTTTTTCTGGAAGGCCGCCCTTTGTGGCGGCCTTTTCGTTTTGATGTGCCGCAGCGCCTTGCCCGGCAGGTCTTGTGGGGGCGGGTTTGCGGACCCTCCCGCGTTTTTGATTGTCCGACGTCGGGTAAAGGCGTAATTTAGCGGGGTTCCGACCAGGAGCCGGAGGCTTGTCCCACGCGCGTCCCGCGCGGACGCGGGTGGGCTAAAAGCGGGGAGGAAACAAATGGCCCGCCAATATATCGATTGCCGCGAATTCCCGAGCGACAGCAAATGCTCGATCGCCATTTCCGCCGATACGCCGGAGGAGTTGATGGAGGCTGTGGTTCAACACGCCATAACCGTGCATGGTGCGGAGGACACGCCGGAATTCCGGGCGGAAGTTCGCAGGAGCATGCATGCGGGGACGCCGCCTTTGAAGGTGGCGTGATTGCTGCAAACCGGAAGACCTATCCGCCGTCATGCCGGACCTGATCCGGCATCCAGCTGACGCGCGTCTGCGCGGCGATAAGGGCTCTTTCAGCTCAAGGACTTGAGCTGGCTGGACCCCGGCTCAAGGCCGGGGTGACGGAGTCTGGATCCTCCGCATTGGCTAAAAACAATCTTGAGGTCTTGACCCAAGCCTCCGCTCGTCTCGCGAATTACCCCTTGATAACATCCGCCCATTCGGGATGGCGCAGGGTCTGGGCCTTGAAGAACGGGCAGAGCGGGATGATTTTCCAGCCGCCCTTGCGGGCTTCATCGATCGCGTGGGCCGCAAGCGCCTGGCCGACACCTTTGCCGCGCAGGGCATCCGGCACGCCGGTATGGTCGATGATAACAAGGGAAGGCGAGGTGCGGGAATAGGTCATCTCCGCCTTATGGCCGTCGACGGTTGCTGAATATTCGCCGTGCGATCCGGTTTCGGTGCTGATGATGTCCATGGTTTGCGCTCCCTGTTGCTATCGTGTTCACCACTGTAACGGCTCGGTTTCGAATTGAAACAGCGGGAAAGCGAACGCAGCGGATACAAACCGGCGACAATGGTTTTACCCAGGCAAGTATATGGTCTGCGGGGAAACATTCGACATCAAATCAAAAGCCCCGTCGATAATCCGGCGGGGCGTTCTTGAGAGTTCGCTTTGGCGCATTGCTGCGCTTAAGGCAATATCAGTGGCGATATTGCTGAATGCGCGTCGTGCGCAGGCCTGCAAGGCCATGATCGGCAATCGAGGACTGCCAGGAGAGGAATTCTTCGACCGTGAGCGTATAACGCTCGCAGGCTTCCTCAAGGCTCAGCAGTCCTCCGCGCACGGCGGCGACGACCTCTGCCTTTCTGCGAATAACCCAGCGACGGGTATTTGAAGGCGGAAGATCCGCAATCGTCAGAGGGCTGCCATCGGGGCCGATGACATATTTAACTCGTGGGCGTATCATTTCGGTCATTGGACACTCTATACAAACTCAAGACCATATGACGGGAACTTTAGCCCCGTACCTTTAAAAATTGCCTAAGCAGTTCGTGACAATTTATTAAGAATTTGAACGGTTTCGCCTGATTTGTTCGAGTCGCCTTATTTTGTCGGGAAAAAATTTTTCCAAAAACCGCGTTTTTTATCGTCCATCGGTTGTTTTCGTCAGATTGCCGCAAGCGAAAGGCACGTTTTCCCGCTGCCCTGGGTGAATTCTGCCGTTCCTTCATGCAGGAGCCGCAGGCGATCGCCGGTATTGAGCGGGACAATAAAGGTAGCCGACTGTGAGGTGCCGGCATTGGCGGCGTTACCCGCCACGGTGAGGCCGCCCGCCGCACCGTTAACGGCGAGGGATACGCGGTGGCCGGAGGAGGTGACCACGGCAAGCGACAGGATGGCGAGATAGAGACCTTTCGCGGGAACGACGAGTTCCCTTCCGCCGCCGGTGCCGACCGCATCGCCGAGAACAAAACCACCCTCATCGATGAAGAGCAGCGAAAATCCCGCCGCCGAGCCGCTGGCCGGCTTCGTCGTGCCCGAGGGCAGGCCGGCCAGAACCACGGGCCGGTTCGGCATCGAGACCCTGCCGTCGCCGCTGCACAGAAGGGCCGTGTGCCATGACATGCCGTCGGTGCTGGTCTTGATCGAAAAACCGTCATTGCCGGCAAGGCCCATTTCCGCCCGGCCGCTCCAGCCGGACTGGAACAGCAGCGAGGCGGTATCGGCCTTCGCCGCCTTGTTGATCGTCATGCGGTGGTTGCCGTTCTCCTTTGCGTGGGTGAACAGGCTGGCGGGGGCGGCAAGCGCCAGCCGGTTGGCGGTATCCGCCTCCGTGCCGATGCCGAGCCTTTCGAAGATGGCTGCGGCAGGCAGCGGCACATCCCGCCAAGCGCCGTCGCGCAGGACGCGGTGTTTTCCGAGGCCCGCAAACCATGCCGTCCAGCCGGGTTGCGGTGCAATCAGCAGCCACGCGCCATCCTGCCGGAAGGCAAGCCGGCCGCCCTTGCCGGCCCAGTCGCCAGCGGCGTCAACCGACAGCAGGAAGCAGTCTCCCTCCGCCGCAGTGTCGGGCGGGCTGGCGACCACGTCCCTGACGACCAGCTGGACGATCGCGTCCAGCCGTTGCAGCGCCTCATTGTGGGTGACGTGTTTCTGTGCCTGCGATGGCAGGATATAGGGAAGCCGAAGTCTCGCCGTCTGTTCCGTCATGATGTCTCTCCCGCGCTCGGTCGTTGCTCGCGGTCGATTGTGATGCGGCGCGGCGGGGCGGGGATGAGTTGGGGGTGGAATTATTTTTTTGGGGGGTTGGTGGGAGTGCCTTCGGTGTATGCGGCTTCACCCCCCTCTGCCCTGCCGGGCATCTCCCCCTCAAGGGGGAGATCGGCTCAGACGCTCCTTTCGTCACTTCATCTATAACGTTGAAAGATAGGCGGAAACATAGCCGCTGATCGATCTCCCCCCTTGAGGGGAGATGCCCGGCAGGGCAGGGGGGGTGAAGCCGCAGACACCGAAGCCAACGCCCAATCACCCGCGAAACCACAAAAACCCCCGCCGCCACCCTATCCCGCAACACCCACCGGCACCGCCATGGCACCCTCGGCGATGAAATCCGGGTTGGCGAGCGCGTCCTCGCCGTCGCCTTTCACCTCGTAGGCAAGCAGCCGGCCCTCGCAATCCAGCGTTCTGCCGCCGGCGGCTCGCAGAACGGCGTCGCCGGCCGCGGTGTCCCACATCATGGTGCGGCTGAAGCGGGGGTAGATATCGGCGGCACCTTCCGCCAGCATGCAGAATTTTAGCGAGGAGCCGACGGAGATGCAGTCTTTCAGGCCGTGTTCGGCCACGAAGGCTTCCGTTTTGGCGGTGCAGTGCGAGCGGCTGATCAGGGCCACGGGCGAGGCGCCGCGCTGGCGTGCGCGGATGGGGTGGCGTGCGAGGATCGCGCCTTCGCCTGAGATGGCGAGCTTTTCGGCGCTGTTGTCCGTGCCGGTCCAGGCCTGGCCGCGGCAGGGGGCGTAAACCACGCCAACAACCGGAACGCCGTTTCTGATCAGGGCGATATTGACGGTGAAATCATCCTTGCCGGAAATGAATTCCTTGGTTCCATCCAGCGGATCGACCAGAAAAAATTCAGCGCCCGTCTCCGGCAGGATGCCGTTCGAGACCGCTTCTTCGGCAATGACCGGGATTTCGGGAAAATGGGCTGCCAGCGCCTGGAGAATGATCACCTCCGCCCGCTGGTCGGCCTCGGTCACGGGGGAGCAATCGTCCTTGTAGGATACGTGCGGCCCGGCGCGATGGACTGCCATGATGGCCTGTCCGGCCTCCAGCGCCGCTTTCGTCAATATGTCGATCATCTTCGTGCCGTTGCCATGTTCGTACCGGGGATATTCGATCCTATATTTCGCTACTCTTTTGCCCGCCACCCGTCAAACAATGCGTCGGGCAACCCTTAAATAAGCATTCGAACGCCATTTTTTCAGCACTTCCTGCCGAAATCATGGCTATTCTGATCGGGAAACGAGCAACGAATGTGGAAATTCCAAATTTTGTGCAGGATCGCCCGTTTTTGACTTCACATTTTTAGCGAACACGATATGCATTTTGCAGGTGGGGGCTAATCGAAAAGGTTCCCCCTATAATTAACATAAACGAGGCGTGGCTCATTAGAGGTCATGCCCAGGGGAAAGACATGGAGTATTTTATCCAGCAGCTCATCAACGGGCTGACGCTTGGGTCCATTTACGGGCTCATCGCCATCGGCTACACGATGGTTTACGGCATCATCGGCATGATCAATTTCGCCCATGGCGATATCTTCATGCTCGGCGGCTTCGTCGCGCTGATTGTTTTTCTGATCGCAACATCGTTTTTTGCCGGTATTCCGGTGGCGCTGCTTCTGCTTTTGATGATGGTCGTCGCCATGCTGATGACCGGCCTGTGGAACTGGGTGATCGAGCGCGTGGCCTATCGCCCGCTCAGAGGCTCGTTCCGGCTGGCGCCGCTGATCACCGCCATCGGCATGTCGATCGCGCTGTCCAACTTCATCCAGGTGACGCAGGGTCCGCGCAACAAGCCGATCCCGCCGATGGTCTCCTCGTCCTTCGACGTCTTCGGCGTGACGCGTCTCGCTCAAGCAGATCATCATCATCGTGATGACCGTGTCGCTGCTGTTCGCCTTCTGGTACATCGTCAACAAGACGCCGCTCGGCCGGGCGCAGCGCGCCTGCGAGCAGGACCGCAAGATGGCCGCGCTTCTCGGTATCGACGTCGACCGCACGATCTCGATCACCTTCATCATGGGTGCCGCACTCGCCGCCGTGGCGGGTACGATGTATCTGATGTATTACGGCGTGGTCGCGTTCTCCGACGGCTTCGTGCCCGGGCGTCAAGGCGTTTACCGCCGCCGTTCTCGGCGGTATCGGCTCGCTTCCAGGCGCCGTGCTCGGCGGCCTGCTGATCGGCCTCATCGAATCGCTCTGGTCCGCTTATTTCTCCATCGACTACAAGGACGTGGCGGCATTCTCCATCCTCGCCGTTCGTGCTGATCTTCAAGCCGACCGGTATTCTCGGCCGGCCGGAAGTCGAAAAGGTCTGATCCACATGGCGCAATGCATCACATCCAGCGCGCCGGCGGCCGATGCCTCGTGGCAGCGGGCGGTCAGGGAAGCCATATTCGCCGGCATCATCGCGCTCGGCATGTTCTTCCTGTTCATCGGTCTGGAAACGACCCAGAATATCCGCAACGAGCTGATCATCCGGCAGCGCTGGGGTTTGCTCGCCATCGTGGTGGCGATGGTCGCCGCCGGGCGTTTCCTGGCCGTGCTTTACGTCCAGCCATGCGCTGGATCAGCCGCAAGCGTGCCAAGGCCAAGAGCCGACGCCTGGAGATCTCCGAGCGAGAGAGACCTATTTCAAGAAGCACCTCGTGAAGCTTCGCGATCGCCTTCCTGTTCGCCTATCCGATCATCGTCGTGTACCTGGTCGGCTTCCAGGGCTCGCTGAAATGGGTCGACAATTTCGGCATCCAGATCCTGATCTACGTGATGCTGGCCTGGGGCCTGAACATCGTGGTCGGCCTCGCGGGTCTGCTCGATCTCGGCTATGTCGCCTTCTACGCGGTCGGCGCCTATTCCTACGCGCTTCTGTCGGACCAGTTCGGGCTGTCGTTCTGGGTGCTTCTGCCGATGGCCGGCATTCTCGCCGCGCTGTGGGGCGTGGTGCTCGGCTTCCCGGTGCTGCGCCTGCGGGGCGACTATCTCGCCATCGTGACGCTCGCCTTCGGTGAAATCATCCGCCTCGTCCTGATCAACTGGACCGAGGTGACCAAGGGCACGTTCGGCATTTCCGGCATCGCCAAGGCAACGCTGTTCGGCATTCCCTTCGACGCAGTGCGCCGGACGGCTTCGCCAAGATGTTCGACCTGCCGTTGTCGTCGGCCTATTACAAGATCTTCCTCTACTACCTCATCCTGCTCCTGGCGCTGTTGACCGCCTTCGTGACGATCCGGCTGCGCCGGCTGCCGATCGGCCGCGCCTGGGAGGCGCTGCGCGAGGACGAGACCGCCTGCCGCTCGCTCGGCATCAACACGGTGACGACCAAGCTCACCGCGTTTGCCACGGGCGCGATGTTCGGCGGTTTCGCCGGTTCGTTCTTCGCTGCGCGTCAGGGTTTCGTATCGCCGGAAAGCTTCGTCTTCCTGGAATCGGCGGTCATCCTCGCCATCGTCGTTCTCGGCGGCATGGGGTCCCTGATGGGCATCGCGGTCGCGGCCGTCGTCATGATCGGCGGCACGGAACTCCTGCGCGAAATGACGTTCCTGAAGGCGGTCTTCGGGCCTGAGTTCACGCCGGAACTCTACCGCATGCTGATCTTCGGTCTCGCCATGGTGATCGTGATGGTGATGAAGCCGCGCGGCTTTGTCGGCAACCGCACGCCCACGGCGTTCCTGTTCGAGAAGAAGAACGTTTCCGCAAGCTTTACCAAGGAAGGTCACGGCTGATGAGTGCCCAGCCCATGTCCCCCTCTCGACCCCGCACGACGATGTCCTCACCGTCGACCACGTCTCGATGCGCTTCGGCGGCCTGCTTGCCGTCGACGACCTGTCGTTCTCGGCCAAGCGCGGCGAGATCACCGCGCTGATCGGCCCGAACGGTGCCGGCAAGACGACGGTGTTCAACTGCATCACCGGCTTCTACAAGCCGACGACCGGGACGATCATGCCTGCAATCAGAAGAGCGGGAAGACTTTCCTGCTCGAGCGGATGGCCGACTTCGTCATCACCCGCGACGCCAAGGTCGCCCGCACGTTCCAGAACATCCGGCTCTTCTCCGGAATGACGGTTCTGGAAAACCTGCTGGTGGCGCAGCACAATAAGCTGATGCTGGCCTCGGGCTACACGTTCCTCGGCCTCTTCGGCTTCAAGTCCTACACCGACGCCTCGCGGGAATCGATCGAACTGGCCAAGTACTGGCTCGACAAGGCACAGCTCACCGAGCGCGCCGACGACCCGGCCGGCGACCTGCCCTACGGCGCCCAGCGCCGGCTGGAAATCGCCCGCGCCATGTGCACCGGCCCGGAACTTCTGTGCCTCGACGAACCGGCGGCCGGTCTCAACCCGCGCGAATCGGCCGTTCTCAACGAACTGCTGATCGGCATCCGCAACGACACCGGCACATCGGTGCTGCTGATCGAGCACGACATGAGCGTGGTCATGCAGATTTCCGACCACGTCGTGGTGCTCGAATACGGCAAGAAGATCTCCGACGGCACGCCGGACCACGTCAAGAACGACCCGAAGGTCATCGCCGCCTATCTCGGCGTCGACGACGAGGAAGTGGCCGAGATCATCGGCGACGCCGGCGAGATCGATCCCGATGCGGTGGCCAAGAAGCTGATCGCCGAAGCCGAGAGCACCGGCGCGGTCATGCCCACGCCCAAGAAGAAAACCGCCGCCAAGGCGGCTGCCCCGAAGGCTCCGGCCGGCAAGGCAGACAAGGGAGGCCGCAAGAAATGAGTGAGCGTCAGCCGCTACTCCAAGTCGAGAACGTCGAGACCTATTACGGTAGCATCCGGGCGCTGAACGGTGTCGATGTCGAGGTGAACAACGGCGAGATCGTCAGCCTGATCGGCGCCAACGGCGCCGGTAAGTCGACGCTGATGATGACGATCTTCGGCGCGCCGCGCGCCCGTTCGGGAACGATCACCTTCGACGGCACCGACATCACCCAGATGCCGACGCACGAGATCGCGCGCATGCGCATCGCCCAGTCGCCGGAAGGCCGCCGCATTTTCCCGCGCATGACCGTGCTCGAGAACCTGCAGATGGGCGCGAGCCTCGACGAGCTGAAGTATTTCGACGAGGACGTCGAGAAGGTTTTCACGCTGTTCCCGCGCCTGAAGGAACGGCGCACCCAGCGCGGCGGCACGCTGTCGGGCGGCGAGCAGCAGATGCTGTCGATCGGCCGCGCGCTGATGGCGCGCCCGAAGCTGCTTCTCCTCGACGAACCGTCGCTGGGTCTGGCGCCGCTGATCATCGCGCAGCATCTTTGAAGGCCATCAAGAAGCTCAACCAGGAACAGGGCCTGACCGTGTTCCTGGTCGAGCAGAACGCCTTTGCCGCGCTCAAGCTTTCCGACCGCGGCTATGTGATGGTCAACGGCAAGGTGACGATGAGCGGTTCCGGCAGGGAGTTGCTGGCTGATCCGCTGGTGCGCGCTGCCTATCTCGAAGGCGGCCGTCACTGAAAGATTTTACTTGCGCGGTAAATTTTGCGGCGCAAGATAACAAACCGTGGCCGGCCGTTTTCGAAGGGGAAATGGCCGGTTGCAAACAATAAAATGCCTGCCGGGAAACGGCGGGACGAAAAACAAGGCAGGGCCGGACATTTGCATCCCGGCGCTGATGGAGAAAGTGATGCAGGGCCTTTTATTCGAGACCGATAGCGGCGTGCGTTATATTCTGCGCGCACTGGTTGTTCTTCTTGGTTTCTGGACGGCGTGGCGCACGGGCAGATCCGTCGCCGATGGCTGGGGCGATTTCCCGCGTGTGGTCATCTACACGCTGGCTTTGGGGCTCGTGATGCGGTTTCTGCATTTCGCGCTTTTCAACGGGCCGTTCATCAACGGCTTCTACTACGTGTTTGACGTCGTTCTTCTTCTGGCTTTTTCCAGCATCGGTTTCCGCATGCGCAGGACGAGCCAGATGGTCAATAACTACTATTGGCTCTACGATCGTACATCAGCATTTTCATATAAAAAGAAAGATTGACAGTCGGATTCCTTCGGCTGCACGATACTCGTGTGAGTGGAACGTTTCCTGTTCGGTTAAGGTGGGTACCGAACGGGTCCTGGTAATCAACCCATCCAAAGGAACTGGGAGTATAGTAATGAAGAAGTCTCTTCTTTCCGCCGTTGCGCTGACCGCCATGGTCGCCTTCAGCGGTTCGGCCTGGGCCGATATCGTGATCGCTGTCGGCGGCCCGCTGACCGGCCCGAACGCCGCATTTGGCGCTCAGCTTCAGAAGGGTGCTGAACAGGCTGCGAAGGATATCAATGCCGCTGGCGGCATCAACGGCGAGCAGATCAAGATCGTTCTCGGCGATGACGTATCCGACCCCAAGCAGGGTATTTCGGTTGCCAACAAGTTCGTTGCCGATGGCGTTAAATTCGTCGTCGGTCACTTCAACTCCGGCGTTTCCATCCCGGCTTCCGAAGTTTATGCCGAAAACGGTATTCTCGAAATCACCCCTGCCGCGACCAACCCCGTCTTCACCGAGCGTGGCCTGTGGAACACCTTCCGCACCTGCGGCCGTGACGACCAGCAGGGTGGCATTGCCGGCAAGTACCTGGCTGACAACTACAAGGACGCCAAGGTCGCCATCATTCACGACAAGACCCCTTACGGTCAGGGCCTTGCCGACGAAACCAAGAAGGCAGCCAATGCGGCCGGCCTGACGGAAGCCATGTATGAAGGCGTCAATGTCGGCGACAAGGACTTCTCCGCGCTGATCTCAAAGATGAAGGAAGCCGGCGTTTCCGTTATCTACTGGGGTGGCCTGCACACCGAAGCCGGTCTGATCATCCGCCAGGCGGCCGATCAGGGCCTCAAGGCAAAGCTCATCTCGGGTGACGGCATCGTCTCGAACGAACTTGCCTCCATCGCCGGCGACGCTGTCGAAGGCACGCTCAACACCTTCGGTCCCGATCCGACGCTGCGTCCGGAAAACAAGGAACTGGTAGAGAAGTTCAAGGCCGCCGGCTTCAACCCGGAAGCCTACACGCTCTACTCCTATGCCGCCCTGCAGGCGATTGCCGGTGCAGCCAAGGCTGCCGGTTCCGTAGAGCCGGAAAAGGTTGCCGAAGCTCTGAAGGCAGGTACCTTCAAGACGGCGCTTGGCGACATCTCCTTCGACGAGAAGGGCGACCCGAAGCTTCCCGGCTACGTCATGTACGAGTGGAAGAAGGGCCCGGACGGCAAATACAGCTACTTCCAGCAGGGGACGTGAGTCTTACTGGAATAGAATACGGAGGCCCGGTCGCAAGACCGGGCTTTTTTCGTTTTTGGCGCGGGGCATTGCTGGCGCCGTCCTTGCGGCAGGATGCCGGAATGGTAGCGGTGGGAAAGGCTTACCTTCCAGACACCCGGCTGCGGCCCCCCATTCAGCCGGCTTCCGCCGCCAGCCGCGCGAGCACGATATCGGCACGTTGCGAAACCGGGACTTTCGGCAGCACAAGCACCTCATAATCCAGCCGTGCATAGTCGCGCAGCAACCGCTCATATTCGTCGACTGCCGCGTCAAATCCATGCTGGCGCTCACTGTCGCCCCGGTAGATCTCCGGCCAGGGCGGGGTGAGAAAGACCAGCGGGTTATAGCGGTGCGCGCGCCGTAGCGTCTCGATGGTGCCGTCGCCGCAGACATGATGCAGCGCCGAGGCGGCGTCGATCAGGCCACGGTCGAAAAAGACGAGACCTTGCGCCGGCGCCTTTTGCCGGTCCTCCAGCGCCATGGCAATCGCCCGGCGCGCAAAGGCCTCGAGGTCGATCCAGGGCAGGGCAGTGCCGTTATGCCCGGTTTCCTCGATGACAATGCGCCGCCCCGGCTCCTCGACGGTTGCAAAGCCACGGCGGGCAAGCTCGGCGAGAAGGGTGGACTTGCCGCCGCCGGAGCAGCCGGAGAGAGTAACGAAACGGTCCATGGAAGCCTCCTGGGTGGGGGTGGATGATAGGGAATCTGAGGCGGATTTGGTTGGATTCCGCGTTGCCGCGTATTTCTTCTCCCCGGGGGGAGAAGGTCGCAGCAGCGGGATGAGGGGGCAAGCTCTCCGAAATCCGGCAAGGTTGCCCCCTCATCCGACCCTCATCCGACCCTTCGGGCCACCTTCTCCCCGGCGGGGAGAAGAAACTTGCGGCACGCGCTTTGGTCAATAAGCTGATGCTTGCGCTCGGGTAGAAAATATATGTTTTCTACCCGTATCACACAGGATGCGGCCTCACCCCTGATGCAGAATATGGGCGGCCTTGACGGCGGCGGAGGCTCGGTTTTCGACGCCGAGTTTGACGTAGATCTGTTCCAGATGTTTGTTCACGGTTCTGGCGGACAGGCCGAGGATATCGCCGATATCGCGGTTGGATTTGCCCTTGGCGATCCACAGCAGAACTTCCGATTCCCGCGTCGTCAGGGCAAAATGGTCCTTCAGCAGGTGGTCGTCGGATTTCTCGTTGGCGGCGGTCAGGCGGAAGAGATATTCGTCCGGTCCCATCGCGCCGAGGAAGGAGAGCTGCAAAGCCGGCCGTCCGGCCTCGGTGATCGTCAGCGGTGCGTCGCGGGCGGCATCTACCGTGGTCCTGTCGGCGAGCCAGCCGGAAATATGGGCAACGACGATCTCCAGCCCGTCGTCACGGCCGGTGGCGGCATTGACCAGCCGGGTGGCCTGCGGGGTCGACCAGTGGATCGCGCCATTGGCGCGCACGGCGAGCAGGTGGCGTCCGGCGGCATCCAGCGCCACGCGGGCGCTCTGGGCCGAGCGGGCATTGGAGAGATGCACGCGGATGCGGGCGCGCAGCTCGTCGATGTTGATCGGCTTGGTCAGATAATCGACGCCGCCGGATTCGAGCGCCCGCACCACATGTTCCGTTTCCGTCAGCCCGGTCATGAAGATGACGGGCACTTGCGCCACCGCCGCATTGGCTTTCAGCCGGCGGCAGGTTTCGAAACCGTCCATGGCAGGCATGACGGCGTCGAGCAGGATGATATCGGGCGTGATGCGCTCGGCAATGTTGAGGGCGGCCTGACCGGATGTGGCGATCAGCGCCGAAAAACCCGACTGTTCCAGCGCATCGGTGAGGAACCCCAGCGCTTCCGGGCTATCATCCACCAGCAACACGATGTCTCTTGGAGCCGCTGTCGCCTGACCGCTCATGCCTTGCCGTCTCCCCTGTTGGTATCATCCGCAAAACGTTTGAGAAAATCGGCGTAACCCGTGAGATCGAAGGCCTGCACATAGGAGCCAAGCTCCTGCGCGAAGGGCGTGTTTTCCGGGTTGCGGGCGAGATCGGCGAGTTTCGCTTCGATGCCGCGTATGTAACCGATTTCGCCGAGCCGCTGCAAATCCTTGATATGGGCGGCACCGGGATGGACGATCTGCGGCCTTGGCTGCGGCGCGGGTGCCGGCGGAAGGTCGGTATCGTAAATCCATTTGAGGCCGAGATGCACGGCAAGCCTGTCGCACAGGTGGCGGATATCGACCGGCTTGGCGATGGCGTCATTGTGGTTGTCTTCTCCGGCACCGGCAACTGCGCCGTCACCGATATTGGCCGAGAGCATGATGAGCGGGGCCGTCTGGCCCGCCTCGCGCAATTTCGTCACGAGTTGCCAGCCGCTCATGCCGGGCATGGAAATATCGATGAGGAAGAGGTCGGGTTGCACGCCCTCGATCAGCGTCAGACATTCCGGTCCGCTTTGCGCCGTGAGCACCACGAAATCCAGCGGCGACAGCACCTGCCGCATCAGTTCGCGGTGATCCTCATTGTCATCCACCACCACGATGGTGCGGCGCGGGCCGGAATAGGAGCGGATGGTCTTTTCGGGTGCCGGCGCGGTGCTTGGCCGGTGCACGGCCGACAGCATCAGGCGGACGCGGAAGGTGGAGCCCTTGTCCTTTTCGCTGGAGACGGAAATCTCGCCGCCGAGCGTATTGGTGAGAAGCCTGGTGATGGTCAGCCCGAGGCCGAGGCCCGGCATGGGGCGCACGCTTTCGGCCTCGCCGCGCTGGAAGGGTTCGTAGATGCGGGCGAGGTCGTTTTCGGCAATGCCGCGCCCGGTATCCGACACCGTAAAACTTGCCACCTGGCTGCGATAGGCGACATCGAAGGTGACGCTGCCCTCATCGGTGAACTTGATGGCGTTGGAGAGCAGGTTGACGAGGATCTGGCGCAGCCGCTTTTCATCCGTGCGCACATATTGCGGCAGGGAGCGGGTGCGCTCGTGGCGGAATTCCAGCCCCTTGGCCTGCGCCTGCGGGCGGAACATATCGACGATCTGGTCGAGGAAATCCTGAATATTGATCTCGTTGGAATAGACCTGCAGGCGGCCCGCCTCGATCTTGGAAATATCGAGAAGCCCGTCGATCAGGCCCGAGAGATGATCGGCCGAACGGCGGATGACCCGGATGGCCGATTGCCGGGGTGGCGGAATGGTCTCGTCGCGCTCAAGGATCTGGGCGTAGCCTAACACGGCGTTGAGCGGCGTGCGCAGTTCATGGCTGAGGCCGACCACGTAGCGGCTCTTGGCGCGGTTGGCGGCCTCGGCCGTTTCCTTGGCATCCTGAAGGGCGGCGTCGGTTTTCTTGTGGGCGGCGATTTCTTTCAGCAGAAGCGTGTTCTGGCGCGAGGATTCCTCTTCCGCCACAACCCGGCTGTCATGGGCGAGAACCAGAAACCAGCAGACGATGCCGGCGATCACGGCAAAGACGAAGAACACGATGAGGATGGTGCGGTTGACCACATCAGCCGTTGCCGGCGAGGCGGTGCCGACCTGATGGGCGATCAGCGCCAATATGCCGCCGATAGCGGTGACGGCAATGGCCGCCGCCATGCCGTAACGCCCCAGCCGGGTGGCAAGCTTGGCCACCAGTTGCTTCGGCAGGAAGGTTTTTGCGACGGTTGCGACCTGATAGTTGAGCTTGGCCTTCGGCTTGCACATGTCATGGCAGCGGCTGTCCAGCGAGCAGCAGAGCGAACAGATCGGTGCGGCATAGGCCGGGCACCACGCCATGTCTTCCGGCTCGAACGGGTGTTCGCAGATCGAGCAGGTGATGCTGCTTTCTGCGCGCCAGTTTTGCCGCGGCTTGCGGGCGAGGTAGAACTTGCCCCTGGTGCCCCAGGCGATCAGCGGCGAGGCGATGAAGGCGACGATGAGGGTGAGATAGGGGGCGAGCGAGGCGGCAAGCGCACCGAAAGCGCCGAAATGCGCCATAAGCGCGATGGTGGCCGAAAGCGCCATGGTGCCGACGCCGACGGGGTTGATATCGTAGAGATGGGCGCGCTTGAACTCGATGCCCGGTGGGGCAAGGCCGAGCGGCTTGTTGATGAAAAGATCGGCGGAGATGGTGCAGAGCCAGGCCATGGCGATGATGGAGAAGATGCCGAGCGTTTCTTCCAGCAGGCGGTAGATGCCGAGTTCCATCAAAAGCAGGGCGATCGCCACGTTGAAGACCAGCCAGACGACGCGGCCGGGGTGGCTGTGGGTGAGGCGGGAGAAGAAATTGGACCAGGCGAGCGAACCCGCATAGGCGTTCATGACGTTGATCTTCAGCTGGGAGACGACCACGAAAGCGACCATCATCAGCATCGCTGCGGTCTGATTGGGGATCATGTAACCGAAGGCGGTGAGATACATCTGCGCCGGATCGGCGGCGCGGTCCACCGAGACGCCGGAGCTGAAGGTGAGCACCACCAGGAAGGAGCCGGCCAGAAGCTTCGGCACGCCGACCACGACCCAGCCGGCACCGGCCAGAAACACCGCAATGCGGTGGCGCAACCTGCTCTGGCCTTCGGCCGGCAGGAAGCGCAGGAAATCCACCTGTTCGCCGATCTGCGACATCAGCGCCAGAATGACGGCGGAGGCCGCGCCGAATTCGACCAGATTGAAATCTGCAACCGTGCCCGGCGGGCCGGACGCATGGTGAATACCGGCAAAGGCCCGCCAGAGATCGTATTTTTCCCAATCCATCAGGGCGATGAAGATGAAGGGCAAAATGTTGAGCACGATCCAGAAGGGCTGGGTGATGATCTGGAAACGGCTGATGAGGCGCACGCCATGGGTGACGAGCGGAATGACCATGACGGCCGAGATGATGTAGCCGATCCACAGCGGAATGCCGAGCGCCAGTTCCAGCGCGCCGGACATGATCGACGCCTCGATGGCGAAGAGCATGAAGGTGAAGGCGGCGTAGATCAGCGAGGTGATGGTGGAGCCGATGTAACCGAAACTTGCGCCGCGCGTCAGGAGATCGATATCGACGCCGTGGCGGATGGCATAACGGCTGATTGGCAGGCCGACGCCGAGCATGACGATGGCCGCGACGATGATGGCGTAAAAGGCGTTGGTGGTGCCGTAAGACAGCGTGATGGTGCCGCCGATGGCTTCCAGCGCCAGAAAGGAGATCGCGCCGATGGCGGTGTGGGAAATGCGGTTGGAGGAGAATTGCCGGGCGCTTTTGGCGGTGAAGCGCAGCGCATAATCTTCCAGCGTCTGGTTGGCGACCCAGCGGTTATATTCGCGCCTGACGGGGATGATGCGTTGCCGTGCGGCCATGCCTAAAATCCAGCCCCTTTCCGCAAAAAGTTTGTCGCCATTGTCACAACCGCACCGACATGCCGCCATCCACCGTCAGCACATGGCCGTTGACGTAGGAGGCCGCGTCGCTGGCCAGAAACAGGGCGGCACCGGCGATCTCATCCGGCCTGCCCCAGCGCTCCAGCGGCACGCGCAGTTTGGCAAAGGCCAGCATATCCGGGTTTTCGGCAAGGGCGGCATTGGTTTCGGTGGCAAACATGCCGGGCGCAATGGCGTTGCTGGTGATGCCGCGCGCGCCATATTCGACCGCGATGGCGCGCATCAGCCCGGTCAGCCCCTGTTTGGCGACGGGATAGATCGCATCGCCCGGCCGGACGATATGGCCGAGAATGGAGGTGATGGTGATGATGCGGCCGTAACCGTTGATGTTCATGGCCTCAGCCGCATCGCGCGACAGCGAGATGGACGAGGTGAGGTCGGTGCGGATGAGTTCCAGCACGTCCTCGTCGCTGAATTCGGCCAGCGGGCGGCGGTCGCGCGCGCCGACATTGTTGACGAGAATATCGAGATGGCCGAATTCTTCGACGATGCGGCGGACGAGGGCGCTTCCGGCGGCCGTATCGGCGATATCGAAAGCGGCGTAATCGGCTTTGCCGCCGGCTTGCCGAATTGCGTCTGCGGCCTGTTCCAACGTTCCGGCATTACGGCCGGTCAGCCAGACATGGGCGCCCGCTTCGGCAAAGGCGCTGGCGATTTCAAAACCGAGACCACGGCCGCTGCCGGTGACGATGGCGATGCGGTTTTCGAGAGAGAATTTCTGGAGAATGCCCATCACTCACCTTCTTGCTCTAAAGCATCGGACCGAAAAATGTGTCGCGGTTTTCGGAAAATCCGATGCCGTTGGTCAAAGCCGCGCAACGTCTTGAAGTTTGCGCAGAGGCAAGACTATGCCGCGCGGGGCACAGGGCGAAAGGTCGCCTGTCCGGTCCGGCCGTTCGGTGGACACAAAAATGGCGTCGCCCGGTTGCGGGCGACGCCATGTCTTGGGTTATCAGGCAGCAGCCGACTTTGCGAGCGGCACTTCTGCGATCGTCTTCAGAACGACGGAAGCGATCTGGTAAGGGCAGCCTTGAGAGTTCGGACGACGGTCTTCGAGGTAACCACGGTAACCGTTGTTGACGAAGGAGTGCGGAACGCGGATCGAGGCGCCACGGTCTGCCACGCCGTAGGAGAACTTGTTCCACGGAGCGGTTTCGTGCTTGCCGGTCAGGCGCAGGTGGTTGTCCGGACCGTAAACGTCGATGTGCTCCTGCCAGTTCTTGGAAAAAGCAGCCATGAGGGCTTCGAAATACTCCTTGCCGCCAACTTCACGCATGAACTTGGTGGAGAAGTTGCAATGCATGCCGGAGCCGTTCCAGTCGGTATCGCCGAGCGGCTTGCAATGGAATTCGACGTCGATGCCGTACTGCTCGCAAAGACGCAGCAGCAGGTAGCGGGCGATCCAGATCTGGTCGGCGGCGCTCTTGGAGCCCTTGCCGAAGATCTGGAATTCCCACTGGCCCTTGGCCACTTCGGCGTTGATGCCTTCGTGGTTGATGCCGGCTTCGAGGCAGAGGTCGAGATGTTCTTCAACGATTTCGCGGGCAACCGAGCCGACGTTCTTGAAGCCGACGCCGGTGTAATAAGGACCCTGCGGAGCCGGGTAACCCTGCTCGGGGAAACCGAGCGGACGGCCGTCCTGGTAGAAGAAATATTCCTGTTCGAAACCGAACCATGCGTCCTCGTCGTCGAGGATGGTCGCGCGGCTGTTCGATGCATGCGGGGTGACACCGTCAGGCATCATGACTTCGCACATGACCAGTACACCGTTGGTGCGGGCCGGATCGGGATAGATCGCGACGGGCTTCAGCACGCAATCCGAGGAGTGGCCTTCGGCCTGCTGGGTGGACGAGCCATCAAAACCCCAAAGCGGCAGCTGCTCGAGCGTCGGGAATTCGTCGAATTCCTTGACCTGTGTCTTGCCGCGCAGGTTTGCGACCGGCTTGTATCCGTCCAGCCAGATGTACTCGAGTTTGAACTTAGTCATTACGAACCTCTCATAGGTAACAATGCGAAGCCTTGAGGCTTGCCGTGGCTTTCGCCACCGGAAGCACATTCGCGTTCAAGGGCTGGCCACATAGATGCATGCCGCGTGCCAGATTGGCGATGTTTTGCGATTTCTTCGAAAAATCTTTCAGGCGCACTTATCGCCGATGGCGCCGATATGGCCATTCTCCGCTTGTGCTGCAATGCGGCAGGCAAATCGAACCCCAATGTTTCGTCAGTGATTCCTGGGAGATAGCAGGTGGCATCGCCCGAAATGCCCTGTTGCGGTGCAATGTTTTCGATTGCGAACGACAGATCGGCATTTGCCCCAAAAACCGGCGCTTCCGGAATGGTTTTTCTTGCTGAATGACCATTTAATGCCTATATTTTTCGCAACGTGATTTTTTTTTAATCAGATGGAGCCAAACCGAAGCTAACGGGTTTGCTTCATGACCAAAGTGCTTCAATCCAGACAATTCGATGCAAACAAAGTGAGATGTTCGATATGGCAACTGGCTTTCATCGCGAAACGGCAACGATCGTTCAATTCCCGGTCGGCGGACGCGCGGGGCTTTCGAAGTTCCGCAACGGCGGTCTGAACGATCTCGAGCGCGAGGCGCGTCAACCGCATGTCGATTTCGGCTCCTGGTATCACGACGATGCGATCCGTGATGAAGAGCGGGACGACAAGCCGCATTCTTGATGGCCGCATTCCTGATCTGAGACGGCGCCGTGAGTTTTTTCTCCCCGCCGGGGAGAAGATGGCCCGCAGGGTCAGATGAGGGGGCTAGCTCTCCGTATATCTCTGGCCTTGCCCCCTCATCCCGCTGCCGCGACCTTCTCCCCGGCGGGGAGAAGAAACAAGTTGGAAACTGTCGCTCTACTTTTGAGCTGGGGCAGTATCAATTCTCAAATCATGACTCGGAGTCATCCTCGGGCTTGACCCGAGGATCCACCAGCCCGAGCGGCCATGTATCCTCGCCGCAAGGGCGAGGATGACGTCGAATATGTAGAGACGGTCCTACGTCAATCCCGCTGGTTGCCTTAGTCGCTCTGACCCCCCAAAAACCTTCCCCTGCAGCTTTCGCCACCCCGCCTACGTCAATTGACGTATACGGTTTCGCACCTCCGAGACCGATAGTCCCCTCCAGCAGCGGCCAACGATGCCGCTGAGGCCCGATGAGGGCTAAACAAGGAGAGGGGTTCTTCCGATGACATTCCGCAAGACGCTGACAAAGACGCTGAGCGCCGCGCTGCTTGGCGCAATCATGTCCACCACCGCCTTCCACGGCGCCTTTGCCGCTGACGATACGATCAAGGTCGGCGTCCTGCATTCGCTTTCCGGCACCATGGCGATATCGGAAACGACGCTGAAGGACGCCATGCTGATGCTCATCGACGAGCAGAACAAGAAGGGCGGCGTTCTCGGCAAGAAGCTCGAAGCCGTGGTGGTCGATCCGGCCTCCGACTGGCCGCTCTTTGCCGAAAAGGCCCGCCAGCTGATTTCGCAGGACAAGGTCGCGGCCGTTTTCGGTTGCTGGACGTCGTCGTCGCGCAAATCCGTGCTGCCGGTTTTCGAAGAGCTGAACTCGATCCTGTTCTACCCCGTGCAGTACGAGGGCGAAGAAAGCCAGCGCAACGTCTTCTACACGGGTGCCGCGCCGAACCAGCAGGCCATTCCGGCCGTCGATTACCTGGCCAGCACCGAAGGCGTCGAGCGCTGGGTTCTGGCGGGCACCGACTATGTCTATCCGCAGACCACCAACAAGATCCTGAAGGCCTACCTGATGTCGAAGGGCGTCAAGGAAGAGGACATCATGATCAACTACACGCCGTTCGGCCAGTCCGATTGGCAGACGATCGTGTCCGACATCAAGAAATTCGGCTCGGCCGGCAAGAAGACCGCCGTGGTCTCCACCATCAACGGCGATGCCAACGTGCCGTTCTACAAGGAACTGGCGAACCAGGGCATCAAGGCCGAGGATATTCCGGTCGTCGCCTTCTCGGTCGGTGAAGAAGAGCTTGCCGGTCTCGATACCGCGCCGCTGGTCGGCCACCTTGCCGCCTGGAACTACTTCCAGTCCGTCGATACCGAGGTCAATGCCGAATTCATCAAGACCTGGCATGCGTTTACCAAGAACGACAAGCGCGTGACGAACGACCCGATGGAAGCCGCCTATATCGGTTTCAACGCCTGGGTAAAGGCCGTCGAAAGCGCCGGTACGACCGATACTGATGCCGTTCTCGACAGCATCATCGGCGTTTCCGTGCCGAACCTTTCGGGCGGTTATTCCACCGTCATGCCGAACCACCACATCACCAAGCCGGTGCTGATCGGTGAAATCCAGGCCGACGGCCAGTTCCAGATCGTGCAGCAGACCCCGCAGGTCGTGGGCGACGAATGGTCCGACTACCTGCCGGACTCCAAGGACCTGATCTCGGATTGGCGCAAGCCGATGTCCTGCGGCAACTTCAACGTCGCCACGGGCAAGTGCGGCGGCAAGGGTAGCTGATAACGAGACGTTTGCCGCCTCCCGTGTGTGGGGGCGGTCATTGCGTTCTTCATTTAAAAACTCAGCAAGCATTACCCCCCTCTGCCCTGCCGGGCATCTCCCCCTCAAGGGGGGAGATCGGCAAGAAGCGCCACCGCTATTCACTCTCGAGCTTCGAGATGGGCGGGGCCTTGCCACAGGTCGATCTCCCCCCTTGAGGGGGAGATGCCCGGCAGGGCAGAGGGGGGTGGCGGCAGACTCAAGCACCTCGTCGCAAAAACGCTCGAAGGAACCGACATGACGATCCGATCTTTTCTCGGAGCTGTTTTTTTCTGGCTCACCATGGGGATCGCGGCCCAATCCATGGCGCAAAGCGATCCGAAGGCGTTGATCGATGCGCTGGGCACTGCCGATTTCAAGCAGGCGGAAACGCTGATCGGCCAGATCGCCACCACCGGCGATGCGCGGGTGGTGCCGGCGCTGGAGGCTTTCGCGGCGGGCGAGCTTTACGTGCGCAAGGGCGACAATCTTGTTTTCATGGTGCGGGCCGCCGGTTCCAATGTCACGCTGCTCGATCCGCTTTCGGGGGAAAGTGTGGGCGAAGCGCCGAAGGCGGCAGTTGCCAAGATCAAGGTCAACAATAATCTGCGCCGGGTCATCCGCGCAGCGCTGGGCGGGCTGACGTTGCTCAGCCCGGAAAAATCCGTGCGGCTTTCGGCGGCGGATGCCGTTTTGAAGGCGCCGAGCGCGGAAAATCTCGAATTGCTGGAAGCGGCAATCGCAAGGGAAACCGACAGTGAGGTGCGGACCCGGATGGAGGAGGCGCGGGCTGTCTCGCTGCTCTCCTCCGACCGCCCCCTCGAGGTGAAGAAAGAAGCGATCGCCACCATCAAGGCGCTTGGCGGGCGCGATGCGATCAGTATCCTGATGGCGGCGACGCCATCCGTCGATCCGAGCCTGAAGCCCGATATCGATGAAGCCATTTCCAGCATCGAAAGCGCGCTTGCCTTCTGGGATTACGTGCAGAATATCTGGTATGGCCTGTCGCTCGGTTCCGTGCTGCTGCTTGCCGCCATCGGCCTTGCCATCACTTTCGGCGTCATGGGCATCATCAACATGGCGCATGGCGAGATGGTGATGATCGGCGCCTATTCCACCTTCATGGTCCAGGAGGTGATCCGCAGCCATTTCCCCTTCCTGTTCGACTGGTCGCTGGCCATTGCGCTGCCGGTCGCCTTTATGGTGACGGCCCTTGTCGGCCTCGTGATGGAGCGCGGCGTCATCCGCTTTCTTTACGGGCGGCCGCTGGAAACGCTGCTCGCCACCTGGGGCATCTCGCTGATGCTGCAACAGGGCGTGCGCTCGATCTTCGGTCCGACCAACCGCGAAGTCGGCAGCCCCGGCTGGATGTCGGGTTCCTTCAGTGTCGGTTACCTCAACTTCACCTGGAACCGGGTGTGGATCGTCTGTTTCTCGCTATCGGTATTCTTCGCGCTGCTGGTGCTTTTGAAGCGCTCCGCCTTCGGATTGCAGATGCGGGCCGTCACCCAGAACCGCCGCATGGCGTCTTCCATGGGCATTCGCACACCCTGGGTCGATGCCCTGACCTTCGGGCTCGGCTCCGGCGTTGCCGGACTTGCGGGCGTGGCGCTGTCGCAGATCGACAACGTCTCGCCCAATCTCGGCCAGAGCTACATCATCGACAGCTTCATGGTGGTGGTGTTCGGCGGGGTCGGCAATCTGTGGGGCACGCTGGTGGGCGCGCTCTCGCTCGGCATGCTCAACAAGTTCCTGGAGCCCTATGCCGGCGCGGTGCTCGGCAAGATCCTCGTGCTCGTCCTCATCATCCTGTTCATCCAGAAGCGGCCGCGCGGCCTCTTCGCACTCAAGGGCCGGGCGGTGGAAGCATGATTACCGGCTTCCTCCTGCAGCGCGCTCGACCGCCGCATGGCCATCTGTCGTCGCGATCCTCTGCTGGCCATCGCCGTCCTGGTGCCGGCGCTCGAACCTGCTGCTGCCCGGCCGGCCATCCGCTGCATGTGCCGACCTATATCATGTCGCTGTTCGGCAAATATCTGGCCTACGCCCTGCTGGCGCTGGCGCTCGATCTGGTCTGGGGCTATTGCGGCATCCTCTCGCTCGGCCACGGCGCCTTCTTCGCGCTCGGCGGTTATGCCATGGGCATGTACCTGATGCGCCAGATCGGCACGCGCGGCGTCTACGGCAATCCGGTGCTGCCCGATTTCATGGTGTTCCTGAACTGGAAGGAACTGCCGTGGTTCTGGTACGGCTTCGACATGTTCTGGTTCGCGGCGCTGATGGTGCTGGTGGTGCCGGGCCTGCTCGCCTTCGTGTTCGGCTGGTTCGCCTTCCGCTCGCGCGTCAACGGCGTCTATCTGTCGATCATCACCCAGGCGATGACCTACGCCCTGCTGCTCGCCTTCTTCCGCAACGACATGGGCTTTGGCGGCAATAACGGGCTGACCGATTTCAAGGACATCCTCGGCTTCTACGTGCAGGCGGATGGCACACGCGCCGTGCTGTTTGCGATGACGGCCGTCATGCTGGCGCTGTCGCTGATCCTGATCGCGCTCGGCGATCGTCAGCTCGAAGCTCGGCAAGGTGCTGGTCGGCGATGCGCGATGCCGAAAGCCGCACGCGCTTCCTCGGCTACCGCGTCGAGCACATGAAGCTGTTCGCCTTCGTCGTCTCGGCCATGATGGCGGGCATCGCCGGCGCGCTCTACGTGCCGCAGGTCGGCATCATCAACCCCGGCGAGTTTTCTCCCGCCAACTCCATCGAGGTGGTGATCTGGACGGCAGTCGGCGGGCGCGGCACGCTGATCGGCCCGATCATCGGCGCGCTGCTGGTCAATGGCGGAAAAAGCTATCTTCACCGGCGCTTTCCCCGAATTCTGGCTGTTTGCGCTGGGCGGGCTGTTCATCTTCGTCACGCTGTTCCTGCCCAAGGGCATCGTCGGCACCGTGCGGCAGTATCGTCGCGCGCGCAAGGTGCACGCGGCGCAAGCGCGGCCGAGGCCGAAGCCGGCGCGCAGCCGTCGACGGCAGACCCACAGGCGGCGGAGTGAGCGGCATGAACACGATCGTCAGAACAGAACCACCAGCCTGCTCTATCTCGACGGCGTCTCCGTCTCCTTCGACGGCTTCAAGGCGCTCAACTCGCTGTCCTTCGTCGTCGAGCCCGGCGAGATGCGGGCCATCATCGGCCCCAACGGCGCCGGCAAGACCACGATGATGGACATCATCACCGGCAAGACGCGGCCGGACACCGGCACGGTGCTTGTTCGAAGACAGCATCGACCTCACGAAAAAGGACGAGGCGGATATCGCCCAGCTCGGCATCGGCCGCAAGTTCCAGAAGCCGACGGTGTTCGAGAGCCACACCGTCTGGGACAATCTGGAGCTGGCGCTCAACCGCAAGCGCGGCGTCTTCGCCACGCTGTTCTACCGGCTGACGGCGGAAGACAAGGCGCGCATCGAGGAAATCCTCGCCACCGTGCGTCTCAGCCACCGCCGCAGCGATCTCGCCGCCAACCTCAGCCACGGCCAGAAGCAATGGCTGGAGATCGGCATGCTGCTGGCGCAGGAGCCCAAGCTGCTGCTGGTGGACGAGCCCGTGGCCGGCATGACCGACGCCGAGACCGCCGAAACCGCCGTGCTTTTGAAGGAAATCGCCAAGACCCGCTCGGTGGTGGTGGTGGAACACGACATGGGCTTCATCCGCGAGCTGGGCGTGAAGGTGACGTGTCTTGCCGAAGGCTCGGTGCTGGCCGAAGGGTCGATCGATTTCGTCAGCGCCGACCAGAAGGTCATCGAGAACTATCTGGGGCGATGAGCGTGCTACCCGGTCTCTGGCGTGCGCGAAGGTCGACCTGCATGCTGAACGTCGAAAACATCAACCTGCACTACGGCGCGGCCCAGGCGCTGCGCGGCGTCTCGCTGAAGGCGGAGATGGGCAAGATCACCTGCGTGCTCGGCCGCAACGGCGTCGGCAAGTCCCGCCTGTTGCGCGCCATCACCGGCCAGCATGCCGCTCGGCCGGTGGCACGATCAGCTTCAACGGCGCGCAGGCTCGACGGGATGGCGCCCTACGAGCGCGCCACGCAGGGCATCGGCTACGTGCCGCAGGGCCGGGAAATCTTTCCGCTGCTGACGGTGAAGGAAAACCTCGAGACCGGCTATGCGCCGCTGCAAGCGCACGGACCGCTTCATCCCGAACGAGATCTTCAGTCTCTTCCCGGTACTGCACAGCATGCTGGGCCGGCGCGGCGGCGATCTCTCGGGCGGCCAGCAGCAGCAGCTCGCCATCGGCCGGGCGCTGGTGACGCGGCCCAAGATCCTGGTGCTGGACGAGCCGACCGAAGGCATCCAGCCCTCGATCATCAAGGATATCGGCCGGGCGATCAGCTATCTCAGCGACTCGACCGGCATGGCCATCCTGCTGGTCGAGCAGTATCTCGATTTCTGCCGCGAGCTTGCCGACCACGTCTACATCATGGACCGCGGCGAAATCGTGCATGAGGGGCTTGCCGAAACGCTGGACACGCCCGAGGCGCGGCGTCATCTGACAGTATGAGACAAGACTAAAAGCCATGCACGCCGATCACGGCGTGCAAACGGCCGATTAATATTTTGAAAGTCTATGCGTGTGTGCATGGCTTTTATGCGCAATTTTAGCATTTTATTGAATAAAAAGCTGTGATATTGCCAGCGAAAATGCTGCATGCGAGACACAGGACAAGTCTATTCGCGCGCCGCGACAGTTGATCCCTTACATTCCACGCGCGTCCGACGTATCGTTCGGGGAAACCGTGCCCAATAAAGGCGTGTCAATGCATCTAGACTTTGCCCTTGGCCGGGCCGCCCGGCTGTTCCGCTCCGCCCGCACCCTTTTTCTGGGCCTTGCGATCTGCGCGAGCGCCAGCGCCGCAGCGTCGGCCTCGACCTGCGGTCAGCTTGCCCAGACCGGTGTGGAACCGGGCCGGCATGATTTTTCCATTCTCTCTAACGGTCAGAAACGCGACGGCGTCTATTTCGTTCCATCGGCTTATGATGGAAAAAAGCCGGTGCCTGTGGTGTTTGATTTCCACGGCTCCAACAGCAATCCGCACGGCCAGCTGAACCGCAGCGGCTGGGACAAGCTTGCCGAGCGCGACGGCCTGATGGTGGTGGCGCTGGCGGGCAGCCTCAATGGCGAATTGCCCGGCACCCATGCCTGGAACGTTCCGGGCGTTACCACACGCCCCGGCGGGCTGGATGAGGTGAGCTTCATTCGCGATGCGATTGACATGGTGAAGGGCAAGTTCTGCGTGGATGAGGAGCGCTTTTACGGCTCCGGTTATTCCGGCGGCGGGCGCATGCTGTCGCAGTTCATCTGCAGCGGCAGTGCGGATTTCAATGCTGCCGGCTTCGTTGCCTCGCTGCGCGCGGGTTATCCGCTGGAGAACGAGGGCAAATGGGGACCGGATGCGGCAAGCTGCAAACCGGCGCGGCCGATGTCGATCATCGCCTTTGCGGGCCTGAAGGATCCGGCCAATCCCTATCAGGGCGGCGGCAAGTCCTACTGGCAATATGGCGGCGAGACGGCGCTGAAGCGCTGGGCCGAAATGGACGGCTGCAAGGGCGGCGCGAAAACCAGGCCGGGCGAGAGCTTCACCGTCAATTCCTACGATGTCTGCAAGGGCGGGGCACGTATCCAGTCCTATGTCATCGACAATTGGGACCATGCCTGGCCGCGCGCCACCATGAAGGCGGAAGTGCTGGCGGCATCTGCCGTCCTCACCCGCAAGCCGGGCGGCGAGCAGACGCCGAAGGCGGAACCCGCCGTTGAGCGCAAGATGCCCACAGGCGAAGTGACGCGCACGGTTGATGCGGCCGAAAGAATGTGGGATTTCTTCCGCAACACGGAAGGACAGATGGTCGTCGACGCCGTCGTCAAAAAGGATTGCGGCGCCAAGGCCGGGTCCGCTTCCGCAACCGTTTCGGAGACCGCGTGCAGCAACAACAGCAAGCCATCCGCCCTGCCGGTCTCGAAGACGGCGAACCTGCCCGGCAGCAGCGCGCCCGTGGCAGAGGACGCATTGTAACCAAGGCAGTCCAAGGGCGCAGCCGGCTGGACCAGTTGTTTCAGGAAGGTTGCGCCAAGATCCGCCTGCCGGATACGTTTTCCAATGAGATTGAGGCCATTCTCATCAACTCCTCCGGCGGATTGACCGGCGGGGATGAAATGGAATGGCAGGCGGTTGCCGGTGCCGGCACCTCGCTGGTGGTGACGACGCAGGCCTGCGAGAAGGTCTACAAGGCATCCTCCGGAACCGCCACCGTCACCGCCCGCGTTTCCGCCGGGCCGGGGGCGCGGTTGCACTGGCTGCCGCAGGAAACCATCCTTTTCGACCGGGCGTCCTTGACCCGCAGGCTGGAAGCCGATCTCGACGCCTCCTCCGAATTCATCGCTGTCGAAGCCGTGCTGCTCGGGCGTCAGGCCATGGGCGAGGCGATGCAGCATGGGCTGTTCCGGGATCGCTGGCGCATTCGCCATGGCGGCCGGCTGGTGCATGCCGAAGAGTTGCTGCTTGCCGGCGAAGTGGCGGAACTGACTGCCAAACCGGCGGTGCTTGCCGGTCAGGTCGCCTTTGCGACGCTGCTTTACATCGGGCCTTTGGCTGAAGCGCTTTTGCCTAAAATCCGGGCGATTGCCGGGGAAAGCGGCGGCGCCAGCGAATGGCAGGGCAAGCTGGTCGTGCGCGTTGCCGCCGCTGATGGGTTCTCGCTCAGAAAAATACTTTTTCCGGTGATTTCGCTCTTGCGAAATGGTGCGCCAGTGCCGAAAGTCTGGAATCTGTAAAGCTCCGGATCGCCCGCGACAGGCGACCTTCCGGGGTCTGTCAAACAAGTCGGATCAGCCCCCGAAACGCTGTGTTTTGCGGGGCAGGTGCGAAAGCTGCGGGACGACGATGAACCTTACTCCGAGAGAAAAAGACAAGCTGCTGATTTCGATGGCCGCCATGGTGGCGCGCCGCCGGCTGGAGCGTGGCGTGAAGCTGAATTACCCGGAAGCGATTGCGCTGATTAGCGATTTCGTGGTCGAGGGTGCCCGCGATGGCCGCGCGGTGGCCGAGCTGATGGAAGCCGGCGCGCATGTCATTTCCCGCGATCAGGTGATGGAAGGCATCGCCGAGATGATCCATCATGTGCAGGTGGAAGCGACGTTTCCTGACGGCACCAAGCTGGTGACCGTTCACGAACCGATACGGTGAGGATAACGATATGGCGCTGGAGCTTCGGCCCAATTGCGAATGCTGCGACCGCGATCTCGCTCCCGATAGCAGGGATGCGATGATCTGCTCGTTCGAGTGCACATTTTGCGCCGATTGCGCGACGGATGTGCTTGCCGGCACCTGCCCGAATTGCGGTGGCGAGCTGGTTCGCAGACCCATCCGCCCGGCAGCCAAACTCGTCAACAATCCGGCATCGACGACAAGGGTGCTGAAGGCCGAAGGCTGCGCCGCAGCCACCGCTGCTTGAGAGAGACAAAGGGGAGCACCATGAAACCTGGCGAAATCATTGCCGCTGAGGGCACCATCGAACTCAATGCCGGCCAGCCGACGGTGACGATCGAGGTTGCCAATACCGGCGACCGGCCGGTGCAGGTGGGCAGTCATTACCATTTCTTCGAGACCAATGAAGGTCTGGTTTTCGACCGCGACAAGGTGCGCGGCATGCGTCTCGACATTCCCGCTGGCACTGCGGTTCGTTTCGAACCCGGCCAGAAGCGGGAAGTGACGCTGGTGCCGCTGTCCGGCAAGCGGGAGGTTTACGGGTTTCGTCAACAGATCATGGGGAGGTTATGACATGGCGACGGCACATTATCATGGAAGCTGCCAGTGCGGGAACGTGAGTTTCGAGGTCGATGCCGATCTCGACCACACGGTCACGTGCAATTGCTCGCGCTGCAAGCGCCTGGGCTCGACGCTCGCCTTTGCGCCGCTTGAAAAGTTCACGCTGCTTTCCGGCGAAGACAAGATGACGGAATATCTGTTCAACAAACACAAGATCCGGCATCTGTTCTGCGCCAATTGCGGCATTGAGAGCTTCGCCTATGCCGACGGGCCGGATGGAACGCCGATGGTGGCGGTGAATGCCAATTGTCTTGACGATGTCGATCCGCATGCGCTGACGCCGCAGGCCTACAATGGCGCGGCGGCCTGAATGATGGTCGTCGGAGGTAAGACCCTCGTTCTCCTGGTGGCCGCGCTGTCAAGCGCGGCAGCCAGCGCTTTCATGCCCGCGCTCGCGCAGGATGCGCCGGATTGCAAGGCCCCGGAAACGCAGGCGGATATGACCTTCTGCGCCGGCAAGGATTACGAAAAGGCCGACAAGCAGCTCAATGCCGCCTACCAGAAGGTTCGCAAGCAGCTTGCCGAGCATGACAAGACGGCAGACGAAAGCGGCAAGGGTGCGGTGGATGCCCTGGTTGCCGCCCAGCGCGCCTGGGTGGCGTTTCGCGATGCCAATTGTGATGCCTTCGGCTTTCAGGCGCGTGGCGGCACGATGGAGCCGATGCTGGTTTCCTCCTGCCTTGCCGACATGAGCAACAAGCGCGCCGACGACCTGCGCCAGCTTTCGGAAGGTTTCTGAACGGTATGGGGCGGCGGATCATGATTGTCGGAAACGGGGAAATGCCGCAGGGCGTGGCTGATCTCATCGACCTTTCCGACATCGTCATCCGCTTCAACGATTGCCGTTCGTTAGGCGCTGGCGGCAGCCGCACGGATGTGGTGGCCGTTTGCAACACCGGGCGTCCGGGCCGCGATATGAGCGAATCGGCCGAGTGGCGCGGCAATGACGGGGTGCAGCAGGCTTCCTCCATCTGGTCGGTGCGCGATCCCGCCAAATTCTCCGAAATGGAGCCTGAGATCCGCGCGCGCTGGCCGGAACTGACCGATTTCTGCGCTGATTATACCGCCGGTTTCGCTGCAATCGCCGAAGAGACCGGCAAGAGCCACATCGTCATTCCGCGCGGTGTGCATGAGCGGCTGGACCATGCGTTGCAGGCCTACAAGCCCGCGCCTTACGTCTGCCCGAGCACTGGGCTTCTGGCGATTGCCCATGTTCTGGAAAGCCTGAGCGGCGATGATGACCAGGTGGCGATTGCCGGTTTTGGTCATCAGGGCTGGAGCGGGCATCCATTTGCCGCCGAAAAACAACTTGTCGAGGCCTTCACGCATGCGGGCAGGCTGACACGACTTTCTCCCATATCGATTTTCTCCGCGTCCGAAGGAACCTGAACCCATGCCTTACAAAATTTCCCGCGCCGCCTATGCCGGCATGTTCGGCCCGACCGTGGGCGACAAGGTGCGTCTTGCCGATACCGAACTCTTCATCGAGGTCGAGAAGGACTACACGACCTATGGCGAGGAGGTGAAATTCGGCGGCGGCAAGGTCATCCGCGACGGCATGGGCCAGAGCCAGGCGACGCGCGCCGAGGGCGCGGTCGATACCGTCATCACCAACGCGCTGATCGTCGACCACACCGGCATCTACAAGGCCGATGTCGGCCTGAAGGACGGGCGCATCGCCGCCATCGGCAAGGCCGGCAACCCGGATACCCAGCCGGGCGTCACCATCATCGTCGGCCCCGGCACCGAGGCCATCGCCGGCGAGGGCAAGATCCTCACCGCCGGCGGCTTCGACGCCCATATCCATTTCATCTGCCCGCAGCAGATCGAGGAGGCGCTGATGAGCGGCGTGACCACCATGCTCGGCGGCGGCACCGGCCCGGCCCACGGCACGCTGGCCACCACCTGCACGCCCGGCCCCTGGCATCTCGGCCGCATGATCGAGGCCTTCGACGCCTTCCCGATGAACCTCGCGCTTCTCCGGCAAGGGCAATGCCTCGCTGCCGGCGCCGCTGGAGGAAATGGTGCTGGCCGGCGCCTGCGCGCTGAAGCTGCATGAGGACTGGGGCACGACGCCCGCCGCCATCGACAACTGCCTGACGGTGGCCGACGACTATGACGTGCAGGTGATGATCCACACCGACACGCTGAACGAAAGCGGCTTTGTCGAGGACACGGTCGCCGCCTTCAAGGGCCGCACCATCCACGCCTTCCACACCGAAGGGGCAGGCGGCGGCCATGCGCCCGATATCATCAAGGTCTGCGGCCTGCCCAACGTCATCCCGTCCTCGACCAACCCGACGCGGCCCTACACCGTCAACACGATCGCCGAGCATCTCGACATGCTGATGGTCTGCCATCACCTGTCGCCGTCGATTCCCGAAGACATCGCCTTCGCCGAAAGCCGCATCCGCAAGGAGACCATCGCGGCCGAAGACATCCTGCACGATATCGGCGCGTTCTCGATCATCTCGTCCGACAGCCAGGCCATGGGCCGCGTCGGCGAGGTGATCATCCGCACCTGGCAGACCGCCGACAAGATGAAGCGCCAGCGCGGCGCGGCTGCCGCAGGAGACCGGCGACAACGACAATTTCCGCGTCCGCCGCTACATCGCCAAATACACGATCAACCCGGCCATCGCCCAGGGCGTCAGCCATGAGATCGGCTCGATCGAGGTCGGCAAGCGCGCCGATCTGGTCTTGTGGAACCCGGCCTTCTTCGGCGTGAAGCCGGAGATGGTGCTGCTCGGCGGCTCCATCGCCGCAGCCCCGATGGGCGATCCCAACGCCTCGATCCCGACGCCGCAGCCGGTGCACTACCGGCCGATGTTCGGCGCCTTCGGCAAGGCGCGCACCAATTCCTCCGTCACCTTCGTGTCTCAGCGCGGCGCTGGATGCCGGGCCTGCAGGCGAGGCTCGGCGTCGCCAAGCAGCTCGCTGGCGGTCGAGAACACGCGCGGCGGCATCGGCAAGGCGTCGATGATCCTCAATTCGCTGACGCCGCATATCGAGGTCGATCCGGAAACCTACGAAGTGCGCGCCGACGGCGAACTTCTGACCTGCGAACCGGCGACCGTGCTGCCGATGGCGCAGCGCTATTTCCTGTTCTGAGACGGCTACTCCGCGCTCAGATGCAAATGAGCGCGGTAAGCAGGGTTGCGATGCCGGCCATGAAAAGCCCCATGGCCGCCATTGCGGGAACCTTTATCCGCGGCTGATCGATGACGGCGTCCGCCTCCCCGGCAAGCAGGGTTATGGCCTGCAGAAACAGGTAGAGGCAGAACAGCAAAGAGGTGCTAAAAAACAGGGCGGCCGGGTAAACCAGCCAGTTGGAAAGGTCCGGCGTCCTGTTCTTGAAAGTGGCCAATAACAGGATCAGCGAAAGCCCGGCGCTGGCGATGATGCGGAAAACCGCCAGCATTTCCTTGGTCGATTCCTTGTTGCCGTCCTTCATTTCGAACGTTTCTGCAACCAGGACAGTCCGAGTATCTCTTTCATCAGATAAGGCGGCTCGGTGTGCCGTTTGCGCTTGTCCTGAAAATTTTTCGATGAAGGCGGCTTTTCCTTTTCAGCCAACCGCTTTCCATAGGTTTCCTGCCAGCAGGCGACAAATTCGTCTGCGTGTTTATAGCCGAGGTCACAGGGGACTTTTTGGTGCAGGGCGGACGTGCTTAGCGTTTCCACATCGATGACGCGATGTGCAAAGGCGCCGACGGCATTCGCCTGCATGGTCACTGCCTCGTCAATGTACCAGGAGCGCCACTCGGACAGGTCCTTGCCATCAACTTTCTCCGCGACCTTCCGCAGCAGTTCAACATCCAGTTTCTGGCACACATCTCGTATCAGGCCGGCAATAAATCCACGCAGATTGGCGCATTGCTGGCCTTCTCTATAGTCAAAATAAGCCCTCAGGGTGCTGTCGAGGTGCTTGAGTACACGTTCTTCCAAAATCATTTCCATGGCCTCCTGTTGATTGGCTACATATTACTTAAAAGTGCACCTCTATAAATTGTACTTTATAGTTGTAACAGGTAGTGAGCAGAGCTTGTGAATCCATTCCTGAGGCCTGATTTTTATGCTGCACCGCAGCGCATCTTGCGCTAAAGAAACGGTTAAAGAATTCCGTGCGGATCGGTCCCAGGCGATCCGTGCAAAACGCCAGAAACAGATCAGGAGACAAGACATGCTCGGCAAAAAAGTGCCCGCCGTTACCTTCCGCACGCGCGTTCGCGACGAGGCCGTTGGTGGCCCTAACCCCTTCCGTTGGCAGGACATGACCTCCGACGATTATTTCAAGGGCAAGAAGGTCGTTCTGTTTTCACTGCCCGGCGCTTTCACGCCGACCTGCTCGACCTATCAGCTTCCCGATTTTGAGAAGCTTGCGGGCGAATTCCGCGCGCTTGGCGTCGATGAAATCTATTGCCTTTCCGTCAATGATGCCTTTGTCATGAATGCCTGGGCAAAGGGCCAGAACCTCGAAAACGTCAAGGTCATTCCTGACGGTTCGGGCGAGTTTACCCGCAAGATGGGCATGCTGGTCGCCAAGGACAATCTCGGTTTCGGCATGCGCTCCTGGCGTTACGCCGCCGTCATCAATGACGGTCTGGTGGAGCAGTGGTTCGAGGAAGAGGGCTATTCGGACAATTGCGACAGCGACCCTTACGGCGTTTCCTCGCCGCAGAACATTCTGGAAAACCTGAAAAGCCGCGTCGCGGCCTGATTATCGGGTTTGGTTTTTTGGAGAGGCCCGGCAGTGATGCCGGGCTTTTCCTTTTCTGAAACGCATTCCTGTTTGGCGGAACCCTCTCATCCGCACGCCGTCACCCCGGATTTTGGGCAGGGGTCCAGTGCGATCAAGTCCTTGATCGCGAAAAGCACTGCTCACGGCGCAGACGCGCCGCTGCTGGATGCCGGATCAGGTCCGGCATGACGGAGGAGAGGTTTCGAGATGCCTTCAACCTTCCCAGGTGATGACAACGCCGGACGTCTTCATGTCCTCAAATCGCACCTTGAAATCACCCCGGCGATCCGTCAAAAATCGAAACCCCAAGACTGTTTCTGAAACGGATCATCCCATGCTGCGCGTCACGTCCTATCACCCCGCCGGAACTCCTGCCGACGAACCTTCCGGTTATGTCACTCTTGCGCATGACCAGCGGCATCTGCGCCGCAAGCTGCTGCATTTGCAGAATGACGAGATGGTGATGCTGGATTTGAAGGAAGCCGTGCTGTTTGCCCATGGCGACCTGCTGGTGGTGGAGAACGGTGACTTGGTTGAGGTTCGGGCGGCGGACGAAAAGCTGTTTGAAATCAAGGCGAAGAACCGTCTTCACCTGATCGAGCTTGCCTGGCATCTGGGCAACCGGCATCTATCGGCGCAGATCGAGGAGGAGCGTATTCTCATCCTGCGCGACCACGTCATCCGCGCCATGCTGGAAGGCCTTGGCGCCACCGTGCGCGATGTGGAAGAACCTTTCCAGCCGGCGCGCGGCGCTTACCACGCCCATGGCGGTCATTCCCACGGGCATGATCATGGTCACCACAATCACGACCATGGCTGAGGCATGAGCGAAGATCGCGGCGTTGCCGCGCTGCTGCGGCTGATGGCCTGGATGTCGCCGGCCTTTCCCGTCGGCGGCTTTTCCTATTCCGGCGGGCTTGAAAAGGCGGTGGAGGACCGGCGCGTCAGCGATGCCGCCGGACTTCTCGGCTGGGTGGAGGTGCTTCTGCGGTCCGGCAGCCTGTGGAACGATGCGGTCTTTCTGGCGGACGCCTGGCGCAACGGTGAGGATGCGGCTGCGCTGCGTGAAACGGCTGATCTCGCACGGGCGCTCGCCGGTTCGGCGGAACGTTATCGCGAGACGGTGCTTCTCGGCGATGCCTTCGTTGCCGCTGCCGGTGCATGGCCGCATGCGGTTCTGGAGTTGTTGCCGAAGGAGGTTCCCTATCCCGTCGCAATCGGTGCGGTGGCGGCAGGGCACGGCGTGCCGCTGAAGGAGACGATTGCGGCTTTCCTGCATGCCGGTGTTTCGCAGATCGTCTCGGCCGGCATTCGCCTCGGCGTTGCGGGACAGAAGGATGGCGTTGCCATTCTCGCTTCCAGCGAGGCGACGATCGGCGAGATGGCGGCACGGGCCGCACACTCCACGCTCGACGATCTCGGCAGCGCCACCGTCATCGCCGACACGGCGGCCATGCGCCACGAGACGCAGGGAACACGGCTTTTCCGGTCCTGAAGGGGCAAACGGGTGCCGCTGGTTTCTTCTCCCCGCCGGGGAGAAGGTCGCGGTAGCGGGATGAGCGACGGTAGAGATAGACCGAGAGCTTGCCCCCTCATCTGACCCTTCGGGCCACCTTCTCCCCGGCGGGGAGAAGAAACAGGTGGCGACGTCGTTGCCATGCTCTTGAAGCGCTCGGCTGAGGGGATATGGTGGGAAAATATCAAAGCATAATGAAGGGAACATGGTTGTGACATCGGGCATGAAATCGGGCAACGGTCCATTGCGCGTCGGCATTGGCGGGCCGGTTGGTTCCGGCAAGACCGCGCTGACGGAAAAGCTCTGCAAGGCGATGAGCGCCGATTATTCCGTCGCCGTCGTCACCAACGACATCTACACCAAGGAGGATGCCGAGGCGCTGGTGCGCATGCAGGCGCTGCCGTCCGAACGGATCGTCGGCGTCGAGACCGGCGGGTGTCCGCATACCGCGATCCGGGAGGATGCGACGATCAATCTGCAGGCTATTGCCGGTCTCAATGCCCGCTTTCCCGATCTCGATGTGGTCTTCATCGAATCCGGCGGCGACAATCTCGCGGCGACCTTTTCGCCCGATCTTGCCGATATCACCATCTATGTCATCTCCGTCTGCCAGGGCGAGGAAATTCCGCGCAAGGGCGGGCCGGGCATCACCCGCTCGGACCTGCTGGTCATCAACAAGAAAGACCTTGCCCCTTATGTCGGCGCCGATCTGACTGTGATGGACAATGACGCGAACCGCATGCGCAACGCCATGCCTTTCGTCTTCACCGACATGAAGCGCGGTGAGGGTGTCGATCGCATCGTCGGTTTCCTGAAAGAGCAGGGCGGTCTCTGAGCCATGACCATGCCTCTCCGTTTTGGTCCCTATGCGGTTTCCCGTTTCGTTGACGGTGTCTACAAGGCGCCGGTTGGCCATCTCATCCACCGGCAGGGCGCGGAGGCGCTGGCGGCGGCGCTTGCCGGGCACGAGGGCAACACGGTTGATATGGACGTCAACTGTTTTGCGCTCTCCGGACCCGAGGGGATTTCGCTGATCGATGCCGGTTGCGGAACGGCCTGGGGCGCTGGCTATGGCCATGCCCGTGCGGGGATGATTGCCGCCGGAATTCAGCCTGATGATGTCAGCCGTGTGATCCTCACCCATATTCACGGCGACCATGCGCTCGGGCTTATCGATGGCAACAGGCCTTATTTTGCCAATGCGGACATATGGGTGCCCGAGGCCGATCTTGCCTTTTTTACCAGCGAGGATGCCCGCAAGACATTGCCGCCCGCCCGGCAGGGTGCTTTCGATATTGCCGCCCGGCTGCTCGACATTTGCGGGGACAAGCTGCGGCCGATCCCCTTTGGCAGGATTGCCGAGGGTATCGACGCCATCGCCATGCCCGGCCATACGCCCGGACATACCGGCTATCTGATTGGCAATGGCGATAACAGGTTGTTATTGTGGGGCGATGTGCTGCATGTGAGCGCGTTGCAGGCGGACGATCCTGCCATCGGTTTCGTTTATGATATCGATCCCGACACAGCCTATTCGACCCGTCTTGAGGCGCTGGCGCAGGTGGCCGATCACGGCTGGCTGGTTTCCGGCGGTCATCTCGGCGGGTTCTTCCGTGTCGAGCGCGAGGGCGAACGCTTCCGTTTCGTACCGCAGCCGGTTTGATATCCGGGTGGACGAAAAAATCGAGGACGGGATAGCCGCAGGCGTCCCGTCCCCTTCCTCTCCCAGGTATGTCTTCAAATCTGCTTCAGCGCCGCGACATCATTGACCTGCACGATGCGGCCACGCACGGTGACGCCCGACTTTTTCAGCGTGGAGAAAGCGCGCGACAGGGCTTCCGGCGCAAGGCCGAGCTTGCCGGCGAGCAGGCTTTTCTGGAAGGGCAGCCGCAGGGAAAAAGACGTGGCGTCGCGCGGGCCCTGATTGATCAGGTAATGGGCGACGCGCTGCGGCGCGGTTTGCAGCCGGTCGTTGGCAATGCAATCCATGCAGCCGAGCAGGCTGTTGGAGAGGCAGCGCATCACGGCCTTGGCGATTGCCGGCTCCTGATCGACAAGGCTGCGGATTCTTGCCAGATCGAAACGCGCCACGGTGCAGTTTTCCGCTGCCTGGGCGCTGTAACGATAGCTGTCGCTGCCGAAGATCAGGCATTCGTTGAAGGTGTCGCCGGGGCCGCTGACCCGCACATCCGCCTCGCGCCCGTGCCTGTCCAGCCGGTAAAGCCGGACGTAACCTGACAATACGCAATAGAAATATTGCGCTGCCTCGCCTTCCTTGAAGAGCACATGGCGGGCATTGAGATTGGTGACTGTCGTCGCCTCCATCAGCTTCAGCGCCGCCGCCTCATCCGCAATCCCTATCAGGGGCAGGCGCAGCAGAAGGTTCCTGTCCCTGTTGCTCAGCTTCACGGTCTTGTTCACGTCCATCCGGCTCCCGCTTAAACCTTTTGCCGGTTTGTCCGAAGCGACAGGAAACCGGGGATGTTCCTTTTCGCTCACGCCTATCTGAAAAGAGCTCATCGCATTATCCTTCGACCGGCAATTCCCAATGCGAGGGAGATTAGCAGCTGCGCCGAAAAGCGAATTGATTTCGATCAAATGGGTTTTGGTGTTGTTGTCCGGGGGATGGGGATCTGTGCTTCAGACCGCATGGGGAAATGCGGAGCGAGCGGGTGCGGCATTTTTCTTCTCCCCGCCGGGGAGAAGGTCGCGGCAGCGGGATGAGCGGGGGCAACGCCGGCGGGATGCGGAGAGGGTGCCCCCTCATCTGACCCTTCGGGCCATCTTCTCCCCGGCGGGGAGAAGAAACCAGCGGCGACGGCCGGCGATAAGCAGACTTGCCACAAAAAGAAACGCCGGGCACTGGACCCGGCGTCGTCTCAATCTTTACAAAGCAAGCTTCACTCCGCAGCAAGCGGCGGCAGCCGCAGGATGTTGCTGCCCTTGTCGCCGGATTTTTCACCGGCGCCTTTTTCCATGCCGGCGACGCGCGCTTCCAGCGAGGAGAGGGCGAGGCTGTTTTCGCGGGCGATCTCCGAGAGTTTTTCGTTGGAGAGCTGCTCTTCCTCCTCTTCCTTCTTGCCGACGAAGCGGCCGAAGAGGTGGGCGAGCAGGCGCGACACGTCATCCATGATCAGGAAGAAGGCCGGAACCACGATCAGGGACAGCACGGTGGAGACGATGATGCCGCCGATCACGGCAATCGCCATCGGCGCGCGGAAGGAGCCGCCTTCGCCGACGCCGAGCGCCGAGGGCAACATGCCCGCCGACATGGCGATGGAGGTCATGATGATCGGGCGGGCGCGCTTGCGGCCGGCCTCGACCATGGCATGCACCCGTTCCATGCCGTGCCGGCGCATTTCGATGGCGAAATCCACCAGCAGGATGGCGTTTTTCGTCACGATGCCCATCAGCATCAGGATGCCGATGAGAACCGGCATGGACAGCGCGTTCTGCGTGATGATGAGCGCCACGGCCACGCCGCCAATGGCGAGCGGCAGCGAGAACAGGATGGTGAAGGGCTGGATGATATCCTTGAACAGCAGGATAAGCACCACCAGCACCAGGAGCAGGCCGAGCAGCATGGCGTTGACGAAGCCCTGCTGCATTTCGCCCTGCACCTTGGCGTCGCCGCTTTCGGCCAGACGCACGCTTGCCGGCAGGTCGGTTTCCGAAACGATCCGCTTGAACTCGGCCGTCGAGGTATCGAGCGCGGTGCCGAACGGTACATCGGAGCCGATGGAGACGACGCGGTTGCGGTCGTTGCGCTTGATCGAGCTTGGACCTTCCGAATAGTCGATATCGGCAACGCTGTAGAGCGGCACCAGCGAACCGGAGGCGGTCTTGATCTTCAGCGCGCGGATGGTGGCGAGGTCCCGGCGGGTATCCAGCGATGCCTGCACGCGGATCGGGATCTGCCGGTCATCCAGCGAAATCTTCGTCAACTGTGCGTCGATGTCACCGATGGTGGCGACACGCACCGTCTGCGAGATCTGCTGCGGCGTGATGCCGAGGCGGGCGATCTCGTCCTTGCGCGGGCGGATCTGCAGTTCGGGACGGGGAAGCGCGCCTTCCGAGCTGACATTGGCAAGGATGGGCGAGGCGCGCAGGCGGCTTTCGAGAATGCCGACGGCGTCGTTCAGATCCTTCTCGTTGGACGAGAGGAAGTTGAAGCTCAGTTCGCGTTCCGCGCGGTCGTTCAGCTTGATGATGCGCACATCCGGAATGGTATGGACCTTGGCGAAGATATCCCGCTCCACATCCCATTGCGGACGGACGCGGCCCTTTTCTTCCACCTTCGGAAGATATTGACCGATGAGCGGGAGGGAGCCGAGGCCCTTGTTGACCAGGGTTTTCAAAAGCGAATGATCGATATGCTGGAGAATGACGTTAACGGTGGCGCGGCGAAGCTCCAGATCGCCCTTGGGCGAGGCGCCGCCAAGGATGAAGACGCTTTCCACACCGTTGATATCGCGGATGGCGTGGAAGATTTCGGTCGTCGTCCGGTCGGTTTCGTCCAGCGTCGCATTGGGCGGCAGTTCCACCGAAAGCGTCACGCGCGAGGCGTCGTCCGGCGGCAGGAAGCTGCCCGGAACCTGGCTGAGCAAAACTACGGAGAAGACCAAAAACGCCATTGCAGCAAAAATAGTCATGACGCGTGGCAACCACCTGAAGCCGACCCGTGCGAACATGAAATGAATGGTTTTAACTGCAAGGTGAGTCGAGTTTTCCGTTGCTAACCGGACACGCTCTGCCCAGGCGACCATGAATTTGGGTGCCCAGTCGCCGGTCGTGGCCCTGACGAGTAATGTATAGGACTTCATCAACCAGCCGTCATTATCGGCATGGTCGTCCATCGCGTCTTCGGCGCGCATCAGATAGGCGGCCATCAGGGGCGTGATGAGGCGGGCGACCGCCAGGGAGAAGAACACCGAGAAGGCGACCGTCAGGCCGAATTGGATGAAGTACTGGCCGGGAATGCCGGGCATGAATGAGACAGGCACGAAGACGGCGATGATGGTGAAGCTGGTGGCGATGACGGCGAGGCCGATTTCGTCTGCTGCCTCCAGCGAGGCGCGATACGGCGTCTTGCCCATCTTGATGTGGCGGGCAATATTCTCGATTTCCACGATGGCGTCGTCCACGAGAATACCGGTGGCGAGCGTCAATGCGAGGAACGAGACGAGGTTGAGCGAGAAGCCCATCAAATCCATGATCCAGAATGTCGGGATCGCGGAAAGCGGTAGCGCCACGGCGGCAATCAGGGTGGCGCGCCAGTTCCTGAGGAACAGCAAAACCACGATGACGGCGAGGACCGCGCCTTCGATCAGCGTATCGAGCGCTGCCGTATAGTTGCCATAGGTGAAGTAGACGGCGTCGTCGACCATCTGGATCGCGACGTCGGGATGGTCCTTGCGGACCTGATCGAGGCTTTCGGCCACGGTCTGGGCAACCGAAACCTCGCTGGCGCCCTTGGAGCGGAACACCGCGAAGGTGACGGCGGGGTTGCCGTTGAAGCGCGAGAACGACTTCTGCTCCTCATAGGTGTCGGAGACGGTGCCAAGCTCGGAAAGCTTCACGAACCGGCCGTTGGAGAGCGCGATGGTGGTGTTGGCAAGCTGGGTCACGTCGCGGGTGTCGCCGAGCGTGCGGATCGTCTGCTCGTTGCCGCCGACCTGGCCGCGGCCGGAGCCGAGGTCGATATTGGTGCCGCGCAGTTGGCTGTTCACTTCGCTTGCGGTGATGCCGTAGGCGTCGAGTTTTTCGGGGCTGAGCGAAACGCGCACCTCGCGGTCGGCGCCGCCGTAACGGTCGACCTTGCCGATGCCGGACTTGCCCTGCAACGAACGCTTGATGGTGTCATCCACGAACCAGGACAGTTCTTCCAGCGTCATGTTCGGCGAGGAGACGGCAAAGGTCTGGATTGCCTGGCCTTCCACGTCGATCTTGCTGACGACAGGCACTTCGATATCGGACGGCAGATCGCTGCGGATCTTGTCGATGGCGTCCTTGACGTCCTGAACCGCCTCTTCCGTCGGCTTTTCGATGCGGAAGACGACCGTTGTCAGGGATTGCCCGTCGGTGACGCTCGACTGGATTTCGTCGACGCCGCTGATGGCGGCGACGGCGTCTTCGATCTCCTTCGTCACCTGCATTTCCAGCTCGGACGGCGAAGCGCCGCTCTGGGTCACGGTGACGGCAACGACGGGAACGTCGATATTCGGAAAACGGGTGATCGGCAGGGCGTTGAAGGCCTGGATGCCGAGGAACATCAAAAGCGCGAAGCCGAGAAGCGGCGCAATCGGGTTACGGATTGACCATGCGGAGAAGTTCATTTCATTCCCTCAGTCCGTTGGACGCAGCCGTCTGGGCTTCCACCGGTCTTATCCGGTCACCATCACGCACGAATGCTCCAGCTTTCTCGACAACCTTGTCACCAGCGGCAAGCCCGCTGACAATCTCGATGAAACCGCCGTCTTCGATGCCGGTCTCGATCTTCACCTGCCTGACGATGTCGCCTTCCACCTTGCGGGTGGTCGAACCATCACGCCCGGAGGTGACGGCCGAAAGCGGCAGGGCAAGCGCGTTCGTTTCTTTGACGATGATCTCGGCGCTCGCATACATGCCTGATCGCGCCGGGCTATCGGCCGGCAGCACCACATGCACGGAACCGAGGCGCGTCGACGGATCGACGGTCGGCGAAACGAGACGCACCTTGCCCTCTATCTTCGCGCTTCCGCCGGCAACCGTCAAAAAAGCTTTCTGGCCGGCCTTCACCCGCTGGATGTCGGTCTCGGAAAGATCGGCGACAAGCTCGATCGCCCCGTCCTTGATGATCGTGAACAGCGGGTTGCCGGCACCGCTGGCAATGGCGCCGACCTTGGCATTCTTGGCGGACACGATGCCGGTGACGGGGGTTTTCACGCCCGTGCGCGTCAGTTTCAGATTGATGTCGTCGATCTGCGCGTCCACGACATTGATGTCTGCCTCACCGGCGGAAACGGTCTGTTTGGCGGCATCGAGACGGGCCTGCGCAACCTGGGCTGCGGCTTCGGTCTTTTCCGTCTCGGAGACGGAGCCGGAACCGCTCTGGCCGAGCTTGGCGGCGCGGTCGCGCTGGCGAAGGGCATCGGCCTTGTTGGCTTCTGCCTCCAGAACCTGCGCCCTGGATTGCGCAACGGCTGCCTGCGCCTTGGCCCTGTTGGCCTCAAGCTGGCTTTTTTGCAGGAGAAGACTGTCGGAAGAGAGCACGGCCAGAACCGCATTGGCCTCGACCCGGTCGCCGATATCGACGTTCAGCTCGTCGATCGACAGGCCGTCGACCAGCGGCTGCACATAAATTTCGTCCACGGGCCTGATGGTGCCGGTGGCGATGATGCGGTCCACGAGATCGCGGGTTGCAGTGTGCGCGACGATGATGGAAGGCAGGTTCGGCTGTTTGACCGGTGCCTGCGCTTCTCCTTCGGCCACGGCCGAAAATGGCAGGGCCGTTGCGGAAAGAAGAAGGAAAACAAAGCGGTTAAACGTGACTTTATGCTGCATGTGTCTTGGCTCGCGCAATATTCGATCGCATGTCCTTCAGCCTCAAGGCGTGTTTAAAAAGGTCATGCGGCAACGAATGTGAAACAAGGGATCACAATACTTCCTTCTCGATCCTCCCGATTCAAACGCCCCTCAACGCGAATCTTCAGCACCTTTGCCTGATGCTTTTTTACAAGATCAAATTCGGCAGTCTTGTTGGCGGGGACTCTAGTTGTTGTTGTCGTACAAATCAATCCGCATAGCTGCGGGGGTTGATATACATTTTTGTATATGTCCAGGCGTTGTAATTCGTTAAATGGGTTACCAGTGGGCGTAAAAAAACGCGCGGCGAGGACCGCGCGTTTGCATGTTTTCGGGGTCGGCTTGACTATTTCAGCGCCGCATCGGTGATTTCGGTGGTGTAGGCGCCTGATGGTTCCTTGGTGATGACGGGATCGGAACCGCCGCCGAGCAACGTCTTGACGGTGCGCTCGTAATCCGCCTTGTCTAGCGCGCCCTTCGAGCCGGCGGTCAGCTTGGCGACTTCGCCCATCATGCGCTTCTGGTGCTTTTCAGTCTGGGCGCCGGAGGCGTCGTTTTCCAGAACGATACCGGCGGCATCGTCAGGATGTTCTTCCGCCCACTTCCAGCCCTTCATCGAAGCGCGGACGAATTTGACCATGTCTTCCTTGAACTTGGCGTCCTTCAGCTTGTCTTCGAGAACGTAAAGACCGTCTTCCAGCGTCGCCACGCCTTCGTCCTCGTATTTGAAGGTGACGAGTTCTTCCGGCTTGATGCCGGCATCGATGACCTGCCAATATTCATTATAGGTCATGGTGGAAATGCAGGCGGCCTGTTTCTGCAGCAGCGGATCGACGTTGAAGCCCTGCTTCAAAACGGTCACACCATCGGCACCGCCCGTTGTCGGGATTTTCAGGTGCGCCATCCACGACAGGAACGGATATTCATTGCCGAAGAACCAGACGCCGAGCGTCTTGCCCTTGAAATCGTCCGGCTTGGTGACGCCGGTTTCCTTGAGGCAGGTCAGCATCATGCCTGAGGTCTTGAACGGCTGGGCAATGTTGACGAGCGGCACGCCCTTTTCGCGGGTGGCAAGGGCAGACGGCATCCAGTCGACGATCACATCGGCGCCGCCGCCGGCCAGAACCTGTGCCGGGGCAATGTCCGGGCCGCCCGGCTTGATCTCGACATCGAGGCCTTCGGCTTCATAAAAGCCCTTGTCCTTGGCAACGTAATAACCGGCGAACTGCGCCTGCGTCACCCATTTCAGCTGGAGCGTGATCTTGTCGGCGGCCTGGGCCCCAAAAGCGGTCAGAAGTGACGCGCCGGCAAGAAGCACGGATGCTAGTTTCATTTTCATCGCTGTTCCCTTTTTCGTTATTTACGTTCGTCCCCCACGGACGGACGGATGCCAGAAGGTGACGGCCCGCTCGATGAGCGCCACCAGACCATAAAAGCCCGAGCCTGCGAGCGCCGCCACGGCAATTTCGGCCCAGACCATATCGACATTGCTGCGGCCCATTTCCGCCGAGATGCGGAAACCCATGCCGACGATGGGCGTGCCGAAGAATTCCGCAACGATGGCGCCGATCAGCGCCAGTGTTGAATTGATCTTCAGCGCGTTGAAAATGAAGGGCCAGGCGGCGGGCAGGCGCAGTTTCAGCAATGTCGGCCACCAGCCGGCGGCATAGGTGCGCATCAGGTCGCGCTCCATATGGCTGGAAGCGGCAAGGCCCTGCACCGTGTTCACCAGCATCGGGAAAAACGTCATGATGACGACGACCGCCACTTTCGACTGCCAGTCGAAGCCGAACCACATGACCATGATGGGTGCGATGCCGACGACCGGCAGAGCGGAGACGAAATTGCCGATGGGCAGCAGCCCGCGCTGGAGGAAGGGCGAACGGTCGATGAGGATGGCGACGGCAAAACCGAGGCCGCAGCCGAGCACATAACCCGTCAGCACCGATTTGAGGAAGGTCTGGCGGAAATCCGCCCAGAGGATCGGCAGCGAGCCGAGAAGGCGGGCGAGGATGGCGCTGGGCGCAGGCAGCAGGATGGGCGGCACGGCGAAGCCGCGCACCACCCCTTCCCACAAAGCGACAATGGCCAGCCCGAACAGCAGCGGCACGGCCATGCGGCTCATGCGCCTTGCCGTCTGCGATGCGAAGGTGTGGCGCACCAACCACTCGTTGCAGGCCCAGGCGGCAAGCCAGAACAGGATCGCGCCGATAAACCAGACGGGATGTGTCATGGCCGCGCTCCCATTCTCTTGAGGACGGCGGCGTGGGCAATGCCGATGATCGAGACCAGAATGGCGGCGACGCCGGCTGCCATGAACAGCGCTGCCCATATCTGCACCGTTTGGCCGTAATAGGAGCCGGAGAGCAGCCGCGCACCGAGACCGGCGACGGCGCCCGTCGGCAATTCACCGACGATGGCGCCGACCAGCGCAATGGCTATGGCGATCTTCAGCGAGGTGAAGAGATAAGGCAGTGCCGATGGCCAGCGCAGTTTCCAGAATATCTGCGCTGGCGAGGCATTATAGGTGTGCATCAGGTCCAGTTGGATGGTTTCGGGGCTTCTCAGACCCTTCACCATGCCGACGACGATCGGGAAGAACGACAGGTAGGTGGAAATCAGCGCCTTCGGCAACAGCCCGGAAATGCCGATGGAGTTCAGCACGACGATGATCATCGGCGCGACGGCAAGGATCGGGATCGTCTGGCTGGCGATGATCCACGGCATGACCGAGCGGTCCATGGCGCGGTTGTGGGTGATGGCAACGGCAAGCAGGATGCCGAGCACGGCGCCGATGGCGAAACCGAGCAGCGTGGCCGAAAGCGTGACGCCGGCGTGATAGACGAGGCTGCGCTTGGAGGTGATCGCCTTGTTGACGGTAGTGTCCCACAGTTCCGCGATGATCTGGTGCGGGGCGGGGAGAACCGGGCGCTCTTGCACGAAGGTCTGCGGCAGAAGTTCCGTAAAGCTCACCGTCTGCCCGGCACGATTTGCCTGATCGCGGGCAAACGGCATGTTGAGATAGATGACGGCGATGTGCCAGAGGACGAGGATGGCGAGGAGGACGGTGAGAATGGGGAGGATGCGGTGGCGGATGAGGGTCATGGGGTGGCCCTTCGTGGGTGCGGTTTACCCCCTCTGTCCTGCCGGACATCTCCCCCCTCAAGGGGGGAGATCGGCAGGAGGCCTCTCGCCACTTCATTTTCTGACCTTGAGATGGGTGAGGCCTCGCCGCAAATCGATCTCCCCTTGAGGGGGAGATGCCCGGCAGGGCAGAGGGGGGATAATGCTGGCGATAACCTCCCCCCCTCATAGCTATGCCCCGCCCTAAGCCCCTTAAGCACGCGATGCGCAATTGCCAAAAATGGTTGGAGTTTACTCTCTCTCCGTGGGTGGGGTTTACCTCCGTCCTGCCGGACATCTCCCCTCAAGGGGGGAGATCGGCAGGAGGCTGTCTCGCCACTTCATGTTCTGACCTTGAGATGGGTGGGGCCTCGCCGCAAATCGATCTCCCCCCTTGAGGGGGAGATGCCCGGCAGGGCAGAGGGGGGTAATGCTGGCGATAACCTCACCCCTCATAGCTATGCCCCGCCTTCAACCCCTCGCGCACGCGGTGCGCAATTGCCAGGAACTCCGGGGTCTCGCGAATCTCAAGCGGTCTTTCCCGCGGCAGGGTGGATGTGATGATATCCGTCACCCGGCCGGGCCGTGGTGACATGACGACGATCTTGGTCGAGAGATAGACCGCTTCCGGGATGGAGTGGGTGACGAAGCAGATGGTCTTGCCGGTCGTGTCCCACAGTTTCAGCAGTTGCTCGTTGAGATGGTCGCGGACGATCTCGTCCAGCGCCCCGAAGGGTTCGTCCATCAGCAGCAGGTCGGCATCGAAAGCGAGGGCGCGGGCGATGGAGGCGCGCTGCTGCATGCCGCCGGAAAGCTGCCATGGGTATTTCTTGCTGAAGCCGCTGAGATTGACGAGATCGAGCGTGCGGTCGATGCGCTCGCGCTGTTCGGCCTTCGTATAGCCCATGATTTCGAGCGGCAGGGCGATGTTCTTTTCGATGGTCCGCCAGGGATAAAGGGCGGCGGCCTGGAAGACGTAACCGTAGGAGCGGTCCTTGCGGGCGTTTTCCGGCGTGGTGCCGTTGACGGTGATATCGCCGGATGTGTGCTTTTCCAGATCGGCGATGACGCGCAGGAACGTGGTCTTGCCGCAGCCGGACGGGCCGATGAAGGAGACGAACTCGCCCTTGCCGACCTCGAGATCGACGATTCGACAAGTGCGATGCACCGTGGCCGATCAGCCGGTCTTCGAAACGGTCGAGGCCCGAGATTTCTGGCGGAAGACTGACGCTGAACAGGCGCGGACAAAGGAAGCTGTGGTTCATCGTGCAGCTCGCCTCGATCGCAGCTCCTCCGCCGAGGGCTGCAGGCAGCGCACCGCAGTCGCAATTGCGGGCTTTCGCAGGAAGGCTGTGGGCGACGTCAGCGGAGCAGAGACGATGCGGTCACTGCTTTCCGGAAGGCGCACCTCGGTTCTTGGTCGCAGCCTCGAGCAGCGGTCAGAGGCTACACCCCGCTCGCCGGAATGCCCGCTGCGCTCCACCTTGCGCGCGGCGCGATCAGTTTCCTTCCATGTGCGACAGCGCCTTGCTGACGGCGGTCATAGGCTCGCGTCGCGGGCCACGAACTGGCCGTGGCCCTTCCTGCGTCCTGATCGGTCGCCCTCGTCGATGCCGACGACCTGGCCGCGCGGTCAGCGATGAAGCGCGGCAGGCCCTCGACCTCGTTGCCCTCGAAGACGTTGTAGTCGATGGCCGACTGCTGGTCTGCCGCCGAGATGGTCTTTTCCCTTGCCGGGTCCCAGACGACGATGTCGGCATCGGCGCCGACGAGGATCGCGCCCTTCTTCGGATAGATGTTGAGGATCTTGGCGATGTTGGTCGAGGTCACGGCGACGAACTCGTTCATGGTCAGGCGGCCGGTGGTGACGCCGTGGGTCCAGAGCACCGGCATGCGGTCTTCCAGGCCGCCGGTGCCGTTGGGGATCTTGGTGAAATCGCCGACGCCGAAGCGCTTCTGCTCGGTGGTGAAGGCGCAGTGGTCGGTCGCCACCACCTGCAGCGAGCCCGCCGACAGGCCGGCCCAGAGCGAATCCTGGTGCTGCTTGTTGCGGAAGGGCGGGCTCATCACCCGGCGCGCCGCATGGTCCCAGTCGGGGTTGAAATATTCGCTCTCGTCGAGCATCAGGTGCTGGATCAGCGGCTCGCCATAGACGCGCATGCCCTTCTGGCGGGCGCGGCGGATGGCCTCATGCGCCTGTTCGCAGGAGGTGTGGACGACATAGAGCGGCACGCCGGCCATGTCGGCGATCATGATGGCGCGGTTGGTCGCCTCGCCCTCGACTTCCGGCGGGCGCGAATAGGCGTGCGCCTCGGGGCCGTTGTTGCCCTCGGCCATCAGCTTGGCCTGCAGCTGCGGCGACGACGTCGCCGTTTTCGGCATGGACGAGCGCGATGCCGCCCAGTTCGCCGATGCGCTGGAACGAGGCGAACATCTCGTCGTCATTGACCATCAGCGCGCCCTTGTAGGCCATGAAGTGCTTGAAGGTGGTGATGCCCTTGTCGCGGACGACCGTCTCCATCTCGTTGAAGACCTGCTCGCCCCACCAGGTGACGGCCATGTGGAAGGAATAGTCGCAGTTGGCGCGCGTCGACTTGTTGTCCCACATCTGCAGGGCTTCGAGCAGCGACTGGCCGGGCTCGGGCAGGCAGAAATCGACCACCATGGTGGTGCCGCCGGCAAGCGCGGCGCGGGTGCCGCTCTCGAAATCATCGGCCGAATAGGTGCCCATGAAGGGCATTTCCAGATGGGTGTGCGGGTCGATGCCGCCCGGCATGACGTAGCAGCCGGTGGCGTCGAGCACCTTGTCGCCCGACAGGTTCGGGCCCGATCTCGACGATCTTGCCGCCTTCGATTTTAACATCGGCCTTGTAGGTCAGGTCGGCGGTGACGATGGTGCCGTTCTTGATGACTGCTCGTGCGCGGTTCTCCATGTGCTGAGCGATCTCCGGCACCGCCGTTTCCAGCACGGCATGCAGCAGCACGTCGCAGCCGCTGGCGGCCCATTCGGGGGAGATGTCTTCGGCCTCGTTGTGCGACAGCCCGCCGACGCAGGGGCACATGACCATGGCGGTCGGCGCGATGCGGTTGGTCCAGCAGGCGTCGTGGCCGGCGCCCGAGATGATGTCCATGTGGCTGTAGCCGAGTTTTTCGGCAGCCGCGCGCACGCGGCCGACCAGCACCGGATCGAAGGTGACGGGATCGAAATGGCCGATGGCTTCGATCGAGCAGCCGACGCCGAGTGCGTCGCAGATTTTCGGCGCTTCCGCCTCGATGCGGGCGCGCATGCCGGTCGAGCTTGGCCTGGTCGGGCGAGCGGATGTCGACGGTGAACACCACCTTGCCGGGCAGGACGTTGCGCGAATTGGGCGTGAAGATCATCTGGCCGACGCCGGCGACTGCGCCCGGCTGGTTGTCCATCGCGACTCCGCTGCACCATTTCGATGATGCGCGCCATGGCCGAGGCCGGCATTGACGCGCATCGCCATCGGCGTGGAGCCGGTATGGGCTTCCTTGCCGGTGAGCGGTGCACTTCGAGCCACCACAGGCCCTGGCCATGGGTGACGACGCCGATGTGTTTGCCTTCGGCTTCCAGGATCGGGCCCTGTTCGATGTGATATTCGAAATAGGCGTGCATCTTGCGGGCGCCAACCTCTTCCTCGCCCAGCCAGCCGATGCGCTTCAGCTCGTCGCCAAAGGTCTTGCCGTCGGTATCGGTGCGGCCATAGGCGTAATCGAGATCGTGGATGCCGGCGAAGACGCCCGAGGCCAGCATGGCCGGGGCAAAGCGCGCGCCTTCCTCATTGGTCCAGTTGGTGACGACGATCGGGTGCTTGGTCTTGATGTTGAGGTCGTTCAGGCTGCGCACCACTTCCAGCCCGGCCAGCACGCCGAGCACGCCATCATACTTGCCGCCGGTCGGCTGGGTATCGAGATGGCTGCCGACATAGACCGGCAGCGCGTCCGGGTCGGTGCCCGGCCGGGTCATGAACATGGTGCCCATGCGGTCGACGCCCATCGTCAGGCCGGCCGCCTCGCACCAGCGCTGGAACAGGCTGCGGCCTTCGGCGTCCTCGTCGGTCAGCGTCTGGCGATTGTTGCCGCCGGCAATGCCGGGGCCGATCTTCGCCATGTCCATCAGACTGTCCCACAGACGGTCGCCATTGACCGTCAAGTTCTTACCCGCTGCCATTGAAGTGTCGTCCTCACCCTGTTTTGTTTTTATCGAAGCAAAGCTTGTGCCGTTCCCTTTTTTGCCGGTTAAGATAACAGCCATTGCCTTGTGATGGCGATGGGGGATAAATTGACCGGCTGGTAAACAATGCAAATTCGCCATGCGTCGGCAAGGGATTTTCGTGACGAATCGCATTAATTTTGCCTAAACTGTACGCGACGATTATTTTTTAATCATACTGTAGCGGCAATTGCACCGAAAAGAAACAGAGAGCAAAGTATGGCCATACCGCGCGCAGCGAAAACACAGAAGCGAACCCGCATTCAGGAAGAAAAGCAGGAAGCTATTCTCGAGGCCGCGCTGAGTGTGTTTTCCACGAATGGCTTTCGCGGGTCCACCATCGACCAGATTGCCGAGGCGGCCGGCATGTCGAAACCGAACGTGCTTTATTATTTCCGCACCAAGGAGGCGATGCATCGCGCGCTGATCGAACGGGTGCTGGATACCTGGCTCGATCCGCTGAAGGCTTTCGATGCCAATGGCAATCCCGAAAGCGAAATCCGCTCCTATATTCGCCGCAAGCTGGAAATGTCGCGCGATTTTCCGCGCGAAAGCCGCCTGTTCGCCAATGAAATCCTGCAGGGTGCGCCGCATATCGAGGATGAGCTGAAGGGTCCGCTGAAGCAGCTGGTGGATGAGAAGGCGGAGGTGATCCGCCTTTGGATCAAGGCCGGGCGGATGGCGAAATGCGATCCTTATCATCTCATTTTCTCGATATGGTCGACCACGCAGCATTATGCTGACTTCGACGTGCAGGTGCGGGCGGTGCTGGGCGATAAAAACGGCGGCGAGGGCCGTTTCGAGGATGCGGCCCGGCATCTGGAGCAGCTGTTCATGGGCGGATTGAAGATCAGCAACTGACCGGGTGAGGGTGCCGGTAAGACCGGGCCGCTTCTTTGTGTAAAAACATGAGGAAAATTATCACCTTTATACTTTACTCCAAAACTCATCTTTATTATGGTGCCGGCATCCCGAAGGTCGGGGCCCGATATCGGGGTATCAAAAATCAACCGGCAGGTGAGGGAATGGCACGCAAGGAAAAGAAGAAGGCCGAACGCGGCGGCAAGCAGGGCAAGGGCGCGCCACAAACTGCAAAGGACGTGGCCGAGCAGCAGCTTTCCGGTCCCAAAAGCTTTCTTTATGTCGGTGGCCGTGACTGTCAGGTTGCCCATCTTCGCCAGATCGCCAGCAATTTCGGCGCCGAGTTGATCCATCACGATGGCGGATTGCGTGAGGCGGTCTCGCGTATCGATACCGTTCTTCCCTCGGTCGACTGCGTTTTCTGCCCGATCGACTGTATCAGCCACGATGCGTGTCTGCGGGTGAAGTCCGGTTGCAAGAAATTCGGCAAGACGTTCATTCCGCTGCGCAATGGCAGCAAATCCAGTCTGGAGCGGGCGCTGCAGACGATGAATGAACGGACCCCGAACGATGAGCGACGAGCGCAATAGTTTCAAGGATGCAGAGCGGGCGGCGGCTGAGGCCTGCCGCGTGGAACTGCACAAGATGGCCGAACAGGCCGGCGATCCGGCCCTGACGGACATCTATGAAATCCTCGGCGAATGCGAGCGGCGCAACCGCGCCGCAGCGGGTAGCGGCAATGTCCTGGCTTTTCCCTATCTGCGCAGCCGCCATCAGGGCGAAAAGCTGTTCTCCGAGATCGGCGAGGCGGCTGAAAATGGCCGCAACATTCTGCCGTTTCGCTGGACGCGGCGTTGATGCCGATTTAGGCCTTCGGCTTCAAAAACGCACCGGCGCAGAGCACCAGCCATCCCGCGATCATGCCGAGGCCGCCCAAGGGGGCGGCGTAGGGAAACAGGCTGTGGCCGGAAAAATGCCTGGTGACGAGATCGCCGACAAAAACCGACGTACCGAGACCGAGAATAAGCCCCGCCGGAATGGCGGTTCTGATGCGGTCCGCGCCGATATGCAGCGCCACCAGCACCGGCGCATGGGCAAGCGCCATGGCCGAGGCATTGCCCAGCATATAGGTTTCGCCGGTATGGGTGGCGGCGGCGGCAAGCATGACGCCGGCAGCACCCAGAAGGCCGCCCAGCAGCAAAATCAAGGCCCGCAGTCTTTCCGTCGTCATGGGGTGTTCGCTTCCTTGTTCTGCATGTGAAAGGCCAGCTTCTCGATGGGCGTCCAGATGATCTCGCGAAGTTTCGGGTTCTCGATGGTCTCGTCCATCGCGCGGCGGAAGCAGATGAGCCATTCGTCCCGCTCGGCGGGGCCGATGGGGGCGACGAAATGCCGCCTGCGCAACATCGGGTGGCCGTGTTTTTCGACATAGACCGGCGGTCCGCCAAGATATCCGGTCAGATAATCGTAAAACTTGGCTTCGCTGCCGGAAAGATCGGCGGGATGGATGGCGCGGCAATGCGCGGCCTCCGGCAGGGTGTCCATCAATTCGTAGAAGCGCCGGGTCAAGGCCCTGACTGTGACATCGCCACCGATCGCTTCATAAAGGGTAATGGTCTCGCCGCTCACATCCCGCCTCCTTGAACCCTGCGGCCCTTATCGCTTTCCGGGGCGAGAAGAGCAACAGGGAAAGGCGGGATGCGACATTTGCGACAGCGCGCCATTCATGGCGCCCGCCCGCTTCTAACGTTCAGCGCCAGCCACTCATCCAAAATTGCGGAGGAGATCGAGGCCCTTGCTCAGAAGCTTTTCGGCTTCGTCCTGATTGGCGGCCTCGACGTAGCAGCGCATTTCCGGGGCATTGCCGGAAGGGCGGAAATGGATGGTGCTGCCGTCCGTCAGCGACACGCGCAGGCCATCAATGTCGCTCAGCGCCTTGACCGTGCCGACAGGGGCGAGGAAGGCTTCGAGATTGTCGCGCGAGGCGCGCAGATGCGCCATCAGCGCGGCACTTTTTTCCTGTGCGAAGTTTTCGAGACGATCCGCAGCCGCGACCGGCAGGTTATAGGCAGCGGCAATCTGCGAAAGCGGCTTTTTCTGCTCGGCGGAGAGAAGCAGCACGGCGAGGATAGGCAGGAAGCTGTCACGCGTCGGCAGCGGCGAAAGCGGCTTGCCGTTCAAGGTGAAGGCAGACGCCGTCAGCAGGCCGCCATTGGCCTCGAAGCCCATGACGCCGTTGTTTCCATCGGCCAGCGCCTGCGCCATGCCTGCTATCACGAAGGGCGAGCCGACCCTGGTGCGGATGACCTTGAACGAACCGCTCGCCTCAATGCCGGAGTTGGAGGTGACGGGGGTGACGACCACGCCGGCATCGAGAAAATTCGCGGTGATCAATCCGATCAGGTCGCCGCGCAGCGGCACGCCGTTTTCATCGGCAAGCAGGGGCCGGTCGCCGTCGCCATCGGCGGACACGATGGCGTCGAGACCGTGCTCCGGCGCCCATTTTTTGAGAAGCTCCAGCGTTTCCGGCGAGACTGCCTCGGTATCGACAGGAATGAAGGTCTCGGAACGACCGAGCGCCACGACATCGGCGCCATAATGGGCGAGAACGTCGACAAAGAGATCGCGCGCCACGGTGCTGTGCTGGTAGACGCCGATCTTCAGGCCGGACAGCGCCTTTTCCGGCAGCAGCGCGATGTTGCGCTCATAGAAAAGTTCGGCTGCAATTTGCGGAACGGTCGTCCGCCGTGGCAGTCTCGTCGCTGATGCCTTCCGCCTCGATCTTGGCTGCGAGTGCGGCAATTGCCGTCTCATCCTGCTTGTCGATTTCGCCGTCCGGGCGGTAGAATTTGATGCCGTTGCGGTCCGCCGGGATATGCGATCCGGTGATCATCAGCGCGCCGGCCTTGAGGGAAAGGCCGTAAAGCGCCAGCGCCGGGGTCGGCACCGTGCCGCAATCGAGCGGGGTGAGACCGGCCTTTTTCAGCGCGGCGATACAGGTTGCGGACACATCCGGGCTCGAATCGCGGAAATCGCGGGCGACGAGAATGGGGTCACCCGCCTTTGCCTGACCCGATGTGAGAAGATGCCTTGCAAATGCCGTTGCGTAGACGGCCGAGGCCTTTCCTTTCAGATCGACAGACAGGCCGCGCAGGCCGCTCGTTCCAAATTTGAGGCTCATGCCAAACTCCGTTTCGATAAAATCATTGACGTTCAAATGGATAATACAAAAATATAACGCCAGAAAGAACCGTATCGATCCATTCAAGTCAATCGTCTCTTTCATGGAGGCGGGGAATAGGCGATGATGGCGGGGATGATGCGGGTAACCTAAAATTCACCCGTTATATTTAAACTTGCCGGTTAATAGTGGTTCTGGCGACGATGAAAACCATCTGTTGCCGGCCTTTTTGTGGTTCGTTCAAGTTGGATTGGCTGATGTACAGGCTTCAAAAGGCGGGACATAAGCAGGCACGTCCGCTGGATGAAAAGGCGGCGCCCGCCGCCAGACCCCACGGTTCCCTGCTGGACGATCTTGTGGATGAGGATGAGGTTTTCGAGCGCACGGTGCTGAAAGAGCATCTTGAGCCGAAGCCGGCGGCAGCCGTTGCCGAACCCGTTCCGGCTGCAAAGCCTGCAAGGCCTGCCACGCCGGCCACGCCGAGCAACAGTCTCGCGGCTGCCCTGCCGGGCCTGAAATATATCGACCGGATCGGCATCGATGAGGTGTTCGGCTGGCTGCGTGCCGGCATCGTCTGGATCGTGCTTGCGATCATTCTCTGCGTCGCTGCCGCACTCGCCTACGCCTATCTGACGCCGCCGCGTTACACGGCTTATACCGATATCGTCGTCAATCCCTCCAACCTCAATGTCGTCAGTGACGGGGTGTTTTCGCCCAACCAGCAGCGCGACACCCAGATTCTCGAGGTGGAAAGCAAGCTGCGCACCGTGACGTCGCGCAACGTGCTGGCGCGGGTGGTGGACGAGCTGAAACTGGATCAGGACCCGGAATTCATATCGCCGCCGCCTCTTGCGCGGCTGAAAGCGCTTTTTTCATCGAAGCCTGACGATGGCGACAACAAGGTCGGCGCACTTCGCTCACTGGGCGAACGGGTCGCGGCGGAACGCGATCCGCGTTCGTTCGTGGTGACGCTTGCGGTCTGGACCAACGATCCGGACAAGTCGGTGACGGTCTCGAAGGCGATGGTGAAGGCTTTCGAAAGCGAACTGTTCCAGACGACATCAGACAGCAGCCTGCGCATCGTCGACGATCTCAAGAAGCGGCTGGAGGAAATGCGCCAGAACGTGACGGTCGCGGAAAAGCGCGTCGCGGATTTCCGCCGCGAAAACGGTCTGCAGGAGAATAACGGCCAGCTGGTCAGCAATCTGGCGTCCGGCGAGCTGAATGCGCAGGTTCTTGCCGCGCAGCAGCGGGTCATTCAGGAGGAATCCCGCCTGAAGCAGATGCAGGCGGCGATTGCCCAGAACCGCACCCAGAGCGACGCCATCTTCGACAGCCAGACCATGAACACCATCCGTGCGCAATACAGCACCTTGCAGCAGCAGATCGGGGCGATGACGCTGACCTATGGCGCCCGCCATCCGCGTCTGGCAACCGCCGGGGCGGAACGCGACATGCTGGAACGCGGCATTGCCGATGAGGCGCAGCGGATCTTGCTGGCGGCCAAGACCAATGTCGCCGAAGCCCGCTCCTCGCTCGATGCCCTGCGGCTGAAGGCCGTGGCGGAGCGCGCCAACGTCTTCACGGACAATGAAGCACAGGTGAGGCTGCGCGATCTGGAGCGGGACGCCAATTCGGCGGCGGCAATCTACGAGACCTATCTCAACCGCTCACGCCAGATCGCCGAGCAGCAGACAATCGATTCCACCAATGTGCGGGTGATTTCACAGCCGGTGGCGCCCAATTCCAGAAGCTGGCCGCCCGGCAAGCTGATCTTCCTGATCGCCGGCGGCGCGGGCGGTCTGTTCCTTGGTCTTGGAATTGCCATCGCACTCGGGCTTTTGGGTTTTCTGCGCCGCCAGGACCACGCGGAACGCTACGCCTGAGGGTTGCGGCCGCTCCAGCTTATTCCTCGGACATCAGGCCGTCATAGACCTCGAGCAGGGCGGCGGCAATCGCCGCGCCCAGCGCATTTCCCGCATCGCGAATGCCGCTCTCGTCGGCCTCGCGGACCGAAACGGCAAGGTCGGACGCCTCGTTGGCGACGATTTCCTTCGCCCGTTCGATTGCCCAAAGGCCGAAATCGCCGCGGTTGTCGATCGATATGGTTTCCATGGCCGGGACCTTTTCTATGGTGTTGTCTGGTCGTCCCTTAACCCATCGCCCGTCAAACCGGAATAGGGTTAAAGGAGAGAGAAGGGTGGTCACTCAACCTTCAGGCGTATTATTGTTGAATTTAAGCTTCGGATTTATAAGAATATTAATGATAGTTATTCGTAGTGTCTGAAGTCTTATGCCTTAATCCTATGCGTGAATATAACAGCGAAACGATGCCTATCTTGGACACCGGACAGAATATGACAGGGAGAGATGTCGTGGATGCGGAAGGGCCTGGCACACACTGGCCGGTTGTTCCGCTTGCGGCTTTGCCCATCACCGATGCCACCATCGAGGAGACGGCGCAGGATTTCATCCTGCGGGCGGATCGTGGACGTGTGGCCGGTGCAAGGCCGTTCTATTCGACATCGGCCAACGGTCAGGTCATCGCGCTCTGTCAGCAAGACAAGGAATTCGAAGCCCTGCTGCGGCAGGCGGACCAGATTCATGCCGACGGCATGTCGCTGGTGATCTTTTCGCGCCAGTTCTGCCCAAGGCCGCTGCGGGAACGTGTGGCGACGACGGATCTCGTTCATGCGGTGGCCCGCCGGGCCGAAGAGAGCGGCGCGCGGTTCTATTTTCTCGGCGGTTCCGAAGAGGTGAACCGCACCGCTGTCGAGGAAATGCAAAAGCTCTATCCGCGGCTGGTTTTTGCCGGCCGGCGCAACGGTTATTTCAAACCGGGCGACGAGGAGGCGATCCTTGCCGATATCGTCGCATCGCAGACCGATATTCTCTGGGTCGGCTTCGGCATCCCGCTGGAGCAACGTTTCGTCACGCGCAATCTCGACAGGCTTTCGGAGATTGCTGTCATCAAGACCTGTGGCGGCCTGTTTGATTTTCTCGCGGGCAAGAACAGCAGGGCGCCGCAATGGATGCAGGATATGGGGCTGGAATGGCTGTACCGGGCCATGCTGGAGCCGAGGCGTCTCGGCAAACGTTACCTGTTGACCAATCCCATCGCGATCTATTCGCTGCTGAAGCACCGCTACCGGGCTTCGGGTCAAGGCCGCTAAGGTCTTCCACCGGTAACCTCCGGTACAGGCAAACCTCATCCATCTTCTACATAGGGTTGTTCTAACCTATTGAATGATTGTGGCTTGCCGCTGAAAATCGTTGCAAGTGGGCGTAACGGCGGTACACTGAGGGGATATTACATATTTATTCGAATCAAATATATTGAGGACAGCGATGGTGATTACGTCCATTTCTCTTTTCGTATATGGGATTGGCACCGTTACTTCTCTTGCCATGACCTATATTGAAGGCGCCCGCCGCGACAAGGATTGGGACTTTTACCGGGTGACCGGTATGATCCTTTGTTTCTTCTGGCCGGTTCTTGTGCCGCTTCTCATTCTCGCAGCCGTTTTTTCGTCACTCACGTCCCATAAACGGCATGTGAATTCGATGTCTTTGCGCAGGGGAAAAACCCTGAGCTGAGACGCTGAGGTCAGGGCATTTTCCTGTGAAAGCGCGTAGCGATTTTATGTGCCGAAAATGCCTGGAAACAAAGAGTTGGGGCATGGCCAACGCTTCCGTTCAAACGCTTCCGTTCAAACGCGAAGTGTGCTCCCGCTGCCGCAACGAGCCCCCGTGTTCAGGCCTTTTTTACCGGCGCCTTGTAGGGCGTGAGCGTGATACCGAGGCTTGCCATGACGCGGCCGACGGACATTAACGGTGGATGTGTGGCGGGCAGCAGCGCACCGGTTTTCCAGAATGCGGAAACGGCGCGGACCAGCGACAGGCACAGGCTGACGACGTTTTTGGCGGCAAGCAGCAGCCCGCCCTTCAGGCCGGGGCGACGGGCGCGGTCGATGCTGTAATTGATGATGCCGGTCCGGAGCGAACGCTCCATGATCCAGCGCGGTGCCATGCGGTTTTCCGGCACATATTCGATGATGAGGGCTTTTGCGTTCCAGGCGAATTTGAAACCCGCCTTGCGGCAACGGGTGAAGAAATCCATGTCGCCGCCGCCGAGAAAGTTGAACCGCACGTCGAATTCCGGCTGTTCCAGCGTTTCGAAAACCCGCATGGAGATCAGGCAATTGCCGGAGCCGTGGATTTGATCGACTGCGCCGGTGGGCGCTTCGATGGAGCCGAACAGCGGATGTGCCAGCACCGCCTTTGGCGCAGGCGCATCGAATTCGCGGTCGACTGGCCCGCCGACGATATCGACGCCGAAGGATTTTGCGGCCAAGACCATTTCAGCGAGCCAGACGGGCGAGGCGGCCTCGTCGTCATCGATCATCAGGAACCACTGCGCGGACGGGTAACTCTGCCGGGCCGTGCGGAACGCCGTATTGATGGCGTAACAATTGCCCTGCGTCGGTTCGACCAGCGTCTGGCCGGTCATTCCACTCTCGGCAAAAAACGCGCGCGCGACGGCCAGCCCCGCCTGACCCGCGCCGTCATTATCGACAACGACGATGGCGAAGGGGAAATCCACTTTCTGGGCTGCCAGCGAGTTCAGCGTCTTTCGCAAACCTTCCGGCCTGCGGAAACTTGGAATGCACACCACCGCTTCCGGCATGACTTCGGACATGGACACTCCTAAATTCCGGCAAGGGCTGCGGCGGAAAAAACGACGGCGCGCAGGCTCTGGCGCGGGCGATTGACAAATGTATCGGCAAGCGCCGAAAGCGCCTCGCGATAACGCCGGGCGCGAAAGGCCTGCGCCACGGTATAGGCATTCATGTGGTTTTCGGATTTGCGGCGAAGCCGGCGCAATTCCTGCGGCGCGATGGCGGCGACGATGGCGGGATCGGAAAACACCGCGTCGATTGCCGGTTCGCAATCGCGGAAGGTCAGAAGGCGGTTCATCATCACGCTCGTGCGGTGCACCCGGTAGTCCAGCACATGGCAGCCGGGCAGATAGGCGAAACGGCCGGCGGCGGCCAGCCGGCACCAGCCATACCAGTCTTCCGCATAACGCAATGTCTCGTCAAAACCGCCGAAATCCTGAAAGATGCGGGTTCTGACCAGCATGATGCCGCCATTGACGATGAAATTTCCGCCGAGAAGCGGCTGGAGGATGAAACCATCGGGCTTTTCGCGGCGGCGGATGAGGTTGCGCCGGCCGATCTTGGTGCCATTCTCGTCAATGCGCTCATAATCGCCGTAGACGGCAACGACATCCGGCCCGGAAACCCCGGCGCACAATGCGGCAATGGCGCCCGGCTTCACGCGGTCGTCGGCGTCGAGAAACATCGTCCATTCGCCGCGTGCCTGCGACAGGCCGAAATTGCGCACGGCGGAAACGCCCTGGCGTCCCTGCGGCCGGGCCAGCAGTTTGACGCGCGGATCGGAGAAACTTTCCACCTTTTGCGCCGTGGTGTCGGTGGAGCCGTCATCGACGACCAGCACTTCGCAAACGGTTTGTCCCTGAAACAACACGCTTTCGATCGCTTCCACGATGTAGCGCTCGCCGTTGCGAACGGGAATGACAATCGAAACGGAAACCAAGGTTTTTACTCCATCAGGGGCGGGTCAACGATTCTCACAGTGAAGTTACTACCGGATTAAGCCGGTCTGCGCCAATTATGACGTGGTATAGCGTCAGTTAACCTTGCAAATCTTTAATATCCTTTTGGCATGATCGAGATGTTATGTTTTGAGAATTAGAGCGCCGTGCGCCCATCCGGGTACACCAGCGACGCTCTGACAGTTTTATATGCGCATCGTCCCCGTCGAAAATCGCTTCCGATTTCAGGGCCGAGGCGCCGGGGTCGTGGAGGCGGGCGAATGCGGATCGGACGGCGGAATTTTCTGGGCGGTGCTGCAAGTGCCGGCCTGTTGCATGCCATGCCCGGGCAGGGCGTTGCCGCGGTCAAGAAGACACCGGCAAAAATTGCCCCTTACGGTGCCGCCATCTATCTGCCGGACCTCAAGGCCGATAGCCGCATCGGCGAAGCGGTGGTCAAATATTGCTCGCGCATCACCCCCGTCACCGAAATGAAATGGGAGGTCATGCGGCCTTCGGCGGAGGTGTTCGATTTTGCCGCTGCCGATGCGCTTGCGAACTTCGCGCGCCAGAACAATCTCAGCATGCATGGTCATCCGCTGATCTGGTACGCCTCCAACGCGCCCTGGCTTGCCAGCATCGGCAGTGGCGCGAAGGTCGAGCGGATCATGGAAAACCACATCGTCAAGACGATGGAACGGTACAAGGACGTGATCCACAGCTGGGATGTGGTCAATGAGCCGATCCCCGACGTGCCCGGCAATGTGCGCTCGCGCCGCGACGCCTGGTATTATGGCGCAGGTCCCGACGCCATCAAGAAGGCTTTCGACATCGCCCATTCCGTCGATCCCAAGGCCCAGCTTGTCCTCAATGAATATGATGTGGAATTTGCGGTCGAGAAATCGCCGGCCAAGCGCGCGGCCTTCCGCAATCTCATTCTCGAGCTGCTCGAGAAGGGCGCACCGATCAACGCCGTCGGCCTGCAGGGGCATCTGCGCGGCGGCTGGCCGATTGCCAAGGACGAGCTTGCCGCCTTTACCAAGGAAATGCGCAGTTACGGTCTTGCGGTACTGGTGACCGAACTGGATGCCATGGACCAGACGCTGCCCGCCCCGGAAGCCGAGCGGGACATGCTGATCAACGGTCAGGTTCGCGATTTTCTCGAAGCGGCCTGCGAAGGCGGCCCGCTTTCCTCCATCACCACATGGGGCATTTCGGACCAATATACCTGGATCCGCTGGGCCTATCCCCGCCGGGATGGCACCGTGAACCGGCCGCTGCCGCTCGACTGGAGTTTCAAGGAAAAGCCGATGATGGCCGTCATTAATGAATTCCGGAACCGTGGTGCATAGTTATGACTGCTGAAATGCCGCTTCCCCCCGTACAAAAGGCGCTGCAAATCAATCTGCATCCCTTCGACGCACCGCATGCGGCCCTGACCGTGCCGCATCAGCTGCGGGTCTGGGGCGGGCAGGTGGATCGCATTCTCCTGACCGTAGATACCGGCCAGGTCGGAGCCGGCCGCTACAAGGGTAATGGTTTCGAGGCTGCCAGCAAACGTCTCTTCGACATGCTGGAGGAAATGCAGGCCAATTATCCGCATCTGCATGTGGATATTGCCGACTACAGCGATGCGGCGCGGGGCGCGGTGGCGGAGACGTTTTTTTCGCGCTCGCCGGTCGCCTATCCGGCCAAGGCCTTCGACGGCGGGCCGTTCCATGTCTATTTCCATGGGCTGAAACGCGCCAACGCCCGTTATGTGCTGCATATGGACAGCGACATGATGTTTGGCGGCGGCAGCCAGAACTGGTTCAGCGAAGCCATTGCGCTGCAAAAGGTCAACCCGGATGCGCTCTGCATTACCCCGTTTTCCGGGCCGCCGACCGTGCGCGGCGATCTCGATATCTCCCGCCATGTCGGCATGCCGGGGGTGAAGAACATTCCCGAACCGCGCAAGCTGCCATCGCGCGTTCCCACATGGCGGTTCGCCACCGTTTCCACCCGGCTTTTCATGATCGACATGGAACGGTTCGCCAAGCGTATCGGCTCGCTCGAGCTCTTGAGACCCGACGTCAAACGGCGCATCCGCTCCTATGCCTATAACCAGCAGCCGGTCTCGATGCCCGCCGAGGAGGTGCTGAGCACCAACATGATGCGCGCGGGCGTGCACCGGCTGGATTTTCTGGGCACCGGCAAGGGCATGTATTCGCTGCATCCGCCCTATCGCTCGCCGGAATTTTACGCGGCGCTGGGGTCGATTGTCGAGCGTATCGAAAAAGGTGATGTCCCGGAAGGACAGCTCGGCGATTTCGATATCAACGGATCGATGGTGGACTGGGCAAGCGCGCTTGCGGCCAAGACGCGCTCCAAACGTTACGCCAAGGCGCTGCGTCACCTGATTTCAGCGAATGTCCAGCGTTTCACCAAGGCATAAAAGGCCTCTCTTCGGCACGAGAGCATTTCCGGTAAGGGTGCGTGCTCTGGCGATGCTGCCTCAGAAATCGGTGATGAGCTTGCTCCAGCTTTCCGAGCTTAACCCGCCAATATAGATATCGCCGGCAAGCGCCCGATCCCGGAGCGCTTCATCGCGGGTGGCCATGCAGAAATAACCGCGATGATGGAAGGTCATGTGGTTCTGGCGGTACAGGGCGTTCATGAGGAAGGGCTGCGACATGCCGGTGACATGGGCATAGTTCTGATCATCGAAATGGCGGAACAGCGCGCCGAGCACGTCGTTTTCGCGGCCGGCATCGCAGACGAGGTTCAGCACATAGGCCGTCCGTCCCGCCTGTCCGAAAAACAGGGCAGCGCCGATGATGCGGCCTTCGGCATTGTCGATGGCGAGGCTGCTCAATTCGCCGAGGGTGTCGTTGGTTCTGCACATGTCGATCAGCCAGTGGAATTCCTCATGGGACCATTCCGGGCGGACGGAGAAACGCTCGATCATTGCCAGCGCGTTGCGGCGAAAAGTTTCGAAATCCACCGGTCTCACCGTGGTGCCGGCGACCGCTTGCGGCCTGATGCCTTTTTTCCACGACCGCAGGATACGGTCTACAAACCCGAGCGCCATCAGGCCGGGTCTGGATTTGACCAGTGGCGAACGGCGCGGCATGCGCAGGGCAATCGCGCTGAAAGGCTTCAGCGCCTTATGCCATTGCAGGCTTTCCAGCGGCAACATGCTGCCGCCGATTGCAAGCCAATGATCGGCGCTGACGGGGGAGGCCGTGTCGGAAAACAGCATGTCGTGTTTCGTCGCCCGCATGCCGCGCGACAGACGCGCGGCTCCGAGCGCGCCGAGTTTTCCTTTCGACGCGAAGGCGCATAACAGTCTGGCGGTAATGGGTTTTCCATTGGCGACAAACCGCATGGGGACGGCGAGGATGACGCTGGTAACGCCGTTCTCTCCGGCATCGTAGACAACGCTGCCATATTCCGGATCAAAGGCGGGACTGCTGAAAAACAGGGTTTCGACGTAAGCGGCGAAGTCGAAGTTGCGATCAAGCCCGGTCTTCTTGAACGCGCTGTTGAGCACGATCTCGACAGCCGCGACATCGTCCCTGCGCATGGGGCGAACACCGGGCGCATCAGGCTGAACCGGGCGTTGAGTTGCCCCGTCGTTGTTGCTATCGTCCATATTGGTGTTTATCGGAGCGTCCACCGTCGGTTTCCAGCTATCTACGCGTTTATGAAATCAACCATAGGCAGTGTAGATTTTAATATCTTAAGATAGGTATAAAACCCGCAATTCTGCGGTGCCGGAAATATCATCCGGAGAATAAAACGCCTTGTTTCAATCTGTTAGTGGATACCGTCCGTATTGCGTTAGGTTAACAAAATATACTTAAACAAGCAACTAATGGACGAAATATGGAGCAATTTTGCTGGTATTTTTGAGTTTTGGAATTTAACTTCCAGATGCGAGGGTATCGTTCCCTGTCTGCCGATTTTGATTTCCTCACGAAAAAAGCGGCAAATCCCGGCGCTATTCTTCCGTGTATTATGAATAACTAAAAAATAGGGTTTTGGCGGGATATTGACAGGACCGAGATGAAGCATCGGCCACGATGTGGGAACGTATGGAAAAAGTCGTAGAAAAACACATGGTGGATGCAGCGCATGAGGAGCAGGCGAGTGTCGCCTGGCGGAATGCACTGTTTTATGTGACGTTCTTTTATTTCACGGTCGGCTTTTCGCCCTATATCTCGCTTTCCTCGACCTATCTGGGATCCGCCATGGCGGCTGGGTCCAACCTGCTCAACCAGCTCACCGCGATCATCCTGCTCATCAGTTTCGTGGTGTTTATGGCAAAGGAGCGGTCGTCTTCCATCGTCTTCACGCCGCGTTTGCTGATGCTGGCGATCTTCGGCTGGTACATCTTCACCTCGATTACGGGTGGCGCGCCGGTGTTTTCGCTGCGGCGGCTCGTGATGTGTGCGATCATTTGCGTGCTGGCCAGCTGCTTCCTGCAATTGCCGCGCACCGAGCGGCATTTCACCAAGCTGCTTGCCACATGTGTGCTGATCATCCTGTTCCTGTGTTATTTCGGCGTTGCCGTGCTGCCTTCGCGGTCGATCCATCTGGCAAGCGATGCGCTGGAGCCGCTTCTGTCGGGCAACTGGCGCGGGGTCTTCCGCCACAAGAACGAGGCTGCCTCGATCATGGCGGTGCTGATGATCGTCGGGATCTATCTGTGCAAGCGCTGGTCGGTGATCGGCGGGTTGGCGGTGCTGGTGCTGTCGTTGATCTTTCTGGTGAAGTCGGGCGGCAAGACGGCGCTCGGCCTGATGCCGATCATCATCGCCACGGGCTGGTTCATCGTCGGCTGGCCCAGATGGCGTTATGCGGTCGTGGCCCTGCTTTTGGGAACCTTTGCCGTGGTGATCGTCGGCACGACAGTCGATCCGGTGTTTTCGCAGATGCTGACGAAACTGGGGATCGACGCCAGTTTCACCGGCAGAACCGATATCTGGACCGTCGCCATCGAATATATCCGCCAGAGCCCGATCCTCGGATACGGCTATCAGGCCTTCTGGCGCAGCGATACGCTGATGACGAGCTTTACCGAGAACAATACCTGGGCAACGACGGCGCCGGATTCCCACAATGGCTATTTCGACCTTGTGCTTGGCGGCGGAATACCGGGCCTCATTCTGGTGCTGACGTGGATTTGCCTGATGCCGCTTCGCGATCTCGGCAAAATGGATGAGGCCACGCGCAAGAGCCCGTTGACGAGGCTCTATGTCGGCGTCTGGCTTTATGTGCTGCTCTACGGTTTTCTGGAAACGATGTTCTTTCTCAGCACGGGCTTCGTCTGGTTTTTCCTCGTCGTTGCCGTAATGGGCCTGCGCTTGCAGGCGAATGCCAGTCTTGTCGAGGATGAGGCCCGGCCGGAACCGCAATTTGCCCTGACCGGCGGCGATGCGGCCAGCGTGGCGAAGCGTATCAGGGGAAAATCGCGCCGATCGCTCTTCCCCGGTGATGTTTTGAAATGATTTTTCGTTGCGGATGTGTAAAAGAGCCTGATATTGCGCGCGTTTGCGGTGGATTTCGCTAAACATGCGTGGCTTAAGTCTTTGTTGTTATGCATGTCCCGTCGCAAAACCGCTCCGCATTTTGCCCGACACGCAATGAACCGGATCGGCAAGGTCAATAAATGGCAAAAAATGGCGCCTGTGCGCTCGAAGCGGATGACATCCACAAGAGCTTCGGCACACACGAAGTTTTGAAGGGCGTTTCGCTGAAGGCCCACAAAGGCGATGTCATATCGATCATCGGCTCGTCCGGTTCGAGGCAAGAGCACCTTCCTGCGCTGCATCAACTTTCTCGAAACGCCGGATCGCGGCCGGGTCATCGTCAATGGCGAGGAGATCGCGACGAGGACCGGCCGGGACGGCAAGGCCGTGCCGAAAAGCTGGCGGCAGGTGGAAAAGCTGCGCACCGGGCTTGGCATGGTGTTCCAGAATTTCAATCTCTGGGCGCATCTGACCGTTCTGGAAAACGTCATCGAGGCGCCGGATTCATGTCCTCGGCGTCAAGCGGCACAAGCGGTGGAAAAGGCCGAAGCGCTGCTGAACAAGGTCGGTCTTTACGACAAGAAAAACGCCTATCCTGCATTCCTGTCCGGCGGCCAGCAGCAGCGCGCCGCGATTGCGCGCGCGCTCTGCGTGGAGCCGGCGGTGATGCTGTTTGACGAACCCACCTCGGCGCTCGATCCGGAGCTGGTGGGCGAGGTGCTGAAGGTCATCCGCGATCTGGCCGAGGAAGGCCGCACCATGCTGCTCGTGACCCACGAGATGCGTTTTGCGCGCGATGTTTCCACCGAGGTCATGTTTCTGCATCAGGGCCGCGTGGAGGAAGCGGGGCCGCCGGCGCAGGTGTTCGGCAATCCGTCGAGCGCCCGTTGCCGGGAATTTACCGGCGCGCTGGCGTGATCGCCGCTTCGCTTCGCCGTTTGTTTTAACAGGAGAGACTTTAAATGAAATTCTTCGCCACGCTGCTTGCCGGAACGGCATTTGCAGCATCCGCTTTCACCGCCAGCGCCGATGTTCGCTTCGGCATCATGAACGAATCCTACCCGCCCTTCTTCGCCAAGGATGCCAGCGGCAAGTGGCAGGGCTGGGAAATCGATCTCATGGACGCCGTCTGCGCGGAAATGAAGGAAAAATGCTCGATCGTCGAGCCGTCCTGGGACGCCGCGCTCATCTGCGGCGCTGCAGATGAGAGAAGTTCGATGTCATCTGGTCGTCGATGTCAACGCAGGAGCGCGAGGAAGGTTATTGATTTTATCAACGAGAATATTACAACACGCCGAGCAAGCTGATCGGCGCCAAGGACGGCAAGCCGGGTGCAGGCCCGGAAGACGTCAAGGGCAAGACCATCGGCATTCAGGTCGCGACCATCCAGTCCGAATATTACAAGAAATATTTCGCTGCTGTTGCCGATGAGAAGACCTACCAGACGCTGGACGAGGCGTTTCAGGATCTCGCCGCCGGCCGGATCGATTACGTCTTCGGCGACTCGCTGGCGTTCTCGATGCCTTCATCAAGAGCGATGCCGGCAAGGACTGCTGCGCCGATATGGGCAATGTGGCCGAGGACAAGGAAATCATGGGCCTTGGCGTTTCCGGCGGCCTGCGCAAGGACGACACCGAACTCAAGAACAAGCTGAACGCTGCTCTCGCCGCCGTGCGCGCCAGCGGGAAGTATGACGAGATTACCAAGAAATACTTCACCTTCGATATCTACGGTAAGTAATTTCTCCTGACCGGTCACGTAAATGGCAAGCCTTGAAACCACGCTGCAACTGCTGTCACCCTATCCTCCGGGATGGGGCGGCACCCTTTTGAAGGGTGCGGCGTCGACGCTTGCCATTTCCGCCGGTGCCTATCTGATTGGCATCGTCATCGGCCACGGCCGGCGCTCGGCAAGCTTTCCGGCAACCGGCCGCTTGGGCTTCTGCTCACTCTCTACACGACGGCAATCCGCGCCGTTCCCGAGCTGATCCTCATCGTCGGGCTTTATTATGCCGGCACGGACGGGCTGAACCGGCTGCTGCAACTGGCAGGCCTGCCGCCGCTTGAGGTCAACGGTTTCGTCGCCGCCGTCGCGGTTCTGGGTTTCGTGCAGGGCGCCTATATGACCGAGGTGCTGCGCGGCGCGATCCTTGCCATTCCGAACGGGCAGATCGAGGCGGCGCGCGCCTTTGGCATGTCGCCGGCCTTGCGTTTCCGCCGCGTGGTCTTGCCGGCACTGTTGCCGAATGCGCTGCCGGGCCTTGCCAATCTCTGGCTTGCGGTGACGAAGGACAGCGCGCTGGTGGCGGTCGTCGGGTATCAGGAACTGGCGCTTGCAACCCGTCTGGCGGGCGCCAGCACCAAGCAATATTTCCTGTTCTTTCTTGCCGCCGCCCTGCTTTACCTCGCCATCACGCTGGTCTCCAACCTCGTCTTTTCGCTGGTGGAACGCCGCGTGCGGCGCGGCCAACCGGCCTTGGCCTGAAGGGGAGCGGCATGGATTTTTCATGGATCGCCAAATATTGGCCGCTGCTTCTGTCCGGCGCCTGGCAGACGCTGGCGTTGCTGGTCATCTCCGTCAGCATCGGTTTTGTTCTCGCCATCGGGCTTGCCTTCGCGCAGGTGAGCGGCGGGCGGGTGACGAGAATTCTGGCGCGCGCCTATTGCACCTTCTTTCGCGGCACGCCGCTTTTGATCCAGCTGTGGCTGCTTTATTACGGCGTCGGCTCGTTCCTGCCGATGATCCCCGGCCTGCGCCAGAGCTTCCTGTGGCCGGTGCTGCGCGAGGGCTTCTTTTTCGCCGCCGTCAGCTTCACGCTGAATTACGCGGCCTATGAGGCGGAGGTTCTGCGCGGCGCGCTGCTGGCCGTGCCGAAGGGCGAGCTGGAAGCGGGCCGGGCTTTCGGCATGGGCCGGTTCACCCTCATTCGCCGCATCTGGCTGCCGCGCGCGATCCGCATCGCGCTGCCGACCATTGCCGGCGAGGTGGTGATGCAGCTCAAAGCCACGCCGCTTGCCTTTACTGTCACGGTGATGGACCTCTACGCCGTTGCCTACAAGGTGCGGCAGGACACGCTGCTCGTTTATGAGCCGCTCATCGTCGTCACCGTCTTTTACCTCATTCTCACCGCCATCATCGCCCGCTGTTTCGGTCTTGTCGAACGGCAGGTGCCGGTTCGGCGGTAAATCGTTCAAGGAGTATCAACATGGGCACTATCCGTATTCTCGACGGCGGCATGAGCCGCGAATTGCAACGGCTCGGCGCCGAACTGAAACAGCCGGAATGGTCGGCGCTGGCGCTGATCAATTCGCCTGAGATCGTGCGGCAGGTGCATCAGGAATTCATCGAAGCCGGTGCCGATGTCGTCACCACCAATTCCTATGCGCTGGTGCCGTTCCACATTGGCGAGGAGCGTTTCCAGAAGGAAGGCGCGTCGCTGATCGCCCTTTCCGGCCGGCTGGCGCGCGAGGCGGCGGATGCGAGCCGCCGTGACGTCGTGGTGGCCGGTTCGCTGCCGCCGATCTTCGGCTCCTACGAGCCGCAGAATTTCGATGCCGCGCGAGTGCAGGACTATCTGAAGGTGCTGGTCGATAATCTCGCACCCTCCGTCGATGTCTGGCTGGGCGAGACGCTGAGCCTGATTGCCGAAGGCGAGGCGGTGCGTGAGGCCGTTTCAGCAACCGGCAAGCCGTTCTGGATTTCCTTCACGCTGAACGACGACGCGGCTGCGACAGCCGGCGGCGAGCCTGCGCTGCGCTCCGGCGAAACGGTCAAAGCGGCGGCGGAATGGGCGGCGCAATCGGGCGCTGCCGCGCTGCTGTTCAATTGCAGCAAGCCGGAGATCATGAAAGCCGCCGTGGAAACGGCATCCGCCGTCTTTGCGGACAAGGGCGTATCGCTGGAAATCGGTGTCTACGCCAATGCCTTCGAAGGGGAACAGGGCGATCCCGCCGCCAATGAAGGCCTGCACGGCACCCGCACTGACCTCACTGACGATGTTTATTCGCGTTTTGCCTGCTCCTGGGCAGACGCGGGCGCGACCATGATCGGCGGCTGCTGCGGCATTGGCGCTGCCCATATCCACACGGTCGCGACAGCGCTGCGCCGCGCCGCCGGCTGAGGTTTGCGCTACACTCCGAAACGCGCCGACGCGCGTTGAAAATGTTTCGGGGGCCTGGGCTTCGGTGCAAACGGCAACGGTGACAGAGCGGCGGGCGTAAAGTCTGCCGTTTTGGTGATACGCATTTAAGGGGACCGTAAATTGCGTGCCTGCGCGCCATCGCCCATAAGATATTATTAAGTTTTTCATCATAACCATTATTGCTAACAAAACGCTGGGTGTCGTGAATATCCGATGCCCAGCTTTTGTTTCGTCCGATACTCGGCTTGGCGGGGCAGTCTTTTTCGGGCGTGGATGCTCTTTGTTTTCTAGAGCAGCTGTGTGTTTCCCCGCGCGTGTATGATGCCCCCCGGCGAGCCGATGAGGTGGCGACCGAAGCCTTGATGAGCAAGGCGGTTCGACGTGCGATGCCAATTTTGCCGAACACCTCCGGCACGGGGAAGGAGCGGTTTTCATCGACGTGAGGTTTCCCCCGTGTCCTTTCTTCAAAACGCCAGTATCCGCACCAAAATCCTGTCGCTCATTGTGCCGCTTTGCATCGTTGGTCTTGCCGCTACGGCCTTCATGTCCAGCCGCTACAAGGAGTCGGACAACGCCTATTCGGACTTCATCGCAACCGACAATGCGGCATTGGTTGAGCTTGCGCGTGCCAACCGCAACCTGCTGGCAGTGGCTTACAGCGCCTATCAGGTCATGGTATATGATGCGAGCGGAACCGAGATCAAGGTTGCCAAACAGACCTATACGGAAAGCAAAACCCAGCTTCTGGAGCGCCTTAACAACGTAAAGGACGTCTTCCCCGAAGAAACCGCTGCCGTAAACGGTTTTATCGCCCAGGCAAAGACCATAGCCGACATGACGGACAAGGCTGTCGAGCTTGGCCTTGCCAACCGCAATGAAGAGTCTGCGGCGCAATTGCTGAAGGCCGATGTCTCCATTCAGGCGGCTTCAGGTGCCATGTCTTCGTTGCTGGACAAGCTTGCCAACGGTGTCCGTCACGGCAGTGACAATCTTAGCGACCAGACGAACTCGACCATCCTGACATCGTTGTCGGTTGTCGGCCTGGTTTTCATGGTCAGTATCATCTTTGCGCTGTTTGTCGCTTCGCGTGGCATCACCACACCGATTGCCCGTCTGCGTGAGCGCATGGTTTCCCTGGCGCGTGGCGATACGGCTGATGAAATCGACGGCATGGCGCGTAAAGACGAAGTCGGCCAGATGGCGCAAGCCGTGCAGATCTTCCGTGAAAATGCCATCGAGCGCACACGTCTCGAACAGGAAACCGAAGCCAATCGCAGCCTTTCGGAAAAAGACCGCATCGAGCGCGAGCAGCAGAAGGCCAAGGAAGCAGCCGACGTCAAATTCGCGGTCGACAATCTTGCCGCCGGTCTTGCCAAACTGTCCGAAGGCGACGTGTCCTATCGGATCGGCCAGCCGTTCACGGCGGCGCTCGACGGCGTTCGTAGCGACTTCAACCTGTCCGCTGAAAAGCTGCAATCGGCATTGACCCGGGTTGCGCAGAATGCCGGTGGCATCGGCGCGGGCGCAAACGAGATCAAATCGGCCGCCAACGATCTGGCCAAGCGCACCGAACAGCAGGCCGCAGCCGTGGAAGAAACCGCAGCCGCCCTTGAAGAGATCACCACGACGGTGAAGGATTCCACCCGGCGTGCCCAGGAGGCGGGTCAGATCGTCAACCGTGCCAAGGCCGGCGCCGAACAATCCGGCGAGGTGGTGCGCCGCGCCGTTGTCGCCATGGAGCAGATCGCCAAATCCGCCAACGAGATCAGCAACATCATCGGCGTCATCGATGAAATCGCCTTCCAGACCAACCTTCTCGCCCTCAATGCCGGCGTCGAAGCCGCCCGTGCGGGCGAAGCGGGCAAGGGGTTTGCCGTCGTGGCGCAGGAAGTGCGCGAGCTGGCGCAACGCTCGGCAAGTGCCGCGAAAGAGATCAAGGCGCTGATTACCACCTCGAACGATCAGGTGCAGCAGGGCGTTCAGCTGGTGGGCGACACCGGCAAGGCGCTGGAAACCATCGTCCGCGAAGTGCAGGAAATCAACCGGCACGTCGTCTCCATCGTGGAATCCGCCCAGGAACAATCCTCCGGCCTCCAGCAGATCAACACGGCCGTCAACCAGATGGATCAGGACACGCAGAAAAACGCTGCCATGGTGGAAGAGACCAATGCCGCAAGCCACAACCTGGCCAAGGAAGTAGCGTCGCTCAACCAGCTGCTCGCGCAGTTCAAGCTGGCCGATGCCGCCTACCAGCAAAAGAGCCAGCCTGCTCCGGTTCGCAATGCCAGCGGCAACGACAAATACGTGGCATCCCCCCGTCCGCGCCCTCGGCCGTAAGATCGCGTCCGCATTCTCGGGCAACGCCGCTGTCAATGCATCAAAGGACGACTGGCAGGAGTTCTGATCGGCGATCGGTCAACGGCATGTGATCGTCGGCGGGGATATTCCCGCCGAAGCTAAACGACGACGCCACGCAATCGAAAATCGTTTGCGTGGCGTCGTTTATGCGTCCGAAGACGATCAGTCGCAACGCAACGCCATAGCATGTGTCGTTCGGCAATACGGTGCCGATATGATCTGTGACGCGGGTGGTGCTGCTTTCGACGGTGATGAACACGACTATGGTGTTCTGCGCCACTCAGGCTGGTCACGAACCAGCTTCTCGCGAATTTTCGGGGTTGTTGAGTGCTTGTTCGTTGCCATGGTCCGCTCCCGTTTCGAAACGGAGCTACCAAAGCTGACGAAATATGCGTGCAAGACATGCGTGAAATGGCGCGCCGCGCTAGGCGATGATGAGAACTACGTCTACGCTATAGCACTCTAAAATACGATTGGACTTTCCGGCTGCCTGAGCGACTAAAAACCGTCATCCAGTCCCACAATAATAACGATCTCTTGACTTTCCTTCGTTGCTGGTAAAGAGTTCGTTCTTTGCGATGCTGCCTTGGAACGAGATCGTACCTCCTCCGCCAAGTCAGCGCATGGCTGTGCTTTGCTGAAGGCGGAATGAAGCGTATGAGACGAGCCACTGGTCGGTACGAAAGCACAATGGCAGATGATGAGGCTGTACAGGCCTTCGTGCCTTCGGCTCTGCCGCCGCAAGACCCTGAAATTAAGATCGACGGTCAACTTGCGGAGCGCCTACGGACGGCCGAGCACGCGCTGGTGCGGCTCGATCTGGCAAGTGAGATGGTACCGTCGATCGACTGGTTCATCTACGCTTTCGTGCGTAAGGAAGCGGTCATCTCGTCTCAGATCGAGGGCACGCAGGCGACACTTATCGATCTGCTGAACTTCGAAGCCGAGCATGAGGTGGAGCCGGACGCGGATGTCGAGGAGATCTGCAACCATCTGGATGCACTGTCCTACGCACGCCAAGAGCTAGCGAAATCTGACGGCCTACCAATATCCATGCGGTTGCTGAACGGAGCACATCAGCGGCTCATGCACGGTGCGCGCGGAGCGACCAAGCAGCCCGGCGAGGTGCGACGGAGCCAAAACTGGATCGGCGGCAGTCGGCCAGGAAACGCCATCTATGTTCCGCCCCCTGTGCAGGCGCTTCCCAGCCTGCTTGGCGATTTCGAGAAATACCTTCATACGACAGACAACCTGCCACCGTTGGTAAGGGTCGGGCTGGCGCATGTACAATTCGAGAGCATCCATCCCTATCTCGACGGCAATGGTCGCTTGGGGCGCATGCTCATTGCCTTGCTCCTCGAACACTGGGGGCTGCTGAAGGCGCCGCTTCTTTATCTCAGCCTCTTTTTTAAACGCCACCGTGCAGAATATTTCCGCCGACTGACCGCCGTGCGTACCGACGGCGATTGGGAGGGCTGGACCGACTTCTTTCTCGACGCCGTGGCGACGATTGCCGACGAGGCCGTCACATCGGCACGCGAGCTATTTGCCGTTGTCACATCGGACCGAGCCCGCGTACTGGCTCAGGACACGACATCTGTCTCCGCTGTGCGGCTGTTCGAGCTTTTGCCCAATCATCCGATTATCAGCGTCGCGACCGCCATGACGCATATCGCGACGAGCAAGCCGACGGCCACTCGTGCCGTTGAGACGCTTATCGCTGCAGGCATTCTCGTCGAGACGACGGGCAAAAAGCGAGATCGCAGCTTCGCCTATCAAACCTATGTCGACCGACTGCGGATCGGTACTGAACTGGAGCACAGATAATGACCGATCGTTCGACCGCACTTTCTCTCCTTAGGCGGGCTCTTGGCGATAATGCGGCATCATTTCGCGATGGGCAGTGGGAAGCCATCGACGCCTTGGTGAACAGACGGGAGCGTTTGCTGGTCGTACAGCGGACTGGTTGGGGTAAGAGTTCCGTCTATTTTATTGCCACCCGTATTCTCCGAGATCGTGGTCGTGGACCAACTCTCATCGTTTCTCCACTTCTCGCTTTGATGCGTAACCAGATTCAAGCCGCGAGTCGTCTTGGCATTCGCGCTCTAACCATAAATTCTACGAACAGAAACGAATGGCCGGCACTTCAACAGGTCGTGCGGGCCAATCAGGCTGATGCGCTTCTGATTTCTCCCGAACGTCTGGCCAATGACGATTTCGTAGAAAACGTCTTGCTACCAATCGCCGAAACGATTGGCTTGCTCGTCGTTGATGAGGCCCACTGCATATCCGACTGGGGCCACGATTTTCGGCCCGACTATCGGCGCCTCGTCAACGTTTTGCAGAGGATGCCGGAGAGACGATCCCAATACTGGGTACGACAGCGACGGCCAACAATCGCGTCGTTGCGGATGTTCAAGCACAATTGGGCAACATTGGAATCGAGCGCGGAGCACTCACACGGCAAACACTCGCGCTACAGACGTTACGCCTCCCCACGCAGGCAGCGCGTCTCGCGTGGCTGGTGGAACATATCAATGAACTTCCGGGCACAGGTATCATTTACACGCTGACAAAGCGCGATGCGAACCAGGTTACTGATTGGCTCAATCAGCACGGCATTTCTGCCCGACCTTACTATAGCGGTGTGCTGGGCGATGGGTTTGAAGACTCCGACGCCTATCGTGAGCACCTTGAAGATCAACTCCTGAAAAACGAGATCAAGGTATTGGTCGCGACGACTGCCCTTGGAATGGGATACGACAAGCCGGATCTCGGCTTCGTCGTTCACTATCAGGCACCCGGATCGATCGTTGCCTATTATCAGCAAGTCGGCCGGGCCGGCCGTGGCATTGCTCACGCAGTCGGCGTTTTAATGTCAGGCGACGAAGATGATCACATCCACGAATTCTTTCGTGGCAGCGCGTTCCCGCGCGAGCGATGGGTTCAATCGATCCTGGAGGCGCTTGAGGACAGCGATGGTCTGAGCACGGCTCAAATCGAGGAGATAGTGAACCTGCGACACGGCCAGATCGAACAGGTACTCAAGTTCCTTTCCGTCGATAGTCCAGCACCTGTCATCAAGGACGGCTCGAAATTGCAGAGAACCCCCGTCCCATTTCGTATGGATCATGAACGCATTCAGCGTCTAACCGAGCAGCGCGAGATCGAGTGGGGCGAAGTTCAAGCCTACATCGATGAACCGCGATGTCTGATGGAGTTTCTGGCCAACGCTCTTGATGATGTGAACCCGCAGCCATGCGGTAAATGTGCCAACTGCTTGGGCAGGCCAGTCGTGGATCCATCATTCACTCGCAAAACGGCGATCGTGGCCGGTCGTTTCCTGCGCCATTCCGAGATCGTCTTGGATTGCAACAAGCAGGTCGCAAAGGATGCCTTCGCCGAATATGGGCTCACAGGGAATCTTCCCTTAGAACTCCGCGCAGAACCAGGTCGGATTCTTTCCCGTTGGGGTGACGCTGGTTGGGGGCAAGTGGTCGCTGACGACAAGCACAATGGTCGCTTCAGAGACGAACTCGTTGATGCTGTTGCGGAGATGCTGCGCGATCGCTGGCAACCTAATCCGTCACCGACATGGGTCACCTGCGTCCCGTCCAGAAACCATCCGACACTTGTACCTGATTTCGCGCACCGCCTTGCGAAGGCTCTTGGCCTCCCGTTCGTGCCGGCAATCGTCAAGGTGAAGGACAATGAGCCCCAAAAGGGGCAGCAGAACAGGTTTCACCAGTGCCGCAACCTCGATGGTGTTTTTGCAGTTGTCGGGAACGTGCCCACCGGCCCTGTGCTCCTTCTGGATGACGTCGTGGACTCGGCGTGGACGATGACGGTGGCCGCTGCGCTTCTTAGGCAGGCCGGCAGTGGTCCTGTTTGGCCAGTTGCGTTGACGACTTCGAGCGTGGGAGGCTGACATGCATCTTACACCTCAGGCGCAGGCAGTAATGCTTCTGACCGTGTCGTTCGGGAAGTCAGAGTCGCAGGATGGAAAGCCCTTCTCCAACAGCGAGTGGGCAAAATTTGCCATTTGGCTAAAAGACCATGGGCTGGAGCCTGCCGTCTTGCTGAAGGGGGATCTGGACTCTCTACTCACGGGCTGGGTGGATCGTACAGTTTCAATAGCGCGTATTCGAGCACTTCTAGGCAGGGGAGCAGCCCTTGGGCTCGCGCTCGAAAAGTGGCAGCGGGCTGGTTTATGGGTTCTAACGAGATCTGACCATGAATACCCAGAGCGACTAAAGCGGCGGCTTCGTTCGGAGTCCCCCGCCGTTTTATTTGGCTGCGGAAACAAGGCTCTTCTAATACCGGCGGATCGCCGTCGTAGGCTCGCGTGACGCCGACGATGAGGACCTCGCTTACACCGGAAGACTTGGAGCCGAGGCAGCAGCACAGGGATATTCTCTTGTCTCAGGCGGTGCTCGCGGTGTCGATCAAAGCGCAATGCTTGGGGCTTTGGAGAGCCAAGGCACAGCCGTGGGTGTTCTTGCCGACAGCCTGCTTCGGTCCGCAACATCAGCGAAGTATCGCAAGCACATCATGTCTGGCGATTTAGCGCTCATCAGCCCCTTTAATCCAGAGGCAGGTTTTAATGTCGGTCATGCGATGTCGCGCAACCGATACATCTACTGCTTAGCCGATGCTGCCGTGGTGATCAGCAGCACGCGCGATAAGGGAGGAACGTGGAACGGAGCGATCGAAGATATCCGGGCGGGGTGGGTCCCGCTTTGGGTGAAGCCGAGCAGCGACCGGAACTCCGGCAATCGAGAACTTGCCCAGCGTGGAGCGAACTGGTTTCCGGAAGACATGACTTCGCTGTCAAAACTATTTGAGGAAACTCACTCCGCACCGCTGCAAAACTTGGGCAACGAACTTCCGCTGATTGCGCAAGATAATGAGCGAGAAGCCGAGTCCGACAAGGAAAGAAAGACTGAAACCAGTACGCCAGGAAAAAGTTCGCCGTTATCGGAGCCATTGGTGGATGCGTCGGTCACTTCCGGCGTGTCGGTTCCCGAGAACAGCGTGTTGGTCGATGTAGACTTCTACACGCTTTTCCTTGCTCGGATAGTTGAGTTTGCATCGGCCGCACCTATGACGGTCGATGATGTAGCTGCGCGCCTTGAACTGGAGAAGGCGCAGGTGAACGCATGGCTGAAGCGGGCTGACAATGAAGGAAAAGTCGCGAAGCTAACGAAACCTGTGAGATATATAATCAATCCCACAGCGCCCAGGCAGGCCGCGTTGTTTGAAAGATAAAAGGTGATCTTGAATCATTGGGGAGCATGATTTGATTGGACGAGGCATAACTGAAGCCGCAAGCTCTGATTTAGACACAGTCTTGGCAGCACTTAGCCGCGACTATTCTAAATTGGGGCCGAGGATTAGGGAACTAGAGCACGAGGTGACGTGCGAGTCGGCGGGTGTCACGCTTCGTCTGCATTTTCCCGCCTTTCGACAAGGCAAGACCACCATTCACGAACTGGTGGAGTTGGCTTGGCTTCACCTGACGCCTTTCGCGCTAACGCGAAAGGAAATCGATGCGGTGAGAGCGCTTCAGTCAACTCTGCCGTTCGACGATTTTCTGATCAAGACCACCCAACTCAATGACACGGCCGCCAAGCTTTTTATTAAAGCGCACAAGGCAACAAATCGAAATGGCGAGGCTGGCGAACTTCTGCTCTATCTATTGACCGAGTGGATATTAGGTGCACCGCAGGTCATCGCCAAGATGACCTTGAAGACAAATCCGCAAATGCCTGTCCACGGTGCGGACGGTGTCCATGTTCGCTATTGCCCAGAGACCGCAAGGCTCTTTCTCTATTGGGGCGAGTCGAAAATGTATGGTGATGTCGGTGCAGCTATCACCGCTGCTGCGACGTCGATTGCAAAATCCTTGAAGCCCGACGAACTGGGCCACGAACTCCAGCTTGTTCAGCGAAACATCGATTTCACAGGATTGGGAACCGACGGCAAAGCGGCGCTACTGCGATACTTGGACCCCCACGAGGAAGAATACAACGAACGCAAGGATGTCATCACCTGCTTAATCGGCTTCGATTTTGATGGTTTCCAAAAGGCCAGCGCTGCTGGTGATCAAGGTGCCGAAGACGCATTCCGCGCACTGGCGAAAGAGGCGCTCGTAGCAGTGGCACCGAAGGTTTCAGCCGCGCTCAAGACGGCTGGGCTGGATTCGCAGGATGTGGAGATGTTCTTCTTCCCGCTCCCAGCCGTCCAGGAATTTCGCGATCTCTTTCAGGCTCGGATTGGCTGGCTGCCATGATGCAGGAGCTGGCTGATAAGGTTTGGGGAAACCCCGGCTTTCACGATGCCGCACATCGCATTGAGATCGCGTGGCTAACCAAAGAAATCGGTGGCATCGTCGATGGTGACGCCGACCTCGCGGACGCCACGCGATTGATGCGTTCAGCGGCCATCTTGGCTTGCTCCGAGACAGCAGATCATCGACGCGCGGCGTTCCGGGTTGCGACTTGTGCGTACGACTTGTTCGGCACCGGCCAAGTTCCCTTGGACCAGGCCCTACGTGTCGTGCTCACGCGTCTCGGCAACTTTCCTTCCATCGGCACCCGCGTGGACGTGGCTTCCGCGCGCGCCAGTCTACCGCTCATGCTTGCCGCAGAAGAAATTGCGTCGGCTGATGCTCATGAAGTTACCATCAACGGACAAACGGTGCTGCTGACCGACTTCCAGCAAAAATTGTGGCTGAATCTCATCCAAAGTCGCCGCATCGCGCTGGCGGCGCCGACATCCGCTGGAAAATCCTTTGTTTTGCAGGGGTATCTCTCGGCATTGTTCGACAGCGGGCAGCCAAAATCAATCGTGTACATCGTCCCGACCCGCGCCCTGATCGCTCAGGTGGCTGATGACTTGAAGATCCAATTTAAGGGATTGGAGCAGGATATTCCTGACATCGTGACGGTCCCTGTGGATGCTGAAACGACGCTCGCTGAGCGGACAATCTACGTGATGACTCAAGAGCGGGTGCAACTCGCCCTTGGAGCCCACCCCGATTTCAGTGCCAACGTCATCATCGTCGACGAAGCACATTCGATTGCGGACGGATCGCGGGGCGTACTACTGCAATGGGTCATCGACGATCTATTGATCCGAAACCCCGCATCACAAATCCTCTTCGCCAGCCCAGCGATCCGAAATCTAGATGTGTTTGGCAGGCTCTTTGGCTTGGACGACGTCGTCGAGTTTTCTTCGGTAGAGCCGACCGTTGCGCAGAACTTTTTGGTCACGACCGTCGAATCAGCAACCAAGGGCAAACTGGTGATCCAAACGGCTGGCGACGGATCCAGAGCGCTACGGCAAGTCGCAAAGCTGCAACTGGACCGGACGGTCGCGAGCCGAACAGAGAAACTTGTCCATATCCCGGCGGTGCTCGGACACGGGCATTCCAACATCATTTATGCCAATGGCGCCGCTGAAGCGGAAAGCGTTGCGCTCCAGCTTGCAGAGTTGATGTCCGATCGAGAACCAACCGAAGCACGGCTCGCTCTATCCGACTTGGCGAAAGAAGCGGTGCACGCCAATTATGCGTTGGTCGAGTGCGTCAAACACGGCGTGGCATTTCACTATTCTAATATCCCAACCCAACTCCGACGTGCGATTGAAGCTGCCGTATCGTCAGGTGAGATCGATTATCTTGTTTGCACAAGCATCTTGCTTCAAGGTGTCAATCTGCCTGCCAAGAACATATTTATGTTTGCTCCGGAAAAAGGTCGAACTAGAGCACTTGAATCGACCGACTTTTGGAACCTTGCTGGCCGTGCCGGTCGGCTCAAGCGGGAATTTCAGGGGAACATCTTCCTAATCGACTATGACAAGTGGAAGAAGAAGCCACTCGATGGTCCAAAAGATTCCGTCGTTACGCCGGCGATTGAAAGCAGCCTTAGTAACCACCATGACCAGCTAATGAATGTGATTGCTGGAGCGCCAACAGCAGTTCGTAGTGTTGAGACCGATCTTGAGACGACTTTCGTTCGCCTCTATGCCGATTTTAAAGGCGGCGCTCTTAATCAAACATTCGAACGAGCTGGTCTTTCGGCGGGCGATACACAGTCCAGTCTGTTGGAGGCTGCGCTTACGTCGGCCAGCGAGAAGCTGACGCTGCCAGCGGCAGTTCTCCGTCGAACTCCGAACATCTCCGCTCACAAGCAACAGCGCCTTTATGACCGGCTGAGCGCGAAGATAGCGTTAGGTGCCGATGTCGCGCGAACCCTCATTCCTTCTCATCCTCGGGAAAGCGAAGCATTCCAGTCATACGCGGATGTTTTGGAGCTGTGTCACGAAATTATACTTGGTATCGACACCTCAAAAAACTTGCATCGGTTCCATGCCCTGATTGCGCGACGCTGGATGCTTGGCCACCCGCTTCCCCAAATCATCGACGACCAAATCTCGCGAAATTCTTCGAAAGCTGTTCGAACAACGATCAGGAGCACGTTGGATTTGATCGAAGGCGATATCCGATTCCAAGCTGTCCGGCTGTTTGGTTGCTACAGTGCGCTTCTTGTCTACGCTCTCGACACCGCAGGCTTGGTGGACATGGTATCCAGCATTCCGTCTTTGCCACTCTACCTAGAGATCGGCGCATCAGACAAAACGATGATTAGCTTCATCTCTCTAGGATTGTCACGCGTCACCGCGATGAAGCTGAACGAAATGTCTGCTCGTAAAGACCTCGATACCGCGGGCGCACTACAGTGGTTGCGCACCCGTCCACTGGAAGCGCTGGGACTTTCACCTCTCTTGCTTGCTGAGGTGCGGGCGATTGCGATTGCCTAGAGATTCCACAAGCACACAAGCTTCGAACAGCGGCATTGGGAGGATGCCCAAGGTGCACTCAACGACATCGACAGTTAGCCGATGAGTGCAGTTCGAATTTTCCGTCCGCCAATTGCCGCCGCTTCTACGCTTTTTCACCGTAAGTCATTTCTGTGCGGGAAACGGCGGTGTTTGGCGTTCTTAAATAGGGTGTCAACGGCGGAGTAAAAACCGGCCACGCGGCGGCGCAAAAGTCGGCCACCTTGGCCCGTGCATGAGACCTCCGTGAGGGCGTAGCCCGAGCGGGGGTCTCATGCACGGGCGGCGATTTTTGAGAGGGCTTCAGCCGGCCTTTTTTGCTCGGCTTTGGGCGAGACGATAGCTGTCGCCATTCATCTCCAGGATACTGACGTGGTGGGTGATGCGATCAAGCAGTGCTCCGGTGAGACGCTCCGACCCCAAGGTTTCCGTCCATTCGTCAAATGGAAGATTGCTGGTGATGAGGGTGGCACCTCGTTCGTAGCGTTGCGATATCAGCTCGAAGAGTAATTCTGCGCCGGTCTTGGAGAGTGGCACGAAGCCCAGCTCGTCGATGATCAGCAGGTTATAGGCGGCCATCTGCTTCTGGAAACGGAGAAGACGCCGCTCGTCGCGCGCCTCCATCATCTCGCTGACCAGGGCGGCGGCAGTGGTGAACCCGACGGACAAGCCCTTCTGGCATGCTGCCAGGCCGAGGCCGAGAGCAACATGGGTCTTTCCTGTACCACTCGGGCCGAGAGCGATGACGTTCTCCCGGCGCTCGATCCATTCGCATCGCGCCAGTTCCAGCACCTGCATCTTGTTGAGTTTGGGGATGGCTGCGAAGTCGAAGCTGTCGAGGCTTTTGACGACCGGGAACCTGGCCGCCTTGATACGGCGTTCGACCTTGCGGCGATCCCGTTCGATCATCTCCCGCTCGGCAAGCCGGGTGAGGTATCCGACATGATCAACGCCTTCGGTGGCGCATAACCGGGACAGTTTCTGATACTCACGCTGGAATGTCGGCAGCTTCAGGGTCTTGAGGTAGTGGGAAAGCAGGATCTCTGGGACTTCGGTGCTCATGCCGCTTCTCCCGCATCCGATGACAGGAGGCGCATGTAGGCCTTCGCCGACGTCGTCTCGACCGTCGCCTTCGGCAGGTAGGGGTAGATGGACAGGTCCAGGCGAGGCGGCCGGCGCTCCACCCGGCACAGGATCAGATGCTTGACGGCGTCGAAGCCGATGGCTCCGAGCTGGAGGGCCTGCTTCACCGCCGCGTGAAGGTCGGCAAGCTCAAAGCTCTCCAGCAGGCGCAGGACCTGCACATACTCACGCCGGCCATGCTTGGCCATGCGGCCCTCCATCAGACGGCGCAGCGTAGCGAACTCTTCGGGCAGGTCCCAGCCCTGGAGAGGCGCTGCCTGATCCAGCGAATTGATCTTCTGCTCGATCAGCGGCAGGTAGTGCACAGGATCGAAGACGACGTCTTCCCGGTCCCAGTTCCGCGGATGGCGGGCGATAATCTCGCCACGGCAGCCAATCACCACTTCATCAACATAGCCCCGGACCCAAACATCCTGATGGCCGTAGGCGACCGGGACGGAGTAGTCGTTGGTCTTGTAGCGAACGAGCGACTGGGCCGTGACTTTCGCACTCGCCTGGTCGCAGGCATCGAATGGAGATGCCGGCAACGCACGCATAGCAGCCAGATCACGCTGCAGTCGCTCTCCGATCGTCTCGCTCTCGCCGCGCAGCCTGTCGCGCTGACGCTTGCGGCATTGCTCCTCGAGCCAGATATTGAATGCACCCCATGTCGGAAACTGGGGGATCGGAACCATGAAGTTGCGCCGGGCATAACCAACAAGCCCCTCGACGTTTCCCTTGTCGTTGCCCTTGCCTGGCCGCCCGTAACGATCCCGGATCAGGTAGTGGGACAGGAAGCCGCTGAACAGTGTTGCCCGCTTGCGTGTGCCATCGGGCAGGATCTTCGCTACAAGGCAGCGGTCGTTGTCGTAGACGATCGACTGCGGCACGGCCCCGAAGAAAGCAAACGCATGGATGTGGCCATCGACCCAAGCTTCCGACACTGCCGCCGGATAGGCCCGCACATAGCAAGCGTCGCTATGCGGCAGATCCAGTACAAAGAAGTGCGCCTTCCGCTCAACGCCACCGATCACCACCATCGCCTCGCCGAAATCGGCCTGCCCATGGCCTGGCGGATGAGCCAGCGGCACGAACACCTCTTGGCGACGCTGATCTCGCTCGCGCATGTAATCCTTGATGATCGTGTAGCCGCCGGTGAACCCGCGCTCGTCTCGAAGACGGTCGAACACTCGCTTGGCCGTATGGCGCTGCTTGCGCGGCACTCGTCTGTCTTCCTCCAGCCAATGCTCGATGGTTGAAACGAACGCATCCAGCTTGGGCCGCCGGATCGGCAACTGACGCTGATAGCCGGGCGGTGTCGAATACGACACCATCTTGGCAACGCTGTCGCGCGATATGTTGAAATGCTTCGCAGCCTGACGCCGGCTCATCCCTTCAGAACAAGCAAGTCGAACCTTCAGATATAATTCCACGGTGTAGATCCCCAAGCCCTCCTGCATTCGTCGCAGAAGGGAAATAGGTGGCCGGTTTTTACTCCGCCCGAAGCGGGACAATCCCGCCGCTACCGTGGACTAATTTTGCACCGCCGCTCTC
>JAXHOC010000036.1:0-9717 GCA_034519725.1 Agrobacterium sp.
GTGTACTTCGTTCCGGTTACGTATTGCTATGAAGGCGCGATAGACCGCATCTACACCGCCGCAAAAAAAATGGCCGCCGGACAGAGCATCCGCATCACCCATACCAAAGGCGTCATCGGCACGGTGGAGCCGCCCTCCGTCGGTGTTCCCGAACAGGACAAGTCGCAGCCGACAGAGGAAGCGCCGGTGGAAGACCTGCCTTCCATCGTGCCGGTTCCAATGGCCCGGCCGGTCGAGGCGCCGCAGCCCACCTTCTTTAACGGCAGCGGCGTGGTGCTGATGCAGGGCGAAACGCGCACGCGCATCTGGGGCCTGCGTTTCGACATCCTCATCCGCCTGAAAGAAGAAGCGGAAACCACCATCGTCGACGTGCGCGTCGCCTCCCGCTACGGCCCGCACGATCTCGGCATGGGCGCTGCGATCGCGGCTGCCTATCTCGATGCGCTGGATGCGGAAATGCAGGGGCTGAACGACAATTGAGGCGTTTAGAGGATGGAGACTGACGGTAAGGGGCCCCGAAACCTCTCTGCCGTCATGCTCTGGCTTGTCCCGAGCATCTGCTACGTCTCGATTGAATGAGACGTGATTGGATCCTCGGGACAAGCCCGAGGATGACGTCGCGGGTAAGGGGCTGCATATTTGGCATCACAGGTTCGACGACTTGCTGCCGTCCGTTGTTTTTTCACGCCGGAAAATACTCCCCCAGCAGCGAAGGCGCACCATCCGTCTGCACCTCGCCCTTTTCAATCAGGTCCTCGATATGCGCGAGCACGGAAAGGGCCGCTGCGCCGTGCAGGCGCTTGTCGGTGCTGGCATAGATCACCTTCACCATGTCGGCGATCCGCCGGTCGCCTTCCCGGATGCGCTTCAGAACCGCCCTTTCCCGCATGCGGCGGTGGGCGCGAAGCCCGCGCATGAAGGCGGCGGGATCGTTGACCGGGCCGCCATGGCCGGGCAGAAACAGCCGGTCGTCGCGGGTGAGCAATCGCTCCAGCGAGGCCATGTAATCGCTCATCGACCCATCCGGCGGGGCAACGATGGTGGTGGCCCAGGCCATGACGTGATCGGCGGAAAAGACGATGCCGCTGCCTTCGAGCGCGAAGGCTGCGTGGTTGGCGGTGTGCCCCGGCGTGTGCAGGGCCGTCAGCGCCCAGCCGTCGCCGGCAAGGCTCTGCCCGTCGGCAAGCGCGATATCAGGCACGAACGCCATATCGGAGCTTTCGGCAAAGGGATTGGTCTCGCCGACATGCAGGGGCCGGGCGGCGCGGTGCGGGCCTTCCGCAACCGTGATCGCACCGGTCGCTTGGCTCAGCCGCCCGGCAAGCGGCGAGTGATCGCGATGGGTGTGGCTGACGAAGATATGGCTGACCTCGCGGCCATCAAGCGCCGCCATCAACGCCTGAAAATGCGCCTCGTCCTCCGGGCCGGGATCGATGACGGCAACGGAACGGTCGCCGACGATATAGCTGTTGGTGCCATGGAAGGTGAAGGCGGAAGGATTGTTGACGGTGATACGCTGGATGAGCGGGGCAACGGCAACCGCCTCGCCATAGGCCGGCCTGAAATCGAAATCGAATGCCGGGTCCGCCATCGAGACCTCCTGAAATATGCCATGCCATCCAGAGCCACGGCCTCAGCCGCGCAATCGTCAAGCCCTAACATGCCATCTGCGGCCCGGCATCCAAAAAGCTTGGATTTTGTGAAAAAATAAGCCGTCAGGTCATTGCCGCCTAGGGCAGGCTTTGCTAATCAGGCGCGGTTCAGGCAGCGGCGTTTCGCCCAAGCTGCCCTGTTGGGGCGTCGCCAAGCGGTAAGGCACCGGTTTTTGGTACCGGCATTCCCAGGTTCGAATCCTGGCGCCCCAGCCATTTTTTACGAAAATCAAAAATATATTCGGCTGAAAGAGTTCGCCTCAAAACAATGTTCGCAAATCCCGGCGAGCATCGATAACGCGAACGATTTCCACCGACCGTATTTCGCCGTCATCGGTATCGGGCACTGTCTCGTAGAGAATGATGTAAGGCGCTTCAACGAGCATCCGGGCGGATGAAAAGATTTCCGGATGGCGCTCCCCAAGACGCGGATGTTCCTTCAGACGCTCCACCTTGAGGCGGAGCCGAGCGAAATATCGTTCTGCGGCCAAGGGCTGTGATTTGCCGATATCGACGTAGATGTTCTTCGCGTCTGCGCGCGCGAGGGGTGTCCAGAACAGCTTAACGGGCAGGGGTTTTCGACGAAGCCAGTTCTGCCCGCGCTTCGCCCAGCGCCTCGTCCAGATCGACCTCGGTTGCGCTGCCACTGGTTTTGCCGTCGGCCCACGACGCACGCAGCTTGGCGATATCGTCGCGCCTGTGAACCCACTTTGCCGACCAGTCGCGCATCGCTTCGCGGATGACTTCGCTTCCGCTCGCATAAGCCCCGCTTTCCACGGCGTCACGCAGGATTTCGGCGTGCTGGGGTGTCATCGAAACACTGATTTTTTCCACCTTGGCCATGCTCGCCTCCCTAGTTGCCGGTGGTAATTATTACCACCAGGTGAACTTGAGGACCAGACATTTCCTCCGTCATGCTCGGGCCTGTCCCGAGCATCTGCAAGAGAGCGATTGAGGGCACGTTGGCAGATCCTCGGCACAAGGCCGAGGATGACGGGACTTGTCGGAAAGGCCACCTCAAACAACAACGCCGCGCATCCAGAGACACGCGGCGTCCAATCTCAAAAATCGCGCCTAAACGTTACAGCGCGATATCCGGAACCTTCTTCACTGGCGCGCCGGCAGGTGCGGATGCTGCACCCTTCAGCGCGTCGAGATCGATCTGTGGCGGGGTCGGCAATTGCAGGTGTTCGGCGGTATAGGCCCATTCCTCACGTACCTTTTCCGGGTCGTCATTGAGCTTGGTGCCGTAGCTCGGCACGATCTGGCGGATTTTGGCCTGCCATTCCGGTGTCGCCACCTTGTCCTTGAAGACCTTTTCCAGAACGCTCAGCATGATCGGTGCGGCCGTGGAGGCGCCCGGTGAGGCGCCAAGCAGGCCGGCGATGCTGCCGTCCTGTGCGGCGACGATTTCCGTGCCGAGCCGCAGCACGCCGCCCTTTTCCTCGTCGCGCTTGATGATCTGCACGCGCTGGCCCGCCTGCCAAAGGCGCCATTCGCCCTGCTTGGCATTGGGAAAATATTCCTTCAGCGCGGCAAAGCGGTCGTCGTCCGACATCATCAGCTGGCCGGCCAGATATTCCACCAGCGGATATTCATCGATGCCGACGCGCACCATCGGCCAGGCATTGCTTGTGGTGACGGAGGAGACGAGATCGAAATAGGAGCCTTCTTTCAGGAACTTGGTGGAGAAGGTGGCAAACGGTCCGAACAGGATGACGCGCTTGCCGCCAAGCACGCGGGTATCCAGATGCGGAACCGACATGGGCGGCGAGCCGACCGAGGCCTTGCCGTAAGCCTTGGCCAGATGCTGCATCGTCACATCGCTGGATTGTCGTTGATCAGGAACGAGCCGCCGACAGGGAAACCGGCATAATTGTCGGCCTTCGGGAATACCGGACATCTGCAACAGGTGCAGCGCGCCGCCGCCGGCGCCGATGAACACGAACTTCGCATCCACGACCTGTTCGGCATCGGTCTTCAGGTTGCTATAGGTCACGCGCCACGCTGCCATCGGCATTACGCTGCGATGTCCGGAAACCTCGCTGTTGACAGCTGCAGGTCGAAATTCCGGTTGCTTTGCAGATGCGACACGAATTGCCGGGTGATTTCGCCGAATTCCATATCGGTGCCGAGCGGCGACCAGGTCGCGCCGATCTTCTGGGCAGGATCGCGGCCTTCCATCATCAGCGGCACCCATTTCCTGATCTGCTCGGGGTCGCTGGAATATTCCATGCCGGCAAAAAGCGGGCTGGCTTTGAGCGCCTCGTAGCGCTTTTCGAGATAGGCGATGTTCTCATCGCCCCAGACGAAGCTCATATGCGGCGTGTGGTTGATGAAGGAGCGCGGGTTCTTCAAAACGCCGTTGCGCACCTGCCATGCCCAGAACTGCCGGGAAATCTGGAAGGATTCGTTGATGTTGACGGCCTGGGTGATCTTGACGTTGCCGTTGTCGTCTTCCGGCGTATAGTTCAGCTCGGCAAGCGCGGAATGGCCGGTGCCGGCATTGTTCCAGCCATTGGAGCTTTCCAGCGCCACGCCATCCAGCCGCTCGAGCATCTGCATCGACCAGTTGGGCTCCAGTTCGCGCAGCCACACACCGAGCGTCGCACTCATGATGCCGCCGCCGATCAACAGCACGTCGACCTTCTTGGGTGCCGTATTGGCGAGAAGCGAGGATGTCGGCAGCGCTGTCGCTGCAAGCCCGGCCAGCGCAGTGCCAAGAACCTGTCTGCGGTTCATTGGAAGCCCATGGGGCCCAAGAGCATGTGCGGGAAGCGCGTCTGAGGAAAGATCAGTGAGCTGGGATTTGTCTTGATCGATGGGAGTCACGGCCATACCTGATTCTTGTTTTGTGTTAAAAACACTCCTCCCATCCGCCCCGTTATAGCAAAGCCGAAAGCCGCACAACCCTGACCTATTCCCTCCAGTTCAGGCATTTTTGCTTGGATTTCGCCGCGACAGAGGGCCGGATTGCCGGCTTTTACGATTTTGCGGATCGTCATTTTTAGGGTCAGGAAGATTAGGTGGTGCTTTCAAACGGTTGAAAGCGTTCCAGGCGCAAAATACTGCGCAAATGCCGTCAATTCGGCGTTTCCAGCCCGTTGCCGATCAGGTTGCGCCGTTTCGCTTAAAAAAAATCAGAAAAAATGACGATAATCTCAAAAAAGCAAAAGGCCCGCCGGTTCGGGCGGGCCTTGGCGCGTTTCGTCTTCGCGACGAAAACTCAGTTTGCGGCGAGGAATTCCGCGCAATAGCTCGGGCCGTTGATGCCGGGGCGGTCGGAGACCGTGCGCACCGACGTGATCGTGTAGTCGCTGGAGACGGTGAGCTGAACCGTGCAGGAGAGCGAGGCGGTGCGGGCGGGCGAGATCTGGCGACCCTTCTTGCCATCCTTGCCGTCTTCGAACTTGGCCGGGATTGTTGCCTTTCTGTAACCGCCGCGCCAGTTATAGATGGTCGAGCTGCCAGCTTCCGTGTCGCTCAGCGGCGGGCCGAATTTTGCAAAGAAAATGCCTGCGGACTGACCGACCCACCGCGTTTCAACGGGGCTCTTCTGGGTGAAGGAAGGGGCAGAGCCCGTCGATGTCGTGCAGGCGGAGAGCGCAATGGCGAGCCCTGCGAGCGTTACGCTGCGAAATAGCATGGTGAAATGTCCTTTGTGCCGTGTCCGGCTTCCCGCCGGTCATGACTTTCCCCTAGCAGATTTGGCGGCGAGCGGCAGGGGAGCTGTGCCGCTTGACGAAAATTTCCTGCCACAATTGCTTTTTTGTAACGTTTTCCGGTATCCTAGGGGGTGCGACAGCCCCCGGGCGACCGCCCTTCGCCACCGGGCGCAAACTTGTCACAAAAAATGCAATATGCCGCTTGTCGAATGCCGGAGGCTGGTCTATAGAAGCGCCGCTGGTCACGGAGTGTAGCGCAGTCTGGTAGCGCACGTCGTTCGGGACGACGGGGTCGGAGGTTCGAATCCTCTCACTCCGACCAGCTTGAAGCCTGATATTCGCGGTGGCTTTCAAATGATCCCGATAATTCCTCAAAATCCCTAAATCAAAGCTCGTGCCGAAACCTGACCGTCTAAAACCGGACTGGTTTTAATGTATTCGGCGTTCTCGCCTGCAAATCGCGGCTTTGGCAACAACATGGACGGTAAATTTCTCACTCTCGCCAGCGCGAGAATGAGAAAAGTTCACGCAACAGCCGTCGACCAGAAGTCGGTTAAACCAATACAATCGCCGCCATGATTACGGCTTCAGACTGTGCCCGCCCAACGCCAACTGTCTTGAATGTGAGTCCAGTTGATCGTCGTTAGCGGTAGCGGTGATCGCCACGCCATTCGCGACGATCACGCCATTCCCTTCGGTCGCGCCAGTCGCGACGGTCATAGTCACGGTAGGAGCGATCGCGTTCATAGGTGCGGTAATAGACGCCTGTCGTATAATATCCGTCGCTACGGTAGCCTCGATCATCCACACAGCCGCTGAGGATGCCGACCGAAACCAGGCAGATCGCTGCAGTCAAAATTTTCATAATCTTCATCTCCCAATGACGGACACTAACGTGCGCTGCAGTACGCAGTTCCATTGCTGAGAGAGTGACGTGCGGGCCATTAACCGGGCCTGAACACAGCCACGAGTTTCCGGCCGTTAACTGGCGCTCAGACTTGATGCATTTGCGGTTGTCGACTGCGATCAAGCCATCGTCAGCGCAGTCGCAGGGAACGCATACCGCCCCTCAGCCGTTATCTCACCACAACAACAATGGAGGATAACATGCTGAAGGGTATTGCACTGTGGGCCATGGGTGTTCCGGTTTTTGTGATCATTCTGCTTTATATGTTCGTATTTTAAGCAAGGCTTGACCAAGCACGATCACCAAACATTTTTGGTAAAAGCTGAAAACCTCTCCTTCGTCATGCTCGGGCCAAAAGCGAGCATCCTGCACGCCGCGGATTTCACGATACGGGGTTGGATTCTCGGGGCAAGCCCGAGGACGACGTTGAATAGCAAAGGCGACCGTGTTGCGGTCGCCTTTTTCTGTTCATACGGGGTATTCTCAGTCCAGATCGCCGATCAGCCTTGAGGCTGTCGCGCCATCCGTGCGGCGGATGTCGATCTCGTCGCGGTGTTTGGCCAGCAACTCGCTTGCCAGAAGCTTCTCGGCCAGATGGGCGGGCAGGGAGAGAATGACGCGGTCGCCCTGTTGTTCGGTTGCGCCAACGCTGCGTTTGCCGGCAATCATGCCGCCGGCCACCGTATTGTTGGTATCGGGGTCGATCAGGATGAAGGAACCGGTTGCCCGGTTCTGCTCATAGGCATCGAAGATCGCCGTTTCGTCGAAGGAGAGCCGCACCTTGCCGATGGCGTTCATCGGCAGCGATGTCTCGTGCGCCTGCCATTCGCCTTCCTTGAGGTTCAGCTGGCTGACCGGCTGCACGCTGACGCGCTGGCGGCGGCTGCCGCTTTTCAGCCAGTACCGTTTGCCGGCCTCGATGCCACCAGGCTGCAAGGCCACGATCTGCGCGTCGAAGGCAAGCCCGGTCTGCGGCTGTGCCTCGATGGAGACGATCATGTCGCCGCGCGAGACGTCCACCTGACGGTCGAGAACCAGCGTCACCGCGTCGCCGGCAACGGCTGCGTTACGCACCAGATCGAACGTGACGATCTGCCTGACATTGGCGACCATGCCCGAGGGCAGGACGACAACGCTGTCGCCCGGCTTGACCGAGCCGCCGGCAACCGTGCCCTGATAACCGCGGAAACTCTCGCCGGGGCGCGACACGCGCTGTACGGGGAAGCGGAAGCCGCCGGACTGGGCCGAGCGAACGGTGGCAAGCTCCAGCGTTTCAACCAGCGTCGGGCCTTCATACCAGGGCATGGATGCCTTGCCTGACAGCACGACGTTTTCGCCTTTCAGCGCCGACATCGGAATGGCGGTGATCTGCTTTATGCCGAGGTCGGAGGCGAAATCGCGGAATTCGTGGGCGATCAGCTCGAAACCGGCCTTGTCGTAATTCGTCAGGTCGATCTTGTTGATGGCAAGCACGAATTGCCGGATGCCCATCAGCGCCGCGATGGTGGCGTGGCGGCGGGTCTGTTCCAGAATGCCGGTGCGCGCATCAACCAGCAGCACGGCCAGATCGGCCGTGGAAGCGCCGGTCGCCATGTTGCGGGTATATTGCTCGTGGCCGGGCGTGTCTGCGACGATGAAGGCGCGCCTGTCGGTCGAGAAATAACGATAGGCGACATCGATGGTGATGCCCTGTTCGCGCTCGGCCTGCAAACCGTCGAGCAGCAGGGCGAAATCGGGCAGGCCGAGATCGTTCTGCTTGCCGCTGTCGCGGTGCAGGGTGGCGGCCTGGTCCTCCTTCACGGCCTTGGTGTCCCAGAGAAGACGGCCGATCAGGGTGGATTTGCCGTCATCCACGCTGCCGCAGGTGATCAGACGAAGCGGGCGCGTATCGCGCGTTGCCTTCGAATGTTCGGCAAAGGGCAGAATGGTGGCCGTGGAGGCGTTGTTGGTGGCAGAGGCGGTCATCAGAAATAGCCCTCGCGCTTCTTCTTCTCCATCGAGCCGGATTGGTCCCGGTCGATGGCGCGGCCCTGCCGTTCGGAAACGGTGGCGATTTCCAGCTCGGCGATGACTTCCTGAAGCGTCGCCGCTTCGGAATGGATCGCGCCTGTCAGCGGGAAGCAGCCGAGCGTGCGGAAGCGGATCGAGCCGCGCTGGATCTCTTCGCCGGGCAGCAGTTCCAGCCGCTCGTCTTCGGCAAGGATCATCATGCCGTCACGCTCGACGTAAGGACGCTCGGCGGCGTAATAGAGCGGCACCAGCGGAATGTTTTCCGCCTCGATGTAACGCCAGATATCGACCTCGGTCCAGTTGGAGAGCGGGAAGGCGCGCACGCTTTCGCCCTTGCGGACCATGCCGTTATAGATGTTCCACAGCTCCGGGCGCTGGTTGCGCGGGTCCCATTTGTGGTCGGGCGTGCGGAAGGAATAGATGCGCTCCTTGGCGCGGCTCGCCTCCTCGTCGCGACGCGCACCACCGAAGGCGGCATCGAACTGGCCGGCATCGAGCGCCTGGCGCAACGCTTCCGTCTTCATGATGTCGGTGTAAAGCGCCGATCCATGCGAGAAAGGCGTCACGTTTTCGCTCGCACCGCGCGGGTTGGTGTAGGAGATCAGATCGAGATCGTATTCCTTGACGATCTTGTCGCGGAATTCGATCATTTCCTTGAATTTCCAGCCCGTATTGACGTGCAGCAGCGGGAAGGGCACGCGGCCGGGAAAGAATGCCTTGCGCGCTAAGTGCAGCAGCACGGAGGAATCCTTGCCGATGGAATACAGCATCACGGGATTGTCGAATTCGGCGGCGACTTCGCGGAAGATATGAATGGCTTCGTTTTCAAGCGCCTTCAGATGCGGATCGAGCGGCGGCTTGGATGCGACAGTATTCTTGCTGTCCGTCTCGTGGACTGCGTTGGACATTGTGAACTCCGGGAAATGGTCTGAATGATTATCGTTGTGGGATGGCGGAAATGGCGGATGTCTGTTCCGCACCGGCGACGTGAAGACCGCATTCGCGCTTCTCGTCGTTTTCCCACCACCATCGTCCGGCGCGCTCAGGCTCGCCGGGCTTGATGGCGCGTGTACACGGCTCGCAGCCGATGGAGGGGTAACCACGCGCATGCAACGGATTGACGGGAATGTTCCTCAGAGGCGACATAGGCCTTGATCTGCTCTGATGTCCCAGTCCGCCAAAGCATTGATCTTGATCAGATTACGCTCAGCGTCGAACTCGGCAAAAGGCGTCGTCGCCCGGTTGCCCGACTGGCCGCGTCTAAGCCCGGTGATCCAGAAGGCGGCACCGTCCAGCGCCTTGCTGAGCGGGATCAGTTTTCTGACATGACAGCAGGCGTGACGGGCCTCGATGCTTTCGTAAAAACCGTTGAGGCCGTATTTTTCGGCATAGGCGTCGATATCGTCCTGTTCGGGCCGGAACCGGCGGATGTCGATGCCGAAGCGTTCCCGGTTTGTAATACGTAACGAACGGAAGTACAAAT
>JAXHOC010000092.1:0-3130 GCA_034519725.1 Agrobacterium sp.
AAGCGCCACGTATTGCTCCGGTCGCGGTTGAGATCAGGGACTGAAACCTTTTACAGCAAAGAACGGGCTACATGGATGAAAGCGAGGCGCTCTTGGGCGTTTTCGCTTGCCTCGAGGCGCGCTTCATCGTCCAGCGACCAGCAGATCGATAGCCCGGCATGTGCGATGGCATAGTGAAGTATCTTGTCTTCGGGGCAATTCAATGCGCGGGAGAAAGTTCTGCTGAGTATTCCGATACGCTCTGGATCGACGATATCCGGCAATGCGTTCAACGGATTACCGAATGTATTTGCGACGTCATAGGCGGGATCTCCGACCAATCCCTGCGGATCGATCGCCAGCCAGCCACGCGGTCCACCGGATATGATGTTGTCGTGATGCAAATCGCCGTGTAGCGGTCTGATATTCTTCTGGTTTGCCAGGAGAGTCTCAGCCAAGCTGGAGCAGAAGCGCAATGGCTCTTCAAGTCTGTGGTCTGTTTCCGTCCGGGTTCGCGCAAACAATGCCTCGAAATGGCGCTGAAGAGATGCAAAACCGTCCGTCGCAACTTTACCCGGACGTGCAGGCCTTCCAGAACTTCGACGATAACAGCGTTGGCGGCTGCTTCTCCATGCGCGAGACGATACTCTCGCAGCACGATTTCGCCGGCATCCTCGATGAGACACACGGTGTCCGATCGATCAAGCAGGCGTACTGCGCCTCGACCATTACGCCAGTCCAGGAATGCCGGGCGCTGGCCCGGTTCCCCCATACCGCGTGGCTTTAAAGCTTTGACGATCGCCTTTTGTGCCATCGCCGAGCATGACGCGATGAAGCGTGCTGCTCGGCGTGTCGGCAATAGCAACGGCGGACGAGATGCCCCAACGCTTTGCAAGTTCGTCTGAAATTGCTGGCGCAGTTGCAGCAAGCCTCATGCCGACAGCATCAGTTCCATGTTCTGGACAGCTGCACCGGATGCGCCCTTGCCGAGATTGTCGAGCAGCGCGACAAGATTGATGTGTTCGCCGCCCGGCGTGCCGAAGACGAACAGTTTCATCGTGTCCTTGCCCACCAGTTCCTCGGCGTCGATGCGGGGTAGACCCTTGCTTTCGGCAAGCGGCACGACGCTGACGATATCCTGTCCGGCATAATGGGCGGTGAGGGCTGCATGCACGGTTTCGATGGTCGTGTTTTCCGCAAGGTCGGCGGCAAACAGCGGAACCTGCACGATCATGCCCTGCGGAAAGCGCCCGACGGAAGGTGCAAACAGCGGCGCACGGTCCAGCTGGCCGTGAATGGTCATTTCCGGCACGTGCTTGTGGGCAAGCGTCAGGCCATAAAGAAAATTATTAGCGCTGATTGCATCGTCCCGGCTCTGGTCTTCCATCTGCGCGATCATCTGCTTGCCGCCGCCGGTGTAACCGGACACGGCATTGACACTGACGGGATAACCATCGGGCAAAATGCCGGCGGCGCGCAGCGGACGCAGAAGGGCGATAGCACCGGTCGGGTAGCAGCCCGGATTGGCGACGAAACGGGCGGAACGAACCTTTTCGCCCTGTTCTTTGTCCATTTCGGCAAAACCGTAGGCCCAGTCGTTATGGATACGATAGGCGGTCGATGTGTCGATGATGCGGACATTGTTGTTGCCTGCCACCATGGTCACGGCTTCGCGGGAAGCGTCATCCGGCAGGCAGAGGATCGAAATGTCGGCATTGTTGAGCATATCCTCGCGGATAGCGGCATTGCGGCGCTCGGCTTCGGGAATGGACAGCAATTCGATATCGCGGCGACCAGCAAGGCGCGTGCGGATCTGCAGACCCGTTGTGCCGTGTTCGCCATCGATGAAGATTTTCGCTGTCATGTCCTTGTCCTGACTTTTCAAAGGGTTGCGAGGGTAATCGGATTCATTTTGGTAAGCGCCCCGGTGCTGCTTCAGCCAGCCTTCGCCAGCCGTTCGGCGCGCAGGCCAAGCATATACATCGCAACGGTGGCTCCGGCAATGGCGGTGATATCGGCATGGTCGTAGGCAGGCGCGACTTCCACCACATCCGAGCCGCGTATATCGAGCTGGCCGAGGCCACGCAGAACCGACAACATCTTGGCGCTGGTCGGCCCGCCGGCCACAGGCGTCCCGGTTCCGGGTGCGAAGGCGGGATCGAGGCAATCGATATCGAAAGTCAGATAGGTCGGCATGCCCGCCGTGTGCTTGACGATCAGCGAGGCGATGTCGCTTGCACGCATATCCTCCACCTCGTAACCGTGGAGAATAGGGGTCGGAACAAGAGCAGTGCAAAATCGTACGCTAAGGTCGCACGAAACATGAACATCAGGCAGCGCGAAGAAGTCTGCCGGGAATCCGGAGCGGCCTGAAGCCTTCAGGCATCTGCTGCTCGGCGTCCCAGGAATAGATGCCGGTGAGATTGATATGCTCCCAACTGAGCGGCGAGACGTGTTTGAGCAGATCGTCAGGAATATGCCGACCCTGCTGGCGCAGATGGGCCGTCGCCCGGCTGAGATAGACGGTATTCCAATGCACGATGGCGCTGACCACCAGGTTGAGGCCGGAGGCCCGGAATGCCTGGCTGTCAAAGGAGCGGTCACGGATTTCGCCGCGCTCGTGGAAAAAGACGGCGCGTTTCAGCTTGTGGGCGGCTTCGCCCTTGTTGAGACCGGCCTGACAGCGCCGGCGGAATGTCGGCGTCGAATACCACTCGATCATGAACAGCGTACGCTCGATGCGGCCGAGTTCGCGCAGCGCTTTGGCCAGGTCGCTGGATTTCGATGAGGCGGACAACCTTTTGAGGATTGCTGACGGCGAGACGGTGCGCGTGGTGATCGAGGCGGCCAGGCGCAGGAGTTCGTCCCAGTGGTCCATGATGAGTGTGGTGTTGATCGGCGCGCCGATATGGTTCGCCAGCGTTGGATAGGCATAGGCCTTCTCGAAAGTGTGGAATTTCCGGTCCTTGATATTACGAAGGCGCGGCGCGAAGCGCTTGCCGATCAGGCAAAACAGCGCAAAGACATGGTCGCTGGCGCCACCGGTATCCGTGAATAGCTCCTCGATCTCCAAAATGGTGTCATGATCAAACAGGCCGTCGAGGACATACACGGCCTCGCTTTCGGTCGGGCTAATCGGCAGGATGCTGCC
>JAXHOC010000027.1:0-80952 GCA_034519725.1 Agrobacterium sp.
CGAAGTTACGTATTGCTGAAGTGGTGATGACCAAGTCCATAATGCGTGGCGGGACACGGTCAAAGAAAGGCACGGCGACGTAGTTGCGGACTGCTGCGCTCATAGAGCTGCTCCATAGTGTTTGAGGACGGTGAAAAGGACGGCCGAAACGCCTGCGAACGCAGGACTAAAAATCAGCAGGGTTTCGGCCCACCGGCACACGCGAGAGCGGGCCGGAATGAAAATCGGGGTGTCGAAATTGGCATGCGGTTTCGTCATTGTGGGGTGACTGCTGATCGGCGATGGTCGGTGTGTGGAGCGGTCGAGAGATTGGGACTGACAGCCGGGGCGAATGAACGCCTTGCACTCGTGCGGAAGGCTAGAGCAGCAATTCGGAACCGCTTCACGCTTCATGCTGCGGCCTGATCCGCTTCGACGGCGCGACGGCCGTTCCGGTAATTTTCCGATGGCTGCGGGCTAAGCCTGCGACCATCGGCCAAGTAGCGGGAGAACCAGAGAAGGTGCGGCCGGGTATCAAGGGCCGCTGCAATAGCGCGTTCGCCAGCCACATGAGGCTCGTAAACGGCGTTACCGGCCGTGCCGGTCGGCAGGCAATATTTCTTGTCGATCTCGGCAAGCGTAATTTTGGCAATGATGAGCATGCCCTTAATCCGGGCAATTTCTTCCAGCCGCCTGCGTTCGGCAAGGGTAACCTTGCCGTCGTCAGAGACACGGTGCATAAAGGATTCCTTCCAGAAGGGAGGCCCTGACCGGCCTCCTTTTTTGGGGTTATTAATTCTGCGAACACAGAAAGGATTAAACCAGAAATTCGGTTTTGTAAACTGGATTATTGGTTTAATGGGAAAGTTATTGGCTAGACCTGAAGCGAAACCGAAAACGGCGCTCGCCGCGCGTTTGCGCGACCTGCGGCGAAAGCTCGGCGATCCCGAAAGAGACCAGTTTGCGGAGCAGCTCGGCGTTAGCAAAAATACGCTGGCTTCTTATGAACGTGGGGAAACGGAGCCAACGGCATCCGTCCTCGATGCTTACCGGCAGAATTTCGGCGCTAGCGTGCTTTGGATCGTCACCGGTCAAGGCGACATGTTTTCCGAATCTGCGACTGTAACCGAAGGCGTCGATATGGTGGAAATTCCGCGGTACGATGTTCAAGCGGCCGCTGGCGCTGGTCTCATCCCAAAAGAAGACGGTTTGCATAACTCTGTGGCCTTCAGCCGCGCCTTCCTGCGAAGCATCGGCGCAAAGCCTGAGAGTTGCATCATGCTAGAAGCCAAAGGCGAGAGCATGCTGCCCACCATACCAGACGGCACATTCATGATCGTCGATCAGAGCAAGACGAACATTGTCGATGATCAGGTTTTCGTGTTTCGCGTCGGCCCCGGTATCAAAGTGAAGCGGGCAAACTGGCGTATGGATGGTTCGTTAGAACTGCGATCCGACAACGAACAGAATGGTTATCCCAAAGAGGTCATTGACGAAGACATTGCGGATGAGCTTTCCGTCATCGGCCAGGTGCTCACTCTTCTTCGTCGAGCATAAATGCTAATTCAATGAGAGGTGGCATTGACTCATTTCGCAATGAGAACAAAATAGGAACGTTAGTAACGCCAAATGTGAGGTAGAGGGTATGGCGCCAGCTGATAAGTTCGTTGTTGTTCCATTCGCGGAGCGGAGACCTGAGATGGTGAATGTTGATTGGAAGCTTGCGCCGAAAAATGCCCGCTGGTGGGCCGTCGATGCCAATGGCGAAGCGCACTGGTTTTGTGAACCGGATATCGCAGCGTTTACGGACTTCTGGTTTTCAGAGTCGATCAGTGCACCTTCGTTCAGCTTCGACGGCGATTGGAGAACGAGCCTAACAGAGCGCCCGTCGCGGTTTGGCCTGGTCCGATAACGCAAAAAGCCGCGTTGCATCTTCACGCAACGCGGCTTTTCCTTATTGTCTTTGATTTCATTGCAAAAAATCGGATTTTCTTGAACCTGCAAGACAGTTGCATGTTCAATTTGGCTTCTGGCCGGTCATTCGTACCTGTTTGAGAGATGCCCGCGAGAGGCTGCCGATTTCTTAAAGGCCGGTTTTCTGGGCTTTAAGGGGTCTTAAAAGACCGATAGGGTGGTTTTTGAAGAGTTGTTGAGGGCCGTCCGGTTTTTCGCCGTTTCTGCCACGACGGATCGCAGATCGCGCCGCCAGTCTGTCAAACTCGATTTTGATTGCGGCTCGCCTGCAAGCTTGAAAGCCCCTGATTTATAAGGCTTTCTCGCCAGTTCCCGGATATTATCGGATATTCCCAGAGATTCCAGTAAGTGGTGACAAAGTACACCGGGCAAACGGCAAGGCGCATGATCGTATAACCAGCTGAACTCATCTATCGCAGTCACAATTCGGTTGAGAAAAAGCCGAAATGAATCAGAGCTGTAGGAAGTGACGGCCTGCTACCTGAAACTTTTCCCCGGTTGCTCTCGTCCCTTGTGGTGTTCCCCGAGACGGGAACGACAGGCCTTCAGAGGCGCGCTTCCGCGCCGAGGCGATTAGGGAAGAGGAATATTCAATGTTCAAATCCGCAATCCGCACGCTCGCCCTTGCGACGGCCATCTCGACTCTTGCTTCGGGTGCCTTTGCCGAAAATCCAAAGGTCGGCGGTGCAGCGATGTATGAAAACAAGAACATCATCGAAAATGCCGTCAACTCGAAGGATCACACGACGCTGGTCGCCGCCGTCAAGGCCGCCGGTCTCGTCGAAACCCTTCAGGGCAAGGGACCGTTCACGGTCTTCGCTCCGACCAATGAAGCCTTTGCCAAATTGCCGAAGGGCACCGTCGAAACCCTGCTGAAGCCGGAAAACAAGGCGCAGCTGACCAAGATCCTGACCTGCCATGTCGTGGCCGCCGATGCCATGTCCAGCGCCATCGAGAAGATGATCAAGGACGACAAGGGCACCCATGATGTGAAGACGGTTGGCGGCTGTGTCCTCAAGGCGAAGGAAAGCATGGGCAAGATTACCCTGACCGACGAAGCGGGTGGTGTTGCGCATGTGACGATCGCCGACGTCAAGCAGTCGAACGGCGTCATTCATGTCATCGACAAGGTTCTGCTTCCGAAGATGTGACGGCTCTTCATCGTCTGCATGCCTGATCCGGTCACCTCGGTGGCCGGATTTTTTTGTGTGCGCGAGAACCGTTTTTACCGGCGGCGCGCCCTTGCCGGCAGGTCCTCCCATTCCCTTGTCGAAGACAGAAACAAAGTGCGGTATCTTGCCTTCCGGCCCTGGTTGACGTACTCGAAATCCATAGGACCCTGGGCCGATTAACAATAGTGTTTGGCGGCGCTGCGTTTCAGCGCCATACACCTCATGACGTTGGGATTGCGATGAACCTTTACTTGGATTACCTGGCTGAGATCGAAAGCAGAAAAACTCAAGGGCTCGCTCCCAAGCCGATTGACGATGGCGGATTAACCGGCGAAATCATTGCTTTGATCCGGGACACCGGTAGCGAATACCGCGCGGATGCTCTCAAATTCTTCATCTACAACACCTTGCCTGGCACCACGAGTGCCGCCGGCGTCAAGGCGGCTTTTCTGAAGCAGATCATTCTCGGCGAAACTGTCGTTCCCGAGATCACGCCCTCCTTCGCTCTCGAGCTGCTGTCGCATATGAAGGGTGGCCCCTCCGTCGAAGTGCTGCTCGACATCACGCTGGGTGACGATGCCGGGCTTGCCCGGCAGGCGGGCGAAGTGCTGAAGACGCAGGTCTTCCTTTATGACGCCGACATGTTCCGGCTGCGCGATGCCTTCAAAGCGGGCAATGCCATCGCGAAGGACGTTCTGGAGAGCTATGCCAAGGCCGAGTTCTTCACCAAGCTTCCTGACGTCGAGGACGAAATCAAGGTCGTGACCTTCATCGCTGCCGAAGGCGATATCTCGACCGACCTCCTGTCTCCCGGCAACCAGGCGCATTCGCGCTCTGACCGTGAACTGCATGGCCAGTGCATGATCTCGCCGGAAGCGCAGGCGGAAATCGTGGCGCTGCAGCAGCGCCATCCCGACAAGCGGGTGATGATGATTGCCGAAAAGGGCACGATGGGCGTGGGCTCGTCGCGCATGTCGGGCGTCAACAACGTGGCGCTGTGGACCGGCAAGCAGGCCAGCCCCTATGTGCCCTTCGTCAACTTCGCGCCGATCGTTGCTGGCACCAACGGTATCTCGCCGATCTTTGCGACCACTGTTGATGTGACCGGCGGCATCGGCATCAACCTGAAGAACTGGACCAGGAAGACCGGCGAAGACGGCAAGCCGATCATCAACAACGACGGCAACCCCATCCTCGAGCAGAAATATTCGGTCGAGACCGGCACTGTGCTCAAGATCGACGTCAAGAACCGGAAGCTGCGTGACGAGACCGGCACGGAACTGGTCGATGTTGCCGCTGCCTTCACGCCGCAGAAGATGGAGTTCATGAAGGCGGGCAGTTCTTACGCCATCGTCTTCGGCAAGAAGCTCCAGACATTCGCTGCCGAGACGCTCGGCGTCGAGGCCACTCCGGTCTTTGCCCCGAACAAGGAAATCACCGTCGAAGGCCAGGGCCTGACCGCGGTCGAGAAGATCTTCAACCGCAACGCCGTTGGCGTCACGCCGGGCAAGGTGCTGCATGCCGGCTCGGATGCGCGCGTCAAGGTGAATATCGTCGGCTCCCAGGATACCACTGGCCTGATGACGGCGCAGGAACTCGAGGCGATGGCGGCCACCGTCATTTCGCCGCTCGTGGATGGCGCCTATCAGTCGGGTTGTCACACGGCGTCGGTCTGGGACAAGAAGGCACAGGCGAATATTCCGAAGCTCATGTCTTTCATGAACAATTTCGGCGTCATCACCGCCCGCGACCCGAAGGGCGTCTATCATGCGATGACCGACGTGATCCACAAGGTTCTGAACGACATCACCGTGGACGACTGGGCGATCATCATCGGCGGCGACAGCCATACCCGCATGTCCAAGGGCGTGGCCTTCGGTGCCGACTCCGGCACCGTGGCGCTGGCGCTCGCCACCGGCGAAGCAACGATGCCGATCCCGCAATCGGTCAAGGTGACCTTCAAGGGCACGATGCAGCCGCATATGGACTTCCGCGACGTGGTCCATGCCACCCAGGCGCAGATGCTGCAGCAATGTGGCGACAACGTCTTCCAGGGACGGGTCATCGAAGTTCACATCGGCACGCTGCTCGCCGACCAGGCGTTCACCTTCACCGACTGGACGGCCGAGATGAAGGCCAAGGCCTCGATCTGTATTTCGCAGGACGAGACATTGATCGAGTCGCTGGAAATCGCCAAGTCGCGCATCCAGATCATGATCGACAAGGGCATGGACAATCCGGTCGGTACGCTGAAGGGCCTGATCGCCAAGGCGGATGCGCGCATCGCCGAGATCCGCTCGGGCGAAAAGCCTGCGCTGACCCCGGATGCCAACGCGAAATATTTCGCCGAGGTCGTCGTGGATCTGGACGTGATCGACGAGCCGATGATCGCCGACCCTGATGTGAACAACACCGATGTGTCCCGGCGCTACACCCACGACACCATCCGCCCGGTTTCCTATTATGGCGGCACCAAGAAGGTCGACCTGGGCTTCGTCGGGTCGTGCATGGTGCATAAGGGCGACATGAAAATCCTGGCCCAGATGCTCAAGAATATCGAGGCGAGCGAAGGCAAGGTCGAATTCAAGGCTCCGCTGGTCGTCGCTGCGCCGACCTACAACATCATCGATGAGCTGAAGGCCGAAGGCGATTGGGAAATCCTGCAGAAATATTCGGGCTTCGAGTTCGATGACCTGAAGCCGAAGACTTCGAACCGGACCCAATACGAGAACATCCTCTATCTCGAGCGTCCGGGCTGCAACCTGTGCATGGGCAACCAGGAAAAGGCCGCAAAGGGCGATACCGTCATGGCCACCTCCACCCGCCTGTTCCAGGGCCGCGTCGTAGAGGACACCGCCGAGAAGAAGGGTGAATCGCTGCTGGCCTCGACGCCTGTCGTGGTGCTGTCGGCAATCCTTGGCCGCACACCAAGCGCAGAGGAATACAAGGCCGCCGTCGATGGGATCGATCTGACCAAATTCGCACCGCCGAAAGCCGCGCCGATCGATTCCCTGTCCGTCCAATACTAAAGTATTTCCGGGCGCAGGACTTCTGCGTCCGGAAAAACATGTAAAACCAAAGACATGGAGCGCGTCCAGCGAATTTCGTTGAAAACGGACGCGCTCTAGGGTTGAAATTACCCGTCAAATCATTTGCAAAAATCTCCCATCACGCGAAAAAACGTCGGGACATAACGTCTGATTAATACGCCTGCGGCAGAATAGGAATGCTAATTACTTTCGACTGAACATCTATCCGGCAAGAAGCGGCGAGTATGTCTCAAATACGCTCATTTATCGCGGACGATCTCGTATCCGTGGCTGACATGTTTCACCGTTTTTTGCGGAAGAAAGATGGCGCCGCGACTGATGATCTGACCTCATATCTGCGCACCGTCTTCCTTGATAATTCAAACATAAATCCGGATATTCACTCAAAGGTCCATGTCCGCGACGACGGGCGCGTGTCTGCATTTCTGGGCGTTTTGCCGGTCGCGATGGAACTCGATGGCCGCAACATTCAGGCCGCTGTCTGCTCTTCCTTTGTCGCCGAAGACCGTGAGACCGATCCGTTCGCCGGCGCGCGTCTGCTGCGCGAGGTTTTGGGCGGACCGCAGGAACTGACCTTCGGCGAAACGATCAACGACGTCTCCGCCGAAATGTGGCGGACGATGCGTGGCCACCCGCTCGCCGCCTACAGTCTCGATTGGCTGCGGATTTTGCGCCCGGCCTCGTTCGGGCTGGAAATAGCCGCTACCCGACTTTCCGGCGCTTTCCGTGCGCTGACGCCCCTCGGCACCATCATCGATCGCACCATTTCAGCCCGTGGCCACGGCCGGGCATTATCCTATTACGCATCGCACCCGGACAAGGTGGACAGCTTTACCGACGAAGATGCGAGCGATGCCGAATTTGCGCGTCTGGCTCGCGAACTCGTCGGGCACTTTCACCTGCGGCCGGTGTGGAGCGAGGAAAACCTGTTGACCATGCTCCATCACGCCAAACGCAAACGTCTGCACGGCGAACCGGTGCAGCGGATCGTCAGGGCACGTGGCGGCCGGGCGGTGGGACTGTTTCTCTACCACGGCAATCCAAAGGGCATCGGCCGGACGGTGCAGATCATGGCCGTGCCGGGGCAGGAGCAGATCGTCATCGACCGGCTGATCCGCAATGCCTATGAACGTGGTCTTGTTGCGATCAGGGGTCGCACGCAGCCGGTCCTGCTTCGGGCGATGCTTGGCAAAAAATGCACATTTGTGCATGCGTCATCCACCATCGTGCATTCGCGCAATGCCGACCTCGTCAAGGCCGCGACGGATGGAACGGCATTTTTCAACGGCTTCTGCGGTGAAAGCTGGACGCGCCTCATTGGCGACAGCTTTGGTCAGGCGGTCGAATAATGTGCGGGATAGCCGGATTTTACCGACACGACATGCCGGCCGAGCGTGCAAACGAGCGCCTCGCGCTGATGGCGTCGCGCCTTAGACATCGCGGTCCGGATGCGCATGGAGCCCTGTTGCGCGGCGATGTCGGCCTTGCCCACGCACGGTTGGCGATTGTCGGCCTTGCCGATGGCGCGCAGCCGATGTGTACGGTGGAAGACGATCTTGCCATTTCCTTCAACGGCGAAATCTTCAATCACGTCGAACTGCGCGAAACGCTGTCGGCGCGCGGCCACCGGTTCCGCACCCACTCCGACACCGAAGTCATCCTGCATGACTATCGGGACAAGGGGCTGGATTGCCTCAACGAATTCAACGGCGACTTCGCTTTCGCCCTGCACGATGCCCGCAACGGCACGCTGGTGCTGGCGCGTGACCGGATGGGTGTGCGGCCGCTTTATTATACCTGGCACGAAGGCACGTTTTATTTCGCATCCGAGATCGGCGCGCTTCTGGCCCTGCCGGGCATGACGGCCGAGATCGATCCGGTGGCGCTGGACCAGACTTTCACCTTCTGGTTCCCGTTGCCGCCGCGCACCGCCTTTCGCGGCATTCACGAGTTGCCGCCCGGTCATCTGATGATCCTGCGCGATGGTGCCTCCACGGTTAGGCGCTGGTGGCAGCTTTCATATCCTGATCGTAAGGATGTGGCGCCGGCGGCAAGCCTGGGTGCTCAGGTGGAGGAACTGACGGCATTGCTGGCCGACGCAACGCGGATCAGGTTGCGCGCCGATGTGCCTGTCGGCTCCTATCTTTCCGGCGGGCTGGACTCCTCCCTCGTTTCCGCCTTGGCTGCGGAAAGTGTGAGCCGAGGCCTGCGCACCTTTTCGCTGGCCTTCGAAAGTGCGGAGCACGACGAAAGTACCTGGCAGAAAGCGATGAGCCAGCACCTTGGCGTCGCATCCGAAACCACGGAGTGCTCGACTGCGGACATAGCGCGTTACATGCCAGAGGTCATGGAGCACGTGCAGACGCCGATTCTTCGCACCGCGCCGGTGCCGCTTTACCTGCTCTCCCGGCTTGTGCGCGAACGCGGCATGAAGGTGGTGCTGACCGGTGAAGGTGCGGATGAGCTATTCGCCGGCTACGATATTTTCCGCGAAGCGCGTGTGCGGCGCTTTTGCAGCCGCCAGCCGCAATCGACGCGCCGGCCGAAACTGTTCCAGCGGCTTTATCCCTATCTACCGGGGCTGAAACAGCAGACGCCGGATTATCTGGCGCGGTTCTTCGCCTTCGGCGCGGAAGCCTCCGACGAGCCGCTGTTTTCCCATCGGCCACGCCTGCGCTCGACTGCGGCGGCGAAAATCTTTTATTCTGCGGAGCTGAAAGCGCAGCTTGGCAACTACGACGCAGCAGCCGATCTTGCGGCGCAACTGTCGGAGGATTTCGGCCGCTGGCATCCGCTCCATCAGGCGCAGTACCTCGAGACCGCATTTCTTTTGCCCGGCTATATTCTCTCCAGTCAGGGAGACCGGGTGATGATGGCCAATGGGGTCGAAGGCCGGTTTCCGTTCCTTGACCCGCGAGTGGTGGATTTTGCCGCCGCACTTCATCCCGAGGCGAAACTGCGCGGTCTCAAGGAAAAATATATCCTCAAGCAGGCAGCGACAGGGCTGGTGCCCGACGCGATCTTGAACCGGCCCAAGCAGCCCTACCGCGCTCCCGATGCGGAAGCTTTTGCGGATGCCGGCTATCTCGGCACGGTGCTGTCCGCCGGTCAAGTCAAGGCCACCGGCCTGTTCAATGCCCCGGCGGTGGAAAAACTGACGGCCAAGGTGCGGCAAAAACAGGCGACCGGCTTTCGCGACAACGCGGCCTTCGTCGGGATACTCTCGACCCAGCTTCTCACCGCCGCCACCACCTCCAAGTCCTCAATATCATCGCAAAAAATCGAAGGAAGCTCCAAATGACCAATGAAAGCACCGGCATGAAGGCCGAAATTCGCGGTTTCATCATCGAAAACTTTCTGTTCGGTGACGAAAGCCGGCCATTTGGCGACGATCTTTCGTTGATCGACAATGACATGGTCGATTCCACCGGCATTCTCGAATTGGTGAGCTTCATCGAGGAACGTTACGGTGTGCGCGTGGCCGATGGCGATATCGTGCCGGCCAATCTCGATACGATCGACAACATTGCGGCCTTCATCGGCCGCAAACAGACCGCCTGAAATCTCGGGAAGCGCCAATTGCGTATCGACCACCACCTGCATAAAAGTGCGGAGCGCCATGCCGGCAAGACGGCGCTGGTTGCGGGTGAAACGCGGCTGAGTTACGGCGATCTCAAGACGAAAAGCGTGGCTTTCGCCACGGCTCTGATAGCGCGGGGCGCAAATCCCGGCGACCGGGTCGTCCTTGTGCTTGATAATGGTTGGCGCATGGCGGTGGCCGTTTTCGGTTGCTGGATGGCGGGCGCTGTTGCCTGCCCGGTCAACCCGTCGGCCAAGACCGCGCGCCTTTCGCAAATCCTCGACAGTTGCACGCCCTTTGCGGTGGTTTCCGAGGCGCGGCTTGAGAAGATGGTTTCGGATGCGGCCGGTTCTTCCCCGCTGTTGCGCATCGTTTCCGGAGCGCCGACCCCGCCGGTCGATGGTGTCGATTTCGACGCGATGCTCGCGGAACCGCCCGGCGCCTTGCCGCAAAACTTGTCCGATACCGATCTGGCGGTGATCATCTATACGTCGGGTTCCACCGGCGAGCCGAAAGGCGTGATGCTGGCGCATGACAATCTGGATGCGGCCGTCCGTTCGATTACCTCTTATCTCGGCAACAGGCCGGAGGATATTCTGCTCGGCGTATTGCCGCTTTCGTTCGGATATGGCCTGAACCAGTTGCTCTCCAGCGTCTTCGTCGGCGGCACGCTGGTCATCGAAAAGTCCTTTGCCTATCCACATCTGATTTTCGAGCGGATCCGCGATGAGCGGATCACCGGCTTTGCGCTGGTGCCGACCATGCTTTCCATCATGATGCAGACGCGGGATCTGTCGCCGGACCTGTTTGAAAGCCTGCGTTATATCACCGCCGCCGCCGCGCCCCTGTCGCCCACCCATGGCGACTGGCTGCGAGCTTTTCTGCCGCATGTGCAGCTGTTTTGCATGTATGGCCAGACGGAATGTACCCGCATCAGCTTTCTGCCGCCGGAAGACCTCGACAGGAAACGCGGTTCCGTCGGCATCGCCATTCCGGGCACTGCGATTGCGGTGGTGAACGAGGCGGGTCACAGCCTGTCGCCCGGAGAGGTCGGCGAACTCGTGGTCAGCGGGCCGCATGTCATGCGCGGTTACTGGCGCAATGAGGCGGCGACAGCCCGCGCGCTGCGCGTTGATGCCGCGACCGGAGGCTTGCGTCTTCACACCGGCGATCTCTTTACCTGCGATGCCGAGGGTTATCTGACCTTCGTTGCCCGCAAGGACGATATCATCAAGTCACGCGGCGAAAAGGTTGCGCCGCAGGCGGTCGAGGCCGTGCTGCAAGCCATGCCCGGCGTATCGGACGCATTGGTCGTCGGCGTTGCGCATGAGGTTTTCGGTCAGGCGGTCAAGGCGATCGTGATCGCACCCGGCGACGCCATCACCGCCAAAGACGTCATGCGCTACTGCGCTTTGCACCTCGAAACCCACATGGTGCCAACACTGGTTGAATTTCGCGATGTCCTGCCGACCACGGATACCGGCAAGGTCAGTCGCCGCCTCGCTGCTCAAGATACGGAGAACAATCGATGACGAACAATGCACATAGCCTGCCTTTCTCGCCGCTTGAACTGGATGCGGCGGCGGAGGTGGAGCGGATCGCCGAAAAAATCCGCCAGTCGCTTCGTTTCAACCTGCGCAAGCGCGGGCTGGTGCTCGGCATTTCCGGCGGCATCGATTCCAGCGTCTGCGCCGCACTTGCCGTTCACGCGCTCGGGGCTGCCAATGTTATTGGCCTGTTCATGCCGGAAAACGATTCCGACCCGGACAGCCTGCGGCTGGGGCAGGCTTTGGCGACGAAGCTTGGCATGGACTGCGTGCTGGAAGATATCGGCCCTTCGCTTGCCGCCATGGGTTGTTATGAAAGGCGCGATGGCTTCATCCGCGAGGTCGTTCCGGAATACGGGCCGGGCTGGGCCTCAAAGATTGTCTTCGACAACGCCATGAGCACCGGCGCTTACAATATTTCCTCGCTGGTCGTGCGTTCGCCATCGGGCGAAACACGCAAGGTTCGCCTTTCGGCAAAAGCCTATCTCGGCATCGTTGCGGCAACGAACATGAAGCAGCGCACCCGCAAACAGTTCGAATATTATCACGCCGACCGCCTGAACTTCGCGGTGCTCGGAACCCCGAACCGGCTGGAATACGACCAGGGTTTCTTCGTCAAGAACGGCGATGGTGCTGCCGACATCAAGCCGATCGCCCATCTTTACAAATCGCAGGTCTATCAGCTTGCGGCCCATCTCGGCGTCCCGCAGGAAATCCGCGCCCGGCCGCCGACCACCGATACCTATTCCATGCCGCAGACGCAGGAAGAGTTCTATTTCGCCCTGCCTTACGACAAGATGGATATCTGCCTCTACGGTCTGGAACACGACCTGCCGGCAACCGAGATCGCCACGGCGACCGGGTTGACGGAGGAGAATGTCCGGTTCGTCTGGACCGATATCGCCGCCAAGCGAAAGGTCGCGCATTATCTGCACCACGCCCCAATCCACCTCCATGAGGGCATTCAGGCGAAATCCTGAGATTTTTCGAGGCGCTGCCGGCCTGAGTGATCAGGCCGGCAGGGGTCATCAAGGTTTTATGATTGACGTGCCGTCAGGCGCGCTTCAATCCGCCGCGAATTCACACGCCAACAGGGTCTTGTCGCCAAGGGCCGCACCTTCGCGCGCCACAATGGAAACCTTTCCCGGACCAGCCAGACCTTCGGGCGGCTGCTGGTCTGGCGGAAGCTGGCGGGCATAACCTTTGCTCGATGTGCCCATCAGATCCGAGGTTTCCGGCTTCAAATCATATTTCGCCGCCAGTGCTTCGGCCCGCTTGCCCTTGATCAAGACACCGACCGCACCATTGGCGAAGAACACTTCGTCACTTTCAAACCCATCGCGGCCGATCTGGTAGGGGAGCGTATAGATAGCCGCACCCAGAGACGATGTGTCGGGCTTTGCAAGCTTTTCGGCCGCATCGTAAATTGCGGTCGCCGATGTCATCGAATAGGGCGGATTGCACAGGGCCGCGTCATAAAATGCGGGATCGATTTCGGCAGCCGAAGCGCTGCCGGCCTGAAGCGCAGCAATGGCTGCGCATAGTGCGACGGTGCCGCGACGGAAAGGTGTGAATGCAAACATTGGCGTTCCTTGGAATTTGCCTGTCATCTGTTTGGAGAGATTGCGTCAGGCTTTGCCATTCCTTGGAGCACCATAATTGACGCCCTGTCGATATCCGCGACGGGTTTTCCCCAACTCACCAGACCAAGGCTCATGATCTCTCTCGCCTTGTCGCTTTGCAGTCCCGTTTATGCGGTGACGCTAAAACCCTCCGCCTGGCGGCGGATCGCGGTCTCGATCACATGCCAGAGCGTTTCCGCAGCCGAGCGCATGCCGAGGATGGCAAGGCGCTCCGGTGCGCGCCGTATGACGAAAACGCTCATATGTTCCATGCCGGTGCGCGTGGCGGATCCTTGCCCGAATTCTGAGGGATCGAGGTTCACCAGCTTCTGCAAGAGTGCGGCAATCGGCGCCTCGCCTGCATCGCTGTCAATTTCAAAGGCGACGAAGCCATCGGTCTGTTCCGTCACCGAACAGGAAGGGCAAAGGCGCGCGAGTTCTGCGGAAAAATCCGTTTCGGCCCGGTCTGCGGCCTCAATCAGCCATTGGCCGGGCCCCGTCCAAAACGCTGAAACCGGGCCTTGCTGAACCCATTTGCCCGGACCCGGCAAGGTGAGATCAAAGGGGGCGGGTTCCTGGACGTTGCGGCGCAGGGCGAGCGATGCGAGGGCAAGCCCCGAATTTTCCTCAAGTCGCAGCGTGCCATGGCGGTCGCGCCGGGACGTTTGCGCGCCGAGTGCGGTTGTCGGCTTCAAATCAGGCACGGAGTCTCTCTCCCTCAGGGTCGATGAAATGGGGCGAGACCACGCGCAATTCGACCGACTGTCCCTGCAAGGGGTTGGCCGCAACGATGATCTCTCCGATACGGTTTGCACCATCGGCAAGGAAACCAAGACCGATGCTGAAACCGAGGTTGGGCGAATAACAGGCGGATGTGATCCAGCCCTGATCGGTCTCGGTGTTCTGGCTGGCGCCACGGGCAAACAGATGTGAACCCGCCACCACGGGGTCCGATGCCGCAAGCGGCTGGAGGCCGACGAGCACCCGGTTTTCGCCGACAAGCCCTTCGCGGCGGGTCATGACGGTGCCGATCGCATCCTTCTTGGCTGAAACCAGCCTGCCCATGCCCAGCATCTGCGCCGTGGTCTGGCCGTTCAGCTCGTTTCCGGCAGCATGGCCTTTTTCGATGCGCATGACACCCAGCGCTTCGGTTCCATAGGCCGTCGCTCCGAGATCGGCGCCGATCTCCATCAACCGCGACATCAGCGCATTGCCGTACCGGGCCGGGACAGCAATCTCGTAAGCGAGTTCGCCTGAAAACGATATCCGGAACAACCGCGCCCGCAATCCCGCGCAAACCGTCAGTTCGGCGCAGGCCATGAAGGGAAAGGCTGCGTTGGAAAGGTCGAAACCATCGACGATGCGTTCGATAAGGCTGCGGGCGTTCGGTCCGGCGACTGCGAGCTGTGCCCAGGCATCGGTTACCGAGATCAATTGCACATCCAGCTCAGGCCACAGGCATTGGCGGGCGAATTCCATGTGACGATAGACCGGCCCCGCCTGGGCCGTGGTGGTGGTGACGATATAATGATCCTCACCCAGACGGGCGCAGGTGCCGTCATCATAGACATGGCCGTCCTCGCGCAGCATCAGCCCGTAGCGGACCATGCCGACCTTGAGGCTCTTCATCGCGTTGCAGTAGAGACGGTCGAGAAATTCAGCCGCATCTGCGCCTTGAACATCCACCTTGCCAAGCGTCGTCACATCGCAGATGCCGACGCCATTTCGGGTGGCCAGAACCTCGCGGTCCACGGATTGACGCCAATTGGTCTCCCCGGCCTGCGGGAAATATTGGGCACGCATCCATTGTCCGACTTCGACGAAAACGGCGCCCTGCGCTTCAGCCCAGGCATGGGTGGGCGTCAGGCGGCGCGGCCGGAAGTGCGCGCCCATGTCGCCGCCGCCGAGTACCGCAATTGAAACCGGCGTATAGGGCGGGCGAAAAATCGTCGTGCCCGTATCCGCTATCGATTTTCCCGTCAGCTCGGACATGATGGCGAGAGCGGTGGCATTGGACGTCTTGCCCTGGTCGGTTGCCATGCCCAGCGTCGTCCAGCGCTTGAGATGCTCGATGGGCCGCATGTTTTCCTGATGGGCGAGCTTGATGTCCTTGACCGTAACGTCGTTCTGGAAATCGACCCAGGCACGGCCTTTTCCGGGCACATGCCACAGGGGCTTGATGCCGGTTTGCGCATCCTCGGCCTCAGGCAGGGCTGGCCGGGAAGCGGCAATCCCGATTTGCTCAAGCGCCGTGATGGCAGCCGACGCACCTGACATCAGCGCCGCCGCCGTGCTTCCTTGACCGGCCGCAGCCCCCGCAACGAGCATATGCGCGGGCACGTCGCCGGGCAGAAATGCCTGTCGCGCGTCATCCCAAACAGGGCGACCGCGCTGATGCGAGGTGAGATGAACATTGGGGTTCCATCCCCCGGAGATACCAAGCGCGCCGCAATCGATGGTTTCGTCATGGCCATCCTTGCGGACATCGATGGACACCAGCCCGAGCCTGCCCTTGCTGCCGGTCACTGTCGCTCCGGCAATCAGCCGGTATTCCGCAAGCGCTCGCGCATCGGGGCGCGCATCGATGACTGCGGCGATCTCGACGCCTTTCGCCGCCAGATCGACAGCGGTGCGGTGGCCGTCGTTATTATTGGTGAAGATCGCGACCCTGGCCGTCGGACTGACTGCCCAGCGGTTGGCATAGGCGCGCAGTGCACCGGCAAGCATGATCCCCGGCCGGTCGTTATTCCGGAACGGGATGTGCCTTTCGGTTGCCCCGGCGGCAAGCACCGTGCGCTTTGCGGTGATGCGCCAGAGCGACTGGCGCACGCCCCTGGGCGTGGCAAGATGGTCGGAAACCCGCTCGACCGCACCTGATATGCCGTGGTCGAATGAGCCGAAAACCGTGGTGCGGCGCATGACGCGCAGGTTCGGCAGGCTTGAAAACTCCGCCTCCAGCATCGCGATCCAGTCGGTTGCAGGGGCACCATCCAGCCGGTGGCTCTCCGCCAGCAGGCGGCCTCCGAGGCGGTTGTCCTCATCAGCCAGAATGACCTTGGCCCCCGCCCGCGCCGCCGTCAGGGCTGCGGAAAGACCTGCCGCTCCGGCGCCGACGACAAGCAGGTCGCAGTGGAGGAAACCCTTGTCGTAACTGTCGGGGTCCGGTTGCATCGACAGGCTGCCAAGTCCCGCAGCCTTGCGAATGGCCGGCTCATAGAGCTTTTCCCAGAACGCCTTCGGCCACATGAACGTCTTGTAGTAAAAACCTGCGGTCAGGAAATCGGCAAAGAAATCATTGATCGCAAGGGCATCGAATGACAGCGACGGCCAGCGGTTCTGGCTTTTCGCTTCAAGCCCGTCGAACAGTTCCACCGTCGTGGCGCGGGTATTCGGCTCCAGCCGCGAGCCCGTGCGCAATTCCACCAATGCATTCGGCTCTTCGGAGCCGGCAGAGATCACGCCTCTGGGGCGATGATATTTGAAGCTGCGCCCCATCAGGCGGACATCGTTTGCCAGAAGTGCCGAGGCGAGCGTGTCACCGGGGTGCCCCTGATAATTCTTTCCATCGAAGGTGAAATGCAGCACCTTGCTGCGGTCGATCAAGCCGTCCTTCAGTCTCATGCTTCAGCTGCCTTCTGACGGAGCGCTACCTCGTTTGCGAGTTCCGCTCCGAGGATTTCATGGGTGACGGTGTTTCGCGTGACCACGAGCCAGCTGCGATCGCCCTGTTCGTGAAACCACAATTCCCTGTGCACACCGGCGGGATTGTCGCGCAGATAGACATAATCGTTGAAGTCTTTGGCAGCGTTTTCAGCCATTCCGTCGGGGCGCCGCAACAGGGCGGCATCGCCGAGATAGGTGAATTCCTGAGCGTCGCGCGGCCCGAGCAGTGGATGAGGGATCAGCATTGTTCAAGCCTCAGTGAAGGTTCGGTTGGGCGCCGGCGCCCTTTTCATCGATGACATAGCCCTTTTCGAACCGGTCGAGGCGGTAGGCCCTGGCCGTCTCGTGCGGGGTATCGGTGGCCAGCAGATGGGCGAAGGCATAGCCGCTGGCGGGCGTTGCCTTGAAGCCGCCGTAACACCAGCCCGCATTGAGATAGAGGCCTTTCACCGGCGTATGGTCGATGATCGGCGAACCATCCATCGACATGTCCATGATGCCGCCCCACATGCGCAGCAGGCGCGCCCGGCCGATCATCGGCATCAGCGCCATGCCGCTCTCGGCGACATCTTCGACGATGGGCAGATTGCCGCGCTGGGCATAGGAATTGTAACCGTCGATATCGCCGCCAAAGACAAGCCCACCCTTGTCGGATTGGCTGACATAGAAATGGCCCGCGCCGAAGGTGATCACGCCCGGTATGGTCGGCTTCAGCCCTTCGGAAACGAAGGCTTGCAGCACATGGCTTTCAATCGGCAGCCGCATGCCGGCCATGGCCATGACGCGGCCGGTCGATCCCGCCACGGCGACGCCGACCTTTCCGGCGCCGATATAACCACGGCTGGTTTCCACACCCTTGACCGTTCCGTCTTCGATGCGAAATCCCTGGACTTCGCAGTTCTGGATAAGATCGACCCCGGCCAGATCGGCGCCGCGCGCGTAACCCCAGGCAACGCCATCGTGGCGGGCAGTTCCAGCACGGCGCTGGTAAAGGCCGCCCTTGATCGGAAAGCGGGCATTATCGAAATTGAGAAACGGGATCATGGCGCGGATATCGTCGGGGCCAAGCAACTGTGCATCCGCACCGGCCAGCAGCATGGCGTTGCCACGGCGGCGGTAGGCATCGCGCTGGGCATCGGTGTGGAACAGGTTCACGATGCCGCGCTGGCTTACCATCGCATTAAAATTGAATTCCTGTTCAAGCCCTTCCCAGAGCTTCATCGAGAATTCGTAGAACGGCTCGTTTCCGGGCAGCAGGTAGTTGGAACGGATGATCGTGGTGTTGCGGCCGATGTTTCCCGATCCCAGCCAGCCTTTTTCCAGAACGGCGATCCGGGACCTCGCGAAGGTCTTGGCGAGATAATAGGCCGTTGCAAGCCCATGTCCGCCACCGCCGACGATGATGAAGTCGTAATGAGGCCGCGGGTCGGGGTTCCGCCACAGCGGGCGCCAGCCCTTATGGCCGGTCAGTGCCTGTTTGAAAACCTGGAGAGCCGAATAGCGCAAATCTGTATTCCTCGAAAACAGGGCGGTTGCCCAAGTTTATAGCGCGATAACGGGCGAATTTTTTATCCGTGGCGGACGTATTATTGTCCAATTTGGCCAAGTCGGCTAAGCCTGTATCAGGGAATGTCTTGGAGCAAGCCATGCACGCCGAAGGGTCGATGTCGATCGGGTTCATCCTCATCGAGGGTTATGCGCTGATGTCACTGGCTGCGGCTGTCGAGCCGCTGCGTGCGGCCAATCATCTTGCCGGCAAGACGCTCTACCATTGCCGGTTCTATTCGGCGAATGGCGGGTTTGGTGCTTCCACGTCAGGCGGCGGTTTCGACACCGCGCCCGTCTCGCAGGCCTTGTCGGAGAAGCTGGATCTGGTCTTCATCGTCGCGGGCGGAAACCCCATGCTTTATGAAGATCCGGCACTTGCGCGCAATCTGCGCACGCTCCACCAGCGCGGCGTGAAGCTCGGCGGCATTTCCGGCGGCGCGGCGATCCTGGCCAAATCCGGACTGATGAGCGGCAGACGGTTTACCGTTCACTGGACCCATATCGATCCGCTGAGCGAATATGCGAGCGATCTCCTGATCGAGCGCGCGCTCTACGTCATCGACCGCGATCGCTACACCTGCGCGGGCGGCGTTGCCGCCATCGACATGATGGGTGCCTTTATCGCCAAGGACCATGGTTCGGCTTTTGCGCGCGATGTCAGCGAATGGTTCATTCATCCGCGTTTGAGAACGGCCGACGAGCCGCAGCTCGGCCGCGCCGGGCAACGTTTCAACGTCCACCACCCGGTGCTTGAAGCTGCCATCGAGCTTATGACTACCCATGTGGCGGATCCCCTGTCGCCGGAGCAACTGGCGCAATTGTGCGGCAGCAGCATTCGCCAGCTCCACCGCCTGTTTTCCAGCCATTTCGACCAATCCATGATGTCGTTTTACCGGGGGCTTCGGCTGGCAAAGGCGGATGAACTGTTGCAGCAAACCTCGCTCTCGATCGTCGACGTGGCCTTGCTGACGGGATTTTCGACCGCTGCCCATTTCACCCGCTGCTACACCCAAAAATACGCCGTTCCGCCCAGCCGGAAGCGTCGTTCGGCCGTTGCGATGCGTCATGCCTGACGTGAAAGGGCCGTTTCGCTCTGCGCATCGTGGATCAGGCCCATGATGCTCTCGCTCATATCGGCATAGACGCCGTTGTTCTCGACCGCGCCTTTAACCCGGTAGCGGTCCATGACGACGATGCGGTCTGCCAGTGCCACCATTTCCGGCATGTCGCTGGTAATGACGAGAATGGCGGTGCCGCTGTCTGCAAATTCGCGCAGCAGGTCATGCAGATAGGCCTTGGTCTTGATGTCGATACCGACAGATGGCTCATCGACGATCAGCAGCTTGACGTCGGCGGCCAGCCATTTGGCAACGCTGATCTTCTGCTGGTTGCCGCCGGAAAGGTTGCCCACGGTCTGGCTGAGGCTGGGCGTCTTCACCTCGAGCTTCTGCAGAAAAGGCGTGACCGCCGCACGGATGCGACTGTCGGAAAGCACGCCGAATGCGTTGGAAAGCTTGCGCCAGATGGGAACGCCGGCATTGGCAAGAACGGAATGCTGGAGAATGAGGCCGTCGCCCTTGCGGTCCTCGCTGACATAACCGACGCCATATTCGTGGATGGCTTCGGCAACGGAGCGGATGCGGGCGGTGCGTCCTTCGATCCGGACTTCGCCTTCCGTGACGGCGAATTTGCCCATGATCGATTTTGCCAATTCGGTGCGGCCAGCCCCCACCAGTCCGTAAAGGCCGACGATTTCGCCCTTGCGCACGCAAAGGCTGACATCGCGATGACCGATTGCAGTCGAAACGCCTTGCAGTTCAAGCACCATCGGATTGTGCTCAACCGCGCGTTTGCGCCAGCCGCCGCCGCCTTCGGCGCGGCCAATCATCAGGCGCACCAGATCCTGGCGTCCGAGACCTTGCATCGAGCGGCTTTCGCAGGCGTTTTCGCCGTCGCGCAGAACCGTTACCCGGTCGCAGATATCCAGAACCTCTTCCAGCTTGTGGCTGACGAAGACGAGGCTTGCGCCGTCATCGCGCAGGCGGCGCAGGATGCGGAAGAGGTTGTCGGTTTCGCTCGGCGTCAACGAGGTCGTGGGTTCATCGAGCAGGAGAACCCGGCTTTGCAGGGAAAGCGCCTTGGCAATTTCCACGAGCTGCATTTGCGCAACGGAAAGCTCCGAGACCGGCATCGCCGGATCGACGTCCAGATTGAGGGCTTGCAGCCAGCGGCATGCGTCGCGGTTCAGCGCGGCGTAGTCGATGGGTTTGAGATAATGCGCCCCGAGCTTTTCCATGTGGATGTTCTCGGCAATAGAGAAGCGCGGAATGAGGTTGCGCTCCTGATGGACGACACCGATGCCACGGGCGATAGCCTCGCGCGGATTGCTGAAGCGGACTTCCTCGCCATCGACGAGGATCTGGCCGCTGCTCTGGTGGTGAACACCGGTGATGACCTTGATCAACGTCGATTTGCCGGCGCCGTTCTCCCCCAACAGGGCATGGATGGAACCCGGCTCGAGCGAAAGATTGACGCCCTTGAGCGCCCGGACGCCGGGGAACACTTTTTCGATGTTGCGTGCCTGAAAAACAGCTTGCTTGTCCATGATGTCAGGCCTTTCCCGTCTTTTTGCCGAGATGCGTTTCGCGCAGGCGGTTGATGCCGACGGCGGCAAGGATCATGGCGCCGAGCACCACCTGCACGAGGAACGGATCGATGGAGAACAGCACGAGTGCCTGGGTGATGATGGCGACGATGACGACGCCGAGCAGGGTCGCCGCGACGCTGACATGCCCGCCAGCCAGCACCGCGCCGCCGATAACCGGTGCCGCAAACGACAGGATGAGCCAGTCGTCGCCGATGGAGGGCTGGCCGATCTGCAAGCGCGAGACGAGCAGAATGCCCGCGACCGACGCCAGAAGGCCGGAGATGCCGTGCGCGACAATCATCGTCGTGCGGACCGAAATGCCGGAAAGCTCCGCCGCATGGCTGTTGCCGCCAATGGCAAGGATGAAACGGCCTATCGGCTGGCGGCGCAGCATGAACCACAGCGCCAGTGCGATGATGATGGTGGGGGCTGCGAGCCACGGAACCGGACCGACGAGCAGGGCCGAACCAAAGGCTTTGACTGATTCCGGCACGCCGTAGAACGGCTCCGCCCGCGTGATGCCGAGGTTGATGCCCTTGTAGATCGAGAGCGTGGCGAGCGTGATGACGAAGGCGGAAATGCCGGTGATGGCGATCAGCAGACCGTTGAGCATGCCGCAGACGACGCCGATCAGCACGGCGGCAATGGCGGCCAGCGGTGCCGGAAGCCCCCAGACCTGCATCAGGCCCGCAAAGGAGATTGCCGCCAGCCCGCCGATTGCGCCGACGGAGAGGTTCATCTGGCCAATGGCAATGATGATCATCTGCGAAAAGGCGATGAGCGCGTTGACCGCGATGGCGAGAAGCAGGATCTGAATGTTGAAGGACGACAGGAAGTTGGGGCTGAAGCCGCGAATAAGCGCGATTGCCAGCACCGTGACCAGGAGGGGGCCGAACCAGTCGGTTCTGGCAAGGCGTAGAAGGGTGTTGTCGGTCGTCATCGTCTAGTCCTCACGCCAGGTTGCGCCGGGCGAGATAGCTTCGCCGCGCCTTGTCCATCAAAACCGCCAGCAACAGCAGCAGGCCGAGAAATGTCTGGACCCAGAATTCACCGAGCTGAAGCAGCAGCAGGCCGCTGGTGAGCATGGTGACCAGAAGTGCGCCAAGACAGGTGCCGAGCACCGAAACCTTGCCGCCCTGCAAAAGCGTGCCGCCAAGGACGGGGCCGAGAAAGGCGGGCAAGAGCCAGTCCTGTCCGAGTTGGCCTGCCATGGACGGAATGGCGGCGCCCGTGCGCGTCACCAGCATCAGGGCGGCGAGGGCGGCAAGCAGGCCCGACAGCATGTGACAGGCGATAAAAATCCGGTCGACGCGAATGCCTGATAGTTCCGCCGCTTCCGGGCGTGCGCCCGCCGCCAGCATTTCGCGGCCAAGAACGGTGCGCCGGTAGAGAAAGGACAGGGCAAGGGCGGTTGCGAGCGTGACGAGAAGCAGCGGCGAGAAATAGGTCGCGAGCTTCATCTTTCCAACGGCGGCGAAGATCGGCGGCAGGCCACGATAGGCCTCGGCCCGCGTCAGGAAGATCATCACCCCGAAGAAGATGCTCATGGTGGCAAGCGTGATGATGAAGCTGTGCAGCCCCGTGCGGATGACGGTCCAGCCATTGACGAAACCGAGCGCCGCACCTGTGGCAAGACCGCCGGCAAGGGCGAGCGGCCAAGGCACGCCCAGCACCTCGATCAGATAACCGCAGGCCATCGCCGCCGAGACGCCGATCGCTCCAACGGCCAAGTTGAGGCCGCCGGTCACGATCACCGCCATCATCGACAGGCCGATCATGATGTTGATCGCGGCACTGCGACCCAGCGTGAACAGGTTGAAAGGCGAAAGGAAGCCGCTGGCGGCGACGCCGAAAATGACGGCGAAAACGACGATCAGCAGAATGAGGCCGAATTCATTGGTGAGGAAAAAGCGGCCGTGCGAAAGGCTGGAGCCCATTCGCCTGTCGCCCTCCTGCGCGCCCTTTGTGAGCAAACTATCGTTCACGGTCATGAAACTGTCCCGGTATTGGTTCGGCCCGAAGCGCCTGCGCGGGTCGCCTCGTCATTGCGCTGCCGCCTGAAAGGGCGGGGCGGATTGCCGGGCGCGGTCGTCTGCCGCCCGGCAATCGCTCAAGGCATGATCACTTGCAGCTCAGATAGGTCGTATCGAAGTTGGCCAGCAGCTTTTTGGTCTCGGCGCGCATGGCGTCGACATAGTTGTCGACCTTGGTGGCATCGACATAGGCGGTGCCGGAATCGATGAACTTGGTCGTCAGCGCGTTGGATTTGAACGGCGCATCTTCCTTCACCTTGCAGCCTGCCTGCAATTTGCTCAGCGCGAAAGCGCCGACATAACCCTGGCCATAGGGGTTCTGGAGCATCGTGCCGTCAACGAAACCGTCCTTGATCGCTTTCAGCACCACTTCGTCGTGGTCGATGCCGACCATGTGGATCCGCTTGTCGCCGATCTTGCGCAGCGCGTTCGAGGCAACGACCGCCGGAACCCAGGCGGTGGTCACGATGCCGTCCACTTCGGAGGCGTGGGCGGCCAGGTAGGCGCTGATCTTTTCTTCCGCCGGTTCCGGCGCGTCGATATCGGCGATGACCTGAACGACCTCGGCACCCGCTTCATCAGCGGCCTTTTTCACGGCATCGATGCGAAGCTGGGTGTTGGGGTCCACAAGGAAGCCGGTGAAATGGGCGATGCGTTTTTTGCCCGTTCCCATCGCCTTGATCAGTTCCTTGGTGCCCAGATAGGCGGAATTGCCGGTGTCGGTGCCAAGGCAGAAGGCGGCGGGCGAGGGGTCCTTGAAGCAGCCGGCGCCGGCAATCACATTCGCGCCGTTGCCAGTCAGTTCCTCGGCTGTCGAGACCGCGCCGACAGGATCGCCGGGGAAAATCAGGAAGCCGTTATAACCCTGGCTCAGAAGGCTTTCGAGAAGCTGGTTCTGCTGCGCCAGTTCCCATTTCTGCGGCACCTTATAGTCTGCGCCCGCCAGACCGAAGTCCTTGGCGGCGTCCTTGCCTGCCTGTTCCCAGGCGGAAAAATAAGGGTGTGGACCGCCCGGAACGAGGGCGATCTTGCTGGCGTCCGCCGCCTGCGCGACACCGCAGGCTCCCGCGCCGATGATTGCGGCAGCGGCGAGGCTGCGCATGAAATGCGTCATGTTTTTCTCCTCCATGAAACGGCCTGTCTCTGCAAAAGCGACTGAAATCCTCCCTCAATCGCTCTTTCTCCCAACAGCCGGCTTGCGTAAGCACCATGGACACTAGTATACTTGTATCCAAGTGGCAATCGGATTTTCACGGCGGCCTTGCGAAGGGGAGCGTTCATGACGAAAAACACCAATGCCGGTTTCACGGGGCGCGGCGGTCACCAGGAGGTCGCCGGCTCGGGAATTGAAAGCGTTGAGCTTGTGGTCAATCGTTATGGCTCGGTTGCCGATCAGGTGCATGCGGCGCTGCGTCAGGCGATTGTGGAGGTCCGCCTCGCGCCCGGCGCGCCGATCAGTGAAAACTCGATCTGCCGTCAGTTTTCCGTCTCGCGCACGCCGGTGCGCGCCGCAATCCAGCGCCTGTCCGAAGAGGGGCTTGTGGACGTTTATCCGCAGCTCGGCAGCTTCGTTGCGCCGATCAGGCTTGGCGAAATTCAGGACAGCCACTTCATCCGCCGCTCCCTCGAAGTGGCGTTGCTGCGCGAAGTTGCGCCCAAATGGACGAAAGAGATGAGCCGGATGATGCGCGACGTCATCGCCGAGCAGGAAAGGGTGATCGCCGCCAACGACGCATCCGGCTTCTTTCATGCGGATGAGGCGTTTCACCGGTTGCTCGGCACGTTTTCCGGTCGCGAAGGCGTCTGGCAGGCGATCCTTGCCGCCAAGGTGACCCTGTCGCGGTTCCATCGCTATTGGGCAAAACCGGAGCGGTTGCCCGCCGTCATCGAAGAACACCTGGCCGTCGTGGACGCCCTCGACCGGGGCGATGCCGATGGCGCGGAAAAGGCGCTGGTGACGCATCTGGATATGGTTTTCGTCATCTACGAACAGTTGCCCGAAGAAGAGCGCAAGCATTTGTCCATTTGAGAGTGGACGTGGAGGAGAAAGAATGGAACTGAAACACAAGACGGCGCTTGTGACGGGCGCCTGTGGCGGCATCGGCCGCGCCGTGGTTGCGGCGCTGGTGGCGCAAGGGGCAAGGGTGCTCGCCTTCGATCGCGACATCGATGCCGTTACCGCGCTTGCGCAGAAGTTCGGCGGTGCCTGCGATCCCGTCGCCGTCGATCTCGCTGATGCCGCGGCACTGCAAGCCGTCATGAAGGATGTCGCCCATCGTTTCGAGGTCATCGACATTCTCGTCAACAATGCTGGCGTGCTGTCGCCGCACAAGCTGGCCGCAACCACGCTTGACGATTGGCACAGGCTGATGGCCGTCAATCTCGATGCCGCCCTGCTGCTGACGCAGGCCGTCATTCCCGCCATGAAGGAAAACCGCTGGGGGCGGCTGATCAACATCTCCTCCTATGCGTGGAAGTCCGGCGGCCTGACGGCGGGCACGGCCTATTCGGTGTCGAAATCGGCGCTGGTCGGCCTCACTTACTCCTCCGCCCGTGAACTTGCCCCTTTCGGGGTCACCGCCAATGCGGTCGCGCCGGCCTATGTGGTTTCACCGATGATCATGGAGCAACTGTCGGAAGAAGACCGCCAGCGCCAGCTTGCCGCCATTCCCGTCGGGCGGTTCTGCCAGCCGGAAGAGGTGGCCCATACCGTGCGTTTCCTTGCCTCGCCGCTGTCAGGCTTCATGACCGGCACTGTGGTTGACATGAATGGCGGCCTGCAATTCGGCTGAGATACGGAGATAAATGACCATGACAGAACGCCTCTCATCCCCGGCACTTTCCCATTTGCCAAAGGACGTGCTTTTACCCGCTTATGACCGCAAGGCAGTGACGCCGGGCATCGTGCATCTCGGCGTCGGCGCGTTTCACCGCGCCCATCAGGCCGTGTTCATCGATGATTGCCTGGCGCGCGGCGAAACCGGCTGGGGCATTGTCGCTGCCTCGCTGCGCAGCGCCGATACTCGCGATGCCATCGCGCCACAGGACAATCTTTATACATTCTGCCTGCGGGACGGTGAAAACGAGACGCTGCGGATCGTCGGTTCCATCCTCGAGACCATCGTCGCCCCGGAAGACCCCGAGCGACTGCTGCAAGCCATGATCGATCCGCGCATCCGGATCGTCACTTTGACGGTGACGGAAAAGGGTTACCTTGCCGATGTCTCTGCGGGCACGCTTCTTCGCGATCATCCCGATGTGGTTCATGATCTGGCACACCCGCAAACACCGCGCTCCGCGCTCGGTTTTCTGCTGGAAGCGACAAGACGCAGGCGGGACGCAGGCGCTCTGCCGCTGACTTTGCTCTCCTGCGACAATCTTCCGTCCAACGGCCGCATCCTGCACCGGCTGCTGGTGGAAATGGCTGGTCTCACCGATAAGGACCTCGCTGCGTTCATCGCCGAAAACCTCTCTTGCCCCTGCGTCATGGTGGACCGTATCGTGCCCGCCACCACCGCCGCCGACCGCGAGCGTGTGATGGCCCGTCTCGGCTGCGAGGATGCCTGGCCGGTGATTGCGGAACCTTACTTTCGCTGGGTGATCGAGGATCGCTTTCCGCACGGCCGCCCCGGCATCGAGTTGTCGGGCGCCGAAATCGTCGATGAGGTTGAGCCCTATGAGCATATGAAGCTCAGAATGCTGAATGGCGCTCACACCGCCATGGCCGCGATCGGCCAATACAGCGGGCTGGAGACGATCGCCGATATCTATGCCGATCCGCGTGTGCGTGGTTACATCGACCGTTATTGGCGTGAGGTCGGCTCGACATTGAGCCCGGCCGTCAGCGGCCCGGACTATGTTGCCGGTCTGCGCCAGCGTTTCGCGAACCCCGCCCTGCGCCACCGCGCCGCCCAGATCGCCTCTGATGCCTCGCAGAAAGTGCCGCAACGCATTCTGGCGCCGCTTGCGGAGCTGCGTGCGGCAGGCGCGCCTGACACGGCTGCTCTTTTTGCCGTCGCCATGTGGATAAGGTCCTGCGCGGCGCTGAACGAGCGCGGAGAGACGATCGTGATGGCCGATCCGGCCTTTGCGGAATGGGGCGCTCCGACCGGCAGCGACGAGGACCCGGACGCAATCATCGACCGGTTTTTAACGTTCCGTCGCGTCTTCGGGCCGGAATGGCAGGCGGACGAGGCATTCGTCACCGCACTTCGGGTGGCCTATCGCGACATCGTCCAGTATGGCGCGCTCGGCGCCATCGAACGGCATTTTTCGGAGGAGTAGACCATGAAGGAAACCTGGCGCTGGTTCGGTCCATCTGACCCAAAAAAAAGAGAGAGAGAGAGAGAGAGAGAGAGAGAGAGAGAGAGAGAGAGAGAGAGAGAGAGAGAGAGAGAGAGAGAGAGAGAGAGAGAGAGAGAGAGCATCACCCTCGAGCATGTGCGGCAGACCGGTGCCAGCGGCGTTGTAACGGCGCTGCACGAGATCCCCGACGGCACGGCGTGGCCGGCGGACGAGATTGCCAAACGCAAGGCGATGATCGAGGCGGCCGGTCTGGAATGGAGTGTCTGCGAATCCATTCCGATGGAACAGTCCATCAAGCGCGGCGACGCCGATGCCCCGAAGGCGATTGCGCGCTGGAAGGATACGCTCGTCCGTCTCGGCCGTGCGGGCGTTCCCGTCGTCTGCTACAATTTCATGCCGGTGGTGGACTGGACGCGCACGAACCTGCGCTGGCAGGCGCGCAATACCGGACTGGCGCTGCGCTTCGAAATGGTGGATTTCGTTGCTTATGACGTCTTTATTCTGAAGCGTGTCCGTGCTGCTGAAAATTACGATCCTGCGCTGGTGGCGCGCGCCGAAGCGCGTTTTGCGCAAATGAGCGAGGATGACCAGTCGCTTCTGGAGCGCAACATCATCGCTGGCCTGCCGGGCGGCGCACTGGTGCAGACGCGCCAATCCATTGCAGCACTGATTGCCTCGTTCGACGGCATCGATAGCGCCACCATGCAGGGCAATCTTCTGGCCTTTCTGAGGGAGGTCGTGCCGGTGGCGGAGGAGGTGGGCGTGTATCTCGGCATCCACCCGGATGATCCGCCGTTCTCCCTGTTCGGCCTGCCGCGCGTGGTGTCGACACCATCAGATATCCGCGCCATCCTGTCAGCCGTTGAAAGCCCCAATAACGGCATCACCCTTTGCACCGGCTCCTACGGCGCCCGCAGCGACAATGATCTTGTGGCGATGGCACGGGAATTCGCATCCCGCGTCAATTTCGCCCATCTGCGCAATGTCACCGTCGAAGCGGATGGCTCCTTCTTCGAGGACGACCATCTGGACGGCGGCACCGACATGATCGGCGTCATCGAGGCGCTGCTGCGGCAAGAGCGGGCCGCCGCCAGGGCTGGCCGCCGCACCGAGATTCCGATGCGGCCCGACCACGGCCACCTGCTGGGTGACGACATTACCAAAAAGACCAATCCCGGATATTCCTATATCGGCCGCGTCAAGGGCCTGGGAGAACTTCGCGGTGTCATCCGCACCGTCGAGCGCCAGCTTCGCCGTGAGGAGGGTATCGCATGAAGACCCGCAAACTTGGCCGCACGGCGCTTGAACTCAGCGAACTTTCCTTTGGCGCAGCCGGTATCGGCAATCTCTATCGCAGCGTCAGCCGCGACGATGCGATGGCGACGCTGCAAACGGCCTGGGACGCCGGTATCCGCTATTTCGATACCGCGCCCTATTACGGGCAGGGCCTTTCGGAGCGCCGCCTCGGCGATTTTCTCCAGGCGCAACCCCGCGATGCATTCGTGCTGTCCACAAAGGTCGGGCGGATCTTGAAGCCGGCTGAAGACGGTGTTGTGCCGGATTACGGTTTCGTCGATGCGCTGCCTTTCGTGGTGGAATACGACTACAGCTATGATGGCATCATGCGCTCGCATGAGCAGAGCCTTGCCCGGCTTGGCCTTGGTTCGGTTGACATTCTCTATGTTCACGATCTGGAGGCGACCACGCTTGGCGAAGAGGCCTATCGCCATCATTTCAGGATATTTACGGAAAGCGGCATCGAGGCTCTGCATGAGTTGAAGGCCAAAGGCCGGATCGGCGCCTTCGGTCTTGGCGTGAACGAGGTTCCGGCCTGCCTCAACCTCATGGAGATAGACGAGATCGACTGCATTCTTCTGGCGGGCCGTTATACGCTGCTCGACCGGTCGGCTGCACCAAAGTTGCTGGAGCGTTGTGCGGAAACCGGCACCTCGCTCGTCATCGGCGGCGTCTTCAACTCGGGCATTCTGGCAACGGGTGCAAGGCCGGGCGCGACCTTCGACTATAGTGAAGCGGCCCCCGATGTGATGGAGCAGGTGCGCGCCATGGAGGCGCATGCTGAAAGCCATGGCATAGCGCTTGCCGCCGCCGCACTGCATTTTCCGCTGCAAAATGCCGATGTTGCGAGCGTGCTGATTGGCACGGCAAAACCGGACAGCCTGTTGCGCAACCTGTCTATTTTCGAAACCGCCGTGCCGGACGCCGCCTGGGCGGGTTTCGACGCGCTGGCCCGCAAAGATTGACCGCTGCGGCAGGCAGGAGGACGCCATGGATCTGATCGACACCCACCAGCATCTGATCTTGCGAGGCAAGCTCGGTTACGCCTGGACGCGGGGGGAACCCGGCCTTGCGGGAAGCTTCACCCGCCAGGATTATGCAACGCTTGTCGAGGGATGTGGCGTTGTCGGCACGATCTTCATGGAAAGCGGAGTGGACGATTGCGACTACCAGGCAGAGGCTCGCCTCATCGCCGGCATGATCGGCGCGGGCACCTTGCCGATGTTCGGCCAGATCGCCAGTTGCCGGCCGGAAACGGACCATGGTTTCGACGCCTGGCTGGAGGATTGCCGCCACCTCGACGTGGTCGGTTTCCGGCGTATCCTCCACGTCATGCCTGATGACCTCAGCCGAGAGGAGAACTACCGGCGCAACGTGCGCAAGATCGGAAAGGCGGGATGGCCGGTCGATCTGTGTTTCCATTCCCGCCAGCTTGCCATTGCCGCCGAACTTGCCGGGGCCTGCCCGGATGTGCGCTTCATGCTTGACCATTGCGGCACGCCGGACATTGCCGGAAACGATTTCCCGGCGTGGCGCGAGCGCATGGTGCAGTTGGCAAGGCTGCCCAATCTTTTCGTCAAAATCTCCGGCGTCACCGCCTATTGCGCGCCGGGATGCGATACGCTCGAAAGCGTGACACCCTATGTGGAAACCGTGCTCGAGTTGTTCGGGCCGGAGAGAATGGTCTGGGGCGGCGACTGGCCGGTGGTTGATCTCGGCTCCGGTCTGCCGGAATGGATCGGCATGACGAAGCAGCTTCTTTCGACGCTTTCGCCAGACGAGCAGGCCTTGGTCGGCCACCGCAATGCCAGGCAGTTTTATCTGGCGGCATAGCGCGCAGCTTTGGAAATGATCGTGAATTGTGCCGGCCGGTGACACCATGAAGCGCGCCGGTGCGCGCTTCATGTTTTGGTGCTTTATTCGGCGGGCTGTGCAGCGGCTGTTGTGGCACAGCGGTTGGTCTCTCCAGCAAGGCTGCGCTGGCCGAGGCTGACAATGGTGACTGCCGACAGGGTGGCGGCAATCGATACCCAGAAGCCGTTGCTCGGGCCGAAATTATCGATCACCCAGCCGGAGATGAAAGCGCCAAGCGCCATGCCGATCCCGATGCCGGTCATCACCCATGTCACGCCCTCCGTCAGCATCGATTCCGGCACGCGGCGCTCGATCAGGCCAAATGCGGTGATGAAGATCGGAGAGATTGCAACGCCACTGATGAAGACGGCGAAGGCAAGCAGGGCAACGGCCGTGGTTGCAAAGAGGAGCGGCAGCGCGGTGAGCGCAAGAACGCTGACGGCGATCAGCAATTGCCGTTGCAACGGCATTTTGGGGTTGATCGCGCCCATAAACAGGCCGACGACAAACGAACCGATGCCATAGACGCCGATGACGAGGCTTGCGACCTGCGGCTGGCCGAGCTGTTTGGTAATGGCAACGACACTCACCTCGGCCGTGGCAAAAGTCGAGCCGACGAAGATCAAGGCAAGCGTGATGATCTGGACCGGACGCAGCCGGATCGCCGACTGTTGCCTGCTGCCGCTCTCGACCGGGCGTATCTTGGGCTCGCTCGATCGTTGCAGGAGGAAGGCAAGGGTGCCGAGTGCCAGCGAGACGGTGCTGATCATCATGCCCGCTTCGGGAAAGAGCGAGACCGCAAGGCCGACGGACAGCGAGGCGCCGGCGATATAGACCAGTTCGTCGGCGGCGGATTCAAACGCGAAAGCCGTGTTCAGCTCCGGCCGGTCACGGAAGATTTCCGTCCAGCGGGCGCGCATCATTGCCGGAATGCTTGGCATGGCGGCGGCGAAGAAGGCCGACAGAAATAGTGTCCAGGCGGGCCACCTCTGGTTTGTCGCGATAATCAGGATCGTAAAGGCGATGACCGCTATGACGGTGGCCGGGAAAAGCACGCTGCTCTGCCCCTTGCGGTCCACCAGGCGGGAAATCTGCGGCGCAGCGGCGGCGTTGGTCAGCGCGAAGGTTGCCGAGACAGCGCCGGCAAGCCAATATTCGCCATGGGTCTGGGAAAGCATGGCGACGATGCCGATCGGGGCCATCGCAATGGGAAGGCGGGCGAAGAAGCCTGCGGCGGAGAAGCCTTTGGCGCCCGGAGCCCGGAAAATTTCTCTATAGGGATTAGACATCGGGATGCACCTTGTTTAGGGAGTATCCACCACACACATACGTGGCGTATGCAAATGAGATAATTGCATACGCCACGTATGTCAACTAATATACGCAGCGTATGTAAATTCAGGAGAAAAAATGCGCAAACCCCGCAGTGAAATGATTGCCGAAACGCGGGCGAAGCTTCTGGTCGCCGGCCGCAAGGCATTTGGCAGCATCGGTTATGCCGAAGCCTCGATGGATGATTTTACTGCCGAGGCGGGGCTGACGCGTGGCGCTCTCTATCATCATTTCGGCGACAAGAAAGGCCTGCTGCTGGCGGTTGTGAGCGAGATCGATACGGAGATGACGAAAAGGCTCGGCGAGATCTCGTCAAGGGCTGCAACGCGGTGGGAGGGTTTTGTCGAGGAGAATGTCGGTTACATCCTCATGGCTCTGGAGCCGGAAATCCAGCGTATCATGTTCCGCGACGGACCGGCCGTTCTCGGCGACCCCTCCCGCTGGCCAAATGCCAATGGCTGTGTCTTGGCTGTCGCGCGAAATCTCGAGGCACTGAAGCAGGAAGGGACGATTGTCGACATCGACCCGGAGGCCTGTGCGCGTTTCATCAATGCGGCTAGCAGCAGTGCCGCCCAGTGGATCGCGAATTCCGACGACCCCGAAACAACTTCGAAACGCGCCGTCGACAGTTTCCGCACCTTTCTGGAAGGGCTGAAGATCACACGCTGATCCGCGTATCGCAGAGCGAATCGTGCCGTCCCGCCCACCCCGGAAAATCCGCAATGCGTGCCGGATGATGAGAAATTGCGTGCGCCTCGATACAGTTTTTCCGTCTTGAAGAAAAACCGGCCGATCCGGCGGATTTCTGTTTACTTTTGCCGGAATTGCACCGCATCACGCTGTTTGAATTGCTATCAGGCCTTTCGCAAACTTCGGAGGATGAGATGAAAGCACTGGTGCTGGAAGAAAAAGGAAAGCTCGCGCTCAGGGAGTTCGACATTCCCGGCAAGCTCGGACCCAGGGATGTGCGCATCCGCACCCATACGGTCGGAATTTGCGGCTCGGACGTCCATTATTATACCCATGGCAAAATCGGCCATTTCGTCGTGCATGCGCCGATGGTGCTCGGCCATGAAGCTTCCGGGACGGTGATCGAAACCGGGGCCGAGGTCACACATCTGAAGGCGGGTGACCGCGTCTGCATGGAGCCGGGCATTCCCGACCCGACCTCGCGCGCGTCCAAGCTTGGCATTTACAATGTCGATCCGGCCGTCAGCTTCTGGGCAACGCCGCCCGTCCACGGCTGCCTGACACCGGAAGTCATTCATCCCGCAGCCTTCACCTACAAGCTGCCCGACAATGTTTCCTTTGCCGAAGGCGCCATGGTCGAACCCTTCGCCATCGGCATGCAGGCAGCGCTGCGGGCGCGCATCCAGCCCGGCGATATCGCCGTCGTGACGGGTGCCGGCCCGATCGGCATGATGGTTGCGCTGGCGGCGCTCGCCGGCGGTTGCGCAAAGGTGATCGTTGCCGATCTTGCCCAGCCGAAGCTCGATATCATCGCCGCCTACGACGGCATCGAAACCGTCAACATCCGCGAGCGCGATCTGTCGCAGGCCGTGGCTGATGCGACGGACGGCTGGGGTTGCGATGTCGTGTTCGAATGCTCCGGCGCTGCACCCGCCGTACTCGGCATGGCGAAACTCGCACGGCCCGGCGGCGCCATCGTCCTCGTCGGCATGCCGGTCGATCCGGTGCCGGTCGATATCGTCGGCTTGCAGGCAAAAGAACTGCGCGTGGAGACGGTTTTCCGTTATGCCAATGTGTATGACCGTGCGGTCGCTCTCATCGCATCCGGCAAGGTCGATCTGAAGCCGCTGATCTCGGCAACCATTCCCTTCGAAGACAGCATTGCCGGTTTTGACCGTGCGGTGGAGGCAAGGGAAACGGACGTGAAACTACAAATTCTGATGCCGCAATAACCCCTTGCCGCAAGCCGCCTGCCGATGCGCGAGCGGCAGATACCCTTCGGAAAAGTATAAGCGTGATCTGCCGGTGATCGGCAGGTCACGCTCCAAAAATTCATCACATCGCTGTTTGAGCTGCGCATTTTCTGGGCGTATAGGGTGCAACTGCGCAAAAAAATGGGCGCAACCGCTGGCTTAGTTGTCGGTCCGGGCATGACACTCTTCAATTTTCGACAAAAAACAGTCAAAAAAGTATCGGTAATTTCTGCGGTATGATGTGGAAGTAAATGCGCCGCAGGCCATATGCTCCCTGTCAACGCCTGGGACGAGCCATAATGAGGAATGGCTTTGCTCCGCAAATACGGCGGACGTGACCGATGGGAGGAACATCGATGCAGCCCGATCTGGAACTGGTACATATCCGCAAGGGCGAATCCTTCGCTGCCTGGCGGCATGGCTATCCGTTCCGCACCGTGCGCTGGCATTACCATCCCGAATATGAAATTCATCTGGTCGTGGCGACCTCAGGCACGTTCTACATCGGCGATTTCGTCGGTCGCTTCGGTCCGGGCCAACTGATCATGACTGGCCCCAATCTCCCGCAGAACTGGATCAGCGAGATCGAGCCTGATGAGATCGTGCCCACGCGCTCTCTCGTCATCCAGTTTCCTGAAGCCTTCATCGAGGATGCCTGCGCGTCCATGTCCGAGATGGAAGTGGTGCGCGCCCTGCTGGACCGCAGCCGCCGTGGCATTCTGTTTGACGATGAGACCAGTGATCGCGTTCGCCCGCTGATCCTGCGTTTGATCGAGGCGCAGGGGTTGAAGCGGCTTGCGCTGTTCTGGGAAATTCTCGATCTGCTGGTCAATGCGCCGGCGCCCGAAGTGCTGGCGAGCCTGAGTTACGAGCTGGACCTGACGGGCATTGGCGACAGCGGCATCAACCGCGCTTTGTCGCATCTGCGCCAGCACCTGACCGAACAGGTTGAGGAAATCGATCTGGCCGACATGGTGGGGCAGAGCCAGAGCGCCTTTTCCCGTGCCTTCAAGCGGCATACGGGAACGACTTTGGTGCGCTACCGCAATCAGCTGCGCATCGATCTGGCCTGCCAGATGCTTCTGGTGGATCAGGACGTGAAGGTGGCGGAAGTCTGCTACGACGTGGGCTTTTCAAACCTTTCGAATTTCAACAGGCATTTCCTGAAGCTGAAGGGAATGTCGCCATCGCGGTTTCGTACGGTATTCGCGGCCCAGAAGGCAGCGGTCATGGCGGATTAAACCAAAGATACATCGCGGATTTTTCACCAATTCGGGCAGAGGGCTGTCCGGAAACGGGCTCTTATTGCCCAGATTTTCCAAACGGGAGGAAGTTACTATGAGAATGAAATCCAAGTTACTGATGGCATCGGCCGCACTGGCACTGATGGCCGCTCCGGCGCTGGCGCAGGACAAGCTGAAAATCGGCATGACCTTCCAGGAGCTGAACAACCCCTATTTCGTGTCGATGCAGGAAGCGCTGAAGGAAGCCGCAGCAAGCATCGGCGCTGAGGTTTGCTCCGTCACCGACGCCGGCCACGATGTGGCAAAGCAGATTTCCGACGTGGAAGACATGCTGCAGCAGAAGATCGACATCCTGCTTTTGAACCCAACCGACAGCGCCGGCATCGAAGCCGCCGTGCATGCCGCAAAGGCGGCGGGCGTGATTGTCGTTGCTGTCGACGCCAACGCCAACGGCCCGGTCGATACCTTCGTCGGCTCGAAGAACCGTGACGCGGGCTACAAGTCGTGCAAGCATCTCGGTGACGCGCTCGGCGGCAAGGGTGAAGTCGCAATCCTAGACGGTATCCCGGTCGTGCCGATCCTTCAGCGTGTTGAAGGTTGCAAGGCGGCTCTCGCGGAATTCCCCGAGATCAAGCTGGTCGATACGCAGAACGGCCGTCAGGATCGGTCCGTCGCTCTCGGCGTCGTTGAAAACATGATCCAGTCCCGCCCGAACCTCGCCGGCATCTTCTCGGTGAATGACGGCGGTGCGATGGGTGCGCTCGCCGCAATCCAGGGCTCGGGCAAGGACATCAAGCTGACCTCTGTCGATGGTGCTCCAGAAGCGGTGAAGGCGATTGCCGATGGCACGGCCTTCATCGAAACCACCGCGCAGTTCCCGCGTGACCAGGTTCGCGTCGGCCTTGCCATGGCCCTTGCCCAGAAGTGGGGCGCTCGCGTCGTTCCGAAGGAAGTGCCGATCGACGTCATGGTCGTTGACAGCAAGAACGCCGGCGATTTCAGCTGGTAAGAACTCCTCCCCAGGTCCCGTCCCCACGGAGACCAGGATGGCGAAAAGTGTAAGCGGTTTTCGCCTTAAATCCCGGTCTAATCATATGATTTAGATCAGGATTCAGATTTTAGGCCGGTTCGGCCTAAAATCATCCTGATCTAATGTGGGGGCGGGATATGTCCCGACCATCGAGGAGGGTGAAATGCTGGAACTGAATGGAATAAGAAAAAGCTTCGCGCAAGATCGAGGTCCTGCGCGGCGTTGACCTGCAGGCGCGCGCGGTGGAGGTGCATGCGCTTCTGGGCGAGAACGGCGCCGGCAAATCCACATTGATGAAAATCCTGTGCGGCATCTTGCAGCCCTCGGACGGCACGATCCGCATTGACGGAAAGGACCGCCGCTTTGCCAATTACGACGAGGCGATTGCCGCCGGTATCGGCATCGTGTTTCAGGAATTCAGCCTGATCCCCTATCTCGATGCGGTCGAAAACATGTTTCTCGCCCGCGAAATCCGCGGTCCGCTGCGGCTTTTGAACAAGCGCGCGATGCGGAAACGCGCCGCTGAAATCGCATGAGCCGTCTGGCCGTGGACGTTCCTCTCGATGTGCCGGTGCACCGCCTTTCCGTTGCCCAGCAGCAATTTGTCGAAATCGCCAAGGCGCTTTCGCTCGATGCCCGTATTCTCGTTCTCGACGAGCCGACGGCGACGCTGACCCCCTCCGAGACCGAGCATCTGTTCAAGGTCATGCGCGAGCTGCGGCGTCAGGGCGTTGCGATCATCTTCATTTCCCATCACCTCGAGGAAATATTCGAGATCTGCGACCGCATCACGGTTCTGCGTGACGGCGAACTCATCGGCTCCTGCCTGACCTCGGAGGTCGATAATGACCGTCTGGTGGAGATGATGGTCGGCCGGCGCATTGAGGCCAATTTTCCGCCCAAACCGAAGATCGATGCGGAAGCACGCAAGGTGATCGAGGTCGAAGAACTGCAACTGAAAAAAGGCGGGCCGATCTCACGCTTTTTCCTGCGGCAAGGCGAGATACTCGGCTTTGCCGGGCTTGTCGGTTCCGGGCGCACGGAAACCGTGCTGGCCATGCTTGGCGCGCATTCCGCTTCCCGCCGCAAGATCAAGGTCGATGGCATCGAGACGCGGTTTTCCGGCCCGGATGAAGCGCTGATGCGCGGCATCGGCCTGCTGCCGGAAAGCCGCAAGGAAGAGGGGCTGATCACCAGCTTCTCCATCCTGCAGAACATTTCCCTCAACAACTATCGCAAGTACCAGAAGGCTCACTGGTTCATCGACCTGAAAAAAGAGCTGGAGCATACAAAAAGGGCGATGGCGCAGGTGCAGGTCAAGGCGCAGGGGCCTTATGCGCGCGTGGACACGCTGTCCGGCGGCAACCAGCAGAAGATCGTTATCGCCCGCTGGCTGAACCATGACATGCGCGTCCTGATCTTCGACGAGCCGACGCGCGGCATCGATGTCGGCGCGAAGGCGGAAATCTATGCGCTGATGCGCGAATTCGCCGCCAAGGGCTATTCGATCATCATGATCTCTTCGGAGCTGCCCGAGGTCATCGGCATGTCGGACCGCGTCTGCGTGTTCCGCTCCGGTGGCATCGTCGCCACCGTCGAGGGCGCAGACATCAATTCGGAAACAATAATGACAAACGCCACCACCGGGAGGGTTGAACATGTCGCTTGATGCAAATACCGGCACTGCCGAAAAGACGAGCGGTTTTAGCCTCGGCAGCGTGCTGCGCTCTCCGCTTGCCCTGCCTCTGGCGGGCCTGATTGTCGTCTCGATCCTGATGGGGCTTGCGAGCGACAATTTCTTCAGCGTCAACAACATCATGAACGTGCTGCGACAGGTTTCCGTCGTCGGCATTCTGGCCGTCGGCATGACATTCGTCATCCTGACCGGCGGCATCGATCTGTCGGTGGGTGCAGTCATGGCGCTTGTCGGCACCCTGTCTGCCGGCCTGATGGTGAATACCGGCCTGCCTGCCTCGCTTGCCTTGCCGGCCGGGCTGTTCATCGGACTTGGCATCGGTCTCTTCAACGGCGCGCTTGTCGCCTGGGGCAAGATGCCGGCCATCATCGTCACGCTTGCGACGATGGGCATGGCGCGCGGTCTCGGCCTCATCTATTCCGGCGGTTATCCCGTCAGCGGCATTCCGAGCTGGATTTCCTGGTTCGGCGTCGGCCGCGTCGGCGTCGTGCCGGTGCCTGTTATCATCATGGTGGTGATCTATGTCGTGGCCTGGGTGCTTTTGCAGCGCACGGCGTTCGGCCGCCATGTCTATGCGCTCGGCGGCAACGAGCTCGCCGCCCGCCTCTCCGGCGTCAAGACCCGGCGCGTCAAGCTTGCCGTCTACGGTATCTCGGGCGTGACGGCAGCGCTTGCCGCGCTCATCCTGACCGGCCGGCTTATGAGCGGCCAGCCCAATGCCGGTGTCGGCTTCGAGCTGGATGCCATTGCGGCCGTGGTTCTCGGCGGCACGGCGATTGCCGGCGGACGCGGGCTTATTCTCGGTACGCTGATCGGCGCGGTGCTGCTCGGTATCCTGAATAACGGCCTCAATCTCATGGGCATCAACCCCTATCTGCAGGATGTCATCAAGGGCGCCATCATCCTGCTGGCCATCTATATCGGGCGCGAATGGCGCTGAGCCAACACGTCATATCTTCAAAGAAGCAGGAGAATTAAATGTCTGAATTGCTGCAAGGCAAGATCGCGGTCATCACCGGCGCCGCCTCCGGTATCGGTCTCGCCACCACCGAGGCGCTGCTGGAAAACGGCGCAACCGTGGTCATGGTCGACTGGAACGAGAAAGCCTTGAATGAGCTTGCCGGCAAACTCGGCAAGCGCGCCATCCCGCAGGTCACCAACCTTCTCGATGCCGATAGCTGCAATGCCATGATCCCGGAAATCCTGGAGAAGGTCGATCATATCGACATCCTCTATTGCAACGCCGGCACCTATATCGGCGGTGAGCTTACCGAGACGACGCCGGAAGCCATCGACAAGATGTTGAACCTCAATGTCAATGCCGTGATGAAAAACGTACAGGCCGTCGTGCCGCACATGTCGGCGCGCAAGACCGGCGACATCATCGTCACCTGCTCGATTGCCGGGCATTTCCCGACCTATTGGGAGCCGGTCTATTCGGGTTCGAAATGGGCGATCACCAGCTTCGTGCAGGGCATGCGCCGCCAGATGATCCCGCACGGCGTGCGCGTCGCGCAGGTTTCGCCCGGCCCTGTCGTCTCGGCCCTTCTGGCCGACTGGCCGGAAGAAAACCTTCGCAAGGCCAAGGAATCGGGTAGCCTTATCGATGCGAGTGAAGTGGCCGATGCTGTCGTTTATATGCTGACCCGCAAGCGCACCGTCACCATCCGCGACATGCTGGTGCTGCCCACCAACTTCGACCGCGTTTAAACTCGCGCTCCCAAGGAGTATCGCAAATGGCTTCCTACCTTGTTGGCGTCGATGTCGGGACCGGTTCTGCCCGTGCCGGCGTCTTTGATGTGGCGGGCAGGCTTGTCGCCACCGCCAAGCGCCCGATCACCATGCATCGCGAGGACGGCGGCATTGCCGAACAATCGAGCGGTGAGGTTTGGAAAGCCGTTTGCGACAGCGTCCGGGACAGTGTCTCGCAGGCCGGCATAGATCCCGCTGCCGTGGTCGGCATCGGTTTCGATGCCACCTGCTCGCTGGTGGTGCGCGGGCCTGATGACGAGAGCCTGCCAGTCGGCGCGCCGGATCATCCCGAGCGCGATATCATCGTCTGGATGGATCACCGCGCCGTCGAACAGGCGGAGCGGATCAATGCCGGCGACCATGCCGTCCTGAAATATGTCGGCGGCCGCATTTCGCCTGAAATGCAGACGCCCAAGCTGCTGTGGCTCAGCGAAAACCGGCCCGAAATCTATGCGCGTGCCGAACATTTCTTCGACCTGACGGACTTTCTGACATGGAAAGCCACGGGCGCACTTGATCGTTCCGCCTGCACGGTGACGTGCAAATGGACCTATCTCGCCCATGAAGACCGCTGGGATGCGGATTATTTCAACGGCATCGGCCTGGGCGATCTGGCGGAACAGGGCTTCCGCCGCATCGGTCAAAGCGTCGTCCACCCCGGCACGGCGCTGGGTAATGGCCTGACCGAAGATGCCGCCAAAGCCATGGGGCTGGCTGCCGGAACAGCCGTTGCTGCCGGGCTGATCGATGCCCATGCCGGCGGTGTCGGCACCGTTGCTGCGGGCGGCGACGCCTCGCGATGCCTCGGTTATGTCTTCGGCACCTCGTCCTGCACCATGACGACGACCTCCGAGCCTGCTTTCGTGCCGGGTGTCTGGGGTCCTTATTATTCCGCCATGGTTCCCGGCGTATGGCTCAACGAAGGCGGCCAGTCCGCCGCCGGAGCCGCCATCGATTATTTGGTCCAATTGCACCCGGCCTTTGCCGAGGCAAAGGCGCTTTCCGAAAAGCAAGGCAAATCACTGCCCGCATGGCTTGCCGACCGCGCGCTGGATCTGGCCTCGTCCCCGTCCGCAGCGGTAAAGATTGCAGAGAATTTTCATGTGGTGCCGGAATTCCTCGGCAATCGCGCCCCCTTCGCCGATCCCCATGCCCGTGCCGTCACTGCCGGTTACGGCACCGAGACGGGGGTGGATTCGCTTGTCGCGCTTTATGTGGCGGGGCTTCTCGGCCTTGGTTACGGGCTTCGCCAGATCATCGAAACCCAGGCCCGTCATGGCGCGCCTGTGGAAACGATCAGTGTCAGCGGCGGCGCGGGTGCGCATCCGCTTGCCAGACAATTGCTGGCGGATGCAACGGGGCTTCCGGTCGAACTCACCGAATGCGAGGAGCCGGTGCTGTTGGGATCAGCGATGCTCGGCGCTGTCGCCGCCAAAGCCTATCCCGACCTGATGTCCGCCATGCCTGCCATGTCGCGCATTGCCAAATATTCGGCACCGGACGCTGAATTCCAGCAGCTGCACCAGTGGCGCTACGATGCGTTTCTGGCGCTGCAAAATGCGGCGCGCACGATCCGCTCGGCCAACCATTCTTCAAACGCGTCATAAGCGCATTTCACATCAAAGCAGGGAGGATTCCATGCAGTTTTCCGGAAAATCCGTCATCATCACCGGCGCAGGCAAGGGCATCGGCCGTGCCTGCGCTATTCTGATGGCTGCGCGCGGCGCTGAAGTCGTGGCAATCAGCCGGACCCAGTCCGATCTCGACAGCCTGAAAAGCCAGATCGGCGGACGCTCGATCCGTGTCGATCTCGCCGATGTGGCGGCAACGCGGGCGGCGATGGCGCAAGCCGGCCCGTGCGATTTCCTTATCAACAGCGCCGGCATCAACGTGCTCGAAAGCGTGCTTGAGATGAGCGACGCAGGGTATGAGGCCGTTTTGGGCATCAACCTGCGCGCCGCTCTCGTCACGTGCCAGGAATTTGCCCGTGCCCGCATTGCCAACGGCGGCGGCGGGGCAATCGTCAACATCACGTCGATTGCCGGTCATCGCGGTTTTCAGGATCATCTCTGCTACGCGGCTTCGAAAGCCGGGCTGGAAGGCGCAACCCGCGTTCTCGCCAAGGAACTCGGGCCGCACGGCATTCGCGTCAACGCCGTCGCACCAACCATCACGCTGACTGAACTGGCCGCAGAAGCCTGGAACGACCCCGCAAAAAGCGAGCCGATGATGGTTCGCCATCCGCTGAAGCGCTTTGCCGAGGCTGAAGATGTGGCGCAGAGCATCGCGCTGCTGCTTTCTGACGACAGCAGCATGATTTCAGGGGCGGTCTTGCCGATTGATGGCGGTTTCCTCGCCGTCTGACGGGGCAGCGCCTCGTAAACCTTGCCGATAAAACGCGAAAACCTCTCCTCCAAAAATCCTGGACTTAACCGAGGCCAGATGGGGAGAGGTTTTTCGTCATTCTCAGCCCGGCGTTTTGCCGGGCTTTAAATAATATTAGTGGTGGTGCTCAGGCATTTCCTTGAGCTGATCCTTGGTCCACGTGGTGACCGCGTGGACATCGCCGTCTTCGTCGCGCATGAAATCGAGATCGCGGAGCGGTACGGCAACGGGCTTTGCGCCAATGCCGAGAAAGCCGCCGACGTCGATGATTGCGGTGCTGGCAGCGCCGACGCCGTGGACATGATCGACCTTGCCGACCTTGTGGTCATCTGCGCCATAAACTGTGGCACCTTCCAGAACGGACGGGGTCAGTTCGGTTTCGACGAGACGTACGTGATTGGCGTGATCCATTTGTCTTCCTCCTGCTTGGGGTTGCCATAAAGAAACTCTCGCAGTGCAAAACCGTTCCATCGCTTTTTCCGCATGTTACCGCAAACCGACTGTCTGGACGCGTCGGGGGCGGGTCTGTAGTCGGGAACGCAGTCCGCGACAAATTGCGCTTGAAAAGATTGAACGCGCGTGCAATATGAACGCGTGTTCAATCGTTTAGTGATGGTTATTTCGCATGGACCTGATGCCCTATCCGGATACGTTGGCAGCCCGTGCCGAACTGTGCCGCAGCGTTATTCTTTCCGCCGGGGAGCTGGCGCTGAAAGGCTTCCAGGGCGAGGCGACACGCAGCTTCTCGATGAAGGGTCCGCAGGACTATCTGACGGTGACGGACGCGGCCTCCGAAGCGCATATTCGCGGCGCGATTTCAGCCTGTTTTCCCGACGACAGTTTTTTCGGCGAGGAGGGTGGCGGTGTGATCGGTGATCGCGTCTGGGTCGTTGATCCCGTCGACGGCACCGCGAATTTCGCGCGTGGCATTCCGCATTTCTGCATCTCCATTGCCTATGTCGAAAACGGCCAGACCGAAATCGGCGCGATCTATAATCCGGCTCTGGACGAACTTTATTTCGCCCGCCGTGGCGAGGGGGCGACGCGCAATGGACAGCCGATCCGGGTTGCGGAAACGCAACGTTTCGATGCGGCCTCAATCGAAATGGGCTGGTCGACCCGTATCGCCAATGACACCTATCTCGATGTCGTCAAGAACCTGCTCGATATGGGCACCAATGTGCGCCGCGCCGGTTCCGGTGCGCTGGCGCTTGCCTATGTGGCCGATGGCCGCTCCGATGCCTATCTCGAATTGCACATGAATTCATGGGATTGTCTTGCCGGACTGCTACTCGTCAGCGAAGCTGGCGGCGACGTCTGTCCTTTTCTGGAAATCGGCAGTCTGAGGGATGGCGGGCCGGTGCTGGCCGCAGCCGGCGGTGTTGCAAGCGGCGTCAGCCAGGCAGCGAAGATACCTTTGGCAGAGCGGCAGCCTTCGGATCGGCAGCGGGCCGTTTCGGCCTGAATGGAGACGGGTGCCCGTGCATGATGGGCACTTGGTGCATGTGGAGGAATGAGATGGATGGACCCGTTTATGCCCGGCCGGCGATCAGCCTGATCGCGGAAGGGCTCGGCCCGCGTCACGTTGCGCTCTATATTGGCGGCAGCGATGGTGCGAGCGACCTTGGGCTCCTGCGCCGGCACGGCATTACCACCGTCGTCAACTGCGCCGTCAATCTGGATATCAATCTCGTGCAGGCGGCGGCGGACAAGGGCGACAGGCGCGCCGTCGGTTATGGCGATATCCGTTATTACAAGCTCGGTCTTATCGACGGCGAAGGCAGTCCCGACACCATGATGCTGGGTGCTTATTATATTCTCGACGGCGCGTTGCGGCAGACCATGCCGAAGCGCGAAACCTATCCGTTCCCCGATGGTGGCAATGTGCTCGTCAATTGCCGCAGCGGCCGCAGCCGCTCCGTCTCGCTGGTGGCGCTTTTCCTGCACAAGCAGCAGCCGCATCTTCACCCTACGCTTGACGATGCCCTGGCCGTGATCCGCACCAAGCGGGAATTGCGGCCGGACGAATGGTTCGAGACGCCGAAACCGATGCTTTATGCCGCCGCCCGCCGCGCCTCCGACTGGATCGATATGGTCGAGGGCAGAAAGACTGTCCAGCCATGCTGAAACGCACGCTTCCCCCCGTCGCCGTCATTGCCGACGCCCATTTTCATGACACGGCCGCCGATTTCGGTTTTCCCGGCATCGAGGTCGATGGCGAGCGCATCACCATGCGCAGCTGGTCGGATACGCGCGAATCCACCCGTGTTTTCAACGAAAGCGCCGATGCGCTGCATGCCGCACTTGAAGAGGTGCGGCAGCGGGGTGTTCGCCATGTGGTGCTGCTGGGTGACTATACCGATGATGGCCAGCGGGCGACATCCGAAACGCTCAAAGGCATTCTGGAGCATCATCGCGATGCCCACGGCACTGCCTTCTACGCGCTGCCGGGCAACCACGATATTTTCGGTCCACGTGGCCGGCATCATACCAAGGAGTTTCTGACGGAGAACGGCAAATGCCTTTCCGTTTCGAGCGATCCGCGGCGGGCCGGTGAGGGGATCGTGATTAGCGACCGGATGTATTGCGAAGGCTACCCCATGGGCCTTGGCCCGATGGCGACCTTCGGCTATTTCCGCCAGCCGCACTATCTGCACTGGGAAACACCGTTCAGGCTTTCCGATGCGGCGGAAGACCGTCTCTATGAGGTGCGCTCGCCCGATGGCACCAATGTCTACCGGCTGATGGACGCATCCTATCTGGTTGAGCCGGAGCCGGGCCTCTGGCTGCTGATGATCGACGCCAATATTTTCGAACCGCTCGACGGTACGTTCGAGACGGGTGAGGAAGCGGCCTTTACCGACAGCACCTCCGGCGGCTGGAATGCGCTTTTGCGCTGCAAACCCTTCATCATCGACTGGATTGCCGATGTGCGCGAGAGGGCGCAGGCGCTTGGAAAGACTTTGCTCGGCTTTTCCCACTATCCGGCGCTCGATCCCTTCGACGGCGCAAGCGGTGCCGAAGGTGCGCTGTTCGGTGAGACCAACGTCGTGCGCCGCACGCCGCGCAAGGCGGTTGAGGATGCGCTGGTTAAGGCGGGTCTCCAGGTTCATTTCAGCGGCCATCTGCATGTGGAAGGCGTGACCCGGCGCGGGCAGGGGGAGACCTCGCTCACCAATATCGCCGTGCCGTCTCTGGTTGCCTTTCCGGCCGCCTTCAAGGTCGTTCATGCCGCGCAGCACGAGATTTCCGTCGAGACGGTGGAGATGGACGCGCTGCCGGTCAACACCCGCATTTGCCGGGGCTATGCGCAGGAAACCGCACTTGCGGGCGAGGACGAGGACCGGGCATTTGCGGCGGACAATTATGGGGATTTCTTGCTTGGCCACAAACGCGCGCTGATCAGACATCGGTATTTCACCAAGGAGTGGCCAGCCGGGATCGTCGCTGCGATTGCAGATAAAACCGTCTCGGAGGTTATCGGCCTGCTTGGTGAAAAGAGCCTTGCCTCGCGTGATGCCGACCTCTCCGCCGATCTGCCGATGTTCGAGCTTATTGCCGACTGGTATTGCCTGCGTCAGGGCGCGGACCTCGCACTTGCGCATATCGCGCCGCAACGGCTTTCGCTTTACCGGGAACTGGCGGAGCAGTTTGGCCGCGAGCCGGATCATCACGATGGTTCGCTCAAGAGTTTTATCGAAATCTTCTTCGGAGCCCTTGGGCTGTTTCTTGCCCGTGCCGAAGGCGGTTCGCGGCATATGGAACTGCGCCTCACAGCGCAGCGGGAGCCCATTGTGGTGTGACCGAAATCCGCATGGCGCAATCCGTTCCGAAGCCGGATCAAGAATGCGGGTTAACGCGCGGTGATGCGCTCGACCATCTCAACGGGCACGACCTGAAGCCGGGTCTCGGGCTCGTCGCTGTCGAGAGCGGTCAGCACCTTCTCGGTCAGCGCGTCGAGGGATTGGGCAACGGTCGTCAGCTGATAGCTTTTCCAGCCCGCCTGCGGAATATCGTCAAAACCGACAATCGACACATCTTCCGGCACCCGGCGGCCCATTTCCAGCCGTGCTGCATCCATGAAACCCAAAGCGAGCAGATCGGTCACGCAGAAGGCGCCGTCTATGGTCTTGTCCGTCAGCAATTCGCAGCCGGCCTGATAGCCGCTGTCATAACTCGTCGGACCGCCCGACCATGGAACGACCTCGATGCCTTCGATGCTCATGCGCTGGGTGAAGGCGCCGGCGCGGCGCAGCTGTGCCGGTGTCTGGCTGCCGCTGGAAACGACCGCGACCTTCCGGCATTTTGCCGCCACGAGCCGCATGGCGGCGAGATCGGCGCCGTGGGAATCGTCGCTCAGCACCATGTTCGTATCGGTGCGGTCGAGACGCTGGTTGATGAGGATGAGACGCACGCCATTGGCAATGCATTCGTCAACGATCGAGGCCGGCGGTTCGCCGGAGAGAACAACGATCGCCTGGGCGCGAAACTCGAAAAGCAGTTCGATCAGCGGCGCGATATCCTTGCGGGCATCGGCCGCATTCAGCAGCAGGCATTGCAAACCGCGACGCAGCAGACCGATGCTGAGAAGATCGAGCTGTTTTGAAATGAAGGGCGAGCCGAGATTGGCGCCGACCACCCCGATGAGGTTGGAGCGGTCATTGTTGAGGCCCTGGGCCAGACGGTTGACGCGGTAGCCAAGCTCGTGGGCGGCTTTCAACACCTTGCGCCGGACGACCTTCGATACGCTGCCGCCGGGGGTGAATGTGCGCGAGACAGCGGAGCGCGAGACCCCGGCTTTCTTCGCCACCTCTTCGGCCGTCACGAACCCTCTCGCCATTCAACTCCCCCGTTGCAAAACCGTAAGTCTGATATCACAGGCCATAAGGGCCGACTATTTCAATCGACATAGTTCAGGCGTGAAGCACCTTTGCTGAGGCCAGGCGGTGCTCGCTTTCGACTGCAAATCTCTCGTCCTTTCCATTTCCATTCTGCCGGAAAAGATGGTTGCTCTTGCGCCATATAAAAAAGGCTGCGCTTCCGCAGGGACCGCGACAGAGTCTTTCCACGGCACAGACGCGCCGTGGCTGGGTGCCGGGTCAAGCCCGGCATGACGCAAGAGAGGTTTTCCTCGATCTGAGTTCCGGGCTCCCTAAGGCTCACATCTCGGGAGGAGTGGTGTTCCACGCCCGGATTTTTTCGATGTTCCTGTCCGAGCGGGAAACGATCTCGAATTCGAACCCGTCCACGAGATCGATATTGAGGAGACAAGACCGACGATCCGCGCCTTGTGGCGCTGATGTGGCGGCGGCTTGTCGGCGAGGATCGCAGGCGTTTTGCGTGCATCATCCTCTATGGAGCGGACTTGCAATCGTTCAGGGCAGCGGCTTTATCGCGTTTTTTCGCCGATATCCGAAGTGGTCCGCTTGTCGATCGCCTTGCCGTCGAGAATGCCCCTTAGAACATCGAGACGCTCGTTGATCAGCCAACCATAGTAGTTTTCGACCGGCAGCAGGGTCTTAGCCCCCGCATCCACTGCCGTCCGCAGGCGTTCGGCGCGACGCCGGGGTTGGCCGACATTGTAGAGGGTGGCGGTGATGCCGGGATTGCCGGAAATATCGAAGCCTTTTTCCCTGTACGCATCGATGGAGTCTCTCAGAATAGCGGCGATGTAGATGATGCTCCGGTCAGGATCCATGACGTCGCGGTAGATGTCTTTCGGCCTGTCGGCGGAGAGTTTCGGCAGGCCGCTGGTTCTGTTGACGAGATCAGTGACCTGCAGCGCCGTCAGCGGGCTGATCTGGCCAAGGCCAAAGGTCTGTCCGGCATAAAAAGGCTGGAAGAAGGCCCGCTGGAACGAAATCGCCTCATAGTTCACCCCCTCGACGGCCTCGCCGCGAAAACTTGCATCCCAAACGATATCGCGGCAGCTCCATTGCTCGGATGTCGTGGCAAGTGTGGCGCAGGAGCGGAATTCCGGCCGCTCGAGAAACGTCTTCAGGGCAACGCCCTGATAGCTGAATTTTATATCGAGTTCCGCATAGGAAATGGCCTTGACGTAATAGGTCTGCAAGCGATCCACGGCCGTGACGTTGAAGGTGTGTTCGCCAACGATGGCGCCGACGATATGGATCGGGTCGATGCCATAGGCCGCGCCCGCCTTCCTGATCTTGCCGAGGAGACCGGGGTCGCTGTTGAGAAGATCGACAGTCTTGCGGAACTTTTCCTCATAGGTCGTGGAGAACGCCCTGGTCCTGATTGCCGAGGCCTGCGGTATGTCCGGCTGTTGGGCGGAGCGGTTTCCGGCAGGTACCACCACCATCTGCTGCGCTGTAGCGTTGGAGGGCAGACAGGCCAGCGCCAGAAGGACGGCAGCCGCGCGGGTGGTCTTCGCAAACAGGCTCATGCAGCGTTCTCTAAGATGTGGGATTATTATTGCGTGCCGGCTCCTTCATATGCAGGCCGCCTCTACGTGGCAAGTTGCGGCTGCTCACTTTACCGTTGTTGACCGTTCAGATGCCGTGGCTGCGCCAGTCTCGCCCGAGCCCTCTGAAACGGAATTATCGGGTTCGTTAAAAGTCGAGCATTTTGTTTCATGTGAACTCAAATCGCCACCGGTAGGTCATGTCTTCAGGAGACGAACATGACCCATCTCATCAAATTGCTGCAAGCATGTTTCATTCTGGCTGTTGCGGGTTTGGCTGCACCGGTGCAGGCGTCTCCTTCGATGCAGACGGGCAAGTTCACCTCACAGCCGGTCGGGCATTACGATTTCTGCAAGCGGCACGCGGATGAGTGTCAGCCGGTCAAGGACATGCCGCCGCTCAGCCTTACCCCTGATGTCTGGGCGACCCTCGTTTCGATCAACAGTACCGTCAATCTCGAAATCGACCAGCGTTCCGACATGGAAGTCTGGGGCTACGAGGATTATTGGGAATATCCCTATAATGGCGCGGGAGACTGCGAGGATCTGGCGCTCGAGAAACGCAAGCGACTGATGGCTGCCGGTTTGCCGGTTTCCGACCTGCTGATTACCGTCGTCCGGGACGAAAAAGGCGATGGCCACGCCATCCTCACTGTCAGAACGGATCGCGGAGATTTCATCCTCGACAATATGAAGTCGAAGATCTCTCGTTGGGACGAAACGCCCTATACCTATCTCAAGCGTCAATCCACGGAGCATGCTGGTCGGTGGGTGGATATTGAAGGCTCCGGTTCACCCGTCATCGCCGCCCGCGAAGCTGGCCGCGCCACCGCCACCTCCGCAACCACGCGCCGGAGCATCCTCGACATCGTCATGGGCCGCTGAAGCTTGCGCTTCACCGGCCCCCGAGGCCGGCCCCCGTTTCCTCATCGAACAAATGCAGGTCGGTCGGGTTGATCTCGAGGCCGACGGTTTCGCCGGACTTGACCTCGCTGCGTCCTTGTATCGCGATGACCACTTCGGTCGATGTGCCGAGGGTGAGGAAGGTGGCCGAACCGGTGGTTTCCACGGCCGAAACGGGTAACATCAGCGCCGCGCCGGTTGTCGTTACGGGCCGGATATGTTCCGGCCTGATGCCAACGATGACGCGCTTGCCCGGTGGCAAGGGAGCCGGGGTTCTGATGGACTGCTGCGGCTCGCCTTCGCCGAAGCGCAGCTGAAGCGAAGTACCGTTGGGGCTGACAGTTGCCGGAATGAAATTCATCGCCGGCGAACCGATGAAGCCTGCGACAAAACGATTGACCGGTCGGTCGTATAATTCCAGCGGTGTGCCCTGCTGTTCGATCACGCCGTCGCGCATGACGACGACGTGGTCCGCCATCGTCATCGCCTCAATCTGGTCATGGGTGACATAGACCGAGGTGGCGTGCAGGCGATCGTGCAACGCGCGGATTTCCTTGCGCATGTGCACACGCAGGGCCGCATCGAGATTGGAGAGCGGTTCGTCGAACAGGAATGCCTGCGGATTGCGGATGATCGCCCGGCTCATCGCCACACGCTGGCGTTGCCCGCCGGAAAGTTCGCGCGGATAACGCTTCATCAGCTGTGACAGCCCGGTGGTGGCGGCAACCTCCTCGGCCGCCTTGCGGGCTTCCGCCTTTGCCACGCCGCGCATGCGCAGCGAATAGGTCAGGTTCTCCTCCACCGTCATATGCGGGTAGAGCGCATAGGACTGGAACACCATCGCGACATCGCGCTTGCGCGGCGGCACGCCGTTCATGAGCGTGCCCGCAATGCGCATGTCGCCGCTGGATATGGTTTCCAGCCCTGCCAGCGAACGCAGCAGGGTGGATTTTCCACAACCGGACGGGCCGACGAGGGCGACGAAGGTGCCTTTCTTGATGGAAAGATGGATGTTCTTCAGCGCGTGAAAGGCACCGTAATATTTGTTTACGCCGGAAAGTTCGATCTGAAGGGTCATTTTAGCGCTCCCGAGGTCAGGCCGGAGACGATGCGGCGCTGCAAGAGAATGAACAGGGCGAGAATGGGTGTCACATACATGGTCGCATAGGCCATGATGTTGTTCCATTCGCTGGTGTTGGGGCCCATGAAGGAATTGAGGCCGACGCTGGCCGGCTGCAATTCAGCCGCCTGGATCATCGATTTCGAATAGACGAATTCCCCGAAGGCCTGCATGAAGATGAGGATGGCGCTGACGAGAATGCCGTTTCTGGCAAGCGGCAGCACGATGTTGAAGAAGGCGCCGACGCGGGAATTGCCGTCCACCAGCGCTGCCTCTTCCAGCTCCTGCGGCACTGCCATGAAGGTGGCGCGCACCAGCACCACGAAGAAGGGCATGCTTTTTGCCGCAATGGCGAGAATGACCGACAGGCGGGGGTAATCCAGCAGACCCACCTGCGAGAAGCCGACGAAGATCGGCGTGATCATCAGCGATGCCGGCAGAACCTGCAGCATGAGGATGAGGAACAGGCCGATATCCACCCAGGCATTGCGATAGCGCGCCAGCACATAGGCGCAGCCAACGCCGAGCACGGTGATGAGCGCCACGGCGCTCGATGCGATGAGCACCGAGTTCCACAGATAACGGCCCATATTGCGGCTTTGCCAGACATAGGCATAGGTCTGCCATTGCGGATCGGCCGGCCAGAAGCCCGGCGGGTTGGCAAACATTTCCGAGCCGCTTTTCAGCGAGGTCAGATACATCCAGTAGAGCGGAAAGAGATAGATGACGGCAAGCACGATGGCGATTGCCAGCATCAACCGGTTGCGCGTGGTGATGCTCATCCGCGCACCTCATGCCGTGTCGAGCGCACATAGACGACGGAAGCCAGCATCACGAAAACGATCATGATGACGGAGATCGTCGCGCCCTTGCCGAAATCATATTGCCGGAACGACAGATCCCAGGCCCAATATTGCGCCACGTTGGAACTGTTGTTGGGTCCGCCATCGGTGATGGCGGCGAAAAGATCGAACTGTTGCAGCGTGAAGATCAGACCGAGCGAGATGATCGCGCCGATGGTGGAACGCATCATCGGCAGGGTGATGGTGTAGAAACGCTGCCAGGCGTTGGCGCCATCCAGTTCCGCCGCCTCGTAGAGATCGCCGGGGATGGAGGCGAGGCCGACCGAAAGAAGGATCATGTTGAACGACGTGCCGAGCCAGATATTGGCGATGACGACGGCCCAGAGCGAAAAATTCGCGTCCGATCGCCAGAAGATATTGCCTGAGATCATGCCGCTTTCCCGCAGGAAGAAGTTCAGCACGCCGAAATCACCGGATAAGATCCAGTTCCAGATCGCGCCGACGACGAGGCCGGGCATGACCCAGGAGACGAGGAACAACCCGCGCAGCCAGGTGGCGCCGGGAAAGTTCACCCAGAAGAACAGCGCCAGACCGAAGCCGATGGCGAATTGCCCTGCTATGGAGGTGACGACGAAGGTGACGGTGTTGAACAGGATCGGCAGGGTTTCAGGCTGCCGGAACAGATCGACATAATTGCGGAAACCGACGAACGGGCGCACGAAGGTGCCCAGGCTGAACATGTCGACTTCCTGAAAGCTCATGACGATGTTGTAGATGAGCGGCAGTCCTGCCATGACGAACAGGAAGCCCAAAGGAAAAGCGACGAGGATGAGGTCGAAACCGCGACCGTCGCTGACGCTGGAAAACAGTTTTTTCATGATACATCCTCACAACCTCCGATCGGGGCCGCCGCTGCATAAAGCAGCAGGCAGCCCCACCGGGAGGAACCCCTTGGATGGGGCCGATGAACCCGGCCACCGCCCAGACAGATCAGCCTTCGATCAGCTTTATCTTTTCAGCGGCCTGATCGAGCGCGGCCTTCGGCGTCATCTGACCCGACAGGGCGCCCTGAATGGCGTCCTGGATCGCCTTGGAAATCTTCGGCCATTCAGGCGAGGGACCGCGCGGCTGCGCATATTTGAGCTGCTCGACGAAGGTCTTCAGCGCTTCGTCCTTCAGCGCATTGCCGGTGGGCGGAACCGGAATATCGGAACGCGCCGGCAATTGGCCGAAGTTCTTGAACATGTCCTTGTCCTGCGAGGCGAAGAACTCGATTGCCTTGAAGGCTTCGGCGGGATGTTTGCTCTTGGAGAAGATCGCCCAGTTATAGTCGCCCATGGCCGAAGACCGCGGTGCATCCGGTGCCGGAACCGGCAGCAGCGTCACGCCCCAGTCGAACTTGGCGTCTTTGAGCATGCGGTCGATTTCCCAAGGGCCGGATATTGCCATGGCCGCGTTGCCGGCGTTGAAGGTGGCGGTGGAATCCCACTGGCTACGGGTCAGCGTGTCCGGGGAGGCGAGCTTTTCGCTGAGCAGAACCTTCCACGTCTCAAGCGCCTTTACTGCGCCATCGGTATTGATGTTCTTGTAGGTGGCGCCGGCCATCTGCGCCCAGGGCAGGAACTGGAAGGTGCCTTCCTCGTTGGCCTTGGCGCTGAAGCTGATGCCGTACACGTTCTTGGCGGGGTTGGTGAGCTTGCGGGCCGCGTCCACCAGTTCGTCCCAGGTCTGCGGCGGTTTTGCGGCATCAAGACCGGCCGCCTTGAACAGGTCCTTGTTGTAATAGAGCGCAATCGTATTCGTCGCCTTCGGAACGCCGAAATATTTGCCGTCCCAGGTCACGGATTTCAGCGGACCCGGAAAATAGTTTGCCGTCTTGATGACATCTGACTTCGCGATCATATCCGTCACGTCAAGAAACGCGCCGCGTGCGGCGAACATGGCGTGGTTGGGATTGTCGATGGCGATGATATCGGGCGCGTTGCCGGTCGAGTAGGCGCGCATGGATTCGCTCACCACATCGTCGAATTGCAATTGCCGGTATTCGATCTTGATGCCGTTATTGAGCTTGTTGAACTCGTTCACGAGGTTCGGTGCCGGCTGGATGTCCCTGTCCAGCGACCACAAGGTCAAGGTCACATCTTCCGCATGCGCGGTCATCGCACCGGCGGATACGCCTGCCAGAGCCAGCGCACCGGCGATCATGCATTTCGCGATACCCATAATAGTCTCCTCCTCTTGGTTATCGTCTCTGCAATTGCTGGAAGCCTTCTCCCAAAGGCCTCCATTCCTCAGATGGGATCGACGACAAAATCGCCGCCCCGGCAATGTTTCAGATAGTTCAGGCCGTGGACCTGTCCCGTCATTTCCAGCGCGTCGCGATAGACGGGGTCATGCCAGCCTTCGATGTCGATCGAGCCGGACCAGCCGGCGAGACGCAGTTCCGAAATAATGTCCGTCCAGTTGCTGTCACCGAAGCCCGGCGTGCGCATGAAGACGAATTTTTCCTTGCCGAAAATCCCGTGCTCGCGGATCACATCCCAGCGAATGGTCGCATCCTTGCCGTGCACGTGGAAAATCTTGTCCGCCCATTTGCGGATCTGCGGCAGCGGATCGATGAGATAGACCATCTGGTGGCAGGGTTCCCACTCGATGCCGATATTGTCATCCGGGGTTTCGTTGAACATCAGTTCCCACGCATCGGGATTATGGGCGATGTTCCAGTCACCGGTCTGCCAGTTGCCGTCCATGGCGCAATTTTCAAAGGCGATCTTCACGCCCTTGTCCGCTGCGCGTTTGGCAAGCTCGCTCCAGATTTGCCGGTAACGGGAAAGGCTCTCCGGCAGCGGTTTTCCGCGCAGCCTGCCGGTGAAACCCGCAACGCAGGTGGCGCCGAAATGATGGGCGTTGTCGATGCAGTCTTTCCAGCCCTGCAAGGTCTGAAGGTCGATCTCGGTTTCCTCCAGCGGATTGCCGAACATGCCGAGCGTGCCGATGGTGATGTCGCGATCGCCAATCGCCTCAAGGCAGCGCTTGCCCAGATCGGCAAGGTCCTGACCGTTGGTCGTCTGCCAGAAGAACGGTTCGAAGCTCTCGAAACCGAGATCGGCTATCTGGCCGATGCGTTCAGCCGCCTGGCCTTTGCTGGCGCTGACCATGGTGCCGATGCGGATGGATTTTGCCGGATTGCTCACGTCTGTCGGTCCTTATGCTGCGATGGAAACACGCTGGCCGAGGCGGGCGCTTTCAATCGCGCCGATCACCATTGCCAGGCTGTTGATATTGTCGAACGAGGCCGTTTCCGGCATCTGGCCGGTGCCTACGGCTTGAAGAAACGAGAGTATGACGCTGGCATGCCCATGCGTGTCCTTCTCGGAAATATTGCCGGAAACGTTTACAGTCTTGAATCCGCGCAGAAGGCCCGGTTCTTCGCCGGCTACGGAGGCGGAGAAATTGTCTTCACCGTCCCAGAGGATCATGCCCTTGGAACCGATCAGCCGCCAGCGGGCTTCCCAGCTGGTTCTTTCGCCTTCCGCGCACCAGGAGCCGCGATAGGTGAAGACCACATCGTTGGAGAATTCGAATATGGCATTGGCGCTTGCCCCATGTGCGTACCAGGAACCAGCCGGATTTTTCTCCACGCAAAACACCGAGAGCGGCTTTTCATCGGCAACGAAACGCGCCGCATCGAAGGTGTGGATCGCCATGTCGAGTAGCAGAACATTGTTCATCTCTTCCCGGAAACCGCCGAAATGGGGGCCGAGGAAAAAATCGCAATGAATGGCCGTCAAATCACCGATGACGCCGTCTTCCACGGCCTGGCGCAACCGCCTGATACCGGAAATGAACCGTCGGTTTTGCACCACCGCATGGATTTTCCCGGCCGTTTTCGCCAGTTCCACCAGCTTTTCGGCTTCCTGCATTGATGCCGCAAGCGGCTTTTCGCTGAGCACGTGGCACCCGGCTGCAAGCCCGGTTTCAACCACGGCAAACCGTGCCTGCGGGATGACGATATCGAACAGGATGTCGGCTTTCGTCCGTGCGAGAACATCGCGAAGATCGGTGCCGATGATGACATCGGTCAGCGCAAATTCTTCGGCAAGCGCGCGTGCCGTATTTTCACTCAGATCGACGAGGCCGACGATCTTGATCGCGCCGAGAATATCCGGCGTCGAATGAATGGCGCGCAGCCAGCCTTTGGCCATCGCTCCGCACCCGCATAAAACGGCATTGTATGTCATCTTCTCTCCCCGGTCTCTGGGCAAACTCCTCTTTGCGCAGAGCGTCGTAAACGTTTACGACACTAGGACGTTCATGTTAGATATGTCAATACCGGTATTGGGGGCGCAGATTGCGGACCCGGCTCAGGAGGAGGAGTGCATGAAAGGAATTCGTCAGCTTGCCGATTATCTCGAGATATCGATAGGCACCGTTTCCCGTGCCCTGAACGGCAAGCCCGACGTTAACGAGGAGACGCGGCGGCGCGTTCTGGAAGCGGCGGAAAAGCTCGGCTATGTCGCCAACCAGTCGGGCCGCAGCCTGAGGCAAGGCACCACCAACGTCATCGGCCTGATGACCGGCAGCGACGCGCAGACGGTGGAGAACTCCGACAACTTCTTCATGGGCGTGACCGATGGTTTGCAAAGCGTGTTTTCCGCTCACAATCTCGATCTCATCGTTTTGCCCTGTCCGGGGGAGGAAGACCCGGACGAATATCTCAAGCGCATGGTGGCGCGCCGCATGGTGGATGCAATGATCATTTCGTCCACCCGCCGTGTCGACAAGCGTGTGGATTTTTTAAAGCAGACACGCCTGCCTTTCGTCACGCTCGGCCGCACCTCTTCCAGTGCCGACCATGCCTGGATCGATCTCGATTTCGAGGAGGTTGCGCGCAGCGCCGTCAACCGGCTCGCCGCCGCCGGCCATCGCACCATCGCGGTTGCCGCACCCGATAGCGACGTCAATCTCGGTTATGTTTTCATGGATGGCTACCGGCGCGGGCTGGAGGAGAACGGCATTGCTTACGATCCGTCTCTGGTCATCCGGGCGAAATCGAGCGAGCAGGGCGGATATCACGCCGCCAGCGAATGGTTGCAGATGCGCCCCCGGCCAACCGCACTTGTGCTGATCTATGAGATGATGGCGCTTGGCCTTTATCGTCGCCTGGCGGAAGTGGGTCTGAAACCAGGACGGGATCTTGCAGTCATCGGTTTTCGCGACGGTCCGCGCGGCCAGTTTCTCGAGCCGCGATTGACCAGTTTTCGCATGTCGCTGCACGATCTCGGCGTGACGGTCGCCCAGACGCTTCTGTCGACCATGCCGGCCTACGCACCTTTTTACCCAAATCAGGCGCGGGATTGCGTCTGGCCGATGCAGCTTGTCGCGGGAGACAGCGACCCGGGTTCGCCCCTATAGGCGTGGCGTCAAAGCTTGTAGTCTTGAACGGTCGCCACGCCGAACGGATTGAATTTATATTCGTCTTCCTCATACCGCGTGTCGTCGGACAGGTCGGCACGACGGTCCTTCAAGGCGGCTTCAACGCCGTCGCGGGTCATTTGGTCGGCGATATCGTCAATCAGCGCGGCGATTTTCAGCTGTTCGCTATTGGTTGACGGCTGCTCGTCATCTTTTCGGATGAGGCGTACGTCCACGTCAGGCAATCCGACCAGGTGAAAGCCGACACTCCCCATGCCGTCGGCATCGCCGCCGATGGGTCGGCGTGCGAAAGCGAGGCGGCAGGTTTTTGCGAAGGAAAGGGCATCGGTCGCGGCGGCGTCGCGGCGCGATTGCTCGAAGAGTTGCTTCCAGCGCTGCACGCCATGGGCAACGCCTGCACTTTCGCCCTTTACGGCAACGGCGCCGTTATCGAGCATGTGGTTCACCAACATCAGGGCTTTCCCGCAGGTCGCCACGGCTGTTTCCGCATCCATGGACGGGCCAAGCACATAAAGAACCGAGCCGTGGCCTGCGACCGCGTCCTCGTCGCTCTCCTGATAGGCGTCGGGGTCGACACGATCCCAGCAGACATTGAAGGAGCGTTCCATCCGGTCGTCCGGTTCATCCTGCGAATAATCGTCGTCGAGGCTGAAGTCGCCGGCAAATTTATCGATGGCGGCGCGAGTGCTGTTTTGAAGCGCTGCCAGACCGTTTTCCGGGCCGAGAAAACAAACGATATGGCGGGGTTTATATTCGGAGCGGGATTTTGGAACTGCCGGGACGTTGTTCGCGGCCTTTCCGACGGACGGTGTTCCGAGCACAAGACCACCTAAAAGCGCAAGAACGCCACGACGCTCCGAATTCATCCCATACCCCCTCAACGATGTCCCTCAACAGGACAGGGGAGTTTTACACCGGCACGGGCAATTCTGACCATATCAATTACATTGATGTATTTTTTGCAGCATCCGGCGTCCGGCAGGCAAACAGAAAAGGCTTAAAGGTGCGGCAACAGCACGCCGACGGCGAATTCCTCGTCCGTTGTTGTGTGGCCGATCTGCGTCTTGCGATATTCGCTGGGGCTGAAGCCACGCTCGGCACGAAGCGTGCGGGAGAGATGTGGTGCGTCGCAAAATCCGGTGGCAAGCGCAATCTGGGTGATCGGGTCATGCGTCGTGCGCAGCAGGGAAAGGGCGCGGTCGAGCCGCAGCTCGAGATAGACCTTGGAGGGCGTTGCCTTCAGGTCTTGAAGGAAACGCCGTTCGAGGCTGCGGCGGCCAAGGCCAAGATCGCGGGCGAGTTCCAGCACGGTTCTCGGAACCTCGATGTTCTGCTGCATGCGCAGGATAGCCTTTCTGACCAGGGGATCGGTGGCCGTTCTGGCGCTCTGCTGGCCGGGCTGGGGTTTTTCGCCGCTGAGCGCACTGTCGATCATCATGATGTTGAGGCTTTTGATGGCGGCGGACTGGCCGACATGGCGCTCGACGAGAAAGGCTGCCAGATGCGCCGCACCGTGGCCGCCGGAACAGGTGAGACGGTTGCGGTCTATGACGAAAAGCTGGTCGGAGACCATCTGCTCGGCGTCGAAACGGTCGAGAAAATCCTGATGGTGGAACCAGCTGACGCAGCAGCGATAACCGTCCAGCAGACCGGCCTCGTGCAGAATGAAAACACCGGTGCAGAGCCCGACGATGGGAGTGCCCGCCGCCGCCCGGTCGTTCAGGAAGCGCAACGCCTCCGGCGGCAGGGCGCTGTGGTCGCTGATCAAGCCGCCGACAACGACGATATAGTCGTAATGCGCAGCATCGATCAGCCGCGTATCCGGCTGCACCTTCACGCCGCAGCTGGACTGCACATTGCCGAGCGTCGCCGATAGCACCGACCATTCGCACAGGATCGGCCGGGATCGGTCGGCCTCGTCGGCGGCAAGGCGCAGCACATCGACGAAATTCGCAAACGCCGACAGCGTGAAGCGGTCGGCAAGCAGGAAGGCGACGCTGAGGCGTTTCTTGGCGCGGTGAGAAGTCATGACGCAAATATTCATGCAAACAGACGCGATTGTCCAGCCCGGCCGCCATAAATCTCCGTAGGCTTCCCAATACCGAGATTTCCAACCAGCAGGCCCGCCCATGACGCGTTTTAATGCCTTCAATCTCTTGCGGAATGCCCTGAGCGGCCACAAGAACTGGGACGAGCAATGGCCTGACAGCCAGCCCAAAGCCGAATATGACGTGATCATCGTCGGTGCCGGCGGCCATGGTCTGGGTGCGGCCTATTATCTCGCCAGCCAGCACGGCATTACCAATGTCGCCGTCATCGACAAGGGCTGGCTCGGCGGCGGCAATACCGGCCGCAACACCACGATCATCCGCTCCAACTATCTCTATGACGAAAGCGCGCGCCTCTACGATCATGCCGTCGATCTATGGGAGAATTTGAGCCAGGAGCTGAACTACAACGTCATGTATTCGCGACGCGGCGTGCTGATGCTCGCCCATAACGTCCACGACGTGCAGAGCTTCAAGCGCCACATTCATTCCAACCGTTTGAACGGCGTCGACAATCGCTGGCTGACTACTGAGGAGTGCAAGGAATATTGCCCGCCGCTCAGCATTGCGCCGAACGCCCGTTATCCGGTGATGGGCGGTGCGCTTCAGGAACGTGCCGGCACGGCGCGCCACGATGCCGTTGCCTGGGGTTATGCGCGCGGTGCCGCCGCCCGTGGCGTCGATATCATCCAGAACTGCCCGGTCACGGCCATTCGCCGTAACGCCGATGGCTCGGTGGCCGGTGTCGAAACGGCAAGGGGCTTCATCAAGGCGAAGAAGGTTGCGGTTTCCGCCGCCGGCCACACCTCGGTGGTCATGGATACCGCAGGCGTTCGCCTGCCGCTCGAAAGCTATCCGTTGCAGGCGCTGGTGTCAGAGCCGATCAAGCCGATCTTCCCCTGTGTTGTCATGTCGAACGCGGTTCACGCCTATATCAGCCAGTCCGACAAGGGCGAGCTGGTGATCGGTTCGGGTACGGACCAGTACACCTCCTATTCGCAGCGCGGCGGCCTGCCGCTGATCGAGCATACGATTGCGGCCATCGTCGAAATCTTCCCGATCTTCAACCGCATGCGGATGCTGCGGAAATGGGGCGGCATCGTCGATGTCACGCCGGATCGCTCCGCCATTCTCGGCAAGACGCCGGTTGCGGGGCTGTACGTCAATTGCGGCTGGGGCACGGGTGGTTTCAAGGCCACGCCGGGCGCTGCCCACACCTTCGCCTGGACCATTGCGAAAAACGAGCCGCACCCGATCAACGCGCCGTTTACGCTGGAGCGTTTCCGTTCCGGCCGCCTGATCGACGAGGCCGCCGCCGCGGCCGTGGCGCACTGAGGAGCTGACCCATGCTGCTGATCCGTTGCCCCTATTGCCATGAAACGTTGCCCGAAGCCGAATTCACCTATGCCGGGCAGGCCCATATCGTGCGCGCGGCCAACCCCTCGTCGCAGACCGATGAACAATGGGAAGAATTCCTGTTCATCCGCGAAAACGCCAAGGGCCCGCATTTCGAGCGCTGGCGCCACCTGCATGGCTGCGGCCGCTTCTTCAACGCGGTGCGCGACACGGTGAGCGACCGGTTCCTGACGACCTATCGCGCGGGCGAACCGCGCCCTGAGCTTGCCTCCCTTTCCAATGCCGCCAGCGCCGAGGTGTCGAAATGAGTTCCTATCGCGTTTCCGGCCGTGGCCGGGTGGATGCCGCCGTGGCGGTGAACTTCACCTTCGACGGCAAGACCTATCGCGGCGTCAAGGGTGATACGGTCGCCTCCGCACTTCTTGCCAATGGCGTGCATCTGATGGGCCGCTCGTTCAAATACCACCGCCCGCGCGGCCCGGTCGCTGCGGGTTCCGAGGAGCCGAATGCGCTGATCGGCACCCGCCGCAGCTCCGGCCGGTTCGAGCCGAACACCCGCGCCACCGTGCAGGAAATCTGGAACGGGTTGGAAACCACCTCGCAGAACAAATTTCCGAGCCTGAAATTCGACGTCGGCGCGGTCAATGACATCGCCTACATGCTGTTTTCGGCAGGGTTCTATTACAAGACCTTCATGTGGCCGAAGAGCTTCTGGAACAAGGTCTATGAGCCGTTCATCCGCGCGGCGGCCGGTCTTGGCGTTTCGCCGAAGGAAGAAGATCCCGATACCTACGCCTCGCGCAACCTGCATTGCGATGTGCTGATCGTCGGTGCCGGCCCGGCGGGTCTTGCGGCAGCGCGGGCGGCCTCGGTGGATGGTCTGAAGGTCGTGCTGGTCGATGAAAATGCCGAAGCCGGTGGCACCCTGTTGTCTGAGCCGCAGGTGCAGATCGACGGCCAGCCGGCCTGGAAGTGGTTGGCTGGCGAGTTGCTGGCGCTGAAGGAGCGCGGCGTCAGGGTCATGACCCGCACGACGGCGATTGCCTATTACCACCAGAACATGATCGGCCTTTGCGAAAAGCTGACGGACCATCTCGCAACCGTGCCGCAGGATGTGCCGCGCGAACGCCTCTGGCGGGTCCGCGCGCGCCATGTGGTGCTGGCGCAGGGCGCGCTTGAAAAGCCGCTGGTCTTCCATGGCAACGACCGGCCGGGCGTGATGCTGGCGGGCTCCGCCCAGACCTATCTAAACCGCTACGGCGTCAAGGTCGGCAACCGGCCGGTGGTGGTGACGAGCCATGACAGCGCCTGGTATGCGGCTTTCGATCTGCACGGTGCGGGCGCGCGGGTTCAGGCCATTGTCGATACCCGTGCGAAGGTGCGCGAGGAACTGGTGAACGAGGCGCGCGCGCTCGGCATTCCGGTGCGGCTGTCGCATACCGTGACGGCGACGTCCGGGCGGCTGCGGGTCAAATCGGTTCGCGTCAATTCGGTGAATGGCGCCTCGGTCGGCGCGGGGCAGGAGATCGCCTGTGATGCGGTGCTGATGTCGGGCGGCTGGACGCCGTCGCTGCATCTGTTTTCCCACACGCAGGGCAAGCTTGCCTGGGACGACGAACGGACCACTTTCCTGCCGGCCATGACCAATGAGGACTGCGCGATTGCCGGCGCCGGGCGCGGGCTTTGGGGCATTGAAGCCGCGCTGAAGGATGGTGCCGAACAGGGCGGCAAGATCGCTCTCGCCTTGGGCAAGACGGGCGGTATCAGCGACCATGCGGTGGAGCACGACCGCACCGGCAGCGGCGTATCGCTGACGGAATTGCCGAGCGACCGCGATGCCGGCAAGGCCAAGGCCTTCGTCGATTACCAGAACGACGTGACCGCCAAGGATTTGCGGCTGGCCGTGCGCGAGGGCATGCGCTCCATCGAGCACGTCAAGCGCTACACCACCAACGGCATGGCGACCGATCAGGGCAAGATGTCCAACATCAATGGTCTCAACATCGCCGCCGAAGCGCTCGGCAAACGCCAGCCGGAAGTGGGCCTCACGACGTTCCGCCCGCCCTATACGCCAACGACCTTCGGCGCTTTCGCCGGTTATCACCGCGGCGCGCATTTCGAAGTGACGCGCAAGACGCAGATCGACGGCTGGGCGCAGGAGCACGGCGCGGTTTACGAACCGGTCGGCCAATGGCGTCGCGCCTGGTATTTCCCGAAGCCGGGCGAGGATATGGATGCGGCGGTCGGCCGCGAATGCCGCGCGGTTCGTCAGAGCGTCGGCATGTTCGACGCCTCGACGCTCGGCAAGATCGAAGTGGTCGGTCCTGACGCGGTCGAGTTTATGAACCGCATGTACACCAATCCCTGGACGAAGCTCGCCGCCGGCCGTTGCCGCTATGGCCTGCTGCTCGGCGATGACGGCTTCATTCGCGACGATGGCGTCATCGGCCGCATGACCGAGGATCGCTTCCACGTCACCACCACCACCGGTGGTGCCGCAAGGGTGATGAACATGATGGAGGATTACCTCCAGACCGAGTGGCCGGACCTCAACGTCTGGCTCACCTCCACGACAGAGCAATGGTCGACCATCGCGCTGAATGGCCCGAATGCGGCAAAGCTGCTGGCCCCGCTGGTCGAAGGCATCGAACTGACGGAAGAGGCTTTCCCGCATATGTCCTGCGCCGAATGCACGGTGGCCGGCATGCCGGCGCGGCTGTTCCGGGTGTCGTTTACCGGCGAGATCGGCTTCGAGGTCAACGTGCCGGCACCGCTTGGCCGCAAGCTCTGGGAAATCCTGTGGGAGGCCGGCCAGCAATATGGCATCACGGCTTACGGCACGGAAACCATGCATGTGCTGCGCGCCGAAAAGGGGTACATCATCGTCGGTCAGGACACCGATGGCACGGTCACGCCCTATGATGCGGCGATGGGCTGGGCCGTGGGCAAGACCAAGCCGGATTTCGTCGGCAAGCGCGGCCTTGCCCGCCCCGATCTCGTCGCCAAGGGCCGCAGGCACCTCGTCGGCCTTCTGACCGAAGACCGCTCGAAGCTGGAAGAGGGCGCGCAGATCGTCTTCGATCCGAAACAGCCGATCCCGATGAAAATGGTCGGCCACGTCACCTCGTCCTATCATTCGGATGCAGTGGGCCAGCCGATTGCGCTGGCGCTGGTCGAAGGCGGCCATGAGCGGATGGGCGAGACCGTCTATATTCCGATGCCCGAGCGCACCATTGCTGCAAAAATCACCGGGATGGTCTTTGTCGATCCCGAAAACACCCGCCTGAAGATTTGACCCGGAGATGACAATGAACATGCGCGTTTCCTCCCCCGTTCCCGGCACGCTGGCCGAGAGCAAAGCAGCCCGGGTCAGCATCCTTGCCGCGCAAGGGCGGCTGTCGCTGCGCGCGCGGGGCGACCTGGCACCGCTCAACGCGGCCCTTGGCCTGGCCTTGGGCCTGACCTTGCCCGACCGGATCGGCGCTCGCACGGCAACGGGCGAAATCGAGGCCGTGCGCCTCGGTCCCGACGAATGGACGATCATCGTTCCCGTCGGTGCGCTCGACGGGTTGGTTGCGGCCTGTGCCGGCGTTTATGCCGGCCATCCGCACAGTCTCGTCGATATTTCCGGGCGGGAAGTGACGCTGTCGATCACCGGGCCGCGCGCTGCCGAATTGCTGACGCTCGGCTGCGCCCGCGACATCGACACCATTCCTGTTGGCGAAGCCCGCAGAACGATTTTCGACGGCGTGACCGTGGTGCTGTGGCGCGATGCGCCAGACGGTTTCCGTATGGACATCTGGAACAGTTTCGCGCCGCATCTCGGCCATTTGCTTGAAACCGGCTGCAAGGAACTTGCCGCCGAAATCGCCTGATCCTTGAGGAGGAAACAATGCTCAACCGTCTGTCCCATAACGCCGTTTCGGATACGGTGATCGCCGACGCCATCGCCGAGGAACTCGATCGCCAGAAAACCCAGATCGAACTGATCGCTTCGGAGAACATCGTGTCCGCCGATGTTCTTGCGGCGCAAGGCTCGGTGCTGACCAACAAATATGCCGAAGGTTATCCCGGCAAGCGCTATTACGGCGGCTGCGAATTCGTCGACAAGGTCGAACAGGTCGCGATTGACCGGTTGAAACAGCTTTTCGGCGCGGAATTCGCCAATGTGCAGCCGCATTCCGGCGCGCAGGCCAATCAGGCGGTGTTTCTGGCGCTTCTTCAGCCGGGCGACCGGATCATGGGGCTTTCGCTCGCCCATGGCGGCCACCTGACCCACGGTTCGCCGGTCACCATGTCTGGCAAGTGGTTCGATGTCGTCTCCTACGAGGTCGATGCCGAAACGCATCTGATCGATATGGAAAAGGTGCGGGAAAAGGCTTTGGAAACCAGGCCGAAGCTGATCGTCGCCGGCGCCTCGGCCTATCCGCGCCAGATCGATTTCGAAGGCTTCCGCAAGATCGCCGACGAGGTTGGCGCCTTTCTGATGGTCGATATGGCCCATTATGCCGGCCTGATTGCCGGCGGCAAATATCCAAACCCGGTGCCGCACGCCCATGTGGTGACGTCCACCACCCACAAGACCCTGCGCGGCCCGCGCGGCGGCGTCATCCTGACCAATGATGCCGATATGGCGAAGAAGCTGAATTCGGCCGTCTTCCCCGGCAATCAGGGCGGCCCGCTGATGCATGTCATCGCCGCCAAGGCCGTTGCCTTCGGCGAGGCGCTGCGGCCGGACTTTGCCGATTACGCCGGTCAGGTCATCGCCAATGCGCAGGCTCTGGCGAAAGTGCTGACGGATGGCGGTCTGGGGATCGTTTCCGGTGGCACCGACAGCCATATGGTTCTGGTCGATCTGCGTCCGAAGGGCGTGACCGGCAAGGTTGCCGAAATCGCTCTCGAACGGGCGGGCCTGACCTGCAACAAGAACTCCATTCCCAACGACCCGGAAAAGCCCTTCGTCACCTCCGGCATCCGGCTCGGCAGTTCGGCCGGCACCACACGCGGTTTCGGCGTGGCAGAATTCGAGCGGATCGGCACGCTGATCCTGCGTGTCATCGACGCGCTGGCGGTCAATGTGGAAGGCGATGCTGCGCTTGAGGCGGACGTGCGGGCCGAGGTTGCAGCACTGTGTGAGGCCTTCCCGATCTACGGCGCGTAACACGCCTTTATCGGTCTCGCTGGAGCATTTCCAGTAAAACTGCGTAGCGGTTTTACGTCAGGAAAATGCGAAAAAACAAAGAGATAGAGCATTTCCAGTAAAAGCGCGTAGCGGTTTTACATCAGGAAAATTCGCAAAAACAAGAGATAGAGCACGTCCAGCGATTTAGCCCGGACGTGCTCTGGCCATCATCGGGCAGGGCGGCATCACCGCCGGTCTGTCCGATCGCCGATCCATCAAGGGGAGCAGGATTTGACCAGCTATGTCATGAAAGTCTCGTGCCCGGCACGCAGCGGCATCGTTGCCGCCGTGTCGGGATATCTCGCGCGGTCCGGCTGCAACATCAACGACAGTTCGCAATTCACCGACCTCGAGACGGGCCGCTTCTTCATGCGGCTTAGCTTCGTTTCGGAGGAGGGGCTGGAACCCGCCGATCTGGTTGCGGGGTTCGCCTCCGCCGCTGTCGATTTCGACATGGAATACGACATCCATGATCTCTCGCGGAAAACCAAAGTCGTGATCATGGTGTCACGCTTCGGCCATTGCCTGAACGATCTGCTCTATCGTTCCCACATCGGCGCGCTGCCTGTGGAGATCGTCGCTGTCATCTCCAATCACCTCGAATACCAGAAGCAGGTGGTGAACGAGGATATTCCCTTCCACCACATCCGCGTCACGCCGGAGACGAAACCGGAAGCAGAGGCGGCTATCCTGCAGGTGGTGCGCGATACAGGCGCGGAACTCGTCGTGCTGGCGCGCTACATGCAGGTATTGTCGGAACGGCTGTGCCAGGAAATGTCCGGCCGGATCATCAATATCCACCACTCCTTCCTGCCGTCCTTCAAGGGCGCCAACCCCTACAAGCAGGCCTATGAGCGCGGCGTGCGGCTGATCGGTGCGACAGCCCATTACGTCACCGCCGATCTCGATGAAGGCCCGATCATCGAACAGGACACGACCCGCGTCACCCATGCCCAGAGCGGCATGGATTATGTGAGCCTTGGGCGGGACGTGGAAAGCCAGGTTCTGGCGCGCGCCATCCATGCCCATATCCATCACCGGGTCTTCCTCAACGGCAACAAGACCGTGGTGTTTCCCGCTTCGCCGGGCGAATATATGTCCGAACGAATGGGCTAAGGCGCGTCCTGTTGAAACGCAGTCGTTTCGCTTGCTCTAAGTTTGGGGCGCGGTTGCCGGAGGTCTATTCTTCCACCGGCCCCGCCCCGCCGCCAGGCTCTGGCTCTGGCGGTCGGGCTGCCCGTGTGGGTGCGGGATAGGCGCCGGCCATGCTGGCGAACTGGATGTCGTTTTGCGCAAAGGCGTCCTTCAGCATCGAATAGGCCTTGCGGCGCACCATCGAGGATTGCCCGCCGGCGCGCAGCATCATGCCGAAACCGAGCGTCATGCCATATTCGCCGAATTGCTCGACGCCCTTCAATTTGACGGTCTCGATCAGGAACGGTCCGAATTCCGGGTCTTCCTTCAGCGCCTTGCCGATCTCCCTGGTGATGGCCCGCACCTTGGCGATATCGGTATCGAAGGCGACGGTGACGAGGAATTTGTCGATTGACCAGTCGCGGCTCATATTTTCGACGGCGCCGAGCGATCCGAACGGCACGGTGAAAATCGGGCCGCGATGGTGCCGCAGTTTGACCGAGCGGATACTGAAGGATTCCACCGTGCCGCGATAGGAGCCGCTCTGGATATATTCGCCGACGCGGAAGGCGTCGTCGATCATGTAAAAGACGCCGCTGATGATGTCTTTCACCAGCGTCTGCGAGCCGAAACCGATGGCGATGCCGAAGATACCGGCGCTTGCCAGCAGCGGCCCGATATTGACGCCGAGTTCCGAAAGCGCCGTCATGACCGCAACGGCGGCGATGATGATGCCGAGCATGTTGCGCAGGATCGGCAGAATGGTCAGAAGCCGGTCATCCTGCGGCTGGCCGCCCACCTGGCCGCTCATCGGGTCGACGGCGGGTGCACTCAGCTCCAGCCGTCGTGCGATCATCGACTTGATGGCGATCCAGACGAGATCGGCAAGAAGCAGGATCAGCGCCCCATGCAGGACGCCGACGACGAGCGAGGTCAGCAAGGCACCGTCGGGCAGGGAGTCCGGATGGGCGCGGACGAGGAAGATCAGCCACAGTATGGCGGTGCCGATGATGGCAAGCCGCACGCCGCGCTCAACCAGAACCGGGCGAAGATCGCTTTCCCCATAGCTGCCGATGTCGGTCGCAAGCTTTCGCGCCGCGATGCCAAGCGTCGAGGCAAGGCCGGGCAGAACCAGTGCATAAAGCCCGATCCAGAACAGCACGCCGGCGCCGGCGAGCCGCAGCCCGAACAGGATGATGAGGCCGAAGATCAGCGCGACATCGACTGCCCTTGCCCGCTCCGAACCGGGATCGCCGACCGGCCGACGCCAGATCCAGATGCAGGCGAGCAGGAACAGCAGGCCAACCATGGCGGAGGACAGAAGCCCGAGCGTATCGCGCGGAACGTCGAGAGTTTCGAGCGTCCGGAGCAACGCCCAGAAAATGCCGGCAAGCGTCAACAGCCAGGTCCAGCGGACGATCCAGAAATCCCGCCGGGCATTGGCTTTTCGGCCAACGACCCGCCGCAACAGGCCCGTAAAGGCAAAAAGCAGCGGCAGGACGATGCTGGTTGCAAGCCAGGGCAGGAGTACGGCACTCAGCAACGGCGACCACTGGATGGCAAGGAACATGGCGGTGGCGGCAATGCCGTAACCGAAGACCGGCAAAAGCCGCCGCGACACCACAGCCGAGGCCTCCTTGCCGATATCCGCACGGTTCTTGCGGGAGGCCTGCATGACGATGACCCGGCTCGTGGCGATGCCGCCGGCAAGGCCTGCACCGAACAGGATAAGCACATGCAGCAAAAAGACGGGGGCACCGTAATTGCCGATCTCGTCGCAAAGCCTTGCCAGTGCCGCAGCGATCTGTGCGGGCATGCCGGGCAGGTCGCCTGCGAGGCGGCCAAGGTGTTCGCGCCGCTTGCTTGCCCATTGGTCGAGATCGCTCAACTGGCTCTGCGGCGTCAGTTGCGGCAATTGTCCGGTGCCGGTCGCCGCAAGCTTCTGGGTGAGAAGGGCGCGAACATCGTCCTGCCCCAGAAGCCGCAGTAATTGATCGACCTTCTGCTCCGTCGTCTGGTCCGTGGGTGCCGGTTTCACCGGCGGCGGCAGTTCCTGCGCCGTGAGGCTTGCCGCGCCCAGCATGAAAAGTGCGATGACAGCCGCCATCAATCGGCAAAGCGGGGGAATGGCGGTCATCGGTCCACCCCGCACCATCCGGGCAGATGCCGCGCATCACGCGAGCGCGCCAGTGTCGTCGCCTCTTCCAAAGCATCTTCGAAGCAATGTCGCAGCTTTTTGTCCGCCACCCGGCGGCGCAGGAAATCCGCCCAGAGGAATTCGCTGAAAGGAGCCTCGATCTTGGCAAAACCCCCGGCCTCGCGAACCGCGCCTGCCAACGCGCGGAAAGGATCGTCCTTGAGATCGACGATCCGTTTTGGAAGGTCTTCTATGGGTTGGCGCACGCCATCCACGTCGAAAGGATAGACGAAGTTGCGATGATCCATCACCGACCAGAATTCCTGCCGGCCGAGATGGGAGAGATCGGCAACGAGGCTCGTCAGCACATGTTTCACACCTTCTTCGTGCAAAGCCAAAGCGAGGTGGTGATGATCGACCAGATAAAGACGCTGTTTGTAACCGAGGACGACAGGCACCATGTGGTGGCCGAGAAAGTCGGCGCCCTTTTCTTCGCGCAAGGCCGCCCATTGCCGGCGCTTGTTCTCCACCTCGCGCAGGCCGACTGTTATCTGCGTTGGTCTGAGCGCGGTGATTTCAACCGGGGTCAGATGCGGTTCAAGATTGTTGGGCATGGCTGTCCTCCCGGCGCATGGCCGCCGTCACGGCATCGTCGACACTGAAATTGCTGCGCGCAACCATGTCTGACCCGCCGCCGGCAAGCAGCAGATCCCGCACATGGTCGTGCACGCGCGCATAATAGACGACGATGCCGCTGCGCTGCATCGACGCATCGAACTCCAGCAGCGCATCGAGCGCGGTGGAATCCAGTTCGAATGTTTCCTCAAGGCTGACGATTGCGATGTGCAGCTGCGGCCGGGCGGCGATATATTGGGTGACGGCGGCAAGGATCGGTTCGGCATTGCCGAAAAAAAGCGGCTGTGCGGGCCGCAGGATAAGCGTGCCGGGCACTGGCCTCGCATCCGGATGGCGCTCCATATCGACAAAGTTGTGGCTGTCGCCCAGCCGGCCGAGATGCATGACATGCGGCAGGGAAAGCCGGCGGACGAAGACGGCGAAGGACAGGGCGACGGCGACGAGCATGCCGTTCAGTACACCGAAGGCAAGCACGCCGGCTGCGGCGGCAAGGGCCGGATAGACGTCGTTGCCAAGCCGCCATAAACGCATGATCGGCGCGGGATCGAGCGCATGCAGCAGCGCCACGGCGATGACGGCGGCAAGGACCGCCTGCGGGATGAACGCGAACCAGCCGGCGGCGAGCAGGCTGAAGACCGCAAGACCGATGGCGGCGATGGCCGAGGCCAGTCGGCTTTGCGGCCCGACCGCCTCGCTCGCCGCACCTGCGGAAAAACCCGCCCCGACCGGCATGCCCTGCACGGCGGCGCTGGCGATATTGGCCAGCCCGAATGCCCGGAGTTCGCGATTGGAATCGACGACCTCGCCATGGCGAAGCGAAAAATTGCGGATGGTGCCCCAAGATTCCGCAAAGAGAATGAGGACGAGCGGCGGCGCGAAGCGGGCAACATAAGCGATGTCATCGAGCGACACCGAAAACGGCCCGTCCCAAATGCCGGCAAGATCGATCCGGCCGACGACGGCGACGCCACGTCCCTGAAGGTTGAGCACGATCGAGACGACAATGCCTGCCACGATGACGACGAGGCTGCCGGGAATGGCGGGGCGCCTGCGCAGGAGAAGCAGCGCGGCAAGTGCCGCAACGCCAACGGCGATGCTCTCAAGGCTCCAGTCCTGCGGACGGGAGAGGATTTGCACGAGAATGGAAAGCGGCTCGCCCGACGGCGCCTTTATCCCGAAAAGGCTCGGCAATTGCTTGATGGTGATCAGGATTGCGAGGCCGAAGGCAAAACCGCGCAACACCGGGCGCGAGATCACGCTCGACAGGGCACCGAGCCGCGTGGCGGCGGCAAGCAGAAACAACAAGCCCGCCAGAGCGACGGTAATGGCGACGAGCAGCATCTTTTGCGCCGGTGTGACCGGGAGCGTTGCCAGCATTGCCGCCAGAATGGCAGCGGAGGAGGATGTGGGTGAGACGACCGCAAAACGGCTTTGGCCAAAAACCGAATAGACGAGACAGCCCATGATGGCGGCAAGAATGGCGTGCTGGGCCGGAACGCCGGCAATCCCCGAATAGGCGATCGCCTCCGGCAACATCAGGCCGGCAATCGACAGTCCCGCCACCACATCGCGACGGTCGAGTGTCACGGGCATGGAATTGCAACCGCATTGGCGGAAATGAAGGCAAGGGCACTTTCACCGATCAAGATCACGATTCTGCACCATGTTTACGCGACGGGATGAAGGTTCACCCATTGCGCATACAAGTCAAAGTTTAAATCATGCGCCCGAAATATTTCGGCCCTGCCGGCTGCTGTTCAACGCTTCCAATCGTGCGGCAGAGAGGATGAAAGTCATCCCGGCCAGGTCGCGTCAGCCACCATACTGATCGTCCGTGACGTGCTCCATCCAGTCCACGACCTTGCCGTCTTTCACTTCCTGAAGCGCGATGTGGGTCATGGCAACGTCAGGGGCTGCGCCGTGCCAGTGCCTTTCGCCCGGTGCGAACCAAACGGTGTCGCCGGGGCGGATTTCTTCCAACGGGCCACCCTCGCGCTGCACCCGTCCAAAGCCTGAAACCACGATCAGGGTCTGTCCAAGCGGGTGGGTGTGCCATGCGGTGCGGGCGCCGGGTTCAAAAGTGACCTGAGCGCCCTGCACCCGTTCGGCATCAAAAGGGTTGATCAGCGGATCGATGCGGACCGTGCCGGTGAACCAGGCCTCGGGGCCTTTGGCAGAGGCCCGTGTTCCCGCGCGCAATATTTCCATGGTCGTTCTCCTGACTGGTATCGTGTGGGGGATTTGAAGCGGTAATGCCTGCCTTGTCCACAGCAGAGTGAAAATTTGACAGAGGTGGGGCGTCTTGCAAGCCGGGTGCGCTTTGTCGTTTCAGCGACTAACTCGATCTTTCGCCAGCATTTTCCCCGTGCCGGCAACGCCTGTTTTTTTCACCTTTCAAAACGCGCAACAAGACCGTGTTCCCTACAAAAAAAGGGTACACCCGAATGGCGCGCGACCTGAATTCAGATGTGGTTAAGCCCCTCCGCAACTGCGGGCGGGCCGTATCCATGCGGCAAGACAAGGATGACACGATGCGCGATACAATAATCTTCACGGTGGCATCGCTGGTGGACGTGCCGGCCGCGATCAAGCCCGGGCGGATTCCTCGATGAAACTCCGGACCAGCGGCAGATGCCGCCGTTCGGCAAGGCAGATCGCATATTCGTCGATGAGCTCGCTCGCATCGTAAAGGCGCACGAAGGAGAGGCGGGCGTCATGGCCGAATTCGAGATCGGCCACCACACCGCATCCCACGCCGTTGGCGATCGCTTCCCGCACGCCTTCGCGTGAGGAGATTTCGACCACCGGCTGAATGGAGATGCCATGATCGGAAAGGTTCTTTTCGAAGATTTCGCGGGTGCGCGATCCCCGCTCGCGCATGACGAAGGAGATGCCTTCCAGTTCGGCCATGAAGACGCCCTCACGCAGCGCAAACGGGTGTGACACAGGCACGCACAGACCAAGCCGCATGCTGAGAAACTTGACGCCGTAGAGGCGTGGATCGTCGGGGGCGCGGGCGGTGATGGCGACATCGGCGCGGTAATCGATGATCTGTTCCACCACCCGTGCGGAATTGTCGACCGAAAGGGAAAAGGTCAGGCGCGGCCGGCCGGCCTTCAGCCGCGAAAGGATCGGCAGCGGCAGGATCGGGCCATCGGCGGCGACACGCAGATGCCCGCCCCCGGCACTCTCTCCACCCCGCAAAAAGGCCTTGGCCTCGTTTTCCGCCTGAAACAGGCGGGCGGTGATTTCGAACAGGCGCTCGCCCTGCGGGCTGAGGCTCACCCCGCGCGGTTTTCTTTCCAGAAGGTTCACACCGCTGATGGCTTCCAGTTCCCGCACATGGGCCGAAAGGGTGGACTGGCTCATCGCCATGTCCCGCGCGGCTTGGGAAAAGCCGCCGGACTGCGCGACGATGTGAAAGGCCTTCAGCTGCGTGGTCGACATGGGGTCCTGTTCTGCCGCCGGCCGACACGAAAGCCGGTGCGATACGAGTATCGGCGAAAACGCTGACAACGGCATGACGTCCTGCGGATGACTTCGTTAACCCCGTTGCGAAACCGATAGCAGGCATCGGAAATCGCTATGGCGCGTTTACGATTTGTTAGGAATTCGTCATCGGCGCGTTAGTCGTCGTCCTTAATCGTGCCGGCATGGCCACAGGGCCAATCCGTTTCACGCAAAGGGCCAAAGAGATGACGACCTCCCAAGACTCGATCGCCACACCCATTGAATCCTCCTCCGACTGGCTGCTGACCATTCCAACCCTGGCGCAACAACAGGGCATTCTGGTTTCGCCGAACGGCAGCGGAATGGCGACCTCCTACAGCCTCGTTTACGACGTGTATTTTCCGAAGGCCGATTCCACCTGGTGGATACCTTTCCTCCAGACAGACCTCAACAACGTCAGCGACGGCGATATTTTTGGCCAGGCGAGCGGTGACAGCTATGGCATCGGCATCAGCGGCGATTATCGCGGCGCTGCCAAGCTGGAGGCCTGGAACCGCATTGGTCTGACGATCGAAAAAGACGCCAGCGGTGGCGTCTCCATGAAGAAATACATCAACGGCGAATTCGTCGCCGACCAGAAAATCGCAGCATCCAGCGCTTCACGTTTCGCAATTGATCTGTCCAAGGGGTTCCTGATCTTCTCCGATGAAGACGGCGAAACATCGGCCGGCTATCTCAGCAATCTCCTCTTCGTCAAAAGAACGCTGACGAATGATGAAATGTCCTATCTCGGCGGCCCCCAGGCCAACGGCATCGTTCCGGATCAGGCGAAGGAAAACGCGCAGGAACTGGGCATCCTCGAATTTCGCTTTTCCGCAGGCTCCGTCGCGGCGGACGTTGGGGCAGGCACACTCGTCGGCCGGGGCACCACGTTGCAAATCACAACGGCGGCGCAGGCCGGAATTCCCGCCATCGGCGAGAAGCCTGCCGTCGATCCTGCCACTATCGAGAAAATAGCCGCCATCAAGGACATGATGGTGACGCCCGATGCGGCGAATGTGACGATCGATCTTTCGAAACACTTCTCCGGTGAAAAGCTCACCTTCACCGTTGAGAACAGCAAGAACGAAATCGTCAGCGCGGTGCTGACGGATGGAAACAAGCTGACGCTGGACTTTTCCATGCTTGGCCATTCCGATATCCGCGTGACGGCTACCGACGGCTCCGGCAAGAGCGACACGGACGACTTCCGCGTGAGGGTCGCTGGCCCGAACGCCTACACCATCGCCGTCTTCCCCGACACGCAGGACTATACCTCCAATGACGGTATCAAGCACCTGTTCGGCGAGATGACGCAATGGCTGGTCGACAATCGCGAGAGCCATAAAATCGTCTTCATGAGCCATGTCGGCGATATCACCCAGAATAACCGTCCCGCCGAGTGGGACATCGCCGAACCGGCGCTGCGCAAGCTCGACGGCAAGGTGCCTTACGCGCTGCTTCCCGGCAACCACGATCAGTCGGATGGCGGATCCGCCGCCGATCATACGTCCGTTGAACTGGACCAGCGCTTCTCCGCTGAAAAGCAGGCCGCGACCAATGCCGGCGTCTTCGGCGGCGCTTACGACCAGGAGCAGGCCGCCGCGCGCAACACCTACAGCACTTTCACCGCGCCCGACGGTACCAAGTGGTTGTCCATCTCGCTCGAATTCGGCCCGCGTGACGACGTGATCCGCTGGGCGGGCGATGTCATCGAGAAATTCCCCGACCATCGCGTCATGCTTGCCACCCATTCGCTGACCAGCTATGCGACGCGCCAGGATAATCTCGCCCTGCCACTTTATGACGAAGGTGCCGGTTACGACTACGGCATGCGCACCGACCAGCGCGGCGCCAATGACGGCGAATATGTCGCCCGTGCGCTGCTGTCGCGTTATCCGAACATCGTCATGACCTTCTCCGGCCATATTTTCGGCGACGGCGCTGAAACCGACATCACCTACAACCAGTATGGTGAGCCGGTCTTCCAGTTTCTGGTCAACTACCAGAACGGTGTTTCGCGAGAGATAACCGGCAATGGCGTCGAATCGCGCGGCAGTAATGGCGGTAATGGCGCGATGCGCCTGATCACCATCGATCCCGACAATAACCGCATCACCACCGAAACCTATTTCACCGCCTTCGACGACTATCTCGACGGTTACCGCACCAAGCCGGAACTCGATCGCAACGGCCTGACCGGTTATTATCGCGGCCATCAGGAAGTGTTCGAGAATGTCTATGTCGGCAAGGGCACGGCGCGCGCCATGGCCGAGGCCGGGGACGATATCGTTGCCGACGCCGCTGCCGGCACGGTTTTCGCAAGCGTTGCCCTATCGGGTGCGAAATCGCTACGCGCGGGTGAGGTTCAGAACTTCGTCTGGACCGACAAGAACGGCGATGTCGTCGCCGAAGGCAAGGAAGCCGTCGCCGATCTCGCTCTCGGCAAACACAAGCTGACGCTGACCGCAACGGACGTGAACGGCGTCAAGACCCAGGATACGGTTGATGTCCTCGTGCGCGGCGACCGCACCCTGCTCGTTGAAAACTTCAACGATGGCAAAGCCGAGGGCTGGGCGACCAATTTCGGCGCTGCTGACGGCAATACCGGACGTTTCCTGCTCAAGGGCACGGTATTTTCCCGGCCGACCGCCAGCGCAAATCTCGACGCGCCGGAGGCCGCCCTTTTCGATCAGAGCGATGCTGTGGGTAACAAGCTGGTTTATATCGGCGCCCAATCGGCTGGCTGGAGCGACTACGTGCTGGAGGCGACGCTCACGCAGCTCGATAACGATGCGATGGGCGTCTATTTCTACTACAAGGATGCGAATAACTATTATCGCTTCGCCATGGACGGTGAAACGAACCGCCGCCAGCTCGTCAAGGTCGCAAATGGTACGGCGGTCATCCTCGCCGAAGTGAAGGAAGGCACGCCCTATAACATGGAAATCCCGCTGATGGTGGCCGTGGTTGGCGGCGCCATCAACATTTTCCTCGGTGACAAGAATGTGTTCGGCGGCCCCGTCATGGACACGACCGCACCGCTTTCCGGCGGCACGGTCGGCGTCTATTCCAGTGGCCAGCGCGCTTCGGTCTTTGACGATATCGTCGTCACCAGGGCCATAACGACCGCAAAAGCGGGTATCGACCAAAGAGCCTATGACATTGATGGCGACGGCAAGGCTTCCGTCACGCTCGATGCATCGGGTTCCTTTGGCCCCGAGCAATTGACCGGCTTCGTCTGGACGGACCTCAAGGGCAATGTCGTCGCAACCGGCAAGAAGGCCGATGTCGCCCTCGATGTGGGTGTTAACAAGCTGCTGCTGCAAGTGACCTCCGCCCATGGTTCCGTTTCGACGGATCGCATCGATGTCACGATCGTCGACCGGACGAAAATCCTGGTTGCCGAGGATTTCTCCTCGGCCGAGGCGATGGCGCGTTTCCAGGTCGTCGACGAGGGCGAACTCGGCGGTATCGGCCCGGACGGCAAGGCGTCCGAATGGCTGATCTCCGACGGCAAACTGCTGCAGACGACCGGGCTTGCCAGCCGCGAACTGACCTGGAAGGGTGCAACGGCTTCAGACTATTGGCAGCGCGGCTGGAGCCCGCTTGGCGATGGCGTCAACGTGTTGCGCCTCGGCACCTACGCCCTCTTCAATGATCCGGCCGCGCTTGCATGGACGGACTATGCCATCGAGGCGACGTTCCAGACTCCGGACAAGGACGGCCTCGGTTTCCTGTTCCGTTACAAGGACAGCAAGAATTACTACAAGCTGGAACTGGATGCCGATGGCATCCTTGATCGCAGTCCGATAAATGGCGCCGGCAGCATCTTCAACCTCGTGCGCATGAAGAACGGCGTCGAAGAGATCCTGGCGCAGGTGCCGGGCAAATACGAGCCGGGCCAGGCAATGAAACTGCGTGCCGAGGTCGTCGGCGACAAGATCACCGCCTTCCTCAATGACGAGGTGCTGTTTGCCTACCCGATCGACGACCGCGAACTCGACGCCGGCACCTTCGGCCTCTATTCCTGGGGCAATGCCGGTCTGACTTTCGACAATCTGACCGTGATCGACCTGAAACCCGGTCTCGATGCGGATAAGACCTTCATCGGCACCGAGGCGCGCGACACACTTGCCGGTACCGAGGCTGACGAAACGATGCTCGGTCTTGGTGGTAACGACCGGCTGATCGGCAATGGCGGGAACGATCAACTTGACGGCGGCGAAGGCGACGACACGCTGCTGGGCGGGGCAGGACGCGATGCTCTGGCCGGCGGCAACGGTGACGACGTGCTGATGGGCAATGACGGCAACGACATCGTCTCCGGCGGTCTCGGCGACGACTTCATCGAAGGCGGTGCCGGCAACGACCTGTTGCTGGGTGGCGACGGTTCCGACATCTACAGTTACGGACGCGGTGACGGATCGGACGACATCATCGAGACCTCGGCTGTGGCTGGTGACAGCGACATTCTCGTCCTCTACGACATTACCAGAGCCGAAGCGGTCCTGCGCAAATTTGGCGAAGCGGTCGAAATCGAGTTTTCCGGCGGCGACAAGGTGTCCCTGCGCAACCAGCTCGTTGGCGGCGGCGTCGAAGCGGTGTCCTTCTCCGACGGAACGGTTCTCAACCGCGACGCGATCGTCAAGGGTCTCGTCAACCGTGGTCCCGTTGCCGCGGCCGACAGGCTCGCAGCGATCGACGAAGATGCCGCATCCCTGCTCATCCCCTTCGGCGCGTTGCTTTTCAACGACAGCGACGCCGATCTCGACCGGTTGATGGTGACCGGTGTTTCGCTGGTTGTTGGCGGAACGGCCGTTCTGGCAGAAACCGGTATCCGCTTTACTGCGGCCGCCGATTTCAATGGCAAGGCATCCTTCACCTACCAGATAGCCGATGGTCGCGGCGGGTCGAGCGAGGCGACAGCGAGCTTCACGGTCGAGGCGGTCAATGACGCACCGGTTGCCGCTGCCATTGCGGCGAAAACCGATGAGGATGTTGCCCTTAAAGGCAAGATCGTCGCCTCTGACATTGATGACGACACGCTTTCCTACGCCATCAAGACCGGTGCGAATGCAGCCATGGGCGATGTCAAGATCGACGAGGAAACCGGCGAATGGGTCTATACGCCGCGTGCGAACGTCAACGGAACCGACAGCTTCACGGTTGTCGTTTCTGATGGCGAGGGCGGCAGCGTCGAAAGCGTGGTCACCGTAACGGTCGCTCCCGTCAATGACGCGCCTGTTGCCGTTGACGACAAGATCGCCGTGGGGGAAAAGGACAGCTCCGCCTTTGATCTCGTCGCCAACGACACCGACGTGGAAGGCGACCGCCTTATGCTTGTCAGCGTCAGCGTGACAGCGGTTGCAGGCCTTGCCCTGACCAACCCGCAGGCGGCTGCGGCCTTCTCGGTGCTTGACGGCAAGCTGATCGTCGATCCCTCTTCCGCCTTCGCGGCGCTGGAGGACGGGCAGCAGGCAACCGTGACGCTCAGCTACACGGTTCGTGATGGAAATGGTGGCGAAGCCACAGGCACCACCACCGTAACTGTGGACGGTTATACCGAATACACGATCGTGGAAGGCACCGGTGGCAACGACATGCTGGTGGCGGGCGACAGCAAGGACATGCTGGAGGGGGGTGACGGCAACGACACCCTGTTGGCTGGCGGCGGCAACGACATGGTGGATGCCGGCGACGGCAATGACCGCGTGGTTGCCGGTGACGGCGACGACATCGTCGAAGGCGGTGCCGGTCATGACGTCTTGATGGGCGGCGCCGGCAACGATGCGCTTCACGGTGGCTCCGGCAACGACCAGTTGAACGGCGGAGCAGGCAACGATACGCTGAATGGCGGCACGGGCAACGACATCCTGACGGGTGGCCGTGGCGCTGACACATTCGTCTTCGCCGCCGGCAATGGTCGCGACCTCGTCACCGACTTCGAGGCCGGCACGGAGGGCAAGGATGTTGTCCAACTCTCCAAGGATGTCTTCGCCGACTACCAGGCGCTCATCGCATCCGGTTCCTTCACCGATAGTGAAAACGGCGCGGAGATCGCTTTCAACGACGGTTCTTCCATCACCTTCGCCAATGTGAAGACGGAACAGTTCGCCATCGACGACTTCCGCTTCGCCTGACCCATAAAAGGCGCATCCACCCGGATGCGCCTTTTTTCCCTCGCGGGCGGTTAAACGCCAGCCGCGATCTCAACGGATAGTAAAAATGCGTTTTCCCTCCGCCAACAATAATATTCGCCAGTTCAAGGGTGTGTTTGCCGGCTGTACCGGCGCATTCATCGGCATCGGCCTGATGAGCGCCCTCGTTAATATTCTTTATCTCACCGGCTCGCTGTTCATGATGGAGGTCTATGACCGGGTTCTGCCGAGCCGCAGCCTGCAGACGCTGGTGGCGCTGTTTGCCATCGTCGTGGTGCTTTATGCATTTCAGGGGCTGTTTGACGCCCTGCGCGGGCGTTTGCTGGTACGCATCTCCGATCGCCTCGATCAGTCGCTGTCCTCCAGGGTTTATGATGCGGTAATAGGCCTGCAGCTGCGCCTGCCGGTCAGCGGCCGTCAGGCGCAGCCGCTCCGCGATCTCGACACCATCCGTTCGTTCCTTTCGGGCAGCGGCCCGACGGCACTGTTCGATCTGCCCTGGTTGCCCTTTTATATCGCCATCTGTTTCGCTTTCCATTTCTGGCTCGGCGTCACCGCGCTCGCCGGTGCTGCCATTCTCAGCGTGTTCACGCTGATGACGGAGCTGGTTTCCAAACGTCCGGTTGAGGAGGCCGCGCAACATGCTTCGAGGCGCAACAGGCTGATCGAAACCACCCGCCGCAACGCCGATATCATCGCCGTGATGGGAATGGCGACGCCCTTGCGGAATCGCTGGCAGACGGACAATCGCGCTTATGTCCGCGAGCAGCGCTCCGCAAGCGATATCGCCTCCGGTTTCGGGGTGGCGAGCAAGGTGCTGCGCATGCTGCTGCAATCGGGCATTCTGGCTGTCGGGGCCTGGCTCGTCATCAACGAGCAGGCAACGCCGGGCATCATCATCGCCGGTTCCATTCTGTCGGCGCGGGCGCTTGCGCCGGTTGATCTTGCCATCGCCAACTGGAAAGGTTTCATCGCCGCACGCCAAAGCCGCCGCCGTCTTGAAAAAACACTGGCGCTGCTGCCGGACGGGGCCTTGCACATGGATTTGCCCGCGCCGCACGCCCTTCTGTCGGTCGAACGGGTCGGCGCCATTCCGCCGGAAACGACCGAGCCGGTGTTGCAGGACGTTGCCTTCACGCTCTCGGCCGGCAGTGGCCTTGGCGTGATCGGGGCAAGCGGTTCGGGCAAGAGTTCGCTGGCGCGGCTGCTCGTTGGCCTCTGGCGGCCGCTCAAAGGCTCCATCCGGCTGGACGGCGCAACGCTCGACCAATGGCCGACCGAGGCGCTGGCGCGTCACATCGGTTATATGCCGCAGGCGATCGAACTGCTGGACGGCACCATTGCTGAAAATATCGCCTCGTTTGATCCGCAGGCAAGTTCGGACAAGATCATCGCGGCGGCGCGCGCGGCGCGCATCCACGATCTCGTCGTCAGCCTGCCGGACGGCTATTCCACGCAAGTCGGTGAAACCGGCCGGCAATTATCGGCGGGGCAGAAACAGCGGATCGCACTGGCGCGGGCGCTTTATGGCGAGCCGTTCCTCGTTGTGCTCGACGAGCCGAATTCCAATCTCGATTCCGAGGGCGAGGACGCGCTGACATCGGCCATTCTGGGCATTCGCGAGCGTGGTGGCGTCGCCGTCGTCATCGCCCACCGTCCGAGCGCGCTTTTTGCCGTGGACAAGGTGCTGATGCTCGCCGACGGCCGGCAGCAGGCTTTCGGCCCCAAGGAGGAGGTGCTCGCCAAGGTGCTACGTCCGGTTGGCGGCACGGCCGGCGCCCTCAAGGTCGTACAGGCTGCGGAAACAGGAAAGGTATGAACATGGACGAATGGCAGACACTCAGACGCTCGATCCGCAGCCACCTTCTTGTGGGAGCGCTTGGGTTCCTAACCCTCGTCGGCCTGTTCGGCGGCTGGGCGGTGGGTACGGAAATCGTCGGCGCGGTGATTGCGCAAGGTTCGCTGGTGGTGGAAACCAGCCTGAAAAAAGTCCAGCATCCGGTGGGCGGCGTCGTCAGCGAGTTGATGGTGCGTGAAGGTGACCGGGTGAAGGCCGGCGATGTGATCATGCGCATCGATGCGACGATGACGAGGGCCAATCTCGCCATCATCGTCAAAAGCCTCGACCAATTCACCGCCCGCAAGGCGCGGCTGGAAAGTGAACGCGACCGGGCAGACAACGTGATTTTCCCGCAAACGCTGCGGGAAAAAACCGCCGACGCCGAAATCGTTGCGATGATGAATGCCGAACAGCGTCTTTACGAGAGCCGCAGGGCCGTTCGCGAAAGCAAAAAACGCCAGCTCGAACAGCGGGTTCGCCAATTTCGCGACGAGATAGCCGGCATGGAGGCCGAGCGCGCGGCGAATTCCCGCGAGCAGGGCATGGTCGATGAGGAGTTGAACCGCTTTCGTTCCCTGCATGAAAGGGGCCTGATGGAAAAAAGCCGGCTCAGTACGCTGGAACGTCAGGC
>JAXHOC010000090.1:0-3051 GCA_034519725.1 Agrobacterium sp.
GCTACGTATTGCTGTCGCCTCGTCGCGAATATCGAACAGCTGCATCGCCCTGTCGCGCCGCGTCTGGTTGCGAAAACCGGTAAAATCGAAACGGGTGAGAAGATTTTCGATATTGAAGCGCGGCGAGCCGAAGCGACATGTTTCATTCCTGTTCTGACGGTCGAGAGTACCGATTCCAGACCCGCTTCGCCAGTGGCGTGTTTGGGCAGCAGAAGAGCAGACAGCATGACGACACCAGTCTCTCATCCCACAGCAGAATATTTTCCTCCGTCATTCCGGCCTTGAGCCGGAATCTAGCCGACGCGCGTCGGCGCGGCGAGAAAGAGTCTTTTCAGCCCAAGGACTTGGCCTGGCTGGATCCCTGTGACGAGCACAGGGATGAGGGAGCGAGCAAATGCTAAAGACGCCATGCCGCGCGAATCGCAACCGGCAACCGGTCGCCAATGGCCACGGCTTCCCGTGAATAAGCCCGAAGCGCCTGCCCGTCCGGCAGGTCGAGGCGCAGGGCATAACGCTCGCCCTCATAGAGAACCGAGGTGACGGTGCAGGCGATGCCGTCTGCGTCCCTCACCACGTCCTGCGGCCGCACGAGAACATCCGCCTGCGCCACTTGCCCACCGCTTTCCATCGCGGTGCGAAGCGCTGCCCAGTCCATATCCCGCGAGGAGCCTTCCGGCACCGGCAAGGAGAGAATGGCTCCCTGCCCGACCAGCGAGCCGACCAGCCTGCCCTCCGGGCGCGCATAAAGCTCGGCGGGCGGCGCGACCTGAAGCAGCTTGCCCTGCGACATGACGGCGACATCGGTCGCCAGCGCCATGGCTTCGGCCTGATCGTGCGTAACATAGATCATCGTTGCGCCGGAGCGGATGTGGAACTCGCGAAAGGTCTCCTCCATCTCCTGCCGCAGATGCCGGTCGAGATTGGCGAGCGGCTCGTCGAGCAGCACGACATCGGGTTCGGTGACGAGGCAGCGGGCCAGTGCCACGCGCTGCCGCTGGCCGCCGGAAAGTTCGGCCGGCCGACGATCCGCGAAACTTTCGAGCCGCACGGCCTCCAGCGCCTGGGCCACCTTCTCGCGATATTTCTCGCCGGAAATGCCGCGCACCTTGAGCGGATAACCGGCATTGTCGGCAACCGACATATGCGGCCACAGCGCATAGGACTGGAACACCATCGCCATGTTGCGCCGTTCCGGCGGCACCATGCTGCCCGCATCCGCCAGCACCCGCTCGCCAAGCAGGATCGAACCGTCCGTCGGCTGTTCGAAACCGGCGATCATCCGCAGCACCGTCGTCTTGCCGCAGCCGGACGGCCCGAGCAAGGCGAGGAAACCGCCCTCGCGCACCGTGAGCGACACATCGTCAACGGCGGATTTCGACCCGGCTCCGAAGTTCTTCGTCAGGCGGTTGAGGATCAGTTTCGCCAAGGCACAACTCCTTTCGGCAGATAGCGCCCCAGAATTTCGAGCAGCAGCATAAGGAAAATCACCATGATGACGACGAGCACCGAAAGTGCCGAGGCAAGATCGAAGCTGCCGCTGTCATCGAGGTTGTAGATCAGCACGCCAAGCGTCTGCGTGCCGGCCGACCACAACAGCGCCGAGACCGTCAACTCGTTGCAGGCGATCAGGAAAACGAGGATGACGGAGGCGCCCGCCGCAGGCCCGACCAGCGGCAGGATGATGTCCTTCAGCCGCCGCCAGAAACCGGCGCCGGAGAGCCGTGCCGCCTCTTCAAGCGCTGGGTCGAATTGCAGGAAGGCGCTGACCATCGGCTTCAGGCTGACTGCGAAAAACGACGAGAAATAGGCGAGCAGGATGATCCAGATCGTGCCGTAAAGCGTGACGCCGAGGAGCGGGATCGGGGCTGCGAACAGCAGCACGAAGGATACGGAAATCACCACACCGGGCAGCGCATAGGGAATATCCACCAGTGCCGACAGCAGGAACATGAAGCGGCTCTTGCCGCGCACCAGGAAATAGGCGGTCAGAACCGTCACCGCCAGCAGGCAAAGGGACGTGACCGTCGCCAGAAACAGCGAGTTGCGGAAAGCCGTGCGGGTAACACTCTGCCGGTAGAGCAACTCCTCATAGGCATGCATCGTCGCGGTCTTGAGGCTGAGCGGCACGCCATAGGCGGGCGCAAGCGAACTTGCGACCAGTGCCGCGAGCGGCGCAACCAGCATGAAGAAGAGGACGAGCCACAGCCCAAGCTCCGCCGCCACCCGTAAGCGTCCCAGTGCGAAGGTCGCGGCCTTGCCGGAAAGACCGATGATCCGATAGTCCCTGCCCTTCATCGCCCGTTCCTGAAGCGCGAGCCCGGCGACGGAGATGATGGCGATCATGGTTGAGAGAATGGCGATATCGCCGAAGGTGCTCGCACCGAAACTGGCGAAGCGGCTATAGATCAGCGTCGGCAGGGTGAAGATCGAGGCCGGAATGCCGAGGATCGCCGGAATGCCGAAATTGCCGACATTCGACACGAAGGAGATCGCCGCCCCGGCGATCAATCCCGGCGTCGAAAGCGGCAGAATGATATCGAACAATACGCGGCGCGGCGAAGCACCGGAAAGCTTGGCAGCCTCGATGCCGTCCTGCGGCAGAGCGAGCAAACCGGCGCGCAGCGACAGATAGACGAGCGGCGCGTGCTGCACGCCGAGCAAAAGCGCAATGCCCGCAATCGAATAAAGCGGCTGCGGCGAGCCCATCGGCGGCGCAAGGCCGATCGCCTTCAAAAGCGTGCTCGACGGGCCGGTCATGCCGATCCACGACAGCGCCGTCACCTGCGGCGGGATCATCATCGGCAGCATGAACAGAAAGCTTAAAATCGACTTGCCGCGGATGTCGCAAAGCGTCAGCGCCAGCGCAAAGGCGCCGCCGATGCCAAGCGATATCAGCATGCCGAAAAACGAGGTGGACAGCGTGTTCAGCGCGGCATTCCAAAGGGCAGGATCGGCGAGAAGCCGCCATATGTCACCATTGAGTGACGAGACGATGCCGGTATAGGCCAGCCGCCCGAGCGGCAGGGCGCTGAGCGCAAAAACGACGCTCAC
>JAXHOC010000097.1:0-3408 GCA_034519725.1 Agrobacterium sp.
GGTTGAGCTTGGTGGCGATGTTGACCGTCAGTTTCTGATTTTCGAAGGCCTTGACGATCAGCGGGCTGTCGGGTGTCGCCCGCATGAAATTGCCGCCGAGCGCGATGAAGGTTTGCGCCTTGCCATCCAGCATGGCGGCGACGGCCTCCACGGTGTTGTGGCCGGGTTTGCGCGGCATGGCGACGCCGAGTTCCTTTTCCAGTGCGTCGAGCAACGCCGGTGGCGCTTTTTCATCGATGCCGACGGTGCGGTCGCCCTGAACGTTGGAGTGACCGCGCACCGGGCAAAGACCGGCGCCGGGGCGGCCGATATTGCCGCGCAGCAGCATGAAATTGGTGATTTCGCGAACGATGATGACGGAGTGGCGATGCTGGGTGACGCCCATGGCCCATGTGGCGATGACCGAGCCGGCATTCATGTAGATTTGTGCGGCCTGTTCGATTTCGGCGCGGGTGAGGCCGGACTGGTCGAGAATGCTCTCCCAGCTGGTCGCCTCGACGGCGTGACGATAAGCCTCGAACTCCACCGCATGTTCGGCGATGAAGTCGTAATCGATGATGGCAGCTTCGCCGGCCGTTCTTGCGGCATCGTCGGCGGCAAAGATCGCCTTGCTCATGCCGCGTACCGCCGCCATGTCGCCGCCCTGCCGGGGCTGGTAATAATGGGTGGCGATCCTGGTGTTGCCGCCGGTGAGCATCCCGATCTTGTCCTGCGGATCGGCGAAGCGCTCCAGCCCGCTCTTCGCGTGATGCGGGTTGAGGACGACGATTTTCGCGCCGCGCAGTGCCGCCCGGCGCAGGTCGCCCAGCATGCGCGGGTGGTTGGTGCCGGGGTTTTGCCCGATCACGAAAATCGCGTCGGCCTGCTCGAAATCCTCCAGCAGCACCGTGCCCTTGCCGACGCCGATCGAGGCTTTCAGGCCGACACCGCTCGCCTCGTGGCACATGTTGGAGCAGTCGGGGAAATTGTTGGTGCCGTAAAGCCGCACCATCAATTGATAGATGAAGGCCGCCTCGTTGGAGGCGCGGCCGGATGTGTAAAATTCCGCCCGGTCCGGGCTGTCGAGGCTGTTGAGGACGCCGCCGATTTCGGCAAAGGCGTCATCCCAGGACACCGGCAGATATTTGTCGCTCGCCCGGTCGTAACGCATCGGATGGGTGAGGCGGCCCTGTTTCTCCAGCGCGTAGTCAGACCAGCCGCGCAGCTCGGAGACGGTGTGGCTTGCGAAAAAATCGGGCGGCACCCGCGCTTCCGTTGCTTCCCATGCGACCGCCTTGACGCCGTTTTCGCAGAATTCGAACGAGGAGCCATGCTCCGGATCGCCCCATGCGCAGCCCGGGCAATCAAAACCATCCGGCTGGTTTGCCTTCAGCAACGTGCGTGCGCCGGAAATCGGCGCGCCGGATTCGATCAGCCGTTTGCCAACGCTTTTAAGCGCGCCCCAGCCACCTGCGGCGGCGGATGCCTTGCCGATGAAATCCGTCTTGCTCATTGTCGTGATTTTCCTGAAATTTTCCTGGCTGCCCGCAGGGCATACCGTTTGGCGTTGGCCAATCATATATAAAAAAGCGCTTTCAGAATCGTCTACAGGCGACATATGTCAATCTCTATCTTACCGGCTCAAAGGGAACGGCAAGGGCTTTGGCGGCGTTGTGCGCATTGAAGTGCATTGTGCGCAGATGCATCGTCCTGCGGGGCTGCGCTCGTCGGTCATGGTCTCGCCACGGCGCGGTTGATGACATTTTCGTCGCAGTGCCAACACCTATTGTTTTTCACCTATCCAGTTGTTGACAATATACTTTTTAACGCCATTCTGCCTGCAAATTCGTGCACTGCGGCATTGAGAGAAGGGGACGCTAGATGACAGACCGTGACGACGATCTTCTCGCGCCCGAAGATCCGAAACAGACCGAGGCACCTTCCGATATTTATGCCGAGAACGGTTCCGTCCGCTCCGATTTTCTGACGATGGTGGGCGCGGCGATTGCCGACCGCGATCTGCTGTTCCTGCGCAAGAATGTGGCGCGGCTGCATGAGTCCGAACTCGGCGACGTCCTCGAATCCATCATGCCGGAACAACGCCACGCGCTCGTGCGGTTGCTGGGTGCCGATTTCGACATGACGGCACTGACCGAGGTGGATGAGGGCATCCGTCTCGATATCGTCGATCAGATGTCGAACGAGCAGATCGCCGCCGGTATCGGCGAACTGGATTCGGACGACGCCGTCTATATTCTCGAAGACCTTGACGACGACGACCGTGAGGACATCCTCTCGCAACTGCCGTTCACCGAACGGGTGCGGCTGATGCGGGCGCTGGATTACCCGGAAAGCTCCGCCGGTCGCCGCATGCAGACGGAATTCGTCGCCGTGCCGCCGTTCTGGACCGTCGGGCAGACCATCGATTATCTGCGCGAAGAGGAAGAACTGCCGGAATCTTTCTCGCAAATCTTCGTCATCGACCCGACCTTCAAGCTCGTCGGCGCGCTCGATCTCGACAAGGTGCTGCGCGCCAAGCGTCAGGTCAAGATCGAAACGATCATGCACGAGACCAACCACTCCATTCCGGCCGAAATGGACCAGGAAGAGGCGGCGCAGCTTTTCGAGCAATACGACCTTCTGTCCGCCGCCGTGGTGGACAATAACGGCCGTCTGGTCGGCGTGCTGACCATCGATGACGTGGTGGACGTCATTCAGGAGGAAGCCGAAGAGGATTTGCTGCGCCTTGGTGGTGTGGGCGATGAAGAACTGTCTGACAGCATCGCCAGCACCTCGCGTTCGCGCGTGCCGTGGCTTGCGGTCAACTTGCTGACCGCCTTTCTGTCCGCCTCTGTCATCAGCCTGTTCGATGCGACGATCCAGCAGATCATTGCGCTGGCGATCCTGATGCCGACGGTTGCCGGCATGGGCGGCAATGCCGGCTCGCAGACCATGACCGTGGTCCGTGCGGCGCGCTGGCCACCAAAGACCTCGATATTCACAACGCTGCCCGCATCATCCGGCGCGAGGCGGGCGTCGGTATCCTGAACGGCCTGCTGTTCGGCTGCGCCATCGGCATCGTCGCGGGTGTGTGGTTTCAGGATGTCCATATCGGCGGCATCATTGCGACAGCCATGTGTCTCAACATGCTGGCGGCGGCGCTGGCGGGCATTCTCATTCCTCTGGTGCTCGACAGGTTCGGGGCAGACCCCGCCGTATCTTCCGCCGTGTTCGTGACCGCGGTCACCGACATCGTCGGCTTTTTTCCTTTCTGGGCATCGCCACCTGGTGGTACGGTATTTCGGGATAGGGCCGAACGGGCGAAAGCGGCAGGAAAAATTGACTTTTACGTGAAGGTCAAATAATAATTGTCCTGCTGTGAATCGGATAGGCCCTTGGACAAATATTATAGCATAAGCAATACGTAAT
>JAXHOC010000086.1:0-27880 GCA_034519725.1 Agrobacterium sp.
TGTCGTCCAGCGTCTGCCAGTTCGGCAGCATAGGCAAAGCCCAAGCTGGCGCTGCCTATAAACTATTCCGGGTACAATTGAAAGAGGCGATTGACGGCGCCCCTTTAGGCTCGCCTCAACCGAAAACGCGCTTCGGGTGGAACTCGCCCCCGCCTGTATCTCACCGATGGCCACCAGCTTGCCGTGGGCCCGTCGCATAGGCTTCATCCGGGGATTGCAGCCGGCGCGTCGCGGACCGCGCACGATGATGGGATTGCCCATCCTCAGGCGATGCGCCTGGTCGTCGTTGATGACGATCTGCGGCAGGCTGGACAGCGCTTCGCCGGTATCGATCAGGAACGCGTCGAGTGCTGCCAGCCGCTCGTCCTCGGTCCTCGATCTTTTCCAGCGCCGACGAGGTCGGCAAGCGGCACCATCGTCGTCTTCGCCGAAGGGTGCGAGCGAAGGTGCGGCGCAGCGCCGAAATATGGCCGTAGCAGCCGAGGTCGCGGCCCATATCGCGGGCGAGCGAGCGCACATAGGTGCCCTTGCCGCATTCGACCTCGAACTGCGCGGTATTGCCGCGTCCGGGCCAGTCGACGAGCGTCAGGCGGTCGATCTCCACCTCGCGCGCCGGGATGCTCGACGGTCTCGCCTTCGCGGGCGAGATCATAGGCGCGCTCTCCGGCGATCTTGATCGCCGAGAACTGCGGCGGGATCTGCTGGATGACGCCGGTATAGTTCGGCAACAGGATCGCCTCGGATCGCCGTCGTCGCGTCGGGCGCTTGTCGGACGCTTCGGTCACCTCGCCCTCGAGGTCGTCGGTCGAGCGCTCTTCACCCCAGGCGACGGTGAAGCGATAGATCTTGCGGCCGTCCATGACATAGGGCACGGTCTTGGTGGCGTCGCCGAGCGCGATCGGCAGCATGCCGGAGGCCAGCGGGTCGAGCGTGCCGGCATGGCCGGCCTTCTCGGCCTTGAACAGCCACTTGATCTTGGAAACGGCTTCGGTCGAGCCGAAATCCCACGGCTTGTCGAGGATCAGCCAGCCCGAAATCGGCCGGCCCTTTGCGGTTCTGCTGCCGCGCGGTCTGGACATGCTTCAGTCCTTGTTCGTCGTCTTCGCCGTCATGGCGGTCGAGATCGCGCTGCACTTCCGGCGAGCGCAGGAGGGCGTCGATCTTCTGGTAATTGTCGAAGCTCGTATCGTCGCGGAAGCGCACTTCCGGCATGTACTTCATCTGCCGCAATTGCTGGCCGAGGCGGCCGCGCATGATACTTGGCGTTGCGGTTCAGCGCGTCGATCGCCACGTCGTGATCTTTGACGCCAAGCGGCGTCACGTAAGCGGTGGCGATCTTGAGATCGGGCGACATGCGCACTTCCGAGATGGAAATGACGGTGCCTTCGATCAGATCGATCGCGGACTTCGCCGCGCTGGAGAACCTGGGTGATCGCGGCGCGCACCTGTTCGCCGACACGCAGCATGCGCTGCGAAGGGCGCGGATGGATGTTGCTCTTGTCGCCATGGTCGTAATGCCTCAAACGGAGCGAGCGCCGGTGACAGCCGGCGCCCGACACGAAAAGTCCTGTTTTGCGGCGAGACGCTTACAGCGTCCGCGTGATCTGCTCGACGCGGAAGCACTCGATGGTGTCGCCGGCGCGGATGTCTTCGTAGTTCTCGAAGGCCATACCGCATTCCTGACCGACCGGCACTTCCGAGACTTCGTCCTTGAAGCGCTTGAGCGTCTTGAGCTTGCCTTCGTGGATGACGACGTTGTCGCGTACCAGACGCACACCCGCACCACGTTCCACCTTGCCTTCGATGACGCGGCAACCCGCGACCTTGCCGACCTTCGTGATGTTGAACACCTCGAGGATTTCGGCATTGCCGAGGAAGGTTTCGCGACGTTCCGGCGAAAGCAGGCCGGACATGGCTGCCTTCACGTCATCCACCAGATCGTAGATGATGTTGTAGTAGCGGATCTCGATACCGGCACGCTCGGCGGCGTCGCGGGCCTGCTTGTTGGCGCGGACGTTGAAGCCGATGATGGCGGCGTTCGACGCTTCGGCAAGCGAGATATCCGATTCCGTGATGCCGCCGGCGCCCGAATGGACGATGCGGGCACGAACTTCGTCGGTGCCGAGCTTTTCGAGTGCGCCGGCAATGGCTTCGATCGAGCCCTGCACGTCGCCCTTGATGACCAGCGGGAATTCCTTCATGCCGGAGGTCTGAAGCTGGGTCATCATCTGCTCGAGCGAACCGCGCTGGCCGGACTGACGGGCAACCGCCTTGTCGCGGGCGAGGCGCTGGCGGTACTCGGAGATTTCGCGGGCGCGGCCTTCGTTCTCGACGACCGCAAAACGGTCACCGGCCGAAGGCGTACCGGAAAGGCCGAGGATTTCGACCGGCATGGACGGGCCGGCTTCCTTGACGTGTTCGCCCTTGTCGTTGACCAGCGCGCGCACACGGCCCCACTGGTCGCCGGCAACGATGATCTGGCCGGGCTTCAGCGTGCCCGTCTGCACGAGCACGGTGGCGACCGAGCCGCGGCCACGGTCGAGCTTGGCTTCGATGACGACGCCTTCGGCCGTGCGGTCCGGATTGGCCTTGAGGTCGAGGATTTCCGCCTGAAGCAGGATCGCTTCGAGCAGCTTGTCGAGGTTGAGCTTGTTCTTGGCCGACACTTCGACGTCAAGCACTTCACCGCCCATCGATTCCACGAAGACTTCGTGCTGCAGCAGCTCGGTGCGGACCTTCTGCGCGATCGGCCGACGGCTTGTCGATCTTGTTGATCGCCACGATGATCGGCACGCCGGCCGCCTTGGCGTGGTTGATCGATTCGATCGTCTGCGGCATCACGCTGTCGTCGGCTGCCACCACCAGCATGGCGATGTCGGTCGCCTGGGCGCCACGGGCGCGCATCGCGGTGAAGGCGGCGTGGCCGGGGGTGTCGATGAAGGTGATCTTCTGACCGTTCTTCTCGACCTGATAGGCGCCGATGTGCTGGGTGATGCCGCCGGCTTCGCCGGCGACCACGTTGGCCTTGCGGATGGCGTCGAGCAGCGAGGTCTTGCCGTGGTCGACGTGGCCCATGATGGTGACGACCGGCGGGCGCGATTCCAGATCGCCGGCATCGTCGGCGACGTTGAAGATGCCCTCTTCGACGTCGGATTCGGAAACGCGCTTGACGGTGTGGCCGAATTCGCCGGCGATCAGTTCCGCCAGATCGGCGTCGATCACGTCGCCCGGCTTCAGCATCTGGCCTTCCTTCATCAGGAACTTGATGACGTCGACGGCGCGCTCGGCCATGCGGCCGACGAATTCCTGAATGGTGATGGTTTCCGGCAGGATGACTTCGCGCAGAACCTTTTCACGGGTTTCCTGCATCTGGCTGCGGCGGAATTTCTCCTGGCGGCGGCGCATGGAGGCCATCGAGCGGCCACGCGGCGTACCGTCTTCTTCCAGATTGGCGGCGGTCACGGTCAGCTTGCCACGACGGCGCTCTTCTTCGGTCTTCAGGCGGGCTGCGGGCTTGGCCGGAACCGGAGCCACGACCTTGCCGCGGGCCGGAAGGCTGCTGCCGCGACGGACTGCGCCGCGATCGTCCTCTTCGTCGCCACTGGTGCGGCGTCCGCGCGGAGCGGCGGCATCCGGCGTGGCGGGAGCGGAACGGGGAGCCGCAGGCTGGGGCCGGGCGTCAGCGCGTGTCGCCGGCGAAGCAGCCGATGCCGGCTTGTCGCCGGACAGATCGGACTTGGCTTCCACGGCAGGCTGGCTTGCAGCCACCTTGGCCGCCGCAGCCTCTTCGGCTGCACGGTTTTCGGCTTCGATCTTTTCAGCGGCGATGCGGTGTTCTTCTTCGACCTTGCGGCGGGCTTCGTCTTCGGCGCGCTGCTTGGCTTCGACAACATCGCGAGCCTGCGCTTCGATCAGCGCGCGGCGACGGGCTTCCATCTCGCCTGCCGAAAGGTCGTGCAGAACGTTGCCGCGCGGACGGTCAGGCTGGCGCTGCTGCGGTGCGGACGAGCCGGGGCGCTGCTGCGAATGGGAAGAACCCGGACGCTGCTGTTGGTTGCTCGGCTGTTGAATGCGCTGCTGTGGAGCCTGCGGACGCGGTGCCGAAGGGGCAGGCGCTGCCGGCTTCGGCGCCGGTGCTGCTGCCACGACCGGCTGAACCGGCTTCTCGTCTTCGGGACGCAGGGGGCGGCGCTTGCGTGTTTCCACGACAACCGCGTTGGTGCGACCTCGACCCATGTCCTGCCGCACGGTGCCCTGATTCATCCCGCCCGGTTTCAGGGTAAGAGTCTTCTTGGCCGGCGCATTGAGTGTCTTGTCGTCGTTGTTGTCGGTCATTCCGTTCCCGTTCCTACGGACGAGAACCGGATGACATCCATCAGGTCTCGTCGTTCAATTGCTGCATCGGAACGCGGCGGCCGTTCATGTTTGGCAACCGCGTCATTGTACTGTCCGGGCAGCGTCGCGTTCCGCCAGAGCCTGACCGCCAAGGCGGTACTGCTCAAGCATCTTTGCGCGCTTCACTACACCCTCACCCGCCTGCCCCGCAAGCGCGCAAGCATGGATAAAAGCATTCTGGCCCATCAACTCGTCCATTTCGGCTTCGCTAAAGAGCCGGAAGGACGGAATTTCATTGCCGGCATCGCTGCCGAGCGTCCAGGCCTTGCGGGCCTGGTCTAGTTTGCGCACACCGTCTGCCGCAGCATCGGTGGCATGGAACACGGCAATCGCGTTCCCGGACCGGACGGCGGCATCGACCTTCGTCGCGCCGCTGATGAACTGACCCGCCTTGCGCGCCATGTTCATCATTCCGGCAAGCTGCTGCGACATCAGCCGGTCGAGAAGAGCGAGAAGCTCCGGTCCGGCCTTGACCTCGCGTTTGAGTGCCCGTGCGAAAATCTTCTTCGCAATGGCTTTCTCTATCAGGGCGCGCTCGGGCTTTACCCAGCATCCGCGCCCCGGCAATTGGCGTTTCAGGTCCGGAACGACGTTGCCGTCCGGCCCTGCGACGAAGCGGATCAACTCATCCGGCGATCCGCTCTGCCTTGTTACAATGCACATACGTCCATTGACGTTGCCTTCCAGCCGCCCGTCCTCATCGGTTTCGGGCAGCTCGTCCGGCTCATGCGCCTGCGATGTCATTCCTGCACGGCGGTATCCGCCTCCTCGGTAGCTTCCACATCGGCTTCCTCGTCGGAAGCCAGATCCTCGGCTGTGATCCAGCCTGACCAGAAGGCGGGCCTGCACAACCATGTTCTCAGCTTCGACGCGCGATACGTCGAGTTTGGAGAAGATGCCTTCGAACTTCTTCGTCTCGCCGTCCTTGCGTTCGCTCCAGCCAACCAGATCGTCCGCGGCGCAGCCGGCAAAGTCCTCGATGGTCTTGATGCCGTCTTCACCCAGCGCGACCATCATCTGCGGTGGTCAGGCCGTCGATCTGGCGCAGCTCGTCGGCAACGCCGAGTTCCTTGCGCTTGGCGTCCATTTCGGCTTCCAGACGTTCCAGATATTCGCGGGCGCGGGTCTGGATTTCATCGGCGGTGTCTTCGTCGAAACCGTCGATCGAGGAAATTTCGCCGAGATCGACATAGGCGAGTTCTTCGACCTGCGCGAAGCCTTCGGAGGCCAGAACCTGGCCGACCATCTCGTCAACATCGAGAGCGTCCATGAAGAGTGCCGTGCGCTCGTTGAATTCCTTCTGGCGGCGCTCGGACTCTTCCTGCTCGGTCATGATGTCGATATCCCAGCCGGTCAGCTGCGATGCCAGACGCACGTTCTGGCCACGACGGCCGATGGCGAGCGACAGCTGCTCGTCGGGAACCACCACTTCGATGCGCTCGGACTCTTCATCCAGAACGACCTTGGCCACTTCAGCGGGCTGCAGGGCGTTGACGATGAAGGAGGCCGGATCCTGCGACCACGGAATGATGTCGATCTTCTCGCCCTGCAATTCGCCGACGACGGCCTGGACGCGCGAGCCGCGCATACCGACGCAGGCGCCGACCGGATCGATCGAGGAATCGTTGGAGATGACGGCGATCTTGGCGCGCGAGCCCGGATCGCGGGCGACCGACTTGATCTCGATGATGCCGTCGTAGATTTCCGGCACTTCCATGGTGAAGAGCTTGACCATGAACTGCGGATGGGTGCGCGACAGGAAAATCTGCGGGCCGCGCTGCTCGCGGCGCACGTCGTAGACGTAGGCGCGCACGCGGTCGCCGTAACGCATGTTTTCGCGCGGGATCATCTCGTCGCGGCGGATGATGCCTTCGCCACGGCCGAGATCGACGATGACGTTGCCGTATTCGACGCGCTTGACGGTGCCGTTGACGATCTCGCCGATGCGGTCCTTGAATTCGTCGTACTGGCGGTCACGCTCGGCTTCGCGCACCTTCTGCACGATGACCTGCTTGGCCGACTGGGCGGCGATGCGGCCGAAATCCATCGGCGGCAGCGGATCGGCGATGAAGTCGCCGAGCTTGGCATCCGGGTTGCGGTCACGGGCAAGTTCCAGCGGGATCTGGGTCGAATAATCCTCGGCCGCCTCTACCACTTCCAGAAGACGCTGCAGGCGGATTTCGCCGGTCTTGGAGTTGATGTCGGCGCGGATGTTGGTTTCCGAACCATAGCGCGAGCGGGCGGCTTTCTGGATAGCGTCGGCCATTGCGGCAAGCACGATTTCGCGGTCGATGACCTTTTCGCGCGCCACAGCATCGGCGATCTGCAGAAGCTCAAGCCGGTTAGCACTCACTGCCATTTTTTTATCTCCGTAAGTCGCATAATTGCGGGGATCACCCGTTTTCCGGGCTTTTACGTTGGGATTAGTCTTCGTCTGCTTCGTTTTCGTCGTTCTGGTTTGCGGCGGCGGCCTTTGCCGCCTTGTCTGCCCGCAGCGCATCACGAATAAGGTCGTCCGTCAGAATGAGCTTCGCATCGGAAAGCGCGCTGAACGGAATGGTGACTGTCGGTTCGTCGCCATAGGCGATCTGGTCGCGCTCCAGCTTGAAGCCGTCCGCATCCACTTCGATGATCTTGCCGCGAAACCGCTTGCGGTTTTCGACCAGAATGGAGGTTTCGGCCTTCACCAGATGGCCCTGCCAACGGGTGAAATCCGACTTGCGAACCATCGGCCGGTCGATGCCGGGCGAGGAAACTTCGAGATGATACGCCTTATCGACCGGATCTTCCACATCAAGAACCGGTGAAATCGCCATTGACACGGCTTCGCAGCCCTCGACGTTCATGGTGCCGTCTTCCCGCTCGGCCATGACCTGCAGGGTCATGCCGTTCTGGTTGGAGAGCCGCACGCGCACCAGAAGAAACCCCATGCCCGTCAAAACAGGCTCGATGATTTCGGCGATACGCTGGTCGATGCCCGTTTCGGTTATCAGTCGCGGTTCGTGTACGGTGTCTGCCATCTGGCCTTCCGGTCTTTAGATTTTCACCGGGCGCTCAGCCCGTGGTTTCCGGTTCGCCTAACGAAAAAGAGCGGAGCCTTGCGGCCCCACTCTTCATCAAGCGATCAAGAATTTCAAAGGTCATATAGACCCATCGGGGCAGGATTGCAAGGTTTTCGCGGGCAGGGCGCTTCACTCACGGCCTCGGCCACATTTTCACCCTCACCATGTCGGAAAGGGTGGCATGATTTCCGGCACTGTCTATAGTTGCCGTCTAATAAATCGCAGTTGCATCAAGTGGACTGATCGTGCCTGACCGTAAATCGCCACTCGCGCCTTTAAGGCATTTGACTTACAGACGAATCTGGACCGCGAGCCTTGCCTCGAATTTCGGCGGGCTGATCCAGGCGGTTGGCGCCGCGTGGATGATGACCTCGCTGTCGAGTTCCGAAAACATGATCGCGCTGGTGCAGGCCTCCACCTCGCTGCCGATCATGATGTTCTCGCTGATTTCAGGCGCACTGGCCGATAGTTTCGACCGCCGCCGCATCATGATTTCCGCGCAAATCCTGATGCTGACGGCTTCTGTGCTGCTGACGGTTTTTGCCTGGTCCGGCTGGCTCACGCCCTGGCTGCTGCTCTTATTCACCTTCATGATCGGCTGCGGAACTGCGCTCAACAATCCGTCCTGGCAGGCGTCCGTCGGCGAAATGGTGCCGCGCGAGGATTTGCCCGCCGCCGTGACGCTGAACAGCGTCGGCTTCAACATCACCCGCAGCGTCGGTCCTGCCATCGGCGGTATCATCGTTGCCGCTGCCGGCGCAGCTGCTGCATTTTTCGTGAACGCGCTCAGCTATTTCGCCCTGATCTACGCGCTGGTTCGCTGGCAACCGCCCAAATATGCCTCGACCTTGCCGCGTGAGCAGCTTCTCGCCGCCATATCGGCCGGGATGCGCTATGTGGCGATGTCGCCGAATATCGGCAAGGTTCTGGTGCGCGGCTTCCTCTTTGGCCTTTCCGCCAGCGCCATCCTGGCGCTGATGCCGGTCGTTGCCCGCGATCTGGTCGAGGGCGGTCCATTGACCTACGGCGTCATGCTGGGTGCATTCGGCGTCGGCGCCATTGGCGGCGCGCTCGTCAGCGCCAGACTTCGCGAGGTTCTGTCCAGCGAATGGATCGTGCGTGTTGCCTTTTTGGGCTTCGCCTTCAGCTCGGGCGTAACCGCGATCAGCACGAGCGCGATCGTAACCTCGCTTGTCCTTGCGATTGCCGGTGCCTGCTGGGTTCTGGCTCTCTCGCTGTTCAATACCATCGTCCAGCTTTCTGCCCCGCGCTGGGTCGTGGGCCGGGCGCTGTCGCTCTACCAGACGCTGACCTTCGGCGGCATCGCCGTCGGCAGCTGGCTGTGGGGCGAGCTGGCGGAAGATTACGGCATTTCCTATTCGCTTCTCGGTTCGTGCGTGCTGATGCTGCTGGGCGTCGTCGTCGGCCTCAAACTCGCCATGCCCGCCTTCGCGTCGCTCAATCTCGATCCGCTCAACCGTTTTGTCGAACCGCCGCTCAGGCTCGATATCAAGCCGCGCAGCGGGCCGATCGCCATTCTCATCGATTATGAGATTCACGACGAGGATCTCGGCGAGTTCCTGCCGTTGATGGCCGAGCGCCGTCGCATCCGCCTGCGTGACGGCGCGCGCAACTGGAACCTGATGCGCGATCTGGAAAATCCTGACATCTGGACGGAAAGTTACCATGTGCTGACATGGGTGGAATATGTCCGCCACAACCACCGCCGCACCCAGGCGGATGCGGAAGCCTGGGACCGGCTGCTGGCCCTTCATCGCGGCAAGACACGCCCCCGCGTGCACCGGATGATCGAGCGGCAGACCATCCCGCCGACCGACGACATCTTCCACAAGCCGCATACGGACCAGCACTAAAGGGAGTTCGATCCCAGCCCTCTGGCTATCCTGTCATCCCGCCGTTGCAGGATGCTTATATTGCCTCGAACAACAGGGGAACGATATGGAAGACCAGAAGGTTATTTCAAGGCGTGCGACACCTATGGATGCCGACGATGTCGCCGCAATTTTCCGGACGTCACGCAGGCATTTTCTTCCCTATTTACCAGACTTGCACAGTTTCGAGGAGGACAAACACTATTTCAGCAACATCGTCCTTAAGGAAAATGAGGTCTGGGTTGCGGAGGAAGACGGCGTTCTCGTCGGCTTTTGCGCTTTTCGGAAAGAATGGCTGGATCATCTTTATTGTCTGCCCGCTCGCGTAGGCAGAAATCTGGGCGCGACCTTACTGGAAAAGGCGAAGCAAGAGCAGAACCTCCTTCAATTGTGGGTGTTCCAGCAAAATACCCGCGCCACAAGCTTTTACGAACGTCATGGGTTCCGCAAGGTGCGGGAAACGGATGGGTCCGCCTGCGAGGAAAAGTTGCCGGACGCACTCTACGAATGGCGCAGGCAAACCGCCTGACTTGGGGCGGGGGTAGTCAGCGCAGGCGGTTCTTCAGTGTCGCATCCGGAAAGCAGGTCGGTGCCAGACCGTTTTTCGCCTGCCAGTCGCCCAGCGACCGCCGCGTCTTGAAGCCGGCCAGCCCATCCGCCTTGCCGACATCGTAGCCCTTGGCGACGAGCGCCTTCTGCATGGCGAGAACGTCCGAGCGCAGCATCGATCCGACATTGCCCCATTCGCCCTTGAACGGCCCCGCCCCATGGGCGATGCGGTCGGCAAGATTGCCGATGAACAGCGCATAGAGATCGGAATTATTGTATTCCTTGATGACGTAGAAATTCGGCGTCACCACGAATTCCGGCCCGTGCCGCCCGGCCGGCACCAGCATCATGCCCTCGGCGGTACATGGTCATTGGCAGGAAAGGCCTTTCCGGAAATGCGGGTGATGCCCATCTTCGCCCAGTCGGCCACCGGCCGGGCAAGGTCCGGGCCTTCCTGGGCGCAGGAAACCTTGGCCGGTATAGACACTTCGAAGCCCCAGTCGCGGTCCCTCTGCCAGCCGCGCTGGGAAAGATAGTTCGCTATGGAGGCGAGCGCATCCGGCACGGAATTCCAGATATCGCGGTGGCCGTCACCATCGAAATCCACGGCATATTTAAGATAGCTCGACGGCATGAATTGCGGCTGACCGAGTGCGCCGGCCCAGGACCCCATCATGCGCGAGGCCGCGATATCGCCGCTCTCGACGATCTTCAGCGCATCGATCAGCTCGGTGCGGAACATCTCCTTGCGGGTCGACACATAGGCTTTCGTCGCCAGCACATCGACCACCGAATGCGGCAGTTTCGCACGGCCGAAACCGGATTCACGGCCCCAGATCGCCACGACGACATTGCCGGGCACGCCGTATTTGGCTTCGATCCGGCGCAGGGTGGCGGCATGCGTGGCGGCGAGAGACCGGCCCGTGGCGGCAAGTCCCTGCAACCGTTTCTCGGAGAAATATGCGCCCGGCGAGGAGAATTCCGCCTGGCTCTGGCTCTGTTCCTTCGGCGGTTTCTGGCCGGGAATGACGAGATCAGGCAGGCCCCAGTTGATGGAAAGGCCGCTGAGCGCAGCCTCCAGCGTTTTTTGCGAAATGCCGGCCTTGCGTGCTTCCGGCCAGATTTCCTTTTTCAGCCAGACATTAAAATCGGCATCATACCGGGCAGCAGCGGCGCCGGTTGGTGCGGATTGCGCCAAAGCGGGTGTTGCTGAAAAAACGGAAAGAATGGCAGCCAGTGCCTTGAGGCTTTTCAGGAAACGTGCAGCCCGGTTTTACGCCTGGAAATCCGCCAGGACAGGGAATCAAATCGGTTTCGCATTCGGTCTCCTCTTCGAGTGACGGACAGGGAAAGAAGGCGTCAGATCGTCGTGCGGGCGCGCAGCGCCGCCGTCAATGTGCCCTCGTCGAGATAGTCCAGCTCGCCGCCGACAGGCACCCCATGCGCAAGCCGGGTGATCTTGATGCCGAGATCGCCCAGGCGGTCGGTGATGTAATGGGCGGTTGCCTGTCCCTCCACCGTCGCATTGACGGCGATGATAAGCTCGCGAATACCGCCGACGCTGACGCGATCGATCAGTCCCTTGATGTTCAGGTCTTCCGGCCCGACACCGTCGAGCGGCGACAGCGTGCCACCCAGCACATGATAGGCGGTATTCATGGCGCCCGCCCGCTCCAGCGCCCACAGATCCGACACGTCTTCGACCACGATGATGACCGACTGGTCGCGTCTATCATCGGCACAGACGGTGCAGGGATCGATGGTATCGACATTGCCGCAGCACGAGCAGATATTCACCTTGTCATAGGCCTCACCCATCGCATGGCCGAGCGGCCCGAGAAGCTGTTCTTTCTTCTTGATAAGATGCAGTGCCGCCCGCCGCGCCGAGCGGGGCCAAGCCCCGGCACTTTTGCAAGCAGCTGGATCAGTTTTTCGATTTCGGGACCGGTGACTCGTTTTGCCATGAGCGCTTTCTACTGCATAAATCAGCAAACGGGAATCATGAAGCGCGAGGGGCAATCCATGAAAATACGGGCGGTATGCCGGGGCGAGGCAAAGGCCTTGCCGGGAAAGACGGTAAAGACAGGTATTTTCAAGCATGCCGTGCAGGGCGCGGTGATGGTGGATGCGCAAGGCATCGTCAGCGACGCTGTCTGCAATCGCAAACACCACGGCGGGCCGGATCAGGCGATCTATGCCATGGGCTCCGCCGATCTCGATTTCTGGTCGCGCACGCTTGGTTTTGTGGTCGAACCCGGATTTTTCGGAGAAAATCTGGTTCTTGAGGGTGTCGACAGCGCAAAACTGCATGTGGGCGACAGGTTCACCGCCAATGAAGTTGTGCTGGAGGTAACCGCCGCCCGCATTCCCTGCGCCACCCTGTCAGCCCGGCTTGGCGATCCCGGCTTCGCGCCGCGTTTTCGGCAGGCGGGTCAGCCGGGTTTTTATTGCCGGGTTCTGAAAGGTGGCATGCTTGCTGAGGGTGAAGGCATCGCTTTCGAACCTTATCAGGGCACCAAACTGCCCATACCGGTTATTCTCCAGCGCTTCCGACCCATGCAGCTTTCGCAGGACGAACGTGTCGCCTATCGCAGCACGCCGCTTGCGAGCCGCTTCCGTGCCATGCTGGACGTCTGAAGTCGGGGGACTATCAGAACGGCAGCTTCATGCCGGGCGGGATCGGCAGGCCAGCCGTGATTTCCTTGGTCTTTTCGGCAGTGATCGCCTCGGCGCGTTCCTTGGCGTCATTGTGGGCGGCGACGATCAGATCTTCGAGAATTTCGACGTCGTCTTCCTTGAACAGCGACGGATCGATCTTCAGGCCCAACAGGTTGCCCTTGCCGTTCAGCTTGACGGTAACGAGACCGCCGCCGGACTTGCCTTCGACTTCAAGCGCGGCGATATCCGCCTGCATCTTTTCCATCTTGGCCTGCATTTCCTTGACCTTGCCCATCATGCCCATGATGTCGCGCATCTGCCAAACTCCTGTTTTTGTTATGTATTAAAATTCGATATCGTCGCCGGGCAGGATGTCGCCCTCGCTCGATTCGGCAACCGAAGGCGGCGGGGCGATCTCGTCCGGCTCGTCCTGCTGGGTGACGCGAATGCGCACGTCGGTGATTTTCGCACCCGGAAACTGTTGAAGAATGGCGGCCACGTCAGGGTCCTGCCGCGCATCGACGAGGCGGGCGTCGCGGGCGCTGCCTTCGGCTTCAACCAGCGTCGGCTCACCCTGTTCCTTGCTGAGGCTGACGATCCAGTGGATACCGGTCCACTCTTTCAGCCTCACACCAAGCTCGCCGGGCAGCGATCCGGGTGCGCCATCGCCGAGACGCATGTCCAGCCGGCCCGGCTCCAGCCGCACCAGCCGCACGAAGTTGCGAACCTTCGCCCGCATGACGGGGTCGCGGTTTTTCTGGCACAGGTCGGCAATGTCCTGAAGGGAGTTGACGGGAACCTTCGGCTCCGGCCGCTCTTCGGTTTTCGGTGCCGCGACCTGCATCTCCTGCGGGCGGCTGTCAGGCACGGCGCGCAGCATGGTCGAAGGCTGCGTGCTTGCCGGCCTCTGGGCGGCATGCTCCACGGGCCTCGCTGCGGCCACGGTCTGTCCTGACGAATAGGCGCGCGCGCCACCGCCATTGCCGCCACCCGAAGGCGCGCCATTCGAATAGCCGCCATCGCCGTTGGAAAGTTCGAGCAGACGCCGCGCCGCGTCTTCCGGTGCCGGAAGATTGGCGGCATGTGAAAGGCGGATCAACACCATTTCCGCCGCACCGGCAGGACGCGAGGCATTTTCCGTTTCCGGAATGCCTTTCAGCAGCATCTGCCAGATACGCGACAGCGCAGTCACGGCGATCGTTTCGGCAAATTCCGCACCACGCACGCGCTCGATCTCGCTCAGCGAGCGCGTCGCCGCCGCCTCGGGCACGATATTTCATGCGGGTGACGAGATGGGTGAAATCGGCAAGGTCGTTCAACACCACGACGGGGTTGGCGCCTGCCTCATATTGGCCGTTGAATTCCGAAAGCGCCGCTGCGACATCGCCTTTGATAACATGCTGGAAGAGATCGACGATGCGGGCGCGGTCGGCGAGACCCAGCATGGCGCGCACCGCTTCGGCCTCCACGCGACCGCCGCCGTGGGCAATCGCCTGGTCGAGCAGCGACAGGCCGTCGCGCGCCGAGCCTTCGGCGGCGCGGGCGATCATGGCCAGCGCCTCCGGCTCGGCCTCGACGCCTTCCTTGTCGGCGATGGCGGCGAAGAGGCCGACCAGCATCGTCGGCATCGATGCGGCGCAGGTCGAAGCGCTGGCAGCGCGACAGCACCGTGATCGGAACCTTGCGGATTTCCGTGGTGGCGAAGATGAACTTCACATGTTCCGGCGGCTCTTCCAGCGTCTTCAGGAGGCCGTTGAAGGCCTGCGTCGAGAGCATGTGCACTTCGTCGATGATATAGACCTTGTAGCGCGCCGAAACCGGGCGGTAACGCACCTGCTCGATGATCTCGCGAATGTCGTCGATACCGGTATGGGAGGCGGCGTCCATCTCGATCACGTCGACATGCCGGCCTTCCATGATCGCCTGGCAATGTTCGCCGGGGATGCGCAGGTCGATGGTCGGTTTGTCGATCCGTCGGGGTCTTGTAGTTCAGCGCACGGGCGAGAATGCGCGCCGTGGTGGTCTTGCCCACGCCGCGAACGCCGGTCAGCATATAGGCCTGCGCGATGCGGCCGGTCTCGAACGCATTGGTCAGCGTGCGGACCATCGGCTCCTGGCCGACCATAAGGTCTGAAAAATCCTTCGGGCGATATTTGCGTGCCAGTACCCGGTAGCCGGTCCCGCCCTGGGATTCGCTTGATGTGGTGGGTAAGGTGTCGCTCATCGCCTCGCCAGTTTATTTTGCCAGTTTGTCCTAGAGCGCCGTGCGTCCCGTTGGACGCATCAAGCACGCTCTATTCCTCTAAAATCTGCACACCGTGCCGATACGCAGGGGCCGCTTTCAGGCTGAACCGGCCCGGCGAAAGCTGAGCGGAATTTAAAAAGGGTGGGAGGCTGGCACGGCGACCCGTGCCTGGCTCGTTAGGGCTGCTTCCTTCCGGACCTGACCCGGTTGGCGAGTGGCTCGTCCACCACCAACCTCCCGGGGCCACATATCGGCAATATCGAAAGCAAATGCAAGCCAAGCCTTCAAAAAACTGCTATCACGATGAAAACAAACAGGGAGGACACCTTGGAGACATTCCGGCTGGACGAGAGGCTGGCGCGCGACAGTGCGCTTGTCATGCGAGTTGGGACTATGTGAGCTGCGTTTGCAGAACGACAGCCGCTGGCCCTGGCTGGTGCTGGTGCCACAAAGGGGCGGCGCCAGCGAGCTGTTCGATCTTACCCCGCTCGATCAGGCCGTGCTGACGTTCGAGACCAATCTCGTCGCCTCCGCGCTGAAGGATGTTACCGGGGCAACCAAGATCAATGTCGGCGCCCTGGGCAATATCGTCCGGCAACTTCACGTCCATATTATCGCCCGCAACGAAGGCGATCACCTGCTGGCCCGGCCCGATCTGGGGCCACGGAACGCCAGTGCCCTATGGCCCGGGCGAAAAGGAAACCCTGATGAAAAAAATCTCCGGCGCGCTCTGATGATCTCCATGACTATTTTTGAAACCACTGCTCCACATCCCGAAGCAAGCCTGCTGACGGCCTTTTCCAAGAACGCCCTCGACCGTTTCGCCGAAAAGCGAACGGAAGACTGCGTCGCCGATGCGCTGAAAGTGGATGGCACCCATATTTTCGCCTTCTCCGGCAACCGGCTTGTCCTGAAACATGACGAACAGGTCATCGATCCCCTGTTTTCCGCCTATGAACTGGCCGAGTTGCAGCCGGATTTCGACAATGCCGTTCTGCTTGGATACCGCGAAACCGGCGAACCGAGAATTGCCGTGCCGGTGGCTGTCACGGAAGATACGCTGGCGAGCCACTACAAGCTCGCCGATGCCCGCACCCTTTATCGCGATCATCTTCTCGATGAGGAACTGCTGAGTGAGGTCGCCCAGGCCGTCAGCCTGACGCACTGGAACGCCGACAACCGCTTCTGCGGCCGCTGCGGCAGCACGATGGAAGTGCGCATCGGCGGTTACAAGCGCATCTGCTCCGCCTGCAATCACACCATTTTTCCCCGAACCGATCCCGTCGTCATCATGATGACGATCGATATCGAGCGCGATCTTTGCCTGCTCGGCCGCGGCGCGCATTTTGCGCCGGGCATGTATTCCTGCCTTGCCGGTTTCGTGGAGCCGGGTGAAACCATCGAGCAGGCGGTGCGCCGCGAGACACATGAAGAATCCGGCGTCGAAATTGGCCGCGTGCGCTATCACGCCTCACAGCCCTGGCCGATGCCGCATACGCTGATGATCGGCTGTTATGCCGAGGCACGCTCCTTCGATATTTCCCGCGACGAGATCGAGCTGGAAGATTGCCGCTGGTTCACACGGGCGGAGGTGGCGACAATGCTGGAGGCTGCGGCGGGTGAGGGCTTTTCGGCACCTCCGGGCGGCGCCATCGCGCACCGGCTGATGCGCGACTGGGTGGAATGGACGAAATGATGCCGTGCGGCAAGCTCAGCTCTGGTTGAGCTTGCCGCGCATCGCATGGCCCTTGTAGACGCCGAGAATGCGGACCTTCTCGGAAAAGAAGCGCAACTCGTCCAGCGCGTGCCGCACCGGCTCGTCATCCGGGTGGCCTTCAATATCGGCATAGAATTGCGTCGCCACGAACTTTCCGCTGAGCTGGTAGCTTTCCAGCTTCGTCATGTTGATGCCGTTCGTCGCGAAGCCGCCCATGGCCTTATAAAGCGCTGCCGGAATGTTGCGGACGTTGAACACGAAGGTCGTGACGATGATTTCATCGGGTGCTTCGTCGCGGGACTGGCGTTTGGCCCAGTTCTCATCGCGCGACAGGATGACGAAACGGGTGATGTTGTTTTCCGAATCCTCGACATTTTCAGCCATGATCTCAAGACCGTAGAGACCGGCGGCAAGACGCGGCGCAAGTGCTGCCATGCTGCGGTCGCCCAATTCGGAAACCAGTCTCGCCGCTCCGGCCGTATCGCCGGCCACGACCGGCTTCCAGCCGTTCGAACGGATGATCTTGCGGCATTGGCCAAGCGCGTGGATGTGGCTGTGGACGGTGCGGATTTCGTCTTTCTTCACACCCGGCATCACCATCAGCTGGAAGCGGATCGGCATGAAATATTCACCGATGATGTGAAGGCGCGATTCGGGCAGCAGATGGTGGATATCGGCTACGCGACCGGCCAGCGTGTTCTCGATCGGGATCATGCCGAGATCGGCCTCGCCATTTTCGACGGCGTTGAACGCATCCTCGAATGTCGGGCACGGCAGAGGCTCCATATCCGGAAACATGTCGCGGCAGGCCATGTCGGAATTGGCGCCGAATTCGCCCTGAAAGGCAATGCGATTTGTGCTCAAGGTCATGGAATTATCCATTAGAGGGTTCTGCTTGCAAGAATATTGCGGGCTTTTTCAAGGTCGTGCGGCGTATCGACGCCGAGCGGCACGGAGTGAACGATTTCGGCGTCGATACGCATGCCCGCTTCCAGCGCACGCAACTGTTCCAGCCGTTCGCGTTTCTCGAGTGGCGAAGGCTGAAGCCTCACGAAAGTTTCGAGGGCGGCGCGGCGATAGGTGTAAAGGCCGATGTGATGATAAAGTGGTCCGTCGCCATAGGGTGCCGTCGCGCGGGTAAAATAAAGCGCGCGCAATCGCGTCTCGGAAAGCGGGCTGCCAACCACCTTCACCACGTTCGGATTGGTTTTTTCGTCCTCGTCGGTGATCTCTACCGTCAGCGTGGCGATATCGACCGCGGCATTTTCCAGCGGGCGCAGCGATGCACGGATCGTTTCCGCCTCGATGGTCGGAAGGTCGCCCTGAACATTGATGACATATTCGGCGTTGCCATAGGGGTCGGCCTTCTGCAGCGCCTCGAAAATGCGGTCCGAGCCGGACTGGTGGTCGTCCCGCGTCATCATCACGTCGAAACCGGCATTTTTTACAGCCGAAAAGACCTGTTCGTCATCGACCGCAACGACGATACGGGTTGCGCCAGCTTCACGCGCCCTGAGTGCCACCTGCACGATCATCGGTTTGCCGCCAATATCCGCGAGAGGCTTGCCCGGAAGCCGCGTGGATGCCATCCGCGCCGGTATAAGGACCACAGCTTTCTCGAAATCCCGATTATTCATCCGACACCCTTCAAATCCCGTCCGAAAAGTGTCAAAACGTCACGGAGTGGGGAACATTATTCAAGTTGCGCAGGCTGTGCAAAAGCCATAGCTTTCGATCAATTTCAAGATGCCCGATTATATGGAGCGGATGCGAGGGAGCGCATATAGATGAATTCTTATGTTAATATGGGCGTTGGGGCGTTGCTGGGCACGGTTTTCGTCCTGATGTCGGTGTCAATTGCGTCCGAGGGTATTTTTCATGCGCCCACCCCGGAAAAGGAAGGTTACGCCATCGTCGCGGAAGCGAGTGGCGGCGAGGCCGCAGGCGAACCTGCCGCAGCGGCAACCCCGATCGCAAAATTGCTTGCGAGCGCCGATGCCGCCAAGGGCGAGGCGGTCTTCAAGAAATGTACGAGCTGTCATACCGGAGAGAGTGGTGGTGCAAATAAGGTCGGCCCCAATCTCTTCGATATCGTCAACCGGCCGATCGCCAGCCATGCGGGTTTCAGCTATTCTGCGGGGATGAAGGATTTCTCGAAGGGCGGTTCCGTGCACTGGGATTACGATCATCTCAGCTACTTTATCGAAGCTCCCAAGAAACACGTTCCTGGGACGGCCATGGGCTTTGCGGGCGTGAAGAAGGAAACCGAACGCGCCGACCTTATCGCATATCTGCGCACGCTGTCGGCAAACCCGGCGCCGCTGCCGGATCCGGCTGCGGCGCCGGTACCCGTAAACTAACGGAACCTGGTGATTTCATAAGAAAAGCCCGGCATCGCTGCCGGGCTTTTTTGATTCTGTGCGTCTTGTTTTGAAAGATCAGAAACCCTTGCCGCCGCGCAATTCGGAAATGACGGTTCCGATCATGATCTTGATATCAAGCCAGACGGAGAAATTCTCGACGTAATAAAGATCCGACACGATGCGGGCGCGCGCCTTGTCGCTGCGGTCCGTCGGGCCGCGCAAACCGCGCATCTGGGCAAGACCGGTAATGCCCGGCCGCATCCGGTGCCGCAGGTGGTAATGGGGAACGAGTTCCTCATAAAGGCGGCCGGCGGCCAGCATGCCGATGGCATGGCAGCGTGGCCCCACCAGCGCCATGTCGCCTTTCAGGACGTTGATGAGCTGTGGCAGCTCATCGATATTCGTGCGGCGAAGAATGGCGCCGATCCGGGTTATCCTCGGATCGTTCTTCACCGTTTGCGCCACGCCGGTGGCATCGCCCAGTTCTGTCCGCATCGAGCGAAATTTATAGACACGAATTTTTTGCCCGTTCATGCCCCAGCGGACCTGTGAGAACAGGACCGGCCCTTTGCTGTCGAGCTTGACCAGCGCCGCCACCGTCAACAAGACGGGTGCGAGTGCGACAAGGGCGATGGACGCCCCTGCAATGTCGATCGTTCTTTTGAGCACCAACTGGCTGCGCAACAACGCCGACGTGTTTGTTTCCGAAATGGAAGGTTGGGTTTCCGGCGCGTCGAAATTGACAGCCGCAGGATAAGGGGCGCCGTAAAAAACGGCATGCGATGAGCTTTTAGTACCCAGCATAATATGAAGCCCTGAAAAGTTATTTTGGAACAAGAAAATTTATTTATATGACCTGTTAATAATTCATTCACCGTAAAAAGTCACCCGAAATGTAACCGTCTTTGCAGAAATGGCAATCTACGGTTAATGCGGATACACGCATATGTTGTAAATGCACGCGCTGCCCCCGGTCTTGGTGGTGGCAGCTGCCAATCCGGTGTCATCAAGTCTTTGGAAAACCGCGCTTTTGCGGAAAGGGCGACGGGATAGCTTTCGCCCGCCGCTTGAGAGGTAACCGGCGCGCCCTCTACTCAAACGGCAATTAATTTCCCATCAGAATATCAAGCAGGGTCGTCTGCTTCGGCCGCGAGGTTGCCGGCGCCGGGCCGCCGATATCGGCTGGCGGCACGGGGCCACTGTCGGCTGAATAGCCGGGTTCGATATCGCGGGACGGGATGTTTCCCGGCGGCATGGGCATGCCCGGCTGACCAGGGTTCGGTGAAACGGGTGCCTCGGGATAGGCTCGGGTGTTTGTCGTTGCGCCGCCGCCAAGCGCATTGGAAATGATGTCGCCGATGGAGGAGGGCGCGCTCTCGGGCGCCGGTTGCTGCATGTCCCCCAGCGGCGGCACGCCGCCTGCGCCGAGGCCGAAGAGCGGCGAGGGCGAGAGGCCGGAATGGGCGGCGGTCATGAAATCTTTCCAGGCCTTCGCCGGCAACCCGCCGCCGGTGACCTTTTTCATCGATGTGCCGTCGTCGTTGCCGAACCAGACGCCCGTGGTCAGATTGCTTGTGTAGCCGACAAAAAGCGCGTCGCGGAAAGACTGTGTCGTGCCGGATTTACCCGCCGCCTGCCAACCCTGGAGGCGCGCGGCTTTGCCCGTTCCTTCTGTTATGACGCGCGACAACATGCCGTTCATCGTCGCGGCGATTTCCTCGCTCAGCACACGTGGCGGGTTGTCGTATCTGTTTTCGTAAAGCACCTTGCCGTCGGCATCGGAAATGCGTTTGACGATATGCGGCGTTGCCTTGTAGCCGCCATTCATGAACGGGGCGTAGGAAGCGGTCAGCTCCATCAGCGACACTTCCGAAGTGCCCAGCGCGATGGAGGCGTTGTTTTGCAGCTCCGATTCGATACCCATGCGATGCGCCACCTGCGTCACCCGCTCAGGCCCGACTTCCATCACCAACTGCGCCGCGATCGTGTTCAGCGAATTGGCAAGCGCAGTGGCAAGCGTGACGTCGCCACGATATTTCTTCTCGTAATTTTCCGGTGTCCAGTTTCCAATGCGTACCGGCCCGTCGTTGCGAATTGTGCTGGGGGTCAGACCCGATTCGAGCGCGGCGACGTAGACGAAGGGTTTGAATGCCGATCCGGGTTGCCGTTTCGCCTTGGCGGCCCGGTTGAACTGGCTTTCGGCATAATCCGCCCCGCCGACCACAGCCCGGATCGCGCCTGTGCCATCGATGGAAACAAGGGCTGCCTGCGAGGCGCCCTGCTTTTTGCCATCACCCTGCAAAACATGGGTCAGCGCTTTTTCTGCGTCGCGTTCAAGATTGGGGTCGATGGTCGTATCAACGACAATGTCCTGCTTGACGTCGCCAATCAGGCCACGGACTTCCTCCATCACCATATCGGCGGCGTAATGTTCGGCACCGGACCAGAAACGCTTCGCCTTGGTCGGCGGCTGCGACATCGCGGTCTTGATCTCGTCATCGGTGATGAAACCGACATCGCGCATGGATTTCAGCACGACCTGTGCCCGCTCCTCCGCCGCCTGCGGGTCGCGCGCCGGTGAAAGGCGCGAGGGGGCCTTGAGAAGCCCGGCAAGCGTTGCCGCCTCGCCAAGATTGACGTCGCGGGCGGATTTGTTGAAGTAGCGTCTTGAAGCCGCTTCGACGCCATAGGCGTTGGAGCCGAAATAAACGCGATTGAGATACATCGCGAGGATCTGGTCCTTGGTGTATTTATGCTCCAGCCAGAAGGCCAGCAGCACTTCCTGCACCTTGCGCTCCAGCGTCCTGTCTTGCGAGAGGAACAGGTTTTTCGCCAGCTGCTGCGTCAGCGTCGAGCCGCCCTGCACGGTCCGCCCCGTCATCACATTGGTCACGATGGCGCGCGCCAGGCCGAGCGGGTCCACCCCGAAATGCGAATAGAACCGCCGGTCCTCGATCGCCATGACCGCTTGGGGAAGGTAAGGCGACATGTCTTCGAGCGCGAGCGCCTCACCACCCGTGGTGCCGCGATTGGCAAGCACGCTGCCGTTCACCGATACGATCTTCACATTGGGGGGGCGTTCGGGAATGCTCCAGCTGCTGGCGCTTGGCATGCGTGCGCCATAATAAAGGACAAGACCGGCAACGCCGATACCGCCCCAGATGCCGAGCACGATGCACCAGTAAACGAGGGGCCGGACAAAGCCCGTCGCGCCACTACCGGAGCTGCGTGTTCGCTTTTCCTTTTTTTGCGGTTTGGCGCGGCCGGTTGTGGACTTCGGTTTTCCGGCGGGCTGCTTTCCAGTCCCGCCAATGCGCTCGCTGGCATCAAGACGCAGATCGTCACCGGATTCGTGGAAATCCCCGAAGGAAGGTTCTACCCGATCGCTTGATTTACCCTTGCCTGCCATCCAGCCGAAGTCGCTCCTTATATATCCGTAAAACCGTTCGCATTTCAGGCTTCTATGCCTGCGCGATCCTTAATCCAGGATGAAGAGTTTAAATGCGGCAATTTAAGGCGGGGTTAAGTCCGTGCCGGATCAAATCGGCGTCATTGGCAGACGTCCACCCATTCCGCGCCCGTCAGTTGCGCCATCACCTCAGGCGAAATCCTCACCGCCGCATTGGTGGCGCCCGCTGCCGGCACCACCTCGGGATAGTTTTTCAGGGATATGTCGCAAAACACCGGAAGCGGCGAAGGCAATCCGAAAGGGCAAACGCCGCCAACCGGATGGCTGGTCACCGCAACAACCTCGTCCGGCCCGAGCATCCGCGGCTTGGCGCCGAAACGATCGCGGAATTTACGGTTGTCGAGCCGCTTTGTGCCAGCGGCAACGACGAGAAGAATGGTGTCGCCGGCCTTCAGGCAGATCGTTTTGGCAATCTGGTCAGGATCGACGCCGTGCGCTTCGGCAGCCAACGCGACCGTCGCCGAACTCGTTTCCGTTTCGATAACGGTCACTTCCGGGGAGTTCTCGGAAAAAAATGCTCTGACGGATTCGATGGTCATGCGTATTTATTAGGCGGTATGACTGAAGGCTTCAAGATGGCGAGAAATAGCTATGCATTTTGCGCAATGCTGCGCTGCGATGAAACGTCTGTTTTTTAAGCGGAGATCCTGTATCTTCAAATCATCGAAGCGACGCACTCCTCCTCCCAGCGTCGCCCGATTGGACTGACAATACTCCTCCTCCCAATTGTCAGTCAGTTTCAAGAACCCGGCGCACCTCCTCCCGCGCCGGGTTTTTGCTATTTAAGGCCTTGTTTCCCGCGACTTTTATCTGCTCGCACCTCACAAAAATCGCCGGGCTTTTTCAAAGAAACTTGACTTTCAGGCCCTTCCGACCTAGGTGTTCGCGCATCGATATTTGTTTGACGACCAGAGCTTCTGGCGCCTTTGGGTGCACACGACGATCTTTCCTTCAAATTCGACCCAAGACCGCACTGCTTGCAGTGCAAATATAATTTGCCAACGGAAGGAAATCGTTATGGCGACTGGTACAGTAAAGTGGTTCAACGCAACCAAGGGCTACGGCTTCATTCAGCCTGACGACGGTTCGCAGGACGTGTTCGTGCACATCTCCGCCGTTGAACGCGCTGGTATGACCTCCCTCAACGACGGTCAGAAGCTCTCCTACGAGCTGACGCAGGACCGCCGCTCGGGCAAGATGTCCGCAGGTGAGCTCGTCGCTTCGTAATAAGCGGCATGGCCTGAACGGGTCATTCGCAAGACTATGAAAGGCCGGATTTTTCCGGCCTTTTTCTGTTGGAAGATACGTGGCATCCGGCCGGTCTTGAAAAAGCTGGAGCGCATACCAATATAGGGTTCAACAGTGCTCTGCACGGAATTGTCAGGCTGGTGCTTTTAAAAGTGCCGCTGTTGTCGCGTTAACCAAAGATTAACCGAAGCAGCCGATCCTGATCGTGAAAAGCAGCGTCGACAATGTTGGCGCGCTCTGGAGCATCAGACCGTTTGAACGCTTTGACCACGGATGTACTGGCACTGACGAAAAACGGATGGAAAGGTCGGGCTCGCCCGGCCTTTTTGTTTTCAACCACCCAAATATCAGAGAAGAGGAGGCATCGGCTACCGGCGCCTCCTTTCTTTTTGACTACTTAGCAGCCAGGGCGTCGAGGATGCGGATCCAGGAGCGGATGCCCTTGTGGAACGACTGCAGGTCATATTTTTCATTCGGCGAATGAATGCGGTCGTCGGTGAGGCCGAAACCGACGAGCAGCGAATCCATGCCCAGCATCTTCTGGAAATCGCCGACGATGGGGATCGAACCTCCCATGCCGATCACGACAGCGGGCTTCGGCCATTCGTCCGAAAGCGCGTTTTTCGCCTTGGTCAGCACAGGTGAATCATAGGAAAGCTGGATCGCCGGCGATGCGCCATGCTCGTGAAATTCCACCGAGCAATCGGCCGGAATTTTGGAGCGGACATAGTTGCGGAAGCTCTCGCGAACCGCTTTCGGGTCTTGCTCTCCGACGAGGCGGAAGGACACTTTGGCAGACGCCTTTGCGGCGATAACGGTCTTGAAGCCGTCGCCGGTATAACCGCCGATGATGCCGTTGACCTCGGCCGTTGGCCGCGCCCAGGTCTGCTCCAGCACGGAGCGGCCCTTTTCCCCTGAGGGAACCGAGAGGCCAACTTCGCCGAGGAAGGCTTCGGCGGTGCGACCGAGCGTCTCCCAGGAGGCCTTGATGTTGGCGGGGGTTTCTTCCACGCCGTCGTAGAAGCCGGCAAGGGTCACGCGGCCGGTCTCGTCATGCAGGCCGGCGAGAATATCGGTCAGGATGTGAATGGGATTTGCGGCAGCGCCCCCGAAAAGGCCGGAATGCAGGTCGCGGTCGGCTGCGGTGATTGTGATTTCCTCACCGACCAGGCCACGAAGGGCGGCGGCGATGGCAGGCGTATCGCGATCCCACATGCTGGTGTCGCATACCAGCGCATAATCGGCCTTCAGCTCGTCGGCATTGGCGTCGAGGAACGGCTTCAGCGAGGGCGAACCGGATTCCTCCTCGCCTTCGAAAAGAATGGTGACGCGCACCGGCAGGCTGCCATTGACCGCCTTGTAGGCCCGGCAGGCTTCGACGAAGGTCATCAGCTGACCCTTGTCATCAGCCGTTCCACGCCCGGTGATCACCTGCCGGCCGCCGCCGATATCTTTCACGGCAGGTTCGAACGGGTCGTTTTCCCAAAGATTGAGCGGATCGACCGGCTGCACATCGTAATGGCCGTAGAAAAGCACATGCGGCGCATCTTTTGTTGCCGCATCGTGATGCGCCACCACCATTGGATGACCGGCCGTATCGCGAACGGACGCCGCAAAGCCCAGTGACTCGAGCGTTCTGACCAGCCATTCCGCCGCCTTGCGGCACTCCGCCTTGTAGGCGGGATCAGTGGAAATGGAGGGAATGCGCACAAGTTCGAACAAGCGCTCAAGGCTGGAGGTGAGGTTGTCGTCGGCCGTGGAGAGAATGGGGGAAACGTCTGTCATCGCTGATCCTGTCATGTCTGTCGTAACCCGGCGATGGACGAAACATCCGGGCATCGCGCATCGCGTGGGAACAAGGGCTGACGTGTCGTTGAATCGGCAAGCGCGCAGCCGCCGAAACGATAGAGCAGTTCAGGAAAAGTGCGAAGCAGTTTTCCGTTCTAGTTAAATGTTCTATTTATCAGATCGGTAGACACAATTTTCAAACTAGCAGACCCGGAAAACGCCGCGGGTCTAAGATTGCTGCTTCTAACATTGCGCTCCGCACCGCCGGTAGCACGCGCAGTTAAAAATAGTCCATCCCGATTTACTTCCGGCCCAAGGAAAGCTGTACCAAAGCTGTTTCCATATCTTTCGGTTCGGCTCGCTCCAATACCCATCCCACTGAGCGCGCCTTCATTATCAAAAAACAGCAGGACACCAAAATTTCCAGCAGTTGCCTGCACTGTCATTTCGCCATGACTGTAGGATGTTGTCCATCCATGACCTCCATCAGAAAAATTGAAAGCAATAGATGGGCTTACAAATAAAGAAACACCACAATCATTATATTCCCATAATCTATTACCGCTCATCTTACATCATCAAAAAAAATGAATAAAATAGTAAAAAATAACCAAGTAATTATACTTGTAGGCTTTCCGTATATAACTCTTGATCTATTCGAATATTCATTTTTTGATCTCATAAGACTCTCCTTTGTATATCCTGATATCTGTTTGACTGTCTTTGCTGAAATCCCAATTATTACTCTTATAGAAGACGATCTCTCGATACTCGGATACCAATAGCTTTATCGAAAAAAAACCAGCCATTGCGACAAAAAGCACCCTGAAAACGCTCTGCTCCAATAAGATACTCCTCTAGTTGAACGTGTTAATACTTAATATATAAATCTAAAATTTGTATTTCAATCGAATAACGCTCCACCAATAGTATTCAAGATATTTTTATTAAATTTCAAGTTACGATGTAATTTTATATAATATTACTTTAATTTTAATGACACTTCGACCTTGATTGCTTTTTTTAGGGCGCATACTCATAACGACCTGATCCAGATGCGTGTTGCGGCGAGCTTGACCGCTGCCAAAAAGTTTCTAAGATCTTTGTTATACGTCGTTGCGATTCCTCTGAACTGTTTAAGCTTGTTGAAGAACCGCTCCATTAGGTAGAATTTCCATCAAAAAAAGCCAGGAGCGACGAAAAAGCGTTTCGAGTTGTCAATGTCATTTCGCTTTTTTGGCGCGGTCGATCGCCCGGCGCATATATTCCAGCAGAAGCTGCTTTTCGAAACGGCGGAAATCCGCCAGCAGCGCGTCTTCCGTGGCTTCGGAAGCGGCAATGGCGTTCGCCTCGAGATCCCGGCCGCGCTGGGTCAGTTCGATGATCTGCGCGCGGCGGTCGCTGGGATGGGATTTGCGCACGATAAGCCCGTCGCGCTCCATGCGGGACAGCGTATTGGCAAGCGTCGCCTGCTCGACGTCGATTCTATCCAGCAATTGCCGTTGCGTCAGTCCCTCCTCATGCCACAGTTCGATGAGGATGGGGAATTGTCCCGGGGAAAAACCCAGTGCGGCGGCTCTTTTCTGGAGCGCCATGGTGAATTCCCGCGCCATTTTCGCGGCGAGATAGATCGCTGATTCGTCTCGGGAAAAACCCATTCCGTTCATCCGTTTGGCGTCGTGGCCGGCGCAATCGCGCAATGTCGATAGTGGGATATATATCGCATGATATGTTTATGCCAGCCGGAAGCCCGGCACAAATAAAAACCGCCATGGCCGGGAGGGGACGGCCATGGCGGTCATATAAGAGGACAAAGGCCCGGAGAGGGGGGAAAGGCCTTTGTCCGGTCTGATGCGGCGGGGGACGAGCCTACAATCAGACTACGGCGTGATCAGGCGCCGTCCACTAAGAAATGTGTGTGCAAATGCGGCTTTTCAAGGGAAAATCTATTACAAATTCGTAAGGTTCAGGTGAATTTTTGAGGCGCCTCCAGCGGCTTAGCCCCCTGCGCTTTACGGTGCGTTGTTTGAACTTTCTGTGGACGTCAAAACGGCCCCGCGCTATCCATGTCGCCATGAAAAAAGGCGATCATCTCTTCCTCGTTGACGGCTCCGGTTTCATTTTCCGGGCGTTCCATGCCATTCCGGCGCTGAACCGCAAGTCGGACGGGTTGCCGGTCAACGCCGTTTCCGGCTTCTGCAACATGTTGTGGAAGCTCTTGAAGGATGCGCGCAATACCGATGTCGGCGTCACGCCCACGCATTTTGCCGTTATTTTCGACTATTCGTCGAAGACCTTCCGCAACGAGCTTTACGATCTCTACAAGGCCAACCGCAGCGCGCCGCCGGAAGATCTGATTCCGCAGTTTGGCCTGATCCGCGAGGCGACACGGGCCTTCAACCTTCCGTGCATCGAGACGGAAGGCTTCGAGGCGGACGATATCATCGCTACCTATGCGCGTCAGGCGGAGGCGATCGGCGAGCAATACGCAACT
>JAXHOC010000073.1:0-22568 GCA_034519725.1 Agrobacterium sp.
AGATCGAGGATCTCCGCCTTGTTGAGCCGTCTTTCGATCTGAAGCGCCCGCAAACCTTGCAGGAACTTCGCCGAAAACGACCGGTCGGTGCGCGGTTCGATCAGCCGCGCCACCTGCATGGAAAGCGTCGATGCGCCGGAGACGATCCGGCCGTTGCTGGCCAATTGCCAGACGGAGCGCGAGAGCGCAAAGGGGTCGATGCCGTGATGCTCGTAAAAACGCTGATCCTCATAAGCGATCAGCATGCGCAGGAACTGCGGATCGACTTCGGCAGCGCTGGTTTTAAGCCGCCAGCGGCCATCCACTGTCGCAAAGGCGCGCAGCAGCCGGCCGTCGCGATCCAGCACCTCGAAGGACCGCTGCTGCGCGGCCTCCAGCGGTGGCGGATAGGCCTTGTCCAGCGCATCGAGACCGAAGGCCGCGCCGCCTAAAAGCAGCGCGGCCGATACGAAACCGACGATGATCGCCTTTTTCCGCCTCATGGGGTTGCCGAACGCACCTCCATGCGGCCCGTTGCCGTGCGGGCGGAAAATTGCGGCCGGTACATATCCTCAACCGATGCTGCCGGATGATCATAGGTGCCGGGAGTGACCGCGCGGACGACATAAGCGAGCGTGATTTCCGAACTGTCGCCAGCCGTGCGGTCGAAGGCCGCAACGAACCGGTCGTAACGGAATTCGGTATGTGCGGCTTCCGTTTCCGGCAACCAGTCGAAATTCGAAAGCGCTGCCGAATTGACGAGGCTCGGATTGTCGATCTCGAAACCGGAAGGCAGAAGGTCAGTCACGAGAATGCGTGCCTGCCAGTCATTCTTAGGCGTAACATTCAGTACCGCGACATAACGCTCGTTCTGCACCACCTCGCTCGGGTTCACCTCCTCACCGTCCATCGAATAATAGGTGCGGGTGATGGTGAAGCCCTCGCCACCGGCGGCAAGCGGCTGCGCCGGCGGCGCGACCGTGGTGACGACAGCCGTGACCGGATCGGCCGAGGCATTGGCGATTTTCAACGGTGCTGCCAGCAATTCGTCGCCGCTCATCCGTTTGCCGAAACCGCCGGTCTGCAAATCACCGTTCACATCGAGGCGGATATCCTTGTCCTCGCCTTTAACGGCGCGGGCGGCAAGCAGCATCCATGCCTGTTCCTGGGTGCTGGTATAGGGTTTCTTTTCCCATTCCTTCGCCACGGCACCGGCAAGTTGCGGCACGACGGCCGGAACCGGGCGGCTTTCGGCCGCAAGCGCCAGCGTCGCAGCGCCGTCACGCAGGGCGGAGCCGTAATCGGCGCGCGCGAAGCTGACTTTGGTGGCACGGCTTGCCATATCGAGCGAGGCCCCGAACACGGTCTTGGCGCGGGCCTGATCGCCATAAAGCGAAAGGGCGGCGGCAACCTGCGCCTTGGCGAGCGGCGTCGGGAAATCGGCAAGCGTCGTGTCGGCATAATAGCGCAGGTCGCTGATCGCGGCCTTGCGGTTGCGTGCCAGCACATAGAGCGCATAGGCGATCTCGTTGCCGCGATCCTTGACGTTGGTGTCGTAGGCCGAGCGCGTTCTGCAGGTTGTCGAGCGCCTGGCACCATGCGCCTGCTTCCGGCACATCGAAGCTCTGTTCGCGCGCCCGGGTCAGGAAGTCGGTGACATAGGCGTCGAGCCAGAGATCGCCGGAACCCGGCGACCACAGGCCGAAGCTGCCGGAGGACGACTGGTTGGCGAGCACGCGGTAGATCGCCTCCTGCGACGCGCGTGCGGGTCTCGCGGTCCTCGGCAATGCCGGCTGCCTTCGGACAGTTCGCTGAGATAGAGCAGCGGCAGCGCGCGGCTCGTCGTCTGCTCGGCGCAGCCATAGGGGTAGCGGTCGAGCGCCATCAGCAGCGCCGGAATGTCGAAGGCCGGCGACGCGCGTCACGTTGACGGCGACCGAGGCGCCCTGCGAGCATGCTGTCGGCCAGCAGCTCGCCGTCGATCGTCAGGCTGCCGTCTGGCGCGCAATCGTCGATCGTCACGCCGCGTCGTGACCGGCAGAACGGCCGGGCGCACGGGAACGTTCAGGACTTGTTCCAGCGAAAGACCGGCGGCATTGGAGACCTTGATGGTGATCGCGCCATTGCCGGGCTGCTCACCCGTCAGCGGCACGGTCAGCGAAGATTTACCGCCTTTCTGAAGCGCCAGGGTCTGCGACATCTCGCCCTGGTCGACCGTCAGGGCCGTGTTGCTGGTCACATCCAGCCGGTAATCGCCGGCATCGCCATCGGTATTGGCGATATCGAGCCGCAATTGCGAGACATCGCCGGGCGCGAGGAATTTCGGTGCACTGGCCGTGACGACAACGGGATCACGGATGACGGCGTCGGAGACCGCATGTCCCACACCGGTCTTCGTCCAGGCAACCGCCATGATGCGGGCCGTGCCGTTGAACTGCGGAATATCGAAGCTCACCGTCGCCTTGCCGTCGGCGTCAAGTTCGACAGGTCCCGAGAAGAAGGCCACGAGCTTTTCGGTGGGCGGACTGCCCTGAAGTGCTGCCCCGCCGCCATCGCCCCCGGTGCGCAGACGGCCGGTGGCGCCAAGCGAGCCATCGATCAGGCGGCCATAGAGATCGCGGATTTCCAGCCCGAGCCGGCGCTGGCCGAAATACCAGTCGTCCGGCTCCGGCGGCTCATAGCGGGTGAGGTTGAGGATGCCGACATCGACGGCGGCGACGATGACATAGGCCTTTTCGCCCACGCCCGCACCGGCGACACTGACGGGAATTTCAAGCGGCTGGCGCGGCAGCGTCTTCTGCGGCGCGCCGAGCGTCACGGCAAGCTTGCGCTCGGCCGGATCGACGGCAAGCCACTTGATGCCGATGGCGCGCATCGGCATGCGGCTTTCCTGCGCATCACCTGGGCGGAACAGCGTCGCCGTCACATAGGCACCTGCGCCCCACTCCTCGGTAACGGGAATGTCGATCTCGCCGCCATCCTCGCCAATCTCGGCATTCTGCACCGAAATCAGCTTTTCCGAACCTGACGTCACCATCAACTGGCCGGCAAAACGCGACGACACCTTGAGTTTGGCGGTATCGCCGATCTTGTAGTTTTGTTTGTCCAGCGCGATTTCCAGCGCATCCGGCGTCTCTGTCGAGCTTGCCTCGACGTAGAAACCGGCGTCGAATTCGACGCTTGAAACCGGTGCGCCATTGCCGGCACCTTCCACTTCCAGACGGTAGCGGCCCCAGGTGACGGGCACGGAGATCTCGCCGCCGTTGGCATCGACGGTCGAGCGTGCCGTTCGGCATCTGCTTGGTAGTAGTCCACCGGCTCGTAACGCCAGGAATTGCCCTGACGATACCATTGATAGTTTCGCTCGACCTTGATGAGCTTCCAGTTGAGGCCGCTCATCGCCTGTTTCGCGCCTTCGGCTGAAACGCCGATGATGTGGAAACGGCCAACCGAATTCTGGGCGAGATCGCCCGAAAACTGCGGTTTGATGCCGATGACAGCAGCTTGCGCCTTCACCGGCAGCGTCAGGGACCGTTCAACGGCGCGGCCACCGGCCTCGCGCATCCGCACGGTGATATCGGCGGAAAGCAGCTGCGTGGTGGACGGCAGCTCGTCAGACCGGACATCGAATGCTCGCCTTGCCGTCCTCGTCCAGCGCCGGCAGGTCTTCCAGTCGACGGTGCGGCTTCTCGTCGCTTTCCTCATCGGCCAGACCGAAGAAATAACCCTCGAAATCTGTGCTGGTACGCGTCGGCTTGACGGCGACCTCCCCTTCCAGCGTCAGGCCGGCGGCGGGGGCGCCGTAGAGATAACGGCCATCGACGTCGATTGCCGTTTCGGCACCCGGATCGATCTGTTTCACCTTGCTGGAAAGATCAAATTCCGTGCGATCAGGCACGAAATCATCGACCAGAAAGCTCTTTTCGCTGATCGCAGCCGTTTTCGGGTCGGTGTGGATGCGCAGCGTCCAGGTGCCGCGCATGGCATTTGCCTGCAAGGGCAGATCGACCGCATGGCCGCCCAGCGCCTTGCCGTCGCTGACGAAACGCCGGTCTTCGACGCCATCGGGGCGCGAGAAGATGAAGGTCAGCGGCAGATCCTCGATCGCCTTGCCGTCGACATCGCGTGCCAGCGCTGCCGCATGCACGGTCTCGCCGGCGCGGTAGATGCCGCGCTCGGTCCAGCTGAACACGTCGATGGCGCCGGGGGCCGCACGGCCCGTCACGCCACGGTCGGAAAGATCGAAACCGGCGCGGGTCATGTCCAGAAAGACGTAATCCTTGTCGCCATTGCGCGCCGTGAGGATGGCGGGCGCCTGCGCGGCCGCGCCGCGCATCAGGCCTGCGGAAAACACCGCCCTGCCGTCTGCATCCGTCTTTGCCGTGCCCAGCACTTCGTTGTTCTTGGCAAGCAATTGCAAATCCACTCCGCCAAGCGGCGCGGCGCTGCCGAGTGAACGGACAAAGACATTCAGGCCATCGGTTCCGGCATAGGTGGTGATGCCGGTATCGGACACGAGGAACCATTGCGTTGCGCGCGAATCCCATGTCTCCGGGGCCGTGCCTGGCGGTACGGCGGTCAGCACATAGATGCCGGGCTTGCGCTCCGGCAGGGCCTCGTCCACCGGAAAGCTCGTCACCACATCCTTGTTGAGATCGGGCTGGATCTCTATCGAACCCTGCCAGACCAGCTCGCCGATTTCGCTTTCAATACGGTCGGCATTATAACCGTCCATCTGCGTCAGAAATTGCGAGTTCGCCAGGACCGACGTGATGTTGCGGTCGCCAATGCGATAGAGCTTCAGATGGGCGCTTGTCGGTGTTGACCGAAACCATGCGGAATGCCACGGCGCGCCGTGCGACGGCAGCACGAAGTTGTCGCCGGTGAAGCGGACACTCGCGGCCCGGTCACGCACGTAGATATCAAGATCGACCTGCTTTTCCAGCGGCTCTTCCACCGAGGACGGCAGGCCGGCGCGGAACGCAATCTTGTAACGCTGGCCATGGGTCAGCCCCTCGACGCAGATCTCGCTGCCCTTCGCCTCGATCGCCTTGGGTGCTGCCCCATCCAATGTGACGAAAGACGAATAATCGACACCGTTCTTCACCAGCGGCTCGGAAAACTGCACGCAGGCACGCGGGCTGACGCTATCCGTATCGACCGTGTTGTTGATGACGCGGAACCCCTGGCGCGTGCGCAGATCGGCATAAGCCGCCTTCGTCTGGGCATTGTCGGAAAGCGTCAGGCTTTCCTTATAGGCATTAAGGGCGGCACGATAATTCTGGGTCTTTTCGAAAGCCTGCGCCAGCCGGTTCAACGCCTCGGTGCGCGCACTGACCGTGCGGCTCAACTGATAGGCATTGATGGCGGCGGAAGCGGCCTGGCCCGCAATCGCATAATTATCCGGTCACGGTGCCGGCGGCTTTTGCGGAAGCTCAGCCCTTGATCGAGAGCGCCTGGTTATCCGGTTCGAAATCGCAAGAGCGCCGCCTTGAGGGGTCACGAAGGCGGCATCGACATTGCCGACGGCCAGCTGCCGAATGGCCGTGGGCGACAAGGCCTTCGAGGCCGCTGGCTCTCCTGCTCGGCATTCTGCTGAAGGCTCAGATTGGCCATGGCTTCGGCGCGCTTCCTGCTGCAAACTATCGGCCACGAAGGACAGACGCTGCGGCGCGCCGATATCGGCTTCAGCGACAACCTCGACGATCTTGCCGGCAACGGCGCCGGGAAAGGCATTCAGCTGATTGAAATCCGATTTTAGGAAACACCATTGCACCTTGGGATTGTAGGTGAAGGCCTTGCAGGCGGCATCGCCGACGCAAATCTCGCCGCATTGCTCAAGCGAGACGTTCTGCTCGGTTCTGAGATCGAACCCGAAATAATCGCCATTTTTGGTGGTAACGACCTTGCGGGAAGGTTCCGCTGCCACGGATGGAAGAAAAGTAATGGCAGTTGCGACCGCAACCAACGAAATCCGAACGAGCGCGCGCAACGACATCAGTTTTCTCCCCGCAACAGACATGTCGGGCGGGACTCTGGTCAAATCCACACACGGTTGTCAACGCATCATCGTCAATTTGCGACGTGACATTGTGACGTGTCTCTGGGGAGAGAGCGGCATGTCAGGAGTAAGGGCTAGTCTTCCAATTTGCGCGCTTCGGAAATCAGCATGATCGGCACGCCGTCGCGGATCGGGTAGGCAAGCCTTGCGCTTTCGGACACCAGCTCGTTGCGGTCGCGATCATAGGAAAGCCGTCCCTTCGTCAAGGGACAGACCAGCAGTTCCAGCAGCTTGGGATCGGCATTGCTCATCCTGTCGTCCATGGCGGCGATCCTATTGCAGCACCGTACCGGCCTCGCCCGACCCCTGGGCAAGAACGATCTCGGTGATGGCGATCAGTGTTTCTGCGCGCGTTCTGAGGTCCGGCGCCTCCAACAGCGCCTGCTTTTCAGCCGGACCGAAGGGAGACATCATCGAAAGCGAGTTGACGAGCACACGATTGCTCCGCGCGGGCTGCATCGCTTTCCCAATCGGCCTCCAGCTCATTGGCCTTCAGGTAGCGACCGAAACGCCTTGCAGCAGCACATCCGCGATCCACCGCATCTTCGTCAGACTCGCCGATCAAGGTCAAGATCGCCATGCAAAGACGCATCGCCGTGAAGCTGCCGGTAACGGTCTTGCGCAGGTTGGCGCTCTCCTCCACCAGACGGAAGCGGCAGATGCCGCTGCAGCGAAACGACATAGCTGACCGTCCCCCGTTTCGGAAAAGGAGGTGATGCGGCCAAGACATCCGACAGCACTCAGAGCACCGCCCTCAAGTCCGGCCTCAAGAACGTTAAGGGCTGGCTGCACCATGCCGATGACCCGGTGGCCGGCCAGGGCCATATCGATCATGGCGAGGTATCTCGGCTCGAAGACATTGAGCGGAAGATGGCCTTCCGGTAAAAGCAGGGCACCCGACAATGGAAATACCGGCACGATTTCCGGACGAAATGTCGGTCGGATTACGATATATGCGCATTTCGAGCTTGCAATGGGATCAGGCCTCCTGCGCACCGCCAGGGAATCTGGAACACCCAGCCGGACGGATCAACCGCCGCCATGCCGGGATATGCCCGCACTTACGGGCTCAGGAAACAGTATTGCCGAAGACAGCTTCGGCGACCTGGCCAATAGCGTTGCCGGGTCGCTTGATGCCCCAGGCCTCGAAGAACTTCAGCAGCTGACGGCCCGCGCCGCCATCCCCGAAGGCCTTCTGTGATCCTTGCGCTTGATGATAGCAGCAGGCTGATCCGCCGCCTCGGCGCTGCTGACTCCTGGGCGTTGAGAACCTTGGCAAGCTTCACCCGCGCCTCGTAATTATCGGGATCGAGTTCGAGATCGCGTTCCAGCGCCACGGGATCGCCGATCTTGCGGGCTTCTTCATATTGCGCGATCTTTTTCGAGACCAGCTGAATGCCCGCATCCTCGGCCACTTCCGCCGGCAGGGAGGAGAGCAGTTCGCTTGCCCGCTCATATTGTCCAACCGCAATCATGCATTCGGCAATACCGGCAATCGCGGCGGCGTTTTCCGGATCGGCCTGCATCACGGCGCCGAACAATTGGGCCGCGCCATTGTGATCGCCATCCGCCAGAAGCTGCTTCGCCTCGGCCAGAACCGCTTCGATCTCGGCCTTCGGATCGCCCGCATCGGGTCCGGCGATCTTGTCGATGAACTGCTTGATCTGGCTTTCCGGCACAGCGCCCATGAAGCCATCAACCGGCCTGCCATCCAGAAAAGCAACGATGGCGGGAATGGACTGGATGCCAAGCTGGCCCGGAATAGACGGGTGATCGTCAATATTCAGCTTCACGAGCTTCACGCGGCCATTCGCCTCGTTCACGGCCTTTTCGAGCACCGGCGTCAGCTGCTTGCACGGGCCGCACCACGGCGCCCAGAAATCCACCAGCACCGGCTGATGACGCGATTCCTCGAGAACGTCCTTGGAGAAGGCCGCCGTTGTGGTGTCCTTGATGTGACCGGAGGACGCACCGTTCAGTTCGCCGTTATATTGGGCGTTGCCGGACATCTGCCCGCCATAGGAACTGCCGTAAGGATTGTTCGTGCCGCTCATGCCGGTCTCCCGTAATCTCTGTCGTATGGTCTTGGTTGAAGCAAAGATCGTATCTCACTCGCTGACTTTCAAGACAAGCGGCGTATGGCCGGTCGCCTCGAGAAAGCGAATGAGGTCCTTGTTTCCTATCGTCGTCGTCTGATCATTGGAAAGCGGATGACCGTTGATCAGCTCGTTTTCCAGAAGATCGCTGTCGAGTACGAAGGTAACCTGTCCACCGGTGTCGTTGATGGCGCCGAAAACCGTGACCGATCCCGGCACGACCCCCAGATATTCCAGCATTTTTTCCGGTCTGCCGAACGACACCCGACTTGCCGCGCCAATCGTCTTGTGAACGCTCTTCAGATCGACGACCGCATTCTCCTCAACGGTCAGAACGAAATATTGATCCTTCTTGTCCTTCACAAAAAGGTTCTTCGTGTGGCCGCCCGCAATGAGATCACGCAGCGACTGGGATTCGGCAACGGTATAGACCGGCTCATGTTGCTTCGTCTTATGCTCGATGCCGAGCTCGTCCAGAAACGCGAACAAGTCCGCTGCCGTCTTCGGAGAATTTTCCGCCATATCCTGCCGCCTGCCTTTGCCGATTCCGATATCTTCTTCGTCATGATTAAGGCGGCAATCAGGTTTCTGGCAACGCGTGAAAAAGCGGCAAAGCGAAAATTCCCAATCATTTCCGCCGCTTGTCGCATTTCTCAAAGAAATTTTCGCGTTTTTGTCATTTCCCTGTTGCATTCCAAAATCGATTGAGCGATATAGCGCCCGTCGCCGCATTGCGGTGGCCCACGGTTCAGCACACTACCCCGGACCGGTGGATTTGAGCGGGTGTAGCTCAGGGGTAGAGCACAACCTTGCCAAGGTTGGGGTCGAGGGTTCAAATCCCTTCGCCCGCTCCAAAATCTCCAAAGACATGATTCTTTGTGTTATTTTGCTTGTTCCAACGACACCTTTGGTGCCGTTCTGTCTGGCGCGCATGATTTTATCGCGCTGCCTGTCAGACGGTGGAACTTATAGCGGTAACAGCCGTTTCTGACCCGAGGCTCCTAACCTCAGTTCCCCTTAGATTGCCCGCCCCGAGCGGGCATTTTTTGTCTCATCCATAAAAATAACAATTCGCACGGGGAACAGCTTGCGGCCACAGAGCGTTTTCCTGCGTTGTTCAACGCGAGGGGATAGGCCATGTCCGTCAACTTCAGAAAAACATGTGTGATTGCCGCATTCGCCATCCTGTCGGTCCCGGCCGCATCTTTCGCTGCCGACATGATCACCTATGGCAAGGAACCAGCCCCGAGATATAAAACGCACCAGCAACCGCGTGCCGTTGCCAATGTCTATACGACCCGTACGCCGCTACGCTGCGACGAGAACGTCGTGTCCTACCGCGCCCCTTACGAGCGACGCACGGAAGTGGTTACTCTCTGCCATCCGCCGCTAAACTGGCAAACAGAAGCGTCTACCGCAACAATATGGTCGCCTTGATCTTGTCATAATTCATTTGATGTGCTTTTGTTCGCTCGCCCTTGTGGGAGGGGGTAAAGGTTGAGACCCGCTGGCTGTTTGAATACGGCAAGCGGGTTTCCCTTTTTTTTGGGCATACGGCAGCGGCAGACGGTGCGAGAAAATGTCCCAACGCCGAGATACGCGCAATGTACTTTGTCATCACTTACTGGAATCTCTGGGAATATCCGGGATTATGCGGGAACTGGCGAGAAAGCCTTACAAATCAGCGACTTTTTAAGGAAATGGTGTTCACCGGTCAGATGCGAGTTTGACAGACATTCGACGCGATCTGCAAACCGCCGTGGCGAAAACCGCGAAAACTCGAACGGTCCTCAAAAACTCTTCAAGAATAGTTACAATGACCCTTTATGACCCCTTAAAGCCCGAAAAACCGGTCTTTCGAAAATTGCAGCTAATTGAGAGGCTCGCTCAAACAGATATCAAAGGGCGCCTCCATGCCAATTCTAAGATGGAAGACAGTTCCAACTTGTTCAAAATCTGCAAATTTTCCCGTAAAAACAACAGGTAAGGAGAAAATTTCCCACATTCGAACTTGGTACGCCTTTTATCTAATAAAATGGAACGATCCTTGGCATCCGATTGATCGCTTCTTGTAGGGCTGCGTTCCCATCATTTTGAATACGCCAACACTCGACGGCGTCGCAAATCTCGTGGCAGAAAACATCGACTTGGATTTGGACGGTACTTATGTTCTCTCCATTTGGACCCTTAGAAAAACTCTTGTTCAAATGAATGAAGCTATCGCCAACAGGAGCTCTGATTTCGAAAGAAGAAAGTGACTGCCCAATCCTCTGCTCGGAAAGATCGTGATGGGCAGCGTGCGTGAAGGCGCATCTGAGCGCATAGAGGTCTTCGGCAGAAATGAAGACATGCGGCTCTGTCTTACCCAAAAATTGTCGACGCAGGTAGTTCAGACGTTCGTACTCTTTCCATTCATCACTATTAAGATTGAAGGGAACCTGCTTAGGTGCTGGCGGAATTCGAACAGGCATCTCACGGGTGTAATTTGGCTCTAGCCATTTCTTTGCCCAAATAACATACCTGCTGACTTTAGGTTTTTTTTGGCTTTCGATGCCCTCCAACTTAGCGCACACATCCGGTAAATTTATAGCGACAAGAAGCGCAGCTTCCCAATTGCGCGACTCCACGCTTTTTTTCACGGCTTGAAGAAGGTGGTCCATTTCGTAAGCCTCAACAACATTTCAACTAGTTTAACTGCGTGCTTTGTGAAAAGCGAAGCTTAGTAGCCTTCCTTCAGAAGGTGGAGGGCGGCTATTTGCGTTACCTGACCACGCCAAATCGGGTGGGGCGCTCCGTTAAACTCGCTCTCCAGTCACCATTGAAGCCGAAGGATGGAGCGATAACTGCCTCCGAAAACCAGAAATCCGTAAATGCCGCGATATCTGGCTCACAAAACCAGTGGGCCTCGCCACTGGCATCGACAGCCCACCAGCGGGCATTTTTCGGCGCGACCTTCCAATCGACATTCACCATCTCAATTCTCCGTTCTGCGAATGGAACAACAATGAATTTATCAGCCGGCGCCATGCCCTTTTACCTCACTCTCGGCGTTGTTTACGTTCCTATTTTGTTCTCATTCGCGGTGGAGTCAATTAGATCGTTGCAATTCTCCGCCTACAGCGATTTGGCCGAGCCTTGCTTCCGGATATCTACGAAGGCGAGGAAATCCTTGCCGTAGTCTGTCAACGTAAACCGTTCAAACTCAACTGGTGTAACCAGCTGCATGGTCGTTAAAAAGGAGAACCATTGATCAAAAGGCGTGTCGTCGAAAACGAACTTATGGGCTTGCTGAACCTCGTCCTCGTAGTACCGTTTTAACTCTTCGACCGACATCGAGCCCGCCATTTTAAGCTTCCTGAGCACCGTCAGCTGGCTGCCGAAAATCGCACCCCAAACGAACTCAAAGCCCCTCTCGATCTGGGCCTCTGCAAGCGACGAGATCAACTTCGGCATATGCTCATCCTCAGGGGTTTCTGTTAGCTGTGTTTCGATCGTTTTGATAAGCGTCTGCACAGTCGGCAGTGGATGCGTTACCGGCTTACCTAGTCCGGTCGGCGGTTTGGGTTGCGTCTGCTGGCTTGACGGCTGCAACACCGCTCCTGTCGGTCCGAGAGACACAATGTCTTTGATCCGCTCTCGTAACTCGATCCGGAAAAGCCAGACGATAAATACAACTGAAAATGGCCACGCGGTTCCCTTGATTAAATCAAAGAATACCTTTGCCCACTCCATCCAGTTCACGCTCCAAACATATTCCCAGTTGCCGGTGCCCATCTAAGAACCTCGATCACGCTTTTCGAAGGAGAGAGAGTACTTGGCCAATGACCGAAAGATCGTCTGCATCATCTTCTCCGATAACTTCCTTGGGGTAGCCGTTTTGCTCATTATCGGAGCGCAATTCGAGCGAGCCATCCATACGCCAGTTTGCCCGCTTCACCTTAATTCCCGGTCCGACGCGGAACACGAAAACCTGATCATCAACGATGTCGCTCTTGCTTTGATCGACGATCATGAATGCGCCATCTGGGATAGTCGGCAGCATGCTTTCGCCCTTCGCCTCAAGCATAATGCAACTTTCGGGTTTTGCCCCGATGCTCCGAAGAAACGCGCGGCTGAAGGCAACTGAGTTATGTTGCCCGTCGTCTTTCGGAATAAGGCCAGAGCCAGCGGCAGCCTGAACATCATAGAGCGGAATTTCCACGAGGTCAGCTCCAGGAACTGACATCGCCGATTCGCTAAACATCGGCCCCTTGCCCGTGAGAAGCCACGATACATCGACGCCGTAAACCTCCTTATAGGCCAGCAATACCGAGGCATCCGGCTCATTGTCGCCTCGCTCGTAATTGCCGAGCGTCTTCTCGGAAATGCCGAGGCTCTTGGCGAATACTTCACGCGGCTGATCGCCCAAAGCTTTCCGGATATCCCGTAATCGCTGGCCGAGCGGGGTCTTGATGATTTCTGGTCGCGCCAAATTCTTCGCATTAATGCAAAATTCGGGTTTACAAATCCCGGATTTTACCTTAATCCTTTCTGTGTTCGCAGAATTAATAACCCCAAAAAAGGAGGCCGGTCAGGGCCTCCCTTCTGGAAGGAATCCTTTATGCACCGTGTCTCTGACGGCGGCAAGATGAGCCGTGCCGAACGCCTTCGGCTGGAAGAAATTGCCCGCATTAAAGGCAAGCTCATCGTCGCCAAAATTACGCTTGCCGAGATCGACAAGAAATATTGCCTGCCGACCGGTACTGCCGGTAACGCAGTCCACGAGCCGCACGCGGCTGGTGAGCGCGCCATCGCAGCGGCACTGAATACCCGGCCGCACCTTCTCTGGTTCTCCCGCTACATCCCCGATGGTCGCAGGCTTAGCCCGCAGCCATCGGAAAACTACCGGAACGGCCGTCGCGCCGCCGAAGCGGAGCAAGCCGCAGCATGAAGCGTGAAGCGGTTCCGAATTGCTGCTCTAGCCTGCCGCACGGGTGCAAGGCGTTCGTTCGCCCCGGCTGTCAGACCCAATCTCTCGACCGCTCCACACCCCGACCATCGCTGATCAGCAGACACCCCACAATGACGAAACCGCGTGCCAATTTCGACACCCCGATTTTCATTCCGGCCCGCTCTCGCGTGTGCCGGTGGGCCGAAACCCTGCTGATTTTTAGTCCTGCGTTCGCAGGCGTTTCGGCCGTCCTTTTCACCGTCCTCAAACACTATGGAGCAGCTCTATGAGCGCAGCAGTCCGCAACTACGTCGCCGTGCCTTTCTTTGACCGTGTCCCGCCACGCATTATGGACTTGGTCATCACCACTTTCGACAACATCGTCGAGCGCGGACAGTCAGTTCGTGAAGCATATTATTTCTTCGGCAACGCCGTGAAAAAGCGCAATCTCGAAGGGCCGACGTTCGACGACTTCGCCCACTGGCACGAACGCGTCAAAAACGGCCTGATCGATCGGCCGCACCCTTCCGATGTGCTTCTTTTCAGTGCCGCTTCGGTATCGCCCTATCAGCACACCCCGAAGGGAAAAGAGGAACGCGGGATTAAGCAGCCGCACACCATCGCCTGCGTCGTCGGTCTGGAAGCTGCGGACACCGAACGTTTGCGTCATGCCCGCACCATCGTACTGGCGGCCCACGCGCTTAACGAGGCCAAGCTTGCAGCAGGCTATTCCCCTGCATCCATCACACTCGACGACACGATCTTGCAACAGGCTTTGACCGACCTTTTGACGGCCGAGGCGGGTGCCACTGTCATGGAGGCCGATGTTCACATGACCACCGGAAACAAGCTGGTCGATCTCCTCCTTGGCGAGGGTGCCGACGACATCGACGACAAGCTTGTGGGTTGCCTCACGATGGACATGCAGCCGGAGCTTTGCCGCATCCTCGCCCGCGCTGGTGGCCTCAAGTCTCGCTGATTTCCCGAACCGTCGCTCTACTACCCCCTGGGAGCGACGCCAGATGCCGGGGCGGCCCAAATCCCGGTCCCCACCGCCCCGGCATCGATCTGCCGCAATGCCGTCGCCGCGCGACGAACCCGAGGTTTTCGATGGTCAATCCGTATTCCGATGAAGAGCGCCTGCAGGCGATGGTGGCGTCCAGCTACCGCGCCACCCGCTCTCACTTCAATCACCTTCCCCTTCGTCACATCATCAACCCGCCAGCCGAAATGTTCGACGCCAAGCTTGCCCGCCAGCTGGCGATCTATGTGCTTCATGTCGATTTCAACGTGCCACGCCGACGCCTGGTCGTGTTGCTCGGCGTCGCCCGATGGACCGTGATGCAGGCTGTCCGCATCGTCGAGGCGAGACGCTTCGAACCAGTATTTGACAAGGCTTACGAGCGGATTGCCGCGCGGGCAAAAGACAACTTCATGACCATGCTGCACGAAGCAGCCGGACAGGACGCAGCATATGGCTGAGTTCATTCGCGTTGCCGTATCCAGCATTCATGTCGGAGACCGTCTGCGCCCGATCGACATGGATTATGCCGAGGCGATTGCCGCCTCGATGTCCGCACACGGGCAGATCAGCCCGATCATGATCCGCAAGACGCCTGCGAGAAAGGGAACACCTTTCACTCTGGTTGCAGGCGGCTACCGCACCACCGCAGCAACCTTGCTCGGGTGGACGGAGATCGACGCCATTGTCGTCAAGGCCGACGCGGTCGAGGCGCAGCTGCTCGAAATCTCCGAAAACCTCTATCGCAACGAATTGAACCCGCTGGATCGCGCCATCTTCGTCACGAAGTATCGCGAGCTTTGGGAGGAGAAGCACGGCGAGATCAAGCGCGGCGGCGATCAAAAATCAAACCGTCACGATGACGGTTTGATCTTCTCAAACGGTCGCGAGATCGCCGAGAAGGTGAAAGAGCGTTTCGGTTTCGGTCAGAGCACCTATGAGCGAACTGTTCGGATCGGTCAAAATCTTGCGCCGGAGCTGCGGAATGCGGTTCGCGGTACCACGGCGGAAAATGATCAATCGCAGCTCTTGGCGCTGGCAAAACTGCCGCGTGAAGACCAGGTGAAAGTTGCTGCCGCACTCGCACACGAACCGGATGTGAAAAAGGTTCTGGCCTTCACCAAGCCCCCGGCTTTGGTGACCACGCCACCCGCCCCTTCTCAATCCATCATCCTCACGAAACTGATCGCCGCCTGGGACGAGGCGAGCGAGGAAACCCGCGACAGCTTCCTTGAGCACATCGGCATGTCGAACACGCCGGATGCCCTCATGGCTGCGATCCGCGAGGAGGCAGCATGAGCACGAAACGCGACCCCAACCAGATGGACTTTTTCAAAGAGACAGTTTTCCCGGTGCGCTCTGTATCGGAACGTCTCGATATCGACCGTTTCCGTTCGACCCTGAAACGCGAAATGGCGCGTGCCATCCGCGAATGCCAGTATGACCGCGACACGATCGCGGCACGCATGGCTTACTATCTCGGCCTGGACAAGGTCTCGAAGTCTGCTCTCGACAGCTACACCGCTGAAAGCAAGACGGCCCACGACATCAGCATGCCGCGCTTCAAGGCGTTCGTTCGCGCCACCAACGCCTTCTGGCTTTGGGATGTCGTCGTATCCGATGACGGCCTGTTGCTGCTCGAAGGCGACGAAGCCCGTCTCGCTGAAATGTCTCGCATTCGCCAGGAGCAAAAGAAGCTCGCCCAGGAACTGAAAGTTCTTCAGGCAACGCCAGTGCACATTCGTCGGGTGCGCAAATGAAGAAAGAATGGTTCACATCCGCCGAACTGGCTGAGGCCGCGCTTCCCGGCCTACCGCAGTCCCGAAAAGGCATCGATCTTTTTATCGACCGCTCCGGCGTGCGGTCCACCGCGAAGGCCCGCCCGAAGGCCGGTCAGGGCGGCGGATTTGAGTACCATTATTCCTTCCTGCCTGCCGTTGCACAGGCCAAGCTCGCATTTCTCAACGCGGAACCGACCGATCCGCGCCCAACGAAACTCTCAAAGATGCTTTGGGACCGATTTGAGGCCCTTTCGGACGCCCATAAGGCGATCTGCAAGACCCGCTTCGCCGTACTGACGGAAGTTGAGGAACTGCGCGCTTCCGGCATCAGCATGAAACATGCCGTCGCGCACGTTACCCGCAGGGCCGATATCGTGCCCGCCACCTATTACGAATGGCGCAAGATGGTCGAAGGCCATTCCCGCCAGGACTGGCTTGCCGCCCTCGCACCGTCCTTCTCCGGCAGCGCCAGCGGTGAAGCCGCCGATGTCACCCCCTGCCACCCGGAAGCATGGAAAATCCTGAAATCCGACTTCCTGCGGCCGGAACGTCCATCCTTTAGCGCCTGCTACCGTCGCATGATGATGGTTGCCCGTGACCAGAACCTGTCACCGATCCCCTCGGAGCGTTCCTTGCGCCGCCGCCTCGACGCGGAAGTGCCGAAGGCCGCCCAGATCATCGCCCGCGAAGGCAAGGACAAGGCGAAACAGCTTTTCCCGGCACAGAAACGCACCGTGGCCCACCTGCATGCCATGGAGATCGTCAACACCGACGGTCACCAGCTCGATCTGTTTGTTCGGGTTCCGTGGTCTCAAACGCCGGTGCGCATCATCCTTATCGGCATTCAGGACATCTATTCCCGCAAGGTGCTTTCGTGGACGCTGGCCGAGGCCGAAACGTGGGAGGCAGTTCGCACCTGTATCGGTTCGATGATCGAGAACCATGACGGCATGCTGCCCTATCACATCTATATGGACAACGGCCGCGCCTTCGCGGGCAAGATGATTTCAGGCGGGGCAAAGACCCGCCACCGCTTCAAGGTCAATGAGGACGATGTTGCCGGTCTCCTGAAAACCCTCGACATCGAGCCGCATTTCGTGAAGCCGCGTTCCGGTCAGTCGAAGCCGATCGAACGCGCCTGGCGCGATCTGGCCGAGGAAATTTCCAAGCATCCATCCATGTCGGGTTGCTACACCGGCAACCGTCCTGACGCGAAGCCGGAAAACTACGGCAACAGTGCCGTGCCGCTCGAAACCCTTCAGCAACATGTCGCCCATTGCGTTGACGAGCATAATCACCGGCTGAACCGCACCACGGAAACCGCTAGCGGTCGCAGCTTTGCGCAGACGTTCGACGCGTCGATGGCGGACCCGTCCACCATCGTTCGCTATGCCAGCATGGCGCAGCGTTCGCCCTGGATGCTCTCGGCCGTCGCCATCACGGCACGCAAGCCGGACGGCGCGATCCACATGCACGGTAACCGCTATTGGAACGCGGTGCTTAACGAGTGGATCGGCAAAAAGCTGACGGTTCGGTTCGATCCGGCCGACCTGCATAAGCCGGTCAAGGTCTACGACCCGGAAGGCCGCTTCCTTTGTGATGCCGACTGCCTGGCTAAAACCGGCTTTGCCGATACGGGCGCTGCTCGTCGCCAGGAGAAGGCACGCAAGACGCACGTCAAGAACCTTCAGGCGGTGGCCAAGAGCAATGCGGCGCTCTCACCGATGCAGCTTGGCGAGATCATGGAGAAAGGCCGGAAGGCCGAGGCCGCGAAGCGTCCCCAGACGCCGGTTCGTTCCGTCGTCACACGCCTTGTCACCGGCAACCTCGCACATGCGCCGGTCGAGACGGTCAGCGCCGATCAATTCGAAGACAGTTTTGCGCGTGGCCTCGCCAGAGTGGCGGGCGGCGAAAGCGCAATCATCCAATTCCCCACGGGGAATACCGAGGCAGGCGGCAAGCCTGCCCGCAAGAGAAGAGCCGAAAAGTACTGAGTACGGTTCCAGTCCAACAGGGCGAAAAAAAATGAGCGACCCGAAGGCCGCCCCGCAATTGAACAAAGGAACCTTAGCATGAAAAAGACGACCAACACAAATAGCGTGTGGGAACAGTCTCAACCGACGATCGAGTTTGTCGCAAAGCATCCTGTTGCAGACGTTGATGAATGGCGCAAGCTGACATCGCGCATGGTTGACGCTGCGACGGAGTTTGGCTGGACGAAAGCCGAAGTGTCCCGCCGCACCGACGTACCTGACGGCACGTTGTCGCCGTGGTTTGGCGGCAAATATCTCGGCGTCCTGTCGAACATCAACCAGAAGGTCGCCAACTGGCTGGATGCGCTCGACGCGAGCCAGAACATGGCGGCCACGATGCCAGTATCGCCGCCTTTCCAGCGGACCAGCGTTGGACAGGACGTTTACAACGCGCTGCTTTTTGCGCAGGTGACATCCGGTTTCATCCGCGTCACTTTGCCTGCCGGCTCCGGGAAATCCGCCGCCGCCAAGCACTTCCTGAATACGCGGCCGCACGTCTTCATGGCGACACTTAGCCCGAGCACCAAAACCGTTCACGGCATGCTCGTTGAACTTTGCGCGGCACTTGAAGTGCATGAGCATAACCCCGCACGGTTCGCCCGCTCGATCGGCGCAAAGCTGAAACGTGTCGGTGAGGGCTCGCTGCTCATCATCGACGAGGCGCAGAACGCCGTACCGGACGCGATCAACCAGCTGCGCCACTTCGTCGACAACGACAAGTGCGGTGTCGCCCTGATCGGCAACGAAGACACGGCTACAGCCTTTGTGAAGGACATCGGCCGTTCAATCGCCAGCCGTGCACAAGTGCTTTCCCGCTTTGACAGGCAGGTTCGCACAGTGCGCGATCCCGCCGCTGATGCTGCAATCCTCATCAAGGCCTGGGGCGTTGAGGAAGGAACCGATTGCGCCACTTTCCTGAAAGGCATTGCCAGCAAACCGGGTGCGCTTCGCCAGATCGACCGCACCATGAAAGCGGCGTCCATGCTTGCCATCGGCGACGGTGCGGAAGGCGTGCGCCTGGAGCACCTTCAGGCCGCGTGGAAGAACCGCGACATGGGAGACAGCCTATGACGTCGGAAATCCCCTCCCTGAAATCTCATCTGGACTATCTCGCGGATATCTTCGCGGAAGCCAAAAAGATGAAACCCGGCGAAAAACTGGAGCTGGATGCGCAATCTGCCCAGACCATGCTGAAAACCCTTCGCGGTTTGTCACAGCAGGCCGGTCATATGGAGCTTGAACTGTCCATCTTGCGTGACAGCGAGGCCGGAAAGCTGCTTGCCAAGACGGCCGAGCAGCTCGCCAGCGGCGAACTCACGGACCTTTTGAAAAAGGCCGAAGGCAACATCATCCGCCCGAACTTTGGAGGAAAGAAGAATGACGGCGAAGCCTGACTGCGTTTCCGATTACCTGCTTCAATTGGCGCGTGATTTGAACGGCGTCGTCAATGAGCGGGGGCGAGCAGCTGGCCAGTTCACCTCGACCGGGTGACCTCGGCGAACGTCATCGTTCATATCGGCCGCATTGCCGATCTCGCCCGCAAACTCGAAAACGCCTGGTCGCAGGCGGAGTGGAACCGGCGCGCTTCTCAGGACCGCCTGTCGCTGCTGTCCAGCATGAACCACATCACGGCCGAAGTTCTCGGCCTCATGCGGCCCGACACCGAGGACGGCGGCAACGTCGTCCAGTTCCGACCCAAACCCTCCAATGTCCCTGCACCTTCCGCGCCGTCCGGTGGCGACGCGGCCTGATCCCCCTTTCACATTAAATTATGAGGTTAAACCCATGGAAGCTGTAATTCTGGAAGAAAAGGCCGCAGCCGGCATCACCATCGTGAACGGCAAGCAATATGTCACCAACGCAGACGGCGGCCTGACGCCGCTCGCCCTGGTGAAGGCCGCAGACTTTCTTGAGGACCAGATGGTCCGCAAGATTATCGCGTTCGCCAAGCCGCTTTCCGCCGAGCTGGCCCGGTTTAAGAAGCACACCCGCGCCGATATTGCCGAGTTCGATCGCAACCTTGAGGCCCAGTATAGCCTCGTCAAACGTGGCCGCGCCGGAGCCGGTAATCAGAAATACCGCACCATCGACGGGCTGATGTCCGTCGAGACCCGCGTGAACAAGTTGATCGAGTTCGGGCCGCAGCTACAGGTCGCGAAAGGTCTGATCGACGAATGCCTGAACGAATGGACGGAAGACGGCCGCGCTGAAATCCGTGGCCTCGTCACTCGTGCCTTCAATGTCGATCAGGCTGGCAAGATCAGCAAGGACGCCGTCTTTGAACTGTTCAAGATCGAAAGCGATGATCCGCGCTGGATCAATGCGATGGAGGCGATCAATGCCGCCGTGCGGGTCATCGGCTCGAAAGAGTACCTGCATTTCAGCTTCCGGGAATCGCATGATGCGGAGTGGGTCCGCATTTCCCTCAACATTGCCGACGCGTGAGGTGCGACATGAGAACCTTTGTTGTTGATGTCACCCGCCGCGTCGTCGTCACTCTGGACGAAAGCAAGTTCACCACCAAGACCATGGCGGAATTCAATTCCGTCATCACTGATCTCGGAACTGATGAGCATGCTTATCTTGCTCACGCCGGGCGTATCGCTGATCTTTTTGCCCATGGCCTGGAAGACTTCAACCAGAGTGACTTCGTCGAAGGGTATGGGCCGGTCAGTGAAGCAGGCATCCACGTCGCCGCAAACGATGACTACGACTACATCGAACGCGTATTCCCGGAAGGCGGTGTGGCATGAACAACACCGGCCTTCCTAAACCCTGCCTGAATTATCCGTCGCGAACTGATGCCATCCGGGCACTTCGGGCCGAAGGATTTTCAAACAGGCAAATCGCAGAAAAAGACGGGTATTCCGCTCAACAACGTCTGCGCTCTGGTGCCGATGAAACCAAAGCCCGCATCTGTGCCGATACCCCGCGAGACGGGTTACCGCGTCGGGGAGCAGAACGTCGCCAGGATCGGTTTGAACTTCGAAATCCGGCAGATGCTTCGGCCCTTCGCGGCGAAACGCAACATGTCGGTGGAAACGCTTATCACCGATCTGGTCGAGAAGATCGCCGAGGACGGCCTTGTCGATGCTGTCATGGATGACGGGGTGAACTGATGGCGCACATCGTTTGCTACCGATCCGGCGAAACCTTTGTCAGTCGCCGCGTGCCGAAAGGCACCATGAAGATCGTCACCGGTCATGGCCGCCGCCTGAAGCGCATTCTTTCCGTATGCGCCCGCCATGCCTATGACGGCAATACACTGCTCGTTCCCGGCCTGCCTGAAGCTGAAAATGACCTTCAGGCGATCTCGGCAGTCAAGGGTTTCGAGGAGATGCTGCGCGTCCGTCTGGCGAAGGGTCCGCACCGCCGCACAAAGGGGCGCAGGCTGCTATGAGCTACGACTACATCCGCAACTATTATGGCATTGAGATCACCGTGAACCGGCTTGTCCGGCACACGGTGACCGCCCGGTACGGCAAGATCAAGCCGGAAGGACGATCGCATCAGCACTACGTCAAAGTGCATTTCCATGGTGATGACCATTACAGCAACTGCCACCCCCGTGAACTGGAGTTTGTCGCCCATGACGAGTAAGCGCCAAATCCCTGCGGCCTTCACCAAAGGCCACGTGCTCTGCTCTCCGTCCGGAAAGCTTCAGCCGAAAACATGGGGTGAGACCGCCGCCAAGGCGATCGCATCCAAGTACCGCAAACGCGAGACCTGGGAAAAGGCGCAATCGCGCGGCTGGTCCGTCCAGTTCGTCTACGTCCGCTTTTTCATCCCGGTTTTCAAAGCCACCTTCACAACCACCGAAATCAGCGAGGCCTACGATGCCGAGGACATTTGAACCTGACCAGCTGCTGACGGCGCTGATCGACGCATTTCTGAAGGACGGCCATTTTGTTCACGCCAAGGGCGGCAAGATGTTCGTCCTGGTCGTGACCGAGGAAGGCGACGAAAGCCGCTCTTCGGAGTTCTGCCTTTCCGACATCGCAGCCCAAGTTGCAGGGAGGCTGTCGAGATGAGCAAGACCATCGCCGCCATCAAGATCGAGCAGAAGAAACTCGGCCTGGACGATGACACCTATCGCGCCAAGCTGCACATTCTGACCGGCAAAACATCCACCAAGGACATGACGGAAGTCGAGCGCCAGAAGGTCCTTGTCAACTTTCGCGGCACTGTGACGCGACCCGCCCCGGTTCGCCAGGACGGCCGCGACGGCAAGCGCAAGCTTTCCGGCAAGTACCTGCCTAAGATGCGGGCGCTCTGGATCGCCTGCTACAATCTCGGTGTCATCGAGGACCGCCGCGACAGCGCACTGGAAGCCTTCGCGATGGGGCGGCAGTTGCCTGATATCTCCGACATGCGTTTCGTTCACAAGGCGAGCGACGGTGCCAGTGTCGTTGAGGCGCTGAAGGGCATGCTTGCGCGGGCCGGCGTCGTCTGGACCGATCGGGTGCCTTGTGAGCCATACGAGAAAAGCCCCGGTTACAAGATCGCCCGCGCGCAGTGGGCGATCCTGCATCCGGCCGAGCCGAATGCTTTCTGGCAGGCCGTCACCCACATCGCCAACGAAAGCATCGGCTACCGGAATTTGAGCGATGCCGAGTGGATCACGGTCATGAACCATTTGGGGCCGCAGGTCCGCCGCCAGAAGAAGG
>JAXHOC010000017.1:0-60982 GCA_034519725.1 Agrobacterium sp.
TCCGGCACACGGTGACCGCCCGGTACGGCAAGATCAAGCCGGAAGGTCGATCACATCAGCACTACGTCAAAGTGCATTTCCACGGCGACGACCATTACAGCAACTGCCATCCCCGCGAATTGGAGTTTGTCGCCCATGACGAGTAAGCGCCAAATCCCTGCGGCCTTCACCAAAGGCCATGTGCTTTGCTCTCCTTCCGGAAAGCTTCAGCCGAAAACATGGAGCGAAACCGCCGCCAAGGCAATCGCATCCAAGTACCGGAAACGCGAGACTTGGGAAAAGGCGCAACGCCGGGGCTGGTCCGTCCAGTTCGTCTATGTGCGCTTTTTCATCCCGGTTTTCAAAGCCACCTACACAACCACCGAAATCAGCGAGGCCTACGATGTCGAGGACATTTGAACCCGATCAGCTGCTGACGGCACTGATCAACGCTTTCATGAACGACGGTCATTTCGTCCACTCCAGAGGCGGCAAGATGTACGTCCTGGTCGTGGCCGACGAGGAAGGCGAAGAGCGTTCCACCGAGTTTTGCCTCTCCGACATTGCGGAGCACATGGCGAAAGGAATGTCGAAATGAGCCGGACCATCGCCGCCATCAAGATCGAACAGAAGAAACTCGGCCTGGACGATGACACCTATCGCGCCAAGCTGCACATTCTGACCGGCAAGACATCCACAAAGGACATGACCGAGGCCGAGCGCCAGAAGGTTCTCGTCAGTCTGCGCGGCAACGTGGCGAGACCCGCACCGGTCCGCCAGGACGGCCGCGACGGCAAGCACAAGCTTTCGGGAAAATACCTGCCGAAGATGCGGGCGCTCTGGATCGCCTGTTACAATCTCGGCGTCATCGACGATCGCCGCGACAGTGCGCTCGAAGCTTTCGCGATGGGCCGGCAGTTGCCGAACATTTCCGACATGCGTTTCGTCCATAAGGCAAGCGACAGTGCCAGCGTTATCGAGGCGCTGAAGGGTATGCTTACGCGGGCCGGTGTTGCGTGGGCTGATCGACTGCCGTGCGAACCTTACGAGAAAAGCGCTGGCTACAAGATCGCCCGCGCACAATGGGCGATCCTGCATCCGGCCGAGCCGAACGCGTTCTGGCAGGCCGTCACCCACATCGTCACCGAAAACATCAGCTACCGGAATTTAAGTGATGCCGAGTGGATCACGGTGATGAACCATTTCGGGCCGCAGGTTCGCCGGCTGAAGAAGGCTCAAAAGTGATGACCGGGAACATCGCTCCCCAGAATGGCATGCCGCTCTTTGGCTGGCCGGACCAGCGGGAGATCGATGTTCTTCAAAACCGGCGTGACCAACTGGCGGAAAGGATCGCCAAGCTGCCGCGCTTTTCGCACCGACGTATCGAGCTGGAAGCACGCCTGCGGGCGTTGACCGAAGAGCAGCTCAACATTTCGAACAGGATTACCCGTGGCCGATGATCTCACCCTTGATCTGCTATCGACGCTTGGCGAAGACGGCTTCTTCTCCCTGGTCGAAGCGCATGCCGGCGTCAGGCTCTATGTGCCTGCCGATCCCGAGCGAAGTGAACTTCCTTCAACGATCGGCGTTGATGCTGCATACCGTCTAGCCAAAGCCTATCCGGGCGGATATATAAGGGTGCCTCTGGCACGCGAGTTTCGCGCCCGCCGCTATGTTGATGCCGAAATGAGCAACCGCGATATTGCCAAAAGGCTCGGTTTGACCGAAAGCGGTGTTGAAAGACTTTTGAAGCGCGCCCGAAAACGGGAGCCGCTCAAGTCCAGGCGAAAGACAGACCCCCGCCAGATGGAAATGTTCTAAAGGCCCGCCCGCAACGGCGGGCCTGATTTGTTTCAGGCCCAAACTCTAATTTGCCCCCATATCGGCCCGCGCGATCTCCGCCAGTTGCCATCATGACGGGGCTTTCCTTGACCACTCAAACTTTCGACGAATGGCTGATCGAGCGCCTACGTGTCGCCGGCGCTTACGGAGGCGTCGCGGACGGTGTCCATGGCCGTGAGGTTATCGCGGCACTTTTGCGTTTTCAGCATGCAGCAGGCCTGAGCGAGACCGGCCGCGCTGATACCGCAACCGTAAACCTTCTTCGCGGAGTGAAGAGCAAAAACCCGAGCAGCACGCTTGTGGTTCACGACAAGGTGGTGGTTCCAGCCGAGCCGGTATGGATGCGCGAGGCCCGCCGCTTCATGGGCCTGAAGGAAATCGCAGGGCCGAAATCCAACCCCACCATCATTGGCTGGGCAAAGAAGCTTGGCGGCTGGATCGCCAGTTTCTTCACCGACGACGATATCCCTTGGTGCGGTCTGTTCGTTGGCAATCTCATCGCCACGACGCTCCCCAAAGAAGCGCTCCCTGCAAATCCTCTCGGCGCTTTGAACTGGAAGAAGTTCGGCGTCGAAAGCCGGATTGCTCGCGGCGCGATCCTTGTTTTCGAACGTAAGGGCGGTGGCCATGTCGGCCTCTATGTCGGCGAGGACCGGACGCATTATCACGTCCTCGGTGGCAATCAGAGCAATTCAGTTTCGATCACCCGGATCGAAAAAGGCCGGCTTGTCACTGGCGGTGTCCGCTGGCCGAAGACGGCCGACGCACCGATCGGCGGCAAGGTCGAGCTTTCCAGCGCCGGCGTTCCTGTCTCGAAAACCGAGGCCTGACGGGAAATGCCTTTTCCACCTCCCACCATCAAAAGGACCAAAATGTTCAAGTCTGCCTTCGTCGCAGTCGCCGCAACGCTTGCGCTGTCCGCCTGCCAATCCACCGGATCGATCGACAATGCGATCCAGAAGAATTTGCCGCAGGTCTGCTCGGCCGCTGCGACGGCGCATAGCGCGTTCGTGGTTGTCGCGAGCACCGGCAACATCAAGCCCTCCGTCGTCGCCAAGGAAAAAGCAGCCTGGGATGCAGCGGACGTGGTTTGCCGTGACCCGGCTTCCGTCACCGCCGCGAACGCCCTGGTGAAGGCCGCCGAGGCCTATGCCGCTATCGCGCTCGCCTTGCGCGAGGCCAGAAAGGTCGAGGGGTAATCATGACCAGGTTGTTTTACTACCTCGTTGGACTGGTGGCTTTCATCTGCGTCAGCTGGTTCATTCTGACACCGGCCTTCGCCCAGGACGCTGTCCCGGTCATCGCACCATCTTCGATCTGGTATGAAGCTTGGACGATCGTGCAGCCGGTCATCGTGTTGCTCGTCTCGACCGTTGGGCCGGTGTTGGTCACATGGATCAGCGCCCGCGTGATTTCGCTCCTGAAGATCACGGACGAAAAGCAGCGCATCGAAATCGAAAGCAAGCTGCGCGATGCCCTGCATCAGTCGGCCGCAAACGCCGTCAGGTTTGCCCTGGCAAAAGCGGGCGTCATCCACGTCGGCGGGCAGGTCAGCGGTGCGATCATCGCGGACGCAGCAAGATACGTCATCGAGAAGAACCCGGATGCAATCGCGAAGCTTGGCGTCAATACCAAGGCTTTGAACGAGATCATCATGTCGAAGCTACCGGATATGATCCAAGGTGTAAGCGTCCTTCAATCGGCGGAGACCGCCAGATGAACTTTGGTGGAAACGCCGCCTTCGATTTAGCGGCCGAGCGAGCCGAACAGGAGCGCGAGGCGGCTATTGCCGCCGCCTCGCGCTCCTTGCGGACGCCTGGCACGCTGGAATGTGAAGACTGCGGCAATGATATCGCGCGCGAACGTCGCATCGCCCTGCCGTCTGCCACCCGCTGCATCTTCTGCCAGACGAAATTTGAGAAGGCCCGCCGATGATGCCGACCGAAATCATTCAATGGCTGACGCTGGCTCTTTCCAGCGTGGCTCTGCTCGGTGTCCTCAAAGGTTTTTTCTCCAGCGGAGAAAAGCAACTTGAGGCTGACATCAAGACTGGTCGCGACGAAATCGCGCTTCTTGGCAAGGACATCGAAGCCCATGAGACCAAGCTGATAAGCCACGATCGCCGCATCCAAGCGATCGAAGGGGAAATGCGCCACCTGCCGGATCGGGAAAGCCAGCACCGTCTGGAGCTTGCCCTTGAAAAGGTGAATGGCCGCCTCGACACGCTGAACGAAACCCTCAAGCCCATCAAAGCCACGAACGAAAGAATGAACCAGCTACTGGTGGAAACGGCAGGCAAACAATGAGCATCGGCATCGACTATATGAAAATAATGCGCGAAGAAGCGCGGCTCATCATCTTGAGGGCCTTGGCGGAACAGGTGAATGAGAGCCTGAGCAGCTCCATGCTTGAACCGGTTCTTGCCAATTTTGGCATCAACCAGGAGCGGCCATGGGTGCATCAGCAGATCGAGTATCTGGAGACCATGGGCGCTGTTGTCGTCGTCAGCGCTGGCAGCATCAAGATTGCTTCCTTGACCGATCTCGGCCGTCGCCATGTCGATCGCCAGTCCGCCATTGAGGGCGTGAAGCGTCCGTCGCGCGTGGGTGCCTGACATGGCAAAAGCACGCGGCCGACTTTCAGCAATCGATCTTCTGCCCGAGGAATGCAGCGACGCAATCTCCTGGGCATCGCAGGAACTTGCCGACCGTGATCGCAGCCAGCTCGACATTTATGCCGAGTGGAAAACCAAGCTGATCGCGCTCCAGGGCGAGATCGGTCTTGATTTCGACATCCCTTCGTTTTCGGCTTTCAACCGCTTTGCCATCCGACTGTCGCAGATGACGCGTCGGCTTGAACAAACCCGCGAAATCGCCGCCACCATATCCGAGCGCATGGACGCGGCCGGTTCCGACGATCTGACGCTGATCGCGGCCGAGGCGATCAAGACGCTGATTTTCGAACTGCTGCAATCGGCTGGCGACGCGGGCATTTCGCCGAAGGGTGCCATGGAGCTGGCGAACGCGCTGCGCGCTGCCTCTGCCGCCCAGGTCACATCGTCCAATCGCCGCCTGAAGCTCGAAGCCGAAGAGAAGGCCCGCCGCATCGAGGCCGACATGAATGCCAAGGCGGAAAAGGCGCTCGACGTGCTTTCCAACGAACCCGGCATTTCGAAAGAGGCTATCGCCCGCGCGCGTCGCGAGTTCCTCGGCGTGCGGCCGAAGGCGAAATCTGTTTCCGAGGTCGCTCCGGACGCTGACAAGAAGGATGGCGAGCAATGACCGTCGCCCCGAAGAATGATTGCACCAGGTGCGATGGCACGGGCCGCGCCATCAGGCGGATCAACCGCCGGCGCGATGGCACCATTTCGAGCGTCGTCTATGACCTCAAGAAAGACTGCCGGTCTTGCGAAGGGACCGGTCTAGCATGTTTGGAGGTACAGCGTGGCTGAAGCCTTGCCCGGTTTGCCGCAAGGCAAATGGACAGACCCGCCAGTGCTTCCAGTCGACCCGGCCAAGTTGCCGGTCGAATTGCCTCGTGGTGCCGATATTCCGGCCGACCTCGACCCGTTGGCCGAGGGCGTGCTTATGGCGCACCAGGCCGAGTGGCTTGCCGACGACAGCATCCTGAAGGGCTGCGCCAAGGGCCGCCGAACCGGCATCACGTTTGTCGAGGCGCTCGACGCAACCATGATCGCAGCCGCCCAGCGGTCGGCAGGTGGGCAGAACTATTTTTATATCCCGGACACCAAGCCGAAGGGCCGGGAGTTCATCGGCTATGCCGCGCATTTCGCCAAGACTTTCGCCAAAGAGATGTTGACGATCGAGGATGGCATCTTCTTCGATCAGCGAGATGACGGCACCACGAACGCGATCTCCAGCTATATCATCCGCTTCAAATCCGGCTTCCGCATTGAGGCGCTATCCTCGCGCCCGGAAAACATTCGTGGTCTCCAGGGTACGGTCTGCATCGACGAGGCCGCTTTCCACCGTGATGTTCGCGCCGTCATTGATTCCGTCGCCGCACTTCTGATCTGGGGCGGCAAGGTGCGTATCATTTCCTCGCACAACGGCGTCAGCAACCCGTTCAATGAACTGATCAAGGAGGCCGAGGCCGGAAAGAACGGTTTCAACTTCCACACCTTCACCTTCGGCGATGCGGTCAGGAACGGCCTGTTCAAACGCGTCTGCCTGATCAAGGGCGAAAAGTGGTCGCAGGAGAAGGAAGACGCCTGGGAAGCGAAAATCCGCTCGGCCTACGGCACCCGCACCTCCAAGATGAAACAGGAACTGGATGCGATCCCGGCCGAATCGGAAGGGGCCGCGTTGACGCGCGTGCTGATCGAGCGCTGCATGTCCGCCGATCTGCCGCCCGTCGTGCGATGGGACCGACCGGACGAGTTCAAGAACCTTGACGATTTCGAACGCACTGAGCAGGCTGACGAGTTCTGTGAAGGCCTCTTGAAGCCCCTTTTAGACCGGCTCGACAAGGACCGCGAACACAGCTTCGGCGAAGACTTTGCCCGCTCTGGCGACAAGACGGCAATCGTAGTCTTCGAGATCGGGGCCGATCTCATCCGCCGCGCACGCCTGATCGTCGAGCTGAAGAATATTCCGTTCGACCAGCAGCGCGACATCCTCTTCTACATAGGCGATGCCCTGCCGCGTCTGATCGGTGGCGCGCTCGATGCGCGAGGCAATGGCCAGTACCTTGCCGAGAAGGCCCGCCAGCGATGGGGGGAATGCATTCACGAGGTAATGACATCTGCCAAGTGGTACGCGGCCAACATGCCCGGTTACATCGAAGCATTTGGTGACAAGAGCCTCTTGCTGCCAAAGGATGCTGATGTTCTCGCCGATCATCAGGCGCTCGCCTATGTCAACGGCATCATCAAGGTTCCGGACGAACATTCGACCAAGGGCGCTGACGGTTACGATCGCCACGGCGATACGGCACCGGCCGGGGCGCTGGCGTGGTTCGCGTCCAACCAGGAGGCCATCGCCTACGAGTACGAAACCAACCGCAAACCCAACAATTCGATGCAGGGCCACAATGGCGGCCCGCCGATGCATGACGATGACCGCCGTGGCGGGACCGTCAATGTCTACCTGAGAGGATCGCTCTGATGGCGAAAAAGAAGAAGCAGAAGATTTCTCGTCACCTCGCCAGCTCCATGAAGGATCAGGACGGCAAGGCCGTCAGCGTGGCCGAGCTGGCGGAAGAAGTAGCCGGCGCACAAGTGGGCGGGGTTCGGCAGTGGATTTCCGGTCACCCGGCCGATGGCATGACGCCGCTCAAGCTCGCCTCCATTCTGCGCGCAGCTGACCAGGGCGAGGTAGAAGCCTATTTCGAACTGGCGGAAGACATCGAGGAGCGCGATAGCCATTATCTCGCGCAGCTCGCCACGCGTCGCCGTTCGGTTGCGCAGTTGCCAATAACGGTAACGGCTGCATCCGATAGCGAGGAACACAAAAAGCATGCCCAGTTCTTGCGCGACTGGATCGAGACAGGCGTGCTGCGCTCCAGCCTCTTCGACATGCTCGATGCGATCGGCAAGGCAATTTCTGTGCTGGAGACAGACTGGCACCACAAGAACGGCAATATCTTGCCGCGCGCACTGGCTTGGCGGACGCAGCGCTGGTTTACTTTCGACCGGGCAGATGGTGAAACTTTGCTGTTGCGCGAGGGTGTCGCAGGCGAGCCGCTTATCCCGCATAAGTTCGTTGTCCACCGCTCCAAGGCGAAGTCAGGCCTGACGATCCGATCGGGCATAGCCCGCGTGGCCGTCTGGCTGTGGATGTTCAAAAGCTTCACGGTCAAAGACTGGGCCGTGTTCGTACAGAACTACGGCCAGCCGATCCGCATCGGCAAATATGGCCGAGGCGCAACCGAACAGGAAAAGGATGTCTTGTGGCTGGCCGTGTCCGGCATCGCCGGCGACTGCGCAGCCATCGTTCCCCGCGAAATGCTGATCGAGTTCCACGAGGTCGGATCGAAGAGCAGCTCGACCGACATGTTCGAAAAGCGGGCTGACTGGTACAATCGCGAGATTTCCAAGCTGATCCTCGGCCAGACCACAACGACGGACGCGGTCTCCGGCGGCCATGCCGTCGCCAAGGAACATCGCCTCGTCCAGGAAGACATAGAACGCTCAGACGCGCTCGATGCATCCGACACGCTCAATGCGCAGCTCGTCCCCAATATCATCGCCTTTAACTTCGGCCCGCAGGACGAGTACCCGAAAATCCACATCGGCCGTCCTGACGAAGTGCCGCTGAAGGACTTTGCCGAGGCGTTCGACAAGCTCGCCAAGCATGGCCTGACGGCCGAGGCCAGCTTTCTCCGTGACCGCCTCGGCATTCCGACACCTGCGGCCGGAGCCGATCTTGTCGGTGGACGTATCGAGACAGTCGTTCCACCCGAGGACAAGCCACAACCGAAACCGCTGAGCGCAAAGCAGAGCCTTGATCGGCTGTTCGCCTCGGCGCATTCCAGCAAAGAACCGGACCTGCTCGAAAAGCTGACCGATCGGCTGGAGAAGGACGCGGCGGCCGCCATGGACGGCATGATCGACGAAGTCCGCGAGATCCTGTCTTCCGCCACGGATCTCCGCGACGCCGCCCGCAAACTCGCGGATCTCGATCTGTCGGCCGAGGATCTCGCGGAAGCCATGGCACGCGGCATGACGATGGCGCACCTGATCGGGCAGGCCGCGCTCATTGATGACCTCAAGAGGCAGTCATGACAGGAGGCCCGCTGGCGCGCTTCAGGGGGCTTTTTGCGGCATCCGTAGCTTCTGGCCCGAAAAACGCTTCCACGGCCTTTGAAAATGCCTCAACTTTTAAGCGGTTGGCCGTTGCTCTGATGGCGACGACGGTGGGCGCGATCAACCTGCCGTTTGATGAGGCGATCGACTTCCTTCGTCAGAAAACTGCCGTACCGACAGAAAGCCATCGTGATGTCTGGGACGCGGCACATTCCAAGATGTTCATGGTGGCCGGCGCAAACAAGAAAGCGCTGGTCGAGGATTTTCAGGCGGCGATCGTCAAGGCCGCTGAACAGGGCCTGACGCTCGAAGATTTCCGCGCCGACTTCGATGCGATCGTCGCGCGCCATGGCTGGCAATACAAAGGTTCGCGCGGCTGGCGTTCCCGCATCATCTTCGAGACCAATCTCAGCACAGCCTATGCGGCCGGCCGTTACGCCCAGATGTCAGCGCCGGATACGCTCGAAGCGTTTCCCTACTGGATGTACAATCATTCCGGCGCGATCCACCCGCGCCTGGAGCACAAGGCTTGGGACGGCGAATGCTACGAGGCCACCGATCCGGTCTGGGCGAAAATGTACCCGCCGAACGGGTACCGGTGTGGTTGCTTCGTGACGCCGGTGTCTCGTCCTGGTCTCCGCCGCCTCGGAAAGTCGGGACCGGATACGCCCCCGAACCTTGACCAGCTCGGTACGGATCAGCCACGGGGCATCGATCCATCCTTCGCCTATAATCCGGGTGCTGCCTGGCTGTCGCAAACAGCACCTGGTCCGAAGGCTGTCAGTGCCGACCAGGCGCAGGTTGCCGCCTTCGTTCAATCGGCTCTAAAGGGAAAGTGGCCGGACGGCAGCTGGACGCCAGTCGCAACGACAAACAAGACGGTAGGCGCTGCCCTCGATGTCGCGGCCGGTACGGAAATCCGCCTGTCGGCAGACACAATCAGAAGCCACATGCACCACGAAACGATCACGCCAGACGGTTACGGTGTTTTGCCAGGGCAACTCGTCAAGGGCGGAAAGCTGCTGCGCGATAGGAACGGGCGTCCCGCGTTCGTCGGAGAATATGACGGGAAACTGTATCATGCCGCCGTCAAGGTCGTGAAAAAGGACAACCGTCAGGAAGTGTGGCTGACATCGCTGCGGCGTACCGAGCGGCGCAACATCCTGCGGAATTTCGGGGTGGAATGGAAATGACACGCCGGGGGGCCGGAAATCGCCTGGTCCCAATCCGCCTGAAGGCGGCGCTTCCTGCTCGGCGCGTCAGACATGAATATAGGGCCGTTCGGGCCGAAAGGCAAATATGAGCGGCGCATCGATCTCGATCACGGCACAGGTTCTCGATTCGGAAGTCCGGCGCGGCTTCCGCCAGCTCGAAGGCCTGATGACGAACACGACGCCCGTCATGCGCGCGATCGGCGTCGGGCTTGTCGGTTCGACACATATGCGCTTCGTGACGCAAACCGATCCGGAAGGCCAAGCGTGGCAGGCCTTGAACACGGGATATGCCGAGGACAAGCGCAATTCCCGCATCCTGACGGAAAGCGGCCGGCTGCGAAACAGCATCAACGCCAAGGCTGGTAATGACGAGGTGCAGGTGGGAACCGATGTGATTTACGCGGCCGCTCACCAGTTCGGCGCGACGATCGTGCCGGTTCGGGCAACGCATCTCTGGTTCCGGATCGGCGGGAACCTTATCAAAGCCGACAGTGTCACCTTGCCCGCACGTCCCTTCCTCGGTATATCGTCGGATGACGAAGCGATGATCGCCGAAACCGTCTTCGGTTTTGTGGACCGCTATTCCTCCCGCTAAAATTCTCTGCACTTTAGGCCCGCCCGCAGGCGCAGGCATGAATTGAATTTTGCCCGCATGGCATATCCGGACCATGCGAAACCTGATCTCGACCACTGTTGTTGCACTTCATTCGGCCTCGGCTGCGCCGGTCTCGACCCATATTGTCGTGTTGCAGTCGGCCGCCACGGTGCCCGAATGGCTGCACGTTCTGCCGACCGGTCGTTTTTCTGGCGTCGATGGTCGCGGCCCTTACGTGCTCGACAACGCCGACGCCCTGATCTCGGCTTTCAATGCCGAGGGCAAGAAGCTGCCGGTCGATGAAAACCATTCGACTGACCTTGCAGCAAAGCAGGGTTTTTCCGCGCCCGCCCGTGGCTGGCTCACAGCACTTGAGCGCCGCGACGATGGCGTCTGGGCGAAAGTCGAGTGGACGCCCGTCGGCCTCGCGATGATGCAGGGCAAGGACTACGGCTACATTTCCCCGGTTTTCACCCACAGCGCCAAGGCCCCCTTTGCGGTTCACAAGCTGCTGCGCGTGGCGCTGACCAACGATCCCAACCTCAACCTGAAATCGCTTCACTCTCAAAATTTGGAGACCACCATGGATTTGGAAGCTCTCCGGAAGGCGCTTGGCCTGCCGGAAACCGCAGACGAGGCCGCGATCCTTGCGGCGCTGACTGCGGCTCACTCTGCCCAGACCGCGCATGCGGCCCTGATGTCGAAACTGGCGGAAGTCGCCGGCGTCGAAGTCTCAGTCGGTCCTGACGCCCTGGTCACCGCCCTTCAGGCGAAGACGACGCCCGCCACCGACGTCGAGCGCGAAAACGCTAGCCTGAAGAATGAAGTCAAGGCGCTGAATGCGAAGGTCGAAACGCTCGTCACCGACACGGCGAAGGACAAGGCCGTCACCGTCATCGACGCCGCGATCGCCAAGCTTCAGGTCGTTCCTTCCCTGCGCGAGCACATGATTGCCCGCCACATGAAGAACCCGGCCGAGGTGGAAGCGGAGCTGAAGGTCATGCCGTCACTCAACGCCGGCGGCCTCGGCAACCGTCAGCCGCCCAAGGAGGGCGAGACCGCAACCAGCGAAGAGCTGTCCGTCGCCGCCATGATGGGTGTCGATCCGGAAGCCTTCAAGAAGGAGCACAAGGCGCTCTTCGGAAAGGACCTGTGACATGACGGCTACCGCTGACATTCGCCCTAAAACCCGCTCTGGCAATGCTTACGGTTATTCCGTCCTTGCTGGCGTCCGCATCTTTGGTGGCACCATGTGCGGCGTGACGGCGGCTCTTGCCGCCGTGCCGGCAGGCCACGCGTCTTGCGTCGCGCTGATCGGGTTCGCCGAAGAGGCTGTCGATAACCGCGACGGCGCGACCGGTGATCGCCTGATCAACCTGAAAAAGGAAATCAGGCTCATTCCGCTGGCAGGCGCGACCCCGGTCGATATCGGCAAGACCGTCTATGCGTCTGCCGACGACACTTTCACGCTCGTCGCCGGCGCATTGCTGCCGGCCGGAAAAATCGATGCCATCGACGCTGACGGCGTCTGGCTGAAGCCGCTTTAAGGAACCACGATGGACATTAACGTCGCCAATTTGCGGGGCATCTACACCTCGCTTTCCACCATCTTCAATCAGTCGATGGCAACGGTTACGCCGTTTTACCAGAAGATCGCGATGACGGTGACATCCACCACCTTCGCCAACCAGTATCCGCGCCTGGATGATCTGCCCGGTTTCCGCGAATGGATCGGTGACCGCGTCGCCCATGATGTCGGCGCGACGCTGTACCAGATCGCAAACCGCGATTTCGAAAAGACGCTCAAGATCAAGCGCAAGCAGATCGAGGATGACCAGATCGGCATCTTCACACCTGTTGCGGCACAGTTCGGCCAGGACGGCGGCGCTTTCCCTGACAGTCTGGTGTGGCCGCTGTTCAAGAAGGGCGAAACCACGCTCTGCTATGACGGCCAGTATTATTTCGATGGCGACCATCCCGGCTATAACGAGCAGGGCAATGTGATCTCGGTTTCGAACTTCACCGATGGCGCCAGCCCCGCTTGGTATCTGATCGACGATACGCAAATTCTGAAGCCCATGGTCTGGCAGAGCCGCAAGCCGATCAAGCTGACGCAGATGTTCGACGAAAAAGACCCGAACGTCTTCTGGAAGGCCGAATATGTCTGGGGTGCCGACACGCGTGGCAATGCCGGTTTCGGTCTCTGGCAGCTTGCCTACAAGTCGAAAGCGACACTGAACGTTGCAAACTACACGGCGGCTCGCACGTCGATGCAGACCATTCGCCAGCGTGACGGCCAGATCAAGGCCATCCGTCCGACCGTTCTGCTGGTTCCGCCGACCCTAGAAGCGCAGGCCCGTCAGGTTGTCGAAGCCGCGTTGATCAACGGCGGTGAAACCAACGTCTGGGCGAAAACCGCTCGCGTCGAAGTCATCCCGCACCTCGCGTAACCGGCCGGGCGTTCCACATCGCCTGACCGCACCGCCAGCAGTCATCCTCCCGATTGCTGGCGGGTTTCCGGAAAACGGCCATGCAGCCGCTTTCCCGAACCCCGAAGCCCAAGGAACCACACATGTCGAAAATCCAGATCATTTGCTCGATACCGGGCCTTCGCCGCAACGGTGTCGTGCATCCCGCCCAGGAAACCTACGAACCCGGCCACTGGACGGAAGATCAGCTTAAGGCCTTCGAGGCCGATCCCGCCTTCATCGTGCAGGAAGTCCATGGCAAGACTGCCGAAGTTTCCAGCGCCGACATCGAGCAGGCCGTGAAGGCCCGCGTCGAGATCGAGCGCCAGAAGCTTCAGGACAGTTTCAATAAGACCGTTGCAGAGGCCGTCGCGGAAAAGCTCGCCGACACGAAGGCGGCCCACGACAACGCGATCGATGAACTTGGCAAGAAGCTTCTGGCCGCTGAAACGGAAATCGCCACGCTGAAATCTGTCCAGGCGAACGGCTCCGAAAGCAAGCAGTCTGGCACCGAAGCGGGCGGCGCTGGCGATGCCAACGGCAGCGACGGCAAGGCCAAGCCCAAGAAGTAACCTTTCCATCTGTGAGGGGCTGGCCTTCGGGCCAGCCCTTCTTCCCCATTGGAGACTTTGTCATGTACGCCACCGTAACCGACATGATCGCCCGCTTTGGAGAGGTGCAAATCGTGCGTCTGTCCAATACGGAAGATCGCGAGGCCGAGACGCCGAACGTGGAAAAGGTCAACACTGCCCTGACCGACGCCACGTCGCTGATCAACAGCTACATTCGCGGTCGCTACATGACGCCGATCGCAAACCCGCCAGAAGACCTGGTGCGCGCGACCTGCATCCTCGCCCGCTACGATCTCGCCGATACCGAGCGCTCCAGCCCTTCGGAAGAAATGGCGAAGGGTCGCGCCGAGGTCATCAAGTGGCTTGAGAACATCGCCAAGGAAATGGTGCACCTGGACATTCCGCTGGCGTCGCCGACGGGCGGCAACGCGGTCGGCTCCGGCCCGCGCATCTCCGATCGTGACCGCATCGTCACCTTCGAAACCTTGCGGGGTTTCTGATGGACACCTTCCCCTTGATGCCGATCCGCAATCAAGAGCCGTTGATCATCGAGCGGCTCCGGATCGCTTTCCCAAAAAACCCTTTCACGATCGAGCGCGTGCCGCAGGTTCTTAGCCTGGATGAGTTCAAGCGCGTCGTTAAACTGTCGCCGTTCATCGGTCTTGCCTGGACGGGCATGAAACCGGACACTGACAACGGCCGCATGCTGAAGGGCAACATGCTCTGGCGGCTGATCTTGATAAACAGGGTTTCGAGCGGCCTTGAAGCCCGCTTTAAGGGCGACAAGTTCGATATCGGCATGGACGCGATGTTCGATGTCGCCTCGGTGCTTCTCCAGGGCGTCAACTTCGACGGTCAGGGCACCACCAGCGTGACGCTCGCCAACAGCGTCATCGCCGATGGCTGGACAGACGACAATGTCGCGATCGCCCAGATCGACTTCACCTTCAGCTTCGCATGCCGTGCCGCTGCGACCGGGAAGATGCAGCCTGACGATTTCAGGGCGCTCGGCATCACCTGGTCTGTGGAAGGCTCGACAGAAACCGTCACCGACGAAATTCAACCACCCCAGGAGTAACCCCGGCCATGGCCACACAGAAAGTTCTCATCGCGGCCGAGGGCCGCACGGTCCACTTATCCGACGGCTCCGAATGGCCGAAGGAAGGTTTGCCCGATCCGGACACGCATTTCACGCGCCGGCGCATTGCTGACGGCGATCTCATCGAAAAGCCGCGTGAGCCGGCCAAGAAGCCTGAAGGAGACAAATAATGGATTTCAACGAAATCCCCGTCGATCGCCTGGAACCCGCGACCCTGATGGAGGTCGCGCCGAACTATCGCAACGTCGGCATTCTGCCATGGCCGGAAAAAGTCTTCATCATCGGTCAGAAGCTGGCGACCGGCACGCTTGCCTCAGGCGTCATGCAAGAAGTCACCCGCGCCGACCAGGCGATTGCGCTCTTCGGCCGTGGCTCGATCGGCGCAGAACAGGTGGCCTACTTCAAGAAGGCAAATCGCAATACGCCGCTATTCGTCATCGCAGCCGCCGACGCTGGTGGCGCTGTGAAGGCGACCGGCACCTTCACTTTTGCCGGTGCGCCCACCAGCTCCGTCGTGCTCCGGTTCAAGATTGGCGGACGGCAGGTGCGCATGACGGCGCTGTCTACCGATGCCGTCGCTGCGTTGGCGACCAAGCTTGCCGCCGCTATCAATGCCGATCTCGACATGGTCGCAACCGCAACGGCAGCACTCGGCGTTGTTACCGTCACGGCCCGTCATGGCGGTGAAGTCGGCAACGAGATCGATCTGCGCGTCGATACCAAGGCGCAACCGCTTCCGGCTGGTCTCACCTGCACCGTCGTCGCCATGGCGGGCGGCTCCGGCAATCCGGACGTACAGCCGGCGCTCGATCTTCTGGCCAGCACCTGGGCGACCAAGATCACGCATCCATGGTCTGATGCGACCAATCTTGCAAAAACCGCCGAATGGTTGCGCACCCGTTATCTCGCGACCTCGAAGCTCGACTGCCATGGCTTCGTGTTCATGGGCGGCACGTATGGCCAGCTCACCACCTTCGGCAATCTGACCAACTCGCCATTCCTCACCACGGCCGGTCTGAAGAAAAGCCCGACGCCGTCCTGGGCGATTGCCGCCTCGGCGCTTGGCATCGCCTCGTTCCATCTGACAAACGATCCGGCCCGCCAGTTGCGGTCTCTCATCCTGCCGGGTGTCGAAGCGCCTGCCGAAGCCGATCAGTTCCTTGACGAGGAAAACGATCTGCTGCTGCGCAACGGTATTTCCACCTTCGACTGCCTGTCGGACGGTTCGGTCACGATCTCGCGCATGATCACGACCTACAAGAAGACGACGCTCGATATCGCCGATCGCGCCTGGCTGGACATCATGGTGCCGGTCACCATGAGCCGCATCCGTTACGATTGGGCTGTCTATGTCAGCCTGATGTATCCGCGATCCAAGCTCGCCGATGACGAAAGCGGTGCTGCTTTCGCATCCCGGCACGATGACGACGAAGACCCAGGCACAGCAGTCGTGACGCCGAAGCGCATGGCCGGGTCGTGGGCTGCACGATGCAAGCTCTACGGCGAAAAGGTCTGGATCGAGGACGTTCAGCGCACCGTGAAGGAAAGCGTGTTCCAGCGTTCCACGGATGATCGCAACCGGCTGGAAAGCCGCCAGCAAGTGATGGTGGTCGGCAACCTCATGGTCTTTGCCGGCCGGATCGAATTTCAGGTTTAACAGGAGCTTTTGACCGATGACACAGGTATTGGGCATCGTCGATATCGTCTGGCGGGGGTGCAGCATCCCTGTCGAGAAGGGCGCAAAACTGCGCGTCGGCGGCATCAAGAACAACGCAGTGACCTATGGCCGCAAGGTCGGCCGCGCCCAAGAGTTTCAGGGGTCGGAGATCACCGCCACAACCAACCTCGAAAGGGGGCAGCGCTTAGGCAATCTGTTTGACCCCGGCGAAGGGGAATTGCAGGTGCTTTGCGACACCGGCCAGGCGTACGTTTTCAACGATGCCTTTCTCGTGGATGACATCCCCGAAGTCACGGGCGGCGAAGGCGGCAAAATCGAACTCAAGTGGGCCGCATCCGCGCCCGAGGAACTTCTCTGATGGGTACTACAAAGAACGTCACGATCGACCTGGACGAAGACGAGCCGAGCGGCGAAGTTCTTTCGAACACGGAAACCGTCATTAACGAAGACGCCGGCTCGAACGTGGCCGATGACATCATTGACGAGGACGCCAGCGCCGATTCCAAACTGCCGAAGCGCGCGCGCCCGAATGCCAATGGTTCGGTGACGCTTCCATTGTTTGAGAGCGTAACGCTCGTGACCCGCAAGGACGGCAAGGTCAGGGACCGGGTTTTCACGGAGCTGGTCTTCAATCGCTTCAACGGAGCCGATCTGCGCGCTATCCAGGCAACCAGCGACGCGAAGGCATCTGTCGTGATGTTTTCACGTTCCACCCGCATTTCAGAAATGGTGATGGATAAGCTCTTCGACAAAATGGATGGCGTCGATGTTGCCGACGGCCACAGGATCGTTATGAGTTTTTTGACGAGTGGGACGAAGACTGGCCAGTAATGCTCGGCGGCCTCGCTGATGGCTCCGGCTTCAGCGCAGACGAGATCGAGGCCATGACGATCGACAGGATACGGTTCTGGTGGAACTGCATCATGGCATATCGAAAGAGCGTTCACGAACTCTCCGGAGCTTAATCAGGCCCGCCCGCCAAGGCGGGCCTGATCTTTTTCGCGCGCGCGTGAGAATTTCCGCCTTATTCTCAAGCGAGGCGGATGATGGCCAGCCGGAACATGAACCTTGATGTCATCGTCCGTCTCAGGGACCTTTTAAGCGGGCCTTTGCGCGGGCTTAAAGGCGCGCTTGACGGCATCTCCAGCGCTGCCCGCAAGATCGGTATCGTCGGTGCGGCGGTTGCCGGTATCTCCTTCCTCGGCCCCATGCAGGAGGCCGCAGCGTTTCAGCAGCAACTGATCGACATAGCCGGAACGTCAAACCTGACGGGACAGGCGGCCTTCGCGTTTGTCGATCAATCCAAGGCCAAATTCGAGCAGCTTGCCCTCGATGTCGGTCAGCTCTCCGACACAGTCGCCCGAGGCGCGGGGCAGATGATCGCCGCCGGTGTCGATAATGGGCTGGTTGATCGCTCGATCGGATCGATCAGCCGCGCTGCCACCGCCGCCAATGCCGAGATGAACGACATGGCGTCCGTCGCCACGTCGCTGCTCACCACGCTGAAGCTTCCGGCCGATCAACTGGATGATGCCCTCGGCGCGCTGGTGACGGCCGGCAAGCTCGGCTCCTTCGAGCTGAAGGACATGTCGCGTTACTTCCCGACACTGACCGGGCAGATGGCGAAGTTCGGCGTGACCGGTCGCGAGGCCATCAACTTCCTCGGCGCGGCCCTCCAGATCGCCCGTAAAGGCACATCCGATCCAGCCGAGGCCGCCAACAACCTGAAAAACTTCCTGTCGAAAATTCTTGCCCCGACGACGGTCAAGAACTTCGCGGACATGGGCGTCGATATTCAGGGTGTTATGCAGGATGCGGTGACGAAGGGCATCAACCCGATCGAAGCCGTCGTGCAGAAGATCACGAAGCTGACCGGCGTTTCCAGCAAGGAAATTCAGGGGCTGATGGGTAAGGCGAAGGCGGCGGGCATGTCAGACGCCGATGCCCTGGCAAGCGTGCGCGAGCAGCTCGAAAAGATTTACGGCGCTGGAAAGCTCGGCGAATTGTTCTCCGACATGCAGGTGATGGACTTCCTGATCCCGATGCTCGGCAACATCGACGAATACAAGTCGATCAAGGACGAGGTTGCCAAGGCGACAGGCAGCGCCATCGATGCCGACTTCGAAACCCAGATGCAGGGCCTCAATCGCCAGCTCACGATCTTCCGCGAAATCGGCACGCAAGCGTCCCGCGAAGTCGGCCTTGCCTTCGGCACATGGATGCCTGCGATCAACGGCTACCTGATGGACGGCCTCAAATGGATACGCGAGTGGGACGCGGCCACGGGCGGCATGGTCAAGCAGGGCCTTGCCTTTGCGGGCGTTGCCGTTCTGGCAGCGGCGGGCCTTGGCGTTCTTGGAGTAGTTCTCCCCGCGATCGGCGCGGGCTTGTCGGTTCTGGCCGCTCTGTTCAGCCCCGTGGGTATCGCATTGGCGGGCATTGCGGCTGCCGGTGTCTACATCTATCGCAATTGGTCGAGCTACGCGCCACGCCTGTCACAACTATGGGCGGGGATGGGCGATATCTGGGGCGTGGTCAAACAGAAGACTGCTTCTTTTCTTTCCGGCCTACGCGACATCGGCTCCGATATTCTTGCGTTTGGTGAGGATATGGCGAGCCGCTTCGGCCCCGTCATTCGCGAAGGCTTCAGGCGCGCTTTCGATTATCTGGGGAGCGCATGGGAAACCGTCAGTCAGAAAAGCGCCGCCGCCGTTCCGCATCTTCGCAGGGTCGCTAACCAGATCGTGGCGACGGGCCGGGATATGGCGCTCCGCTTCGGCCCCGTCATTCGCCAAGGCTTCAGTCGCGCTTTCGATTATCTGGGGCGTGCATGGGATACTGTTCGCCAGAAAACTGCCGCCGCTGTTCCCCACCTTCGCCGGATCGGCAGTGAGATCGTCGCGGCTGGTCAGGATATGGCCAGCCGTTACGGCCCCGTCATTCGTGCCGGCTTCGGCAATGCGTTTGAGGACGTGAAAGCCGGTTTTGAGAACCTGAAGGGTCTTTTGGCAGGCTTTACCCGTGGTCTTGATCTCAAGCTTGACCTTTCCGGCCTGTCCATCGATGAGGCAAAGCTTGGCGCGTTCCGTGTTCTCGATGCCGCTCTGAACAGTATTGCGGGGGCCTGGGACAGGTTGAAGAGCTTTGGCTCCGGTTTCGCAAAATGGCTGGAGCCGATCGGCGAAGCCGCCGGTGGCACGGTGAATGCGATCGGCGGTATTGCTAGTGGGTTTATGCGCCTCGCCCTCGCGATCGGCAAGCTCGTCGGCCTGGGCGAAGGCGGCAAGACGGCGGGCATGATTTCCGGCATCCTGCAATTCCTCGGTGATCTGGCAGGTGGTACGATCGCGCTCGCGGCCTCCATTCTTGAGGGTATCGCGAAAGCCATCGAATGGCTCGTGAATGCGCTAGCGTCCCTGGTCGAAGCCATCAACCGTGGTATCAATTGGAAAGCGCTGATGCCTGACGGTATCGCCGACGCCTGGAACAGTGTTGCGTCAGCCCTTGAGCGAGTGAAAGCCGCCCTTAGCATCGAAGGCGTCTCGAACGCGCTCGGTGTTTCCGGCCAGCGCAACATGACCACGATTGGCCGCAACAGCATGCTGCCAGCCAACCAGAATGCCGTCCTGCCGGCACAGGCATCACCTACCGCGCCAGCCGCGCCGCAGCAGCTCAACGTCAGCACTGAGGCGAAGGTTGTTGTCGAAGGTCCGGGCAAGGTCGTCGGCCAGACAACGACCGTCACGTCCCCGTCGCCGAACGTCAACACCGGCCGCGCTGTCGGGAGGCCGTGATGCGTCTGGACAGTCTCAGTTCCGCTGAAGGCTTGCTGCCGGGAGTTTATCGCGGCATTCCGATTTCTATCGTCGATGTGTCGAGCGACCATGGACGGCGGGTTCTCGAGTACCTTTTCCCCGGTGTTGATCCCGCCGCCTATGACGATTTCGGCGTTGGGCCTTCGGGTATCAGCATCGAAGCGCTTTACGTCGGTGATGACTATCGGGCACATGCAAAACTGCTTGCCAAAGCTTTCGAGACGCCCGGTCCCGCGCTCCTTATTCATCCGTGGCTCGGCCCGATGCAGGTCATCATGGAAGAACCGGCGCAAATCCGCTTCTCGGAACGGGAACTGCGGGTATTCCGGATTTCAGCCCGGTTCAAGCGCACCCCGGCGTTTTCGTTTGCAGCTTTTGCCGGTGGCCTGCTGCCCGCCGCACTGTCCGGTTTTGTCGCGTCACTGACCTCGCTTGCCGCCTCCATCGCGCTGACGGTGATTTCCAGCGCCCGAACCGCCGCAACAATCCGCAGCAGCCGCATTGCGCATTCGGTGGTTGATACGATCACGGCGCGTCCGGACGCACGCTCCGCCGTCAGCCAGATACGTTCGGCACTGGCGGCATCGTCGCCGTCATCGCCCGTGATGTTTGATGCCTGGGCCAGCTCGGCCGCGACGATTGTTGCGCAGACGATTGAGGTTCCGGCCGTTGCCCCAGCGACGATGGTCTCCAGCTCGACGCCAAGCGCCCAGGCACTCATGAGCGCAGGCCTTTCCATTGCGTCGGGGCTGCTGAAGGAAGCGGCCGACGCACCTTCCGCGATCGATGCGCTATTGCTGGCCGGAGCGGCCGGTCAGTTTATCGCGGCGACTGCCGAGCAATCTTCCTATGCAGATTTTGTGTCACGGCAGGAAGCACTCCGTTACCGCGCTGCCATGACCACGGCGCTCGCATCTCTCGTTGACCAGGTCGAACAGCAATCGCCCGACACGATGCAGGCCGCAAGTTCGGCGCTTTCTTCAGCGGCACGATCGCTGACGGCCGCGATCGTTTCCGATCTCAACGAAGTCATCGGCCGTCTTCCTTCCGTCCGCCGTCTGGCTGTCGATCGCGATGCAGACGCCTGGCTAGTCGCGCAGCATCTCTCCGGAGACACGCCGGCGCTGCTCGAAACCGTCTATGCCGACATCGTCGCGCGCAATGATCCACCGCATCCGGCCCGGTTGGCGGCGGGCGACATCGAGTTTCTGGAGCGCAGTTGATGGCCAAAAGCATCAAGCTCTTTCTCGACGGCACAGCCTACGATCAGTGGACATCCGGCGAAGTCACCCGCGACCTGAAGGACTTTTCCGGCAGCTTCAGCTTCACGTTTCGCGACGGCGAGGCGTCCGGCGCGACGTTGCCTTTCGCATCGATGCCGAAACTGCCGCGCCTTCATGCCCAGATGCAGGCGAAGATCATGATCGGCAAACGTACGGTCCTGCTCGGGCATGTCGAAGAGGTTGGCTATGACATGAGGGACGGCAATGCGGCTGTGACGATCTCCGGTAGGGACAAGACCGGCGATCTGATCGACTGCTCGGCACTTGCCGAAGGTCCGGCCGAGTTGAAGGGCGTCAAGCTGGAAGCCGCAGCCGCCAAGATCGCCGAGCCATTCGGCCTGAAGGTCCGCACAGAAGTGGACACCGGCGAGGTTTTCGACCGCTACTCGATCGACCTTGGCGAAACCGCATTTTCCGCGATCGAGAAAGGGTCGCGGCAACGCAGCGCCCTTATCCTTTCGGATGGTGTCGGCAATATCGTCATCACCCGAACGGGCAAAACTCGCGCGCCCGACGGGATTAATCTTCCAGGTAATGCGATCGGGGTCCGCGCGACCGAAAGCACGGCAAACCGCTTCAGCAAGACCGTGGTGCGCGGACAGTCCGAACGATCGGGTAAATCCCGAAGCGCTGCCGGTCTGGATGCCACGGCCGAGCCGATCGGCGCAGACAGCCGCAACGATGGAGACGGATCGGCCCGTGAGCGCGAGCGCAAGGGGACGGTCGCGACCGGCAGGGCCGACGATGACGAGATCAGGCGTTACCGCCCCGTGGTGCACCTTGCCCGCAGCAAGGCAGGTGCGGTCAGCGCCCAGGACGAGGCCGACTGGCGCAACCGCACCTCAAGGGCCGAGGGCAATGAGCAGACCTATACCGTCAAAGGTCATGAGGCGAACGGGCAACTCTGGACGGTCAATCAGGTCGTTCCCGTTTCCGATGCCTTTCTCGGCATCGAGCGCGATCTGCTGATCTCGGCCGTCCGTTATGGTGAGGCTGACGAAATCACCACGGATATCTCCGTCTGCTCGGCCGAGGCCTTCGATAAGGAGCCGGTCGGCAAGCGCCGGACGGATAAAGCTGGAAAGGGCAAGGTCGCGAAAAAGAGCGCCGGCGCGCTGGACGGCAAGGCGGAAGCACTATGAGCGAGATAGTCAACAAGATGCGCGGGCTGATCCGCCGCGTTACCGTAAAGGACATCAAGGACAACGGTCAGATGCAGACCGCCTCGGCCGAGGTCGCGGAAGGCGTCTGGCGAGAGGATCTCGAAATCATGCATCCCTACGGCTTCCTGTCGGTCCCTGACGACGACGGCGCAGTCGGTGTTGCGTTGGCGATCGGCGGCGACGAAGGCGACATGGTCATCCTGCCGCTTGCCAATCCGTCGCAGCGCATGGGCGGTCTCGGCAAGGGCGATGTCGGCCTGTCGAACAAGTTCGGCGATCGCATCATCATCCGGGCCGGTGGCGGTATCGAGGTGCAGGCTGCAAGTTCCATCACCTTCACGGTCGGCGGAGTGACGATGACGATTGATGCAACAGGGCTTAACGTCAATGGCGGTAGCATCAAACACGACGGCGTGGTGATCGACAAAACGCACAAGCACACGGGTGTTGTACCAGGCGGCGGTATTACTAATGTGCCTGTAGGCGGCTGACCGCCCGCCACGGCGGGCCTGATCAGCCTTGCGCGCGCGCGATAATTTCGCGCCATGACTGGATTTCTCGACCTTGCCCTGACCTATGATGCCACGCGGCGCGGCTGCGATCTGGCGCTCGATGACGAATTCAACCTCGTCCTCGACGAAACGCCAGTGACGCCTATCATTCTGTCTGTCGGCGTCGATCGCCGCGCCTCTCCGGATGATGATTTGCCGGACGGTCGCTCGCAGTTTCTGGCGCCTGTGTCTTTTTCCGAACGCCGTGGCGCTCTGCTCGACGGCCTCAACGCTGCCGGCGACATGTCCGGATGCAAGATGTGGCTGCTGGAACGCGCAAAACAGACAGAGATTACCCGCCAGCTTGGCGAATATTATCTTGCTGATGGTCTTGCCTGGGCGGGAGCGGAAACCGGCACGCCGGCAGAAATCGAGGTCTGGTGGCTGCGCGCTGGCGTGCTCGCCTATCGTGTCCTGGTCGAGGATGTTTCGCTCGAATTGACGCGGAAGGTGGCGTGATGGTCTGGCCTGTCCCTTCCGCCAAAACGATCTTCGCCCGCATCGCCGCTGCGGCCGAAGTCGGCATTCTTTCCATCCGCCCTGACGCTGATGTCAAGGCGGTTTCCCGCGCCGTTCGGTCAGCACGCGGCATGTTCGCCGTGATCTGGAGCGCGGTGGCTCCGGAAGTGCGGGAAACCCATGATCATGTCGCCTGGTGGGCGCGGCAGTGGATGCCCGACAGCGCCGATGACCAGGCGATGATCCTGCGGCATGCCTCCATCTGGGGTATTGAGCCGCGCCCAGCCAAAAAGGCTGTCGGTTCGGTGACGATTGAAGGGGCGGCCGGGACGGTTCTCGCATCCGGTATCGTCCTCGCCTCGACGGCATCCAACACCTATATCACCACCGCAGGCGGCACCATCGCCGCAAACGGAATTGCCGTGGTTGCGGCCGTGGCCGTGGCGGCCGGTGGTGCTGGAAACCTTGAAAGTGGCGTGCAGCTTTCAACGGTTGCTGCCAATCCCGCGATTTCCAAGATAACCGTTGCGACCGCCTTTTCCGGTGGCGCTGATGACGAAACGCCAGAAGAAGTGCAGGTGCGTTATCTTCAGCGCATTCGTGAGCCGCCAATGGGCGGTTCTGCTCCTGACTACACGGCGTGGGTCGGCAACGTCGCCAAGGTCTACGCCGTCAAGGTCGTGGAAGACTGGGTCGGGCGCGGCTCCGTGGGTCTCGTCATTGCCCTGAAGAACGATGACGGAACCCCGCGTATCCCGACAGAACTGGAGCTTTCTGCTATCGGCAGCTACATCGGCGCACAGGGTAGCCAGACGGGCGTTCGTCCAGTCACCGCCCGCGTCATTCCGCTCGCCGCAGAACTGGTCGCCGTGCCAGTCAGCGTCCGCCTCCGTCCCGATGGTGCTTTGACCAGGGCAGCTGTGCAGGCGGCTTTTGATCGCTTCATCGCCACGATCGGCGACGAGGACGATACAGGCAATAGCAGTCCGATCGGCGCAACGATCGAGCCGTCGCGTATCTCCGAGGCGATCTCGGCCGCAGATAGCGAATATTCGCACGACCTCACCGTTCCGGCCGCCCGATACACCCTCGGCGTCAAAGCCTGCCCCGTCGCCACCGCCATCACCTGGCTGAATTAAGGAGGCCTTGAAGCATGTCCAGGACCTCTTCAACGATCCTTCAAAGCCTGTTTTCGAAACTGCCGATCGGCTGGGCGTTGCGGTATCGCGATGGCGTTCTTGGTGTCATCCTCGGCGCGATCGCCAGTGCCATCGCCGACGCCGAGAGCGCGGCCGAAGCGATGATGAACGAGACGGACCCCCGTTTGGCGGACAAGCTGCTTTCCGATTTCGAGCGTTGCCTTGGCCCTGACCCCTGCGGCCGCGACAATGATGGACTGAGCGTCCACCAGCGCCGCCAGCTTGCGTTCCAGCGCTGGACCGCTCGCGGTGGGCAGTCGATCCCTTATTTCGTCTCGGTTGCCGCTGCCCTTGGTGTGACGATCACGATCGAGGAGTTCTGGCCATCGCGCGCAGGCGTTCTGCGCGCCGGTCAACGTTTGCGGCCGGAAGGTTGCCAGTTCGTCTGGCGCGTCAACATCCCCGGTCTGGTGAACGTCGTGAATTTTCGGACGGGTGCAAGCCGCGCCCACCATCGTCTCGGATCATTTGAGATATCGGCCATCGAATGCGTATTGCGCCGCTACAAGCCCGCTCACACCCACCTTGTTTTTAAGTACGGAGAAGCCTGATGGATCGCATCAACGGCGCTGACACTATCGATATTGGCGGCGGCCGGCGTGGCTTCCGCGACGAAAACCTTATCGCCGGAACACCCGGAACTGAAGTCACGGCCCTGTTTCTCAACATGGTCCAGGAAGAAATCCTGCGGGTCATCACTGAGGCTGGCATAGTCCCGAGCGACGGCGACTGGACACAGTTCTGGCAGGCATTGCAGATTCTGGGGCTTGCTCCGGATCGCCGCCGTCGCTGGCTCGCCATTAACTCCATGACGCAGGCCAGCCCTCCAGGCGCTCCCGTTGTCGGCGATACCTATCTCGTCCCCGCGAATGCCACCGGTATCTGGGCAGCCAATATCGGCAAGATTGCGCAATGGTCCGGCTCGTCTTGGTCATACGTTACGCCGCCAGATGGGCACGGCATCAGCTTGCCGGACGGTCGTGTTTTTGTTCGGTTGGCATCAACTTACACCGAGCTACTGGCGACCGACACGCGGTCGGGACTGGTGGAGCTTGCGACAAGCGCCGAGGTGCAGACAGGTACGGACACCACAAGAGCCGTAACCCCTGCCGGGCTGGCCGCCCGGACGGCAACGGAAACACGTACCGGCGTGGTGGAACTGGCGACAGTTGCGGAAGCCACGACCGGAACAGATACAAACCGCGCCGTCACACCGGCAGGTTTGACGGCCGCTGTCACCGCTGCAATTGCGAACGTTATAAACGGATCGCCAGCCGCCCTTGATACCCTTTACGAACTGGCCGCAGCGCTTGGAAACGACGCCAATTTCGCGGCGACCGTGACCACCGCCCTTGCCGCCAAGGTGGATATTTCCCGTGTTGCGACCGAGGCCCTCACCGGCATTATCGAGCTGGCGACAACTGCCGAGGTACAGACCGGAACAGATGTTTCGCGAGCTGTTACCCCTGCCGGTCTCTCATCGCGCACAGCCACCGAAACCCGAACCGGCCTCATTGAAATCGCCACCTCCGCCGAAGTGGCAGCGGGTGCCGATACAACACGAGCAGTGTCACCCGCGCGTTTGAAAGAGCGTACCGACGCCGTGACGTCATCCGCGCAGGCTGGAGAATGGAATGTTGCCGTTGCGGGCGGAACAGCGAGCGTCATAACAGCCACTCTCTCTCCGGCTCCTGCCGCGTTGAGCGACGGAATGGTGGTTAATCTTCGTCTTGCATCAGCGTTGCCAGGTGCGGCGACCCTGAACCTCAACGGGCTTGGCGCTAAATCGATCAAAACCCCATATCTGAACAACCCAGCCGCCAACGATGCTGTCGCCAACTCGATTGTTGTGCTGGTTTACTCCGCGTCTAATAACGCTTTTATCGTCCAACCTTCCGACACGCCGCGCCATGTCACCACGATGTACAGCGCGCCGGGCACAACAACCTGGACGGCGCCTTTAACCGGCTGGTACTGGGTCGAGGTCTACGGCGGTGGCGGTGCGAGCGCGACCTACGCTGGAAACATTCAGGGTGAAGGCGGTGGCGGTGGCGGCTACGCCGGAGAATGGCTGTTCTTTACGGCCGGTCAGACTGTCTCCATGACCGTCGGCGCGGCTGGTGTCTTTGGCGGTGCGAACGGCGGAACAACATCATTCGGTTCTTTCCTGTCCGCGACGGGCGGCATTACGGCCACAACCGGAGGCGTACCCGGCGCTGGCGGCATGGGAACTGGCGGGATGGTCAACCTGAAAGGCCAGGAAGGCGCAGATGGCAACAATAACGGTCAGTGGGCCGGTTTTGGTGGCGATGCGGCCGGGCCGAACGGCGGCAAGGGTGCTCTGACGAGCAACGGCGCAACATGGCCGGGTGGCGGCGGTGGCCTCCTGTCGTACTCCGGGAACATCATATGGTTCGGCGAAGCAGCAGCCGGTGGCATCATCATCACATATTGAGGTCGGACATGAAAAAATACGCACGCGTAGATAACGGAACGGTTGTCGAAATCGTCTTTGCGGACGAGCCGATTGCAGACCTGTACCATCCGGATATCGCGGCCACATTCATTGAGGCCAGGGACCCGGTGGACATTGGGTGGAAATATTCCGGCACGGAATTCACGGAACCGCCGCCCATTGGCCTTGGTGTTCTGAAGGCCGGTAAAGTGGCACAGGTGAACAACCTTCTGCTGGCGAGGCTGGCGACCGGTTATGTCCTTCCCGGTGGCTTCCATATCGCTATTTCGGATGAAGTTGAGCGCCGACTGACCTCAATGGGAACAACAGCCGGTTTTGCCGTGCTCGGCATCACGTCCTGGCCGGAAGATTATCGGCGGGGATGGATTACGGAAGAAAACATCCGGTATGCGCTTCCCGAACCTGCTGACGGCCTAGCTCTTGCAACGGCTGTCGGTGCGTATACCGCCGCGCTGATCCAGCATGCCCGCGATCTGAAAGACGCGGCTCTGACTGCGCAGGATGCGGCAGCGCTGGATGCGATCGACATCGAGGCCGGCTGGCCGCAAGGAGCTGCACCATGATCAGGCTTACCACCATCGCCGAGACCCTCGAAAGCGCACCATGGACACCCGCCGACGAAACCTATCTTCAGCTCGCTGCTAGCAACGACCAGACAACCGTGGACGTGCAGGCCCGCGTCTCGACAGATGCTGCGTGGGTAACGGTTGCTACCCTGCATCGGACATCCACGCCGATCGTCCGCATTGCCAAGTTGCCGAGCTTGCGCCTGGTCGCGCGCAACAACCTCGGCGGACAGACGCTCAACGTGTGGGACAACACCTGATGCAGTTTGCGAACCTGCCTCTTATCCTGCCGCAGAATGGTCCGCTGGCGCTGTCAGCGAGTGAGGCAGACGTTTTCTCCGTCAACCAGGTAAGCTCCGCCTTCGGCCCGCTGAAGACTAAACTTGGAGCCGGACAGAACGTCAATATTTTCGCAAACACCGATAGTACCGGCTATTCCGAATACGGGCCGTACTACAAATTTGCCGTCGCCCTCGGAGACCTCTACAACGCCACCGTCATCATGCACCGCTGGGCTGAATGGGGCGGCTCCTCGGCCAATGGTCCTAAAGACTATGCCGCGCCGGTTGTCATCCGTAATGGAACGTCTCAGACGATTGACGTCTGGCTGGCTGCTCTTCCCGGTCAAGTCGCCGGCTGCATGTTTGAGGCGTCGCGCAAACCGACCGCAATCGACGCGATCCCGAAACCCGATGTGGCTATCACCCATCACGGCCACAACATGTCCTCATTCGAAACGCCGGGGAATGATGTGGCGATCGGGCGCGGGCTGTTCTGGTCGATCATCGGGTTGATCAGCTGGCAATGGAAAGATGTGCCGCAGGTCATCACCACCCAAAACCCGTGGCGCGACAACGCCGGTTACGACAAGGTCTATAACGCCATCCTCGGCGTGGCATCGGTTTTCCCGAGCCTCACCCTTATCGATACCCACAAGCTTTATATCGACGCGGGCAAAGCCCCGATCCTCTATCGGACGAACGATGTTTCGCCCGTGTACCATCCGTCCGACACGCAGGGTAACGATGAGGGTGCCCGTCTCGCTGCCGGTGCGCTTATGGCGTCCTTCATGAAAGCAAAGAGGGCGGCGTTTTCAACAGTCAGCTGGATGGAATTGCCGATCGGCACAAACCTGTTCGTCAACGGCGATCTTTCAAACTGGTCTGGCGCGCTTCCGGTCAACTTTTCTGCTGTGTCGGGTGGTTCGGCAACCAAGGATACCGACCCTGCAAATATTCACCCTGGAGCAGGTGCGGCATACTCGGCCAAGGTCAAGCCGGCAGACGCCAACGGGCATTTTTCCTCCATATCGAATTCGTTCGATGCAACGGAGAGGGCTTCGATGTCGGGGAAAACGATCACTGCCGTTATGCTGGCAAAAGCCAATCCCTTGCAGCGTGTCCCATTTACCAGCTTCGTCACGCGGGCGAACAATGGTTTGCGCACCTATTCCGGCGGTGCCTTAATGTGGGGAGCGCTGTCAGGTGCAGGCGGATGGATGCCGATTATTTATGGAGGCATACCCTGCGATGCGGGCAATGCCGATGCCAATTCAAGCTACAAGTTTGTGCCGGCATTCGGCGCTTCGGCACCGCCCACCGCTGATGTCGCATGGCTTCAACGCTGCGTCATTATAGAGGGTCTTGTCCCGCGCCTCGGTCTCATCAGGCCTTAGGATTTGCGCATATCCATAACCCGCGTATGGCGCTGGCAGCATATTGGCGGCGCGCTTAACGAAAAAACCCGCCTGAAGCTCAAGGCCACAGGCGGGTTCTTTGCAAAAATGGGAATCAAATCTCGGTCCCGTCTTTGGGTTTTTAGATAAGTTGATAGTCTCTTCCACGGCGTGCGGTGGTTTTAAAAATCTCCGAAGCATTCTTTTTCGAGCGGCGAACCTTGATCATATGCCGGGAAACGGTCACGTCTTCGATCGCTTTGCCAAGGGCCATTTCCTCCATCAGGTCGATCGCGAGGTTGGCGAGTGAGTGATGCTCCGCCCAAGGGTGGTCCGGACCTTGATAGTCTTCAAAAAAGCTCCAGCTCCAATCTTCAATGATGTAGAGGCCTCCTGGCCGAAGCCGAGGAAAGGCTAACTTGAAACTTGCTCTTGTTTGGTCATAAAAATGAGAAGCATCATCAACCACGAGATCGAGCTGACCACCGAAATCTTGGTCAATGATTTCGCCGAGGCGCTGAACATCATCCTGCGACGTTCCGTAGTGCACGGTTGCTCTACCCTTGGACTTTTCTACGTAAGCATCCAATGCGGGGATGGGGACTGCTGATAGTTCCACAGCCGAAATACGGTCAGGATTAAAAACCTGATCAAGGAAAACAAAAGAGCCTCCCTGGTACACACCCAGCTCCAAAATCCTTTTGAAGTCCTCGCCCTCGTGCTGGAGGTATTGAGTCAGGAACGAGCGCGACTTCATCATGGTGAAATCAGACTGTGCGGATTTCCTTTTGCTGCCGCCATATTCGTAGTCCATCGTGATTTTATGCCCACCGACGGCGAACGTAGCCTTATCAAGCCACTCAATCTTCGTACCGCGACGCGAAACCAAGCGGCGAAATTTATCTAGAAATTTCATTGTTGCCCCCTATTCAACCTGAAGTCGGAAACAACTACCGACGCCAGAAACGTTTTGCAACAATGATCGAAGGGGAGGTTTCGGGTGGAAGGGCTGCGTTGCGCGTCACGCTACTCGGTTTGCGCGCTACTAGGGGCGACCTCAAAGGGCACTTGAAAAGGCACTTTGAGAGCCTTTGACAAGGATTTCGGAATTGTCAGAAATTCCGATTTCTCGTGTCAAAATTCCGAAATCGCGCTACAGGGTACAGAGCAGACGCGAAGCTTGATCTTTCTATTGAGATGAATGGTAGCGGGAGAGGGACTTGAACCCCCGACACGCGGATTATGATTCCGCTGCTCTAACCACCTGAGCTACCCCGCCACAGTGGAAACGTGACAGCCATGTGACCGCCCGCTCCATCAGGATGAGCGGCTTATAAGGTGCCGCTCCCCAAAGTGTCAAGCGCATGACGCGCAAAAAATTCGCTTTCCACACGGCGGTGAAAATCGAATGGTTTCAGGCGGCAACCGGCTTTTCCAAAAGCGCCTTCAGCGAAGCCTCGGCGTCTACCGAGCGTTCCGAACGTTCGATGAAGCCGCCGCCGTAAACGCGGGCATCGGCGCCCGGTGCGGAATAGAGCACGCATGCCTGACCGGGGGCGACGCCGGCCTCGCCGGTCATCAGATCCACATAGATGCCGTTCTCGTCGGCGTGGAGCATGGCTTCGGTTGGCGGGCGGGTGGAGCGCACCTTGGCGAAACAGGCAAAGCCCTGCCCTGCCTCATCAGCAAGCGCGCCATCGCCAAGCCAGTTCATGTCGCGCAGATAGACACGGCGGGTTTCCAGCGCCTCGCGTGGACCGACGATGACCCGGCGGCCGCGCGCATCGAGATGCACGACATAGAGCGGCTCTCCGGTCGCAACGCCGATGCCGCGGCGCTGGCCGATGGTGTAATGCACGATGCCGTCATGGCGGCCGAGCACGCGGCCATCCAGATGGACGATATCGCCCGCCAGCGCCGCATTCGGCTTCAGCTTGTTGATGATATCGGTGTATTTGCCCTGCGGCACGAAACAGATGTCCTGGCTGTCGGCCTTCTTGGCGACCACGAGGCCCATATCTTCCGCCAATGCCCGCGTTTCGGCCTTGGAGAGGCCTCCAAGCGGAAACCGCAGATAATCGATCTGCTCCTGCGTCGTCGCAAACAGGAACCAGCTCTGGTCACGGTCGCTATCGATCGGGCGATAGAGCGCGCGGCGACCCGGTTGGCCGGCAACGGGATTGGGGCGCGAGCGGATATAATGGCCGGTTGCCAGTGCATCGGCGCCGAGTTCCTGTGCGGTCGCCAGCAGATCGGCGAATTTTACCGTCTGGTTGCAGGCAACGCAGGGGATTGGCGTTTCACCCATCGCATAGGCTTCGGCAAAGGGATTGATGACGGTTTCGCGGAACCGCGCTTCATAATCCAGCACATAGTGGGGAATGCCGAGCGTTTCGCAGACCCTGCGCGCATCGTCTATGTCCTGCCCCGCACAGCAGGAGCCGGCGCGGTGCACGGCCGCGCCGTGATCGTAAAGCTGGAGAGTTATGCCGAGGACATCGTAGCCCTCGCGCTTGAGGATACCGGCCACCACGGACGAATCGACGCCACCGGACATGGCGACAACGATCCGGGTATCTTCCGGCCTCTTGTCAAAATCGAGCGTATTCACGTTTTTTTCCCATCGTCAGTCATAACGGGGGTAAAGGCCCCGCCGCCTGTCGGTCATCCGCTGCGGGGGGCCTCAGTCGAAAAAAGACTGTCCTGCCCCGCCACCATGCGGATTTAAGGGCTGCATATAGAAAGGAATGGCCGCGCACGCAAGTACGGGGCGGAAAACCGCCCCGTAAAGCCATCATATCCAAATCGTGACAGGCTGTTAAGCGCCAGCGGTCTTCTGGCCGCTGCTGCCAATCCACTTGTCGCGCTCCCGCCACAGGGCCGGCAGGGCCAGCAAACCGATTGCGGTGAGCGCGATCAGCGTCTTGTTGACCTGCGACAGCTCGGCGGTGCGGCCATCGAGATAATAGACGCCATAAACGATGGCCACGTGCCAGACATAGACCTGAAGCGAATGGCGGCCAAGCAGCTGCAGGAACTTCAGCGAGAGCACCCAGATCACGCCCTCGGCAATCGAGCGGACGAGCGGGCGGTGATGTTTCGGACCGGCGATCACCAGCCATGTCAGGCCCACACCAACGGCCAGGAAGTTGATGAGGTAGACCGGACCGAAATCGGCACGGATTTCCATGGTGGAGAACTTGCCCATCACGAATTCCGGCATCAGGCCCCAGGCGGTTGCAATGCGAAGCGGCATGAAGAACAGGCAGATGAGAAGTGCCGCCTTCGGAAGCCATGTCTGCTGCGGAGAGAAGATCGCCTTCCAGGGAATGCGGTTCTGCGCCGTCATCGCACCCAGCACCAGCGCCGAATAGAACACCAGCTGCCAGCCAAGCAGATTGAAGCTGACGCGGATGCCCTGTTCGTCAACACCCTTGACGAGTTCGTTGAGCGGCGTCGTGACGATCTGCTGAAGACCGAGCTGGCCGGCCATCCAGACCAGCAGCGAGCCGGCCATGACATAGGCCCACTTGCCATCGAGGCAGAGTTTCACGAGGACGGGCGCAAACATCATGTAGACGATATATTGCGGCAGAATATCCATGAAGGTTGGCTGGAAGAGGAATGTCGCAATTGCCGCCAGACGCAGCGGATCGTCGAACGACGTCATGCCCAGCCAGTTGTACCAGATATAAGGCGCGTGCGGGATGACCATGCGGAAGAACAGCACGGCGATGACGAGACCCATCGCGTAGCGATAGAGCTCCATAGCCCGGTTCCAGATCATCTGTTTGCCGGCATCATAGCCGTATTTCATCATCTTGCGGGCATAGACCATGCCGATCAAGAGACCGGACAGAAAGACGAAGCCCTGCGCGTCTTCCACGAAAGCAAACTGACGGTGATTGATTTCCACCAGCCAGAAACCTCCTGCAAACACAAGATGGTTGATCAGCATGAAGACGAGGAAGTAACCACGCATACCGTCGATCAGGTCAAAGCGTTTCATCTCGATAGCTCTCCGTTCTCGCGGGCCGTGCTTTGCCCGTCCACCCAGCCCGGCTTGCGGGAGCGGGCCGGGAATTGGATTGTCAACGCTGTTTTGCGCCTGTGGTTCCCTTCCCAAAGCGGTTTAGAACCGGCGCGAAAAGTAACATTGACGTGTACGCATGCTGGTTAGGATGCGCGGACTGAACACCGGATGAATGAAAAACGGCAATTCCGTGAAGCAAAACAGCTATGCGCCAGCGCCACACCTCGATGAAGAGGGCGCAACCCCTTGCATGGCAGGGCGAAGGCGGATTACCCCTTGCGTGGTGATACAGATATCACCCGTTAGATTTATCAGTCGTTTTTTGGGAGGAATTGCGCCCTCTCGCATCGATCGCGGAAGTACCGGCAGAAGACAATGTCGCGACATCGGGAGCACGACACGGAAAAGCCCGGAGGTTCGTCAAAACCTCCGGGCCGTTTCATTCACAAAAGACTATGCGTCGTCTCAGGCAGCGGCCTGAATGGCGGCGACCTGCCAGTTGTCGTTGCCGCCACGGCGCACGAAGGTCCACATTTCCACCGCTTCGGACGGATGCTGCTCGTCACCTTCGATCACCTTGCCGGAGGTGCGGTCGCGCATAATGTCGATGGCGGAGTAGCGCATCGCCACCGTTGCATAGTCCTGGCCCTCTTCGTGCCAGGCTTCGGCAACATCGCCCTGCAACAGCGTCACGTCGCGGACGTCGTTTTTCACGCCGCTGGTCGCGTTGTCGCTCAGTTCTTCGGCGAGATAGGACATGGCTTCCGGCGTCGTCAGCTTGCGCAGCGTGCCGTAATCTTCAGCCCCGTAAGCAGCCTGAACATCTTGCAGCATCTTCTGGAAGACTTCGAGGTCGCCCTGGGTGATGCCGATCTCGTCGCCTTCGGACATCGCATCGGCATGCGCCACCGGCTTTGCCGTTGCGGCCGTGGCCGCAGCTGCGCCGCCCGCAGCACCGGCAAGCGCGCCGATCTTCGGGATCTTGAACGAGGATGCGGAGGGACCTGCCTGCGGGCCGCCATTAAAGGAGGAGCCAGAATTATCTGTGCGCTGCGATCCGCTCCCGCCACCGAAGGCCGGCTGGCCCTGACGGCGCGATGCGAAGAAACGCATGGCCAACATCGCCAACCCGCCAATCAGCGCCACCTGCAGCAACATGCCGAACAAACCGGCCATGCCGCCAAAACCGCCGCCCATGAGCATGCCGAACAGACCACCCATCAGCAGGCCGCCCATCAGGCCACCCATCATGCCGCCAAACAGACCACGGCTCTGCTGCGGTGCCTGGGCACCCGGACGAGCCGGCTGTGCGGCACCGGGCGCTGCCTGGTTCTGCTGGGTATTCGGCGTCATGCTGCGGTTGATCGGCGCGGTCTGGCCGGGGGCGGTGCTGGTCGACGGCGGCGCGGAAAACGTCCGTGTGCCACGGCTACCGAAACCGCCGCTCGCACGGCGGGCTTCCGCCATATCGACGGCTACGAAAGAAACCGCGATACCAAGCGCGGCGACTGCGAACAAACCTTTGAAGCGCCGAAAGGCAGCAAACATCACTATCTCCTGTTGGCCACCCTCCCATGAGCGGCGTATCAACAGCCGATATAGCAACTCATGATCATCATTTTTAGTATGCTCGGCTTAAATTTTTCGTGATATGCAACCAAAGAGAGAAACGCACTCATATTCCGGTTAAACCGCCGGTTCAGAAACAAAAAAAACCGGCACAGGGTTTCCCCTGCACCGGCCCTTATTGTCCCCTTGGGAGGAACGATGGGTATCAGTCGATGTTGAAGGTCAGCGGCCTGACCTGGCGAATTGCCGGGTTGGCGCGCAGCTTGTCCAGCACGTCTTCGGATACCGGACCATCGACATAAAGCAGTGCGATGGCATCGCCGCCGCCCTTTTCACGGCCCAACTGGAAGTTGGCGATGTTGACGCCAGCTTCACCGAGCGTCGTGCCCATGAAGCCGATCATGCCGGGAACGTCGGTGTTGGTGATGTAGATCATGTGCGATCCGACATCGGCATCCATGTTGATGTTCTTGATCTGGATGAAGCGCGGCTTGCCATCCGAAAACACCGTGCCGGCAACCGAGCGGACCTGGTTTTCCGTCTTGACCGTCAGCTTGATGTAGCCGTCGTAAACGCCGGTCTTGTCACGCTTGACCTCGGAGAGGATCACGCCCTTTTCCTTGATCATGACAGGCGCGGAAACCATGTTCACATCCGCAACCTGGCTGCGGATGAGGCCGGCCAGCAACGCGCTGGTCAGCGCCTTGGTGTTCATGTTGGCCGTTGCGCCATCATAAAGGATCTCGATTTCCTTGGTGGCGCTTTCCTGCACCTGGCCGACGAAGGAGCCGAGAACATCCGCCAGACGGATGAAAGGCTTCAGGCGCGGGGCCTCTTCCGCCGTGATCGACGGCATGTTGATGGCGTTGGAGACGGCACCCTTGACCAGATAATCCGACATCTGCTCGGCAACCTGAAGGGCAACGTTTTCCTGGGCTTCCGTGGTCGAAGCGCCGAGATGCGGCGTGCAGACGACGTTGGGAAGACCAAAAAGCGGGCTTTCGGTGGCGGGTTCGACTTCGAACACGTCAAAACCGGCACCGGCGACATGGCCGGACTTGATGGCTTCGGCAAGGGCTGCCTCATCCACCAGACCGCCACGGGCGCAGTTGACGATACGCACGCCCTTCTTGGTCTTGGCAAGGTTTTCAGCGCCGAGAATGCCGCGCGTCTTGTCGGTCATCGGCACATGCAGGGTGATGAAATCGGCCTGCGCCAGAAGCTCGTCCAGCTCGACCTTGGTCACGCCCATCTCCTGCGCGCGCTCCGGCGACAGGAAGGGGTCATAGGCCAGAACGTGCATCTTCAGGCCAAGTGCGCGCGAGCAGACGATGGAGCCGATGTTGCCGGCACCGATGACGCCGAGCGTCTTGCCGGTGATTTCGACACCCATGAATTTCGACTTTTCCCACTTGCCCGCCTGCGTGGAGCTGTCGGCGGCCGGAAGCTGGCGTGCGACGGCAAACATCAGCGCAATCGCATGTTCGGCAGTCGTGATGGAGTTACCGAACGGCGTGTTCATGACGATGATACCGCGGCGCGAGGCGGCCGGAATATCGACATTGTCGACGCCGATGCCGGCGCGGCCAATGACCTTGAGGTTGGTCGCCGCTTCGATCAGCTTTTCGGTCGCCTTGGTGGCGGAACGGATGGCAAGACCATCGTAATTGCCGATGATTTCAGCCAGCTTGTCCTTGTCCTTGCCGAGTTTCGGCTGGAAATCGACTTCGACGCCACGATCACGGAAGATCTGGACGGCGGTTTCCGACAGTTCGTCGGATACGAGTACGCGAGGTGCCATGGTTCAGGGGCTCCTTGAAAAACGGTGAAGTTTTAAAAACGGGAAATCAGCGGCCCTGCATCAGCGCAGGGCCGGTATCGAAATCAGGCGGCAGCCTTGGAAAGCGTTGCCTTCTGTGTCTCGTAGGCCCAGGCGAGCCAGGGCATGACGGCTTCCATATCGGCCGTCTCGATGGTTGCGCCGGCCCAGATGCGCAGACCGGACGGTGCGTCGCGGTAAGCGCCGATATCGAGGGCGACATTTTCCTTTTCGAGCAGGGCAACGATGCCCTTGGCGAAATCCGCCTGCGCGGCAGCGTCCAGCGCCTGTACGTCGGGATCGACGATCTTCAGGCAGACGGAGGTGTTGGAGCGGGTTTCCGGCTTGACGGCCAGATTGGCGATCCAGTCATTCTTCTCGATAAAGTCGTAGATGACCTTGGCATTGGCATCGGCACGGCCGATCAGCGCCTTCAGCCCACCAAGGTTCTTCGCCCACAGCAGCGCGTCGATATAGTCCTCAACGCAGAGCATGGACGGCGTATTGATGGTTTCGCCGGTGAAGATGCCTTCGATGAGCTTGCCGCCGGAGACCATGCGGAAGATTTTCGGCAGCGGCCATGCCGGTGCGTAGCTCAGGAGACGCTCGACGGCGCGCGGCGAAAGGATGATGACGCCATGGCCGCCCTCGCCGCCCAGAACCTTCTGCCAGGAGAAGGTGACGACGTCGAGCTTTGCAAAGTCCATGTCCTGCGCGAAAGCTGCCGAGGTGGCGTCGCAGATCGTCAGGCCCTTGCGGTCATCAGGAATGAAATCGGCGTTGGGAACGCGAACGCCCGAGGTGGTGCCGTTCCAGGTGAAAACCACGTCACGGTCGAAATCGACCTCGGCAAGGTTCGGCAGCAGGCCGTAATCGGCCTCCAACTTGCGCACGTCCTTCAGCTTCAGCTGCTTGACGACATCGGTAACCCAGCCGGCACCGAAGCTTTCCCAGGCAAGCATATCGACGCCGCGTTCACCGAGCAGCGACCAGAGCGCCATTTCAACGGCACCGGTGTCGGACGCGGGAACGATACCGATACGATAATCGGCGGGCACATTAAGAATTTCGCGGGTGAGATCGATGGCCTGCTTGAGCTTGGCTTTGCCAACCTTGGCGCGATGCGAGCGACCGAGCGGTGCATCGGAGAGAGCATCTAGCGACCAACCGGGACGCTTCGAGCAGGGACCAGAAGAAAAATGCGTATTGCCCGGACGCAGGTCCGGCTTCACTATATCTGTCATTTTGACTACCCTTTCAGATAGGCGCCTCTCGTTAGGGAGAGGTGTCCTGACGCCGTTGCTATTCCTCTGACCGGCCTCCGTCAAGCGGAATATGTCGCTACGCATGAGAATCTTGGTCCATATGCGTCATGCGACGATTTGGATGCCGCCCAAAACAAAAACCGCCCGCACCCGAAGAGGATGCGGACGGCTTGAAGCTATCAGTCTGGCGTGACGTTTATTTATAAACGGCAGGCTGGAGCGGAATATCGGCGGGCGGCATGTATTGCGCCGTGTCGCAACCGTTGAAGACATAACGGCCGCCGACGCGCACTTCATGCGAATAGAGACCCTTGTCGCGGCCCGGACCACCATTGTTCTCGTAAGCGAACATATCGCCCTTGTTGATGTGGCGGAAACGGTAGCCGATATCGGCCTTCAAGTTACAGGTAACGTCGATGGATGCGCCGGCCATCAGGGCGTAGGCGAAGCGCCACTTGCCCTTGCCGCCGTGTTCCGTGGTCGGGTCGCAACCGAGGCCATTGGTGCTGCACGAGGTGTTGCGCAGCTTGTCCCACTTGACATAGGAGCCACCGATACCGCCACCGACATAGGGTGTGATGCGGCCATAGGTGCCGAGATCGACATAGGCGTTGGCCATCAGCGTATAGGCGCGCAGCGAACTCAGGTCCGACGAGACGCAGGGACCGGGAACGGAGCCGCAGCCGCCGATGGTAGAACCGCGGAAATCCGATTTACCCATGTAATCGAACGTGACGTCGCTGCGGAAATAGTTATTGAACTGGTAACCGACACCGGCACCGATATTATAGCTGTCATCGATCTTTGCAGTATCGAAATCCTGCAAATAACCGCCGGGTCCACCCTGATAATAATGGGCGCCACGCAGCTTGTTGAAGGAATAACCGACGTCGCCGCGCAGATACCAGCCGCTCGCCTGTGTGATCTGCACTTCGGGTGCCTCGACATAGGCAGGTGCAGGTTCAGCTTGATAAAGATCGGCAGCGAAGGCGCTCGTGCCGGTCATCAGAACGGCCAGAATGCCGGCCAAAGCGTTTTTCATGACTTCCACTCCAGAAGAGACATCTGCGGGTTCGACAGCAGATGCCAGTGAACTGTTCAGTCATGGAGATTGACGCAAAATGGTTAAGTCACGATTAACCACGATCATTCACTATATTTATTAGGCAATAAAGAAAAAGCCGACTCGAAAGCCGGCTTTTGTTCTTCATACTTATCGGCGCAATTTATGCGGCGGAGCGGGCATTGGTGATGACGCCGACGAGATCGTTGACGATCTGCTCCACCTTGGCACTGTCGTCGCCCTCCGCCATGACGCGGATCAAGGGCTCCGTACCGGACGGGCGGATGACGAGGCGGCCATTATTGGCCAATGCGCTTTCCGCATCGGCGATCGCCTGCTGCACAATCGGATTTTCCAAAGGCTTGCCGCCGGAAATACGCACATTCTTCAAAAGCTGCGGCACCGGCTCGAATTTGCGGCACACCTCGCTGACGGTCAGGCCGGAGCGCTTGACCTTGGCCAGAACCTGCAAAGCCGCCACCAGACCATCGCCGGTCGTGCCGTAATCCGACAAGACGATGTGGCCGGACTGCTCGCCGCCGACGTTGAAATTGTGGTTGCGCATATGCTCGACAACATAACGGTCGCCCACCTTGGTGCGGGCAAGCGTGAGACCCTTGTCGCCGAGGAAACGCTCCAGACCGAGGTTGGACATCACGGTTGCGACAATGCCGCCGCCACGCAGCGTATTGTCGGAAGCCCAGCTATCGGCAATCACCGCCATCAGCTGATCGCCATCGACGATCTCGCCGCGTTCGTCGACGATGATGACACGGTCCGCATCGCCATCGAGCGCGATGCCGATATCGGCCCGCACTTCGTGCACCTTCTTCTGCAGCGCTTCCGGGTGGGTGGAGCCACATTCGAGATTGATGTTGATGCCGTTCGGCTCGTTGCCGATGGTGACGACTTCAGCGCCGAGTTCCCAGAGTGCTGCGGGGGCCACCTTGTAGGCGGCGCCATTGGCGCAGTCGATGGCGATCCTCAGCCCGCTCAGCGTCACATCGCGCGGCAGGGTGCGTTTGACGAATTCGATATAGCGGTAGATATCGCCATCCACGCGCTTGGCGCGGCCAATCTCGCTCGGCTTGGCAAGCTGGGCATAGAGATCCTTGTCGAGAAGATCTTCGATTTCCAGCTCCAGCTCGTCGGAGAGCTTGTATCCGTCAGGGCCGAAAAGCTTGATGCCATTATCGGAAAACGGGTTGTGCGACGCCGAGATCATCACGCCGATATCCGCACGCAGCGAACGGGTCAGCATGGCGACCGCAGGTGTCGGAATAGGCCCAAGCAGGAAGACATCGAGGCCTGCGGCGGTGAAACCGGCGACGAGCGCGTTTTCCAGCATGTAGCCCGAAAGCCGGGTATCCTTGCCGATCACGACACGATGGCGATGTTGGCCCCGGCGGAAAATCGTTCCGACCGCAATACCCACACGCATCGCCAGATCCGGCGTCATGGGGAAGACGTTCGATTGTCCGCGGATACCATCGGTTCCGAAATAACGGCGTGCCATTTGAACTCCAAATCTTTCGGGCATTCCGGCAGATGCATAAAACCGCCGGAAGCGTTTTTGGCTAGATGCCACAAACCACGATGAACAGCACGTAAATTACCGCAAAAATGGCTTATATCTTGTTACCAGAATGAAAAGGCCACCCGGAAAACCGGATGGCCTTTTTCAATCGATCGTCCTGGTCAGGCAAGCAATCAGTGGGGCTGCGGCTCCATGCCGCCTTCGGCCTCGCCGTCGCCCTTGGCTTCGCCATCACCCTTGACTTCGCTCGGGCCATCTTTCTTGGTGCCGGCTTTCGGCACCGCCGAACCACGGCTGCCGGGAGATCGTCGCCCAGATCGCGCGCGGGCTTCTCGCCTCTCAGCAGTGCCTTGATTTCCTCACCCGTGAGGGTCTCATATTCCAGAAGACCCTCGGCAATCGCAACGAACCCGTCGTGATTATCCGTGAGGATACGCCGTGCCTCGGTATAGGCCTCGTCGATCAGACGGCGAACTTCGGTATCGATCGTCTGGGCCGTTGCCTCGGAGACATTCTTGGACTGCGAGACGGAATGGCCAAGGAAGACTTCCTGCTGGTTTTCACCATAGGCGACCTGGCCGAGAGCGTCGGAGAAGCCCCATTGCGTCACCATGGCGCGGGCAAGCTTGGTGGCCTGCTCGATATCCGAAGATGCACCTGACGTGATGTTTTCCTTGCCGAAGGTCAATTCCTCGGCAACACGGCCACCCATCATGATCACCAGACGCGACACCATCCATTTGTAGCTCATGGAATAGCGGTCGCCTTCAGGCAACTGCATGACCATGCCGAGTGCACGGCCGCGCGGGATGATCGTCGCCTTGTGCAGCGGATCGGCCAGGGCGACCTTCAGCGCGGTAATCGCATGCCCCGCCTCGTGGTAAGCGGTCAGTTTCTTTTCGGCTTCGGTCATGGCGGAAGAGCGGCGTTCCGCACCCATCATGATCTTGTCCTTGGCGTCCTCGAATTCCTGCATGGTCACCACGCGCTTGTTGCGGCGCGCAGCCATCAGGGCGGCTTCGTTGACGAGGTTCATCAGGTCGGCGCCCGAGAAACCGGGGGTGCCACGAGCCAGAATCTTGAGATCGACATTCGGGGCCAGCGGCACATTGCGAACGTGAACCTTGAGGATGCGCTCACGGCCGACAATGTCAGGGTTCGGTACGACGACCTGACGGTCGAAACGGCCCGGACGCAGAAGTGCGGGATCGAGAACATCAGGACGGTTGGTCGCAGCGATGAGGATGATGCCCTCATTGGCTTCAAAGCCGTCCATTTCGACCAGCAGCTGGTTCAGCGTCTGTTCGCGCTCGTCATTGCCACCGCCGAGACCGGCGCCACGATGACGACCGACAGCGTCGATTTCGTCGATGAAGATGATGCATGGCGCATTCTTCTTGGCCTGCTCGAACATGTCACGCACGCGGCTTGCACCGACGCCGACGAACATTTCCACGAAATCAGAACCGGAAATGGTGAAGAACGGCACATTGGCTTCACCCGCGACGGACCGCGCCAGAAGCGTTTTACCCGTACCCGGAGGGCCGACCAGCAGCACGCCGCGCGGGATCTTGCCGCCAAGGCGCTGGAACTTCTGCGGATCGCGCAGGAATTCCACGATTTCCTCAAGGTCCTGCTTGGCTTCGTCCACACCTGCGACATCGTCAAACGTGACGCGGCCATGCGCTTCGGTCAGAAGCTTGGCCTTGGACTTGCCAAAGCCCATAGCGCCGCGCGAACCGCCCTGCATCTGCCGCATGAAGAACAGCCAGACACCGAGGATGAGGAACATCGGCAAAAGCGTGCCGAGATAGCTCAAAAAACCGGAAGAGCCGTCGCTTTCGGGACGCGCCACGATGGTGACGTTCTTGCTCTGCAAGCGCTCCATCAAGCTGTCGTCGATCACGGGGGAATAGGTCTGAAAGGCCGTGCCGTTTTCGGTATAGGTTCCGAGAACCCGGTTACCGGTCACGGTCACGTCGCGAACTCGCCCGGCATCCACATCGCGAATAAACTGGGAATACGGAATTTCACGTGAACCCGTTTGTGTCGGCGAAGTCTGGAACATGCTGAACAACGCGATCAGCAACAGGGCGATCACGGCCCACAAGGCGAAATTTCTAAAATTTGGGTTCATCGAACTCCCCGAACTCACACGGACATGTTTGCTGCCCGCTATTACTCGACCCTAACATAAGGACGACATATGCCGTTGCCAAGGCAAAGGGCGTTATCTGATGCGTTTTGGTGTAAAAACTATTCCAAGGCAATTCACGAAAAAGAGGCCGGATTTAAACCGGCGGCTGTGGATAGGCCCCACGGCCGAATAAAACCGCGACTGCATTCGCCAGCTCAAGGTCGAAGCGCGGCAGAAAAAGATCGAAAGGGGCAAGCCTCGGCACGATGGTGACGGTGCCGTCCGGAGAGGCCAGACCGGCAACCGGCGCGGCGATTTGCGGCAGGATTGCCATCGCCTGTTTCGCAACCCCTGCCGGCACTCCCGGAAAAAGCGCCGCCGTATCCGAGGCGCAATCCGCCCTGCCCGCCGCAATATTGACCGGAAAAGCCGACCCGTTCTTCACGAGGAAACGATCGTCCCAGATAGCCTCGGCACCAGCCTCGACCTTAACCTCCGGCACGTTTCTGTGCTCGCGCAACAGATAAAGCCCGTCCCGCCGGCGATCGAGCAGCACGCGCCCGACTGTTATCCGCCCGTTCTCGCCGGTTTTTAGAAATTGCAACACCCTGTCCATACTACTCGCCGCCGGGAAATAGGCTCGCCCACCGAGATTGGCGATGAGCGCCGAAAGCCCGTGCCGGAATTCGGGAAGATCGGGCATCAGGCCATCAACCGCCAATCTCGCAAGCGCGGCATGAAAGACTTCGGCATGTCGCTGGAGGAAAACGGCGGTTTTCCCGGAATATGCCTGTCGTTTCACAGCAGCCTGCGCATCAAACGGTGGCAAAGAGCCGGAAAGCGACTGCCGCACGCGCACGCGCTCATAGCTGGTGTTTTCATTGCTCGGGTCGTCAAACCAGCCACGCGAGCGCGAGGATACGAAATCGCGGATCGCCTGTCTTTCGCAAGTGAGAAACGGCCGCATGATCCAGTGGCGTCCATCGTACAAGACGGCGTCGGCCATGCCGGCAAGGCCGGGATTTTCGCCGCCGCCGCTTCGGGCGGCACGCATCGCCACGGTTTCCCGCTGGTCGCCAAAAGTATGCCCCGTCACCACAACATCCGCGCCAATATCGCGGGCGACATCGGCGATCAGACGGTATCTGGCGAGACGGGAGGCTTCGGAAATGCCGGAGGCGGGTTTCACGCCATCCCATCGGCGCACGGCATGCGGGATGCCGAGTTCCGCGCAGAGCAAGGAGACTTTGTGAGCCTCATCGGCAGATTCCGCTCTCAGGGCATGGTCGACCGTGACGGCGGAAAGCTGCACCAGGCCGGGGTCTGCCTGTGCCCTTGCCTCATGCAAGGCCAGCAACAGACCGGTCGAATCGCTGCCGCCGGAGATTGCGACGAGAATATTGGCGGGTTTGCGAAGATTTTCGACGAAGGACCTTGCCGCCGCAAGCGGCGCAACCGTCTTTTCGTTCAAAATGCGGGCATCAACTGGCATGGAAAGACCGCCGCCATGGCAGGAGAAAGATCAGCAGCTCAGCCGCTTCTGTTCGCTGGCAACCTTGTTCAGCACAGTCTTCGAAGCACTCGGATAACGCTTCGGCACTTCGCGCAGCGTGGCGCAGGCGGTTTCTGTGTTGTCCAGCGCCGCAAGCGACATGCCTAGCTTCATCAGCATCTCCGGTGCTTTGGGAGACTTGCCATAGGTCTGGTGGCCATTCAGGAAGGTCTTTGCAGCCTCGTTGAACTTGCCCTGCGAATATTGGGCCTCGCCCAGCCAGAAGCTGGCATCGGCGGCCTTGGTGCCCTTGGGATAACCCTGGAGATATTGCTGGAACCCCTGCTCCGCCAGCTTGTAATCGCCGGAAAGCACATGGCCGTAAGCAGCCTGATAAATATCGCTCTCGCTGGTGAGCGCTGCCGTGTTGACCGGATCGGTCTTGCGTGAACCGTTGCCGGTGGTAACGCCAGGAAGATTACCGGAGGAATTGTTGGCGCCCTGGTTCAACGAGCCGCCGATCGGCATGCCCTTGGAATCAAGCTCGATGGAGCCAAGCGTCGTCTCTCCCGGTGCAGCCGTCGGCGCGTTTGTGGGAGCGGACGGCGAAACGGAAGCGCCACCCTGAGGTGGCGTTTCGATGATCGTTGCAACATCGTCGCTCGGCGGAGCGGCCGGAGTGGCCTCTGCCTTCTTTTTCGGCGCGGTGGGGCTTGCGCCTTTGCCGCCTTCCAGTTCCTGGAATCGGAACTCATTGTCTTCCTGCGCCTTGCGGATCGTTTCCTGCATCTGCAAAAGCTGGAAGCTCATTTCTTCGATACGGCCGTTGAGCTGCCGGATCTGTTCTTCAAGCTGCTGAACCTTATAGGCTTCATTGGCCTGAACCCGCACAATCGGGACCTGCTGAGAGTTGATCGTGCCGAAGCTACCCCCCGCACCAAACAGCGGACCTGAAACGGCAACGCCGCTCAAGCCGGTGCAGGCTGCAAGCCCCAGCATTCCCGCCACGACAAGTTTCTTCATCTCATTCGTCCTGCCTCAAGTGATTTGCACCGGAATGGCGCAAGCCGGATTTTTTCCATATCAACCAAAAAAGCAACTTAACTTCGGCCAAACTATGAAAAAAACGAAAGGCGGCCCATAGACCGCCTTCCATTCAAGATCACAAAAGCGTCAGGCGATCACATGCCCGCGCCACCGAGAACCGTCACGGCGCGACGGTTCTGCGACCAGCAGGAAATGTCGTCGCAAACGGCGACCGGCTTTTCCTTGCCGTAGGAGATCGTCTTCATGCGGCCTGCCGGAACGCCCTGGGATGCCAGGAAGTCACGGGTTGCGGCAGCACGACGGGCGCCGAGCGCCAGGTTGTATTCACGCGTGCCGCGTTCGTCGGCATGGCCTTCGACGGTGATGGCGTATTTCGGATAACGGGCAAGCCACTGTGCCTGGCGCTGCAAGGTCTGCTGCGCGTCTGCACGGATCGAGGTCGAGTCCGTGTCGAAGAAGATGCGGTCGCCGACATTGACCGTGAAGTCCTGCTGCGAGCCGGGCGTTGCAGAACCCGCGCCGCCGAGACCGAGTTCACCGGCGCTGTTCGGCATGTTTTTCTTGTTCGCGCAGCCTGCGAGAGCAAGCGCGAGCGTCATGGCGATAACAGCCGGGTTACGGGCCAGCTTCTGCATCGGGCTGAGTGCCGAAATGTTTGTACGGCTCATCGCCGGTCTCTCCTTGGAATTTCAATAACCTTGTCAGACACTAACGGATCGAGGTTAATGGCCGGCAAATGTTTATGGTTAACAGAAAGGAAACGTCCCACTTTTTTGCTCCCTCACAACACTTTGCGGCAAGAAAGAGTCGCAGTTTCGCCTGTACGCGTCATATGTAAAAACATGACGGCGCCGGATTTGCCGGCGCCGTCATGACAGTCAATATCAATCCAGAAGCGGCGACCAGGCCGGGTCCGAAGCGAAGGTAGGCGTCTTGATCAGCTGTTCGTTGTAGCCCGTCAGGTCGATGGAATAGAGCTGCGGACCGCCGGCACCGGCGTTCTGGCGGAAGAACATCAGCACACGGCCGTTCGGCGCCCAGGTCGGGCCTTCATTATGGAAGCCGGTGGTCAGAATGCGCTCGTTCTTGCCATCGGGTTTCATCACGCCGATCGAGAACTTGCCGCCCGACTGTTTGGTGAAGGCTATCAGATCGCCGCGCGGCGACCAGACTGGCGTGGAGTAAGAGCCGTCGCCGAAGGAGATACGGGTCTGACCCGAACCGTCGGCATTCATGACGTATATCTGCTGGCGGCCGCCACGGTCGCTTTCAAAGGCGACCTGCTGCTCCATCCGGGGAGAAGGACGGCGCCGTATCGATCGCGGACGTGTTCGTCAGGCGCGTCGTGGTGCGTGAGCGCAGGTCCATGGTGTAGATATTGGCGTTACCATCCTGCTGAAGGCTCATGATGACCTTCTGGCCATCCGGCGAGAAGCGCGGCGAGAACGTCATGCCGGGGAAATTGCCGACCACTTCGCGCTGTCCGGTTTCCAGCTGCAACAGGTAAACGCGCGGCTGCTGACCTTCGAACGACATGTAGGTGACTTCCTGACGGTTCGGCGAAAAACGCGGCGTCAGAACGATATCGTTCGAATTGGTGAGGTTGCGGACGTTGAAACCGTCCTGATCCATGATCGACAGCTGGCGCTTGCGGGCCGTTTTCGGGCCGCTTTCGGAGACGAAAACCACGCGGGTGTCGAAATAACCCTTTTCACCGGTAACGCGCTCGTAAATGGCGTCCGCGATGATGTGGGCGACGCGGCGCCAGTTTTCCGGCTGCGTAAAGAACTGCTGCCCGGTCATCTGCTGGCCTGCGAAAGTGTCCCAGAGGCGGAACTCGGCACGCAGACGACCATCGCTTTCGCGCGTCACCCGGCCGGTCACCAGCGCCTGCGCGTTGATGACCTTCCAGTCCTCGAAACGAGGCTGCTGATCCGGGCTGGCGATTTTTTCGATGAAGGCACTCTTGTTGACCGGCGCGAACAGGCCGGAACGCTGCAGATCGGCAGCAATCACCGCCGAAACCTGCGCGCCAATGCCGTCGCCAGACATGAAGTCGGTGATGGCGATGGGCAAGGGCTCGACGTTACCCTTGTTGATGTTGATTTCCACCAGCGCAAAAGCCGGTGCGGAGAAAACCGACATGAGGGCCGCAACAGCGAGCACCAGACGGATCGGTGAAAATATCTTCATGTTGCCAGGCCTTTCAGCATTCACAGCAATTCACTGGGATCGAAGTTCACAACGACTTCGTTCCATGCATCGTATTTATCGGCAGGAAGGTTCGTGAACGGAGCAGAACGCATGATGGCGCGATAGGCTCCGCCGGACAAAGCACGGCGCGTTCCTTCGGAACCACCGGTTGCTTCGATCTCGGGCCGGCCGATGATGCTTCCATCACGGTCGAGCTTCATGGTGACCCGAACGCGAACGTCCGAGGCATCCGCCATGCCGGGAATGATCTGCCAGTTCTTCTGGATCGCGCCGCGCAGCGCGTCCATTTCCGTCTGGCTGAGCGTCGAACCGCCCGTCGTCTTTTTGCCGCCAAGCGATGCAGTCTCCGTCGAGCGCTTCGCGCCGCCACCGGAAGGCGCCTGCTTGTTCAAAAGTGCGGCAACATCGTCGGCGTTAAAATCGCTTTCCTTCGACGAAGCGGACTTCGCCGTTTCCTGCTTTTTCTCGCCGGGCTTCTTGTCGGAAGGCTTGTCCGTGGACTTCGCCTGATCGGGCTTGGTCTCGGCAGGCTTCTCGGCGGGTTTCTGCTCGGCAGGTTTGGTTTCAGCCTGTTTCGGCACCTCCGGCTTCGGCGGCTCCGGGCGGGAATTCGGGCGCGGCACGTTCGGCGGCACCGGAATTTCGGCCGGTTCCTGCTGCACGGGCGGCGGCTCTTCCGCCTTGGTTTCCTGCGGCGGCGGCTCGTTTTTCGGCTGCGGCGCGATCTCGGGCTTGGTTTGCGGCAAGGCAGCCATTTCCTGCGGCTTCGGAGCCGAGGTCTCTTCCTTGACGATTTCCTTCACCTCGTTCGCCTTCGTATCGACGACGGGCTGCGGCTTTTCCTGCTTTGGCGGCGCGGCCGCACTGATATTGTCGTTGGGCTTTGTGGTTGGCGTCGGCGGCGCTTCAATATCGGCGACATTGTTACCGACATTCTGAGCGTTCTGAACGATATCCGGGCGCGTGGTCGGAACCGGGGCCGACTTCTCGGCTTTGGGCGCGTTCTTGTCGCCCTGCTGGATCTGGCTCAGTTCCTCGATCGGCACCAGCTCCACCGGCAGGGCCTCGGCCTGCGACACGTCAAGAGGCTCCGGCGAGCCCAGGGAAACAAGGGCGAAAGCCAGAAGCGACACGTGCACGATCGCGGATGTGGTAAGGCTGCCCTTCATCGCTGACGTCAATTGTCCTGTTTCTGCTGGGTCACTAGGCCGATATTCTTGAAGCCCGCTGCCTGGATACGCGCCATCACGTCGGCGACGACGCCATATGCGGCAACGGAATCCGCGCGCACGAAGATGCGCTCGTTATACCCTGTCGTGGCGATTGCCTGCAGCTTGTCCGCCACCTCGGCCGCCTGGATTTCCGTTTCCTGCAAATGGATCTGGCCATTGGCGTTGACGGAAATCGTGATCGGCTGCGTGTCCGAATTCAGCGCATTGGCGGATGTCTGCGGCAGGTCGATGGGCACGCCGACGGTCATCATCGGTGCGGCCACCATGAAGATGATGAGCAGCACGAGCATGACGTCGACCAGCGGCGTCACGTTGATCTCGCTGATCGCGCCGCCCCTGCGACGTCCGCCGCGCCCACGGCGTCCACCGGAACCGCCGCTGCTGCCACCTGCTGACATACCCATATCATCTACTCCATTTTGCCTTGCGGCAAATTACTGCACAGCATCTAAACTCTGGCCGCTTATTGGGCGGCCTGCCGTGTCTGAAGTTTTTCATCGATCTGGCGCGACAGGATCGCGGAGAACTCGTCGGCGAAACCTTCCATACGGGCGGAAAGCTTGTGCGCGTCGGCCGTGAACTTGTTGTAGGCGATAACCGCCGGAATAGCCGCGACAAGGCCGATAGCCGTTGCCAGAAGCGCTTCGGCGATACCGGGCGCCACGACCGCAAGGTTGGTTGACTTCGAACCGGCAATCGCCTGGAACGAGGTCATGATACCAACGACGGTACCGAAGAGACCGATGAACGGACCGGCAGAACCGATCGTCGCAAGCGACCCGAGGCGTGCCTCGTATTGCTCGCCTTCACGGGCAATCGTCACGTCCATTGCCCGGTCGATACGCATTTGCAGACCGATGGGCGAACGTGCGCCGCGTTCGAACGATTTCTTCCATTCCCGCATGGCGGAAACGAAAATTGCCGCAAGACCGACATTCTGGCGTTCCGCCAGCGTGCGGTAAAGCTCCTCGAGCGACTGGCCAGACCAGAACACCTGCTCGAACTGGTCGAACTGGCGCTTTGCCTTGCCGAAGCTTACGTATTTGTCGAAGACGATCGCCCACGTCCAGACCGAGGCGGCGATAAGTCCAATCATGACGAACTTCACGATGAGGCCCGCCTGCATAAACAGCGCCCAGAGACTTACATCGTGCGTCGCCGCTGCCAAACCTGCCTGTTCCATAAATATCCAATCCCCGAATCCAAACGCCCGGTACGGGACCGGGCGATTCAAACGCGTGTTAACGCTCGAAGCTATGCGGCAACAGCCGCAAACCCCTTTGCCATACCCCGATACTCGCCAGTAAGCCTTACTTGCCAATAAATTTGGTGAAAGGAAGGCGTGCGCCGCACAAATGCCAGTTGTTAAAGTAAGACACCATTATGGTTAAAGGAGTGTTACAACAGCGCCACGCCTGATGGATTTACTGGAGCCACCCTGAACTTACTTCAGGAATTTTTCGGCCACCGTCTCCGGAAGACGGCGTGGCCGGCCATTGGCATTGATGACGGCGATGATGACCTTGGCCGCAACAAGCAGCGTTTCGCCGCGGCGGATTTCCTGATGGAGCACCATTTTGGCGCCGCCTGCCTTTTCGGTAACGGTGGTGATCGTCAACACGTCATCCATCCGCGCCGGGCTCCTGAAATCGATCTCCATGCGATGGACGACGAAAACCAGACCCTCCTCGTCGGCGGTCAGCAGTGCGCTTTGCTCGCAGCCAAGGCAGCGCAGGTAATCGGTGCGACCGCGTTCGAGAAAATGCAGATAACGCGCGTGATAAACGAGGCCGGAGAAATCCGTGTCCTCATAATAGACCCGCTGCGTCAGGCGGTGCCCATGTTCGATGAGTTCGCCTGAAAGCGAAACCACAAGCTCGCTCATGATATCTCCTTGGAAAGTTCGGCCTGACCTGAACCACCTTCGCGCACGATCAGATGCTCGTGCCGCTGAGGCAGCATCTCGATGCGTTCGGCGATGAAACGGGGTCTGAGATCGTGTTCCAGCAGCGCTGAAGGTCGCGCAGGCAGCCAGCGGAGCTCCACCTCCACGCCATCCAGCACGCGGTGTACGATATCGCTTTCATGGCACGGCAAAGGCTGGCGCAGCGAAACCAGATAATAAAATGCCAGCTCATGCGCGGCATAACCGTCATAGCCGAAGAAATTTTCCACCGACCAGAGCAGACGCTCGACCGCGCAATCCCGGTCGAGCTCCTCGCCGATCTCGCGGATAATGGTTTCCTGCGAGCTTTCGCCAATTTCCGCGCGCCCGCCCGGCAAGGCCCAATAACTGTCCCTGGCGCCACGCTGGACGAGAAGGTGGTCATCGTGGAAAATCAGCGCCGCCACACGCATGCTGAACAGCTGCGGCTTGCGGTCCAGCCGGATCATATGGCGTTCAGGGGCAGAAGTCATTTGGCGTCCAGGTCGCCGTCGTCCCAGACAAGATGTCTTGTGGTCTCGGGCAGGCGTTCTATTTCATCCGCGATGAAATAGGGCGGAATATCGAGTTCAGTCAATGCCTCACGGGTTGCAGCGACCCAGCGGAACTCCAGCTCGTTGTCGCCGTCCTGAACGCGGTGAATGATATCCGTTGGGTGAAAGGCAAGGGTCTCCGGCAGGTCCATCAGGTAATAGAAACCGAGTTCGTGCCAGTCCTTGCCCTCATAATGGAAAAAATTCTCGACCGCCCATAAGAGCCGGCCGACCTTGGCCTCGACGCCAAGCTCCTCGACCATTTCGCGCGCCAGCGTATCTTCGGAGCGTTCGCCCATTTCGGCGCGTCCGCCCGGAAAGGTCCAGAATTTCTCATGCGCCGCGCGGTGCACCAATACGTGACCATTCCGAAACGCCAGCCCCGCAACGCGCATCTGGAAAATGCGCTTCGGCTTGAATTTCATGCGGATACGGGTGTCCTGCGTTTTCGTATCGTCTGTCATTAACTGGACCTGCGGGCTGGAAACATCAAATCGGATTCCGCCCACCCTAACGCATCCATCTCGGCTTTTCTTGCCTTTGCGTCGTCACCCACAATGAATTCATCGAGTTGCGGCGGCTTGATCACGGTGCCGGACAACATGGCATGCACCTGCCCGCGATGGTGCGTCTGGTGCTGGAAGAGATGGGAGAGGATATCGTCGCAACGGTCCTGCTGGATGCGCGGGCCGCGATGAACATTGACGATGGCAGCGAGGCCGTCCCCATCGAGCATGTTGACAAAAGCGATGAGGTCTTCGTCAAGTTCAGCCTGGGCAGCACTGAGCTCCGCCATGGTGGCGAAAGGCTCCTCTTCAGCAAAGGCGGCAATGCCGAGCGTTCCACCTTTGACGGCGTCGATATAAAAACGGTCGACGGTATAGATGTGGTTCAGGGTCGCCCGAAGGGTGGGAAAGAAGCTGACGCGAACGGCCACGAACTCCTCTTGCGAAAGCTGAAGACAGGCCTGGTGCAGCCGCATATTGGCGAGCCGGTTGTTGCGCGCAAGTTTGCGAAACACCCGCGAACAATCATATCCCGGCATAGGCGTCTCCTTTGCGCTCAATCCTCTTCCAGCGTCAGCCGGAATTGCGCCGCTTCGAGATCTTTCGGCGGCTGCATTCCCAGATGTTTCCAGGCCGTGCCGGTCAGAACGCGGCCGCGCGGGGTGCGCTGGATGAAACCCTGCTGGATCATATAGGGTTCGATGATGTCCTCGATCGCGTCACGCGGCTCCGACAGGCCAGCGGCGATAGTTTCGATACCGACCGGACCGCCGCCAAAATTGACCGCGATCATGGTCAGATAACGCATGTCGAGCTGGTCGAGACCCATCTTGTCGACCAGCAGCCGCGTCAGCGCTTCGTCGGCAATCTCACGGGTGACGGCTTCGGCCCGCGCCACCTCGGCGAAATCGCGCACCCGGCGCAACAGCCGTCCGGCGATGCGCGGCGTGCCGCGTGCACGCCTTGCGATCTCGCGGGCGCCATCGTCGGTCATGTTGAGCCCCATCAGCCGCGCACCACGCCGAACGATCAGTTCCAGCTCATCGACAGTGTAGAAGGCAAGCCGGACGGGAATGCCGAAACGGTCGCGCAGCGGCGTCGTCAGCAGCCCGAGACGGGTGGTTGCGGCAACGAGGGTGAACTTTGGAGAGGTCGATCTTCACCGAGCGCGCCGCCGGCCCCTCACCGATGATGAGGTCGAGCTGGAAATCCTCCATCGCCGGATAGAGGATTTCCTCGACGGCCGGGTTGAGACGGTGGATTTCATCGATGAAGAGCACATCGCGCTCCTCCAGATTGGTCAGAAGTGCGGCGAGATCACCGGCCTTAGCGATCACCGGCCCGGAGGTGGACTTGAAGTTGACGCCAAGCTCCTTGGCCATGATCTGGGCCAGCGTGGTTTTGCCGAGACCGGGCGGCCCGACGAACAGCACATGGTCCAGCGCCTCGCCACGGTTCTTGGCGGCCTCGATAAACACCTTGAGATTGGCGCGCGCCTCGGCCTGGCCGGTAAAATCATCCAGCGACTGCGGGCGCATGGTGGTGTCGATATCTTCACCGCGCTTGTCCGCCGAAATCAGTCTGTCCGCATCGCTCATAAAGGGCATTCCATTGTTCTGAACCAATTCAAGGGATGGTCTTCGCCGCTATATCACGACTGCCGCACGAAGGCGCTTCACGAAATTCAGCATCGCACCCGGCTTCTTCCGCTTGCTGCGCGCAGCCTAGCGTGAAAGCTCCCGCAGGCCGAGCCGGATGAGCTTGGCGCTGTCACCGCCCTCCCCGCCGTTCTTCAGCGCGGCGGCAACCGCATTTGCGGCCTGGTCGCGTGAATAGCCGAGATTGGTGAGCGCCGAGACGGCATCCGCTACCGGCGCGGAGGCGACACCTTCGCCCAGTTCCTGCTTGAGCCCGATGGAAGCCGAAGCTTCTCCGGCAAAGGCTGGCGCCTTGTTGCGCAGCTCGGTCACGAGGCGCACCGCCACTTTCGGCCCGACACCTGGCGCGCGCGAAATCATCACCTTGTCCTGCAAGGCTATCGCATTGGCGAGTTCGGAAGGCGACAGGGTGGACAAGACGGCCAGCGCCACTTTCGCACCCACCCCTTGCACGCTCTGCAGCAGATTGAACCATTCCCGCTCCAGTGCCGACAAAAATCCGAACAGCCTCAGCTGGTCTTCGCGCACATAGGTTTCGATGAAGAGGACGACCGCTTCACCGGCAGAACCGATCTTCGACAGCGTGCGCGCCGAGCAATAGGCGACGTAACAAACGCCGTGCACATCCACCAGCACGTAATCCGTGCCGATTTCCTCGATGGTGCCTTTAAGTTTTCCGATCATGATGCCGCCCGCTGCAATGAGACTTCAATATTCAACCGGCCGCCAACAGCCGCGCCATCCTGTCGCCGCCGCGATTATGGGCGTGGCAGATTGCGATCGCCAGGGCGTCCGCCGCATCGTTACCCTTGAATTCTGCCTTCGGCATCAGAATTTTCAGCATCATGTGAATTTGCTGCTTTTCGCCGTGGCCAACGCCGATGACGGCTTTTTTGACCGCGTTCGGCGCATATTCGAAAACAGGCAATCCCGCCCGCGCCGGAACCAGCATGGCTATGCCGCGCGCCTGACCGAGTTTCAGCGTGGCAACCGCATCCTTGTTGACGAACGTCTGCTCCACCGCCGCCTCATCGGGCTGATAGCTGTGCACGGTATCCGCCAGCCCGTCATGCAGCTGGCACAGGCGGGAGGCGAGATCCATATCGCCATCCGATGTCACCGTGCCGGAGGCGACAAACCGCAGGCTGTTGCCGAGGGTTTCGATGACACCCCAGCCAGTGCGCCGCAAACCGGGGTCGATACCGATGATTCGAATCGTCTTTTGCATAAGCCACCCTATCTTTTCGGCTGCGACCCTGCCAGCGATAAGTGAACAAAACGACAACATTGCTCAAATTTGCAGTGCAGCATTTACCTATGCTTAAACCGCGTACCGCATTGTTCTCGCACAAAATCAAAAAAGGGGAGCTGCGGACATGATGATCCGCAGCACAATATTTTCGCCATATCAGCCCTCCGGTGGCGCCATCCATGCATGGCGCGGGAACTGATCCGGCATTGAGGGCTGCATCGGCCATGCTGAACCGTTTTCATTCCATATCCACCAAAGTGCTGGTGATTTTCCTGGCGCTGATGACGATCTCGACCGGGGCTCTCACGCTTCTCGGCTATCAAAGCAGCAGCGGCGTTCTCGAGGAAGAGGCGTCGAAATCCATGGAAAGCATTCTCGTCTTCCGGGGCGATATGTTGCAGGAGCGCCTTGAGCAGCTTGAAACGCAGGCGGATTCCATCGCCAAGATCGAATCGCTGCAAATGGCGGTGGTTTCCATGCGCAGCGGCTGGGGCACCGTGCAGAAGAATTCCGGGGACGCAAAGGCTGAGCTGCAACGCGTCTTCGTCAAGGAAAACCCCTATGGCGAAAAAGAAAAGCTCATCAAGCCTGAAAACCCGAGCGGCTTTTATTATTCCACCCATGAAAAAACCCAGACGGATATCGGCGGCTACCTCAAGGGAACGCCGTTCAGCGATGTTCTCTTCATCGATCCAGCCGGCACGGTTTATTATTCCTATCTGAAAGGACCAGCCTTCGGGGAAACCATCACGGGTAGCGCCTGGGCGGATAGCGGCCTCGGGGCTGCCTTTGCGCGCGGAGCCGCCAACGCAGCGAACGCCGTCAACGACGTGGCGCAGACCAGTTTTTCCGGCCTGCGCATCGACGCCGCAACAAAGGAGGCCGGCATCTATTTCGGCATTCCGGTTGTCAAATTCGGCGCGTTCAAGGGCATCGTTCTTTTCCCGCGTCAAGCAGGAGGTCTTCAGCCAGATCCTCACGAAAGGCATCGCCGCCGGCAGTTCCGAACAATCCGCGATCCGGACCAAGAGGTCGCCGATGGGGGTGTCCGGACCCATGTTGGTCTGTGCCCAATGCTGCAGGTTGTCGAAGGCGGCCGGTAGCGTATTGATGAACGCGATGATTGTCGTGCTGAGTTCCGGGATGATGGTTTGGAAGATGAAGACGAGAACCATGACCACGAAGTACCAAAGTGACAAGATAACTAAGACCCCTGTGATATTTCTTTGGAATGAAGTTCAGCAGGCTTTCGGGAGAAACAGGAGTTTCTCGATGCGCATCATCGGCGCGTTGAGCAGGAGCACGATCGCGAATCCGGTGATGAAGGGGTCAAAATCTGAATCGCCCGATTGAATCCTCCGATCAACTGTTCCACATGATTGCCGATCCAGAGCATCGCGACGAAGAACACGATGAGAAACATGCCTTGCTTGATTTGATTCGATTTATAGTTCATCCGAATTCCCCGCTTTCAATCTGATTGTATTCATTATACACTAGGATTAGCCGGTTGGGGGAGTAGGAGGTTCGATGGCGACGGATTTGGATTTCACCTGGTACATCCAAGACCAGTTAGCGGACTTGGGAAAGATCGATGTCAACAAGATGTTTGGGGAGTACGGGGTATATCTGGATGGGAAAATCATCGCATTGCTTTGCGACAATGTATTCTATCTGAAAAGGACAACGGAAGTCGTTCCCTATCTGCGAGAAATCCTGGAGGCACCGCCATATCCAGGCAGCGGGGAAGCCGACCTTCGTCATCGAACAGATCGATGATCGGGAGTATCTTCAGGAAATCGTGAAGATGACCTATGACGCCCTTCCGCAACCTAAACCCAAAACACCACGGAATTCAAAGCGGAAGACTTGAATGTCTTCTTCTTTTTCGCTATTATATTAGTATAGTTAAATATACTGATATAAGGAGGAAGACATGGAAGATCTCTTTAAAGCGTTTAGCGACAAGAACCGGTTACGACTCTTCTGGGTATTGCTTCATGGTGAGTACTGCGTTTGCGAACTGGAAGTCTTCCTTAGGATGAATCAGTCGAACGTTTCATTCCATCTACAACGTCTACGCAGCGAGGAAGTCTTGAAAGCGTCGAAATCGGCCCAGTGGGTCCATTACACGGTCGATCCGAAATTCATGCAAGAAAACAATCTCCTGATCGATTATATGAAAGAGAAGTTGGCGTCGGATGGCGAATGCATTGAAGATTTGAAGCAGTGAAGAGATATAATGATCAGGGATTGAACTGTCGAATCATCGCGGATGACCGCGAACGCGTCGTCGACGCATTGAAAGGGTAAAATGGAAAAGCAAGGCATCGGTTTCTTTGAGCGTAACCTTACGCTTTGGGTGTTGGGATGCATGATCATCGGTGTGCTCATCGGTGTTTATCTTCCCCAATTCCCGGAATTCCTGAGTCGTTTCGAAGTCGCCAGCGTCTCCATTCCCGTCGCGGTGCTGATCTGGCTGATGATCTCCCGTGATGCTGAAGGTCGATTTTGCCAGTGTCCACCACGTCGGTAAAATCCCAAAGGCTTGTATGTCACGTGGGTGGTCAACTGGCTGATAAGCCGTTCACGATGTTCTGCATCGCGTCTTTCTTTTTCTTTGTGGTCTTTAAGTGGCTCATTCCACCCGGACTGGCCAAGGACTACCTTGCAGGAGCTGTCCTTCTTGGTGCGGCGCCCTGCACCGCCATGGTGTTTGTGTGGAGCCATCTCACCAAAGGCAACCCCGCCTACACCCTGGTTCAGGTCGCCACCAACGACTTGGGTATCCTGGTGGTTGTTCGTCCCCATCGTGGCGTTTCCTGCTTGGTGTGATCGAACATTCAAGATCCCTTGGGAAACCCTGTTTCTCTCGGTGGTGCTTTTGTGTTATTCCCTTGACCTTAGGCTGGCGTCTCCCGTAAAATCATCGATCAAAACCAAAGGCTGGACTACCTCGAAGCAGCAACCTTCATCCCCAAATTCTTCCGACGTCACCATCGACGGCCTGCTTACTGACCCTAGGTGCATCATCTTTTCGCTTTAAGGGCAGGTGATTATTGGACAACCCCCTGCGTATCCTTCTGATTGCCGTGCCGCTGATTCTTCGAAGACCTACCTGATCTTCTTCATCGCCTATCTTTTGGTCGAAAAAGCTATGGAAACTTCCGCACTGCGTTGCGGCCCCGGGCGGGGTGATCGGCGCCTCCAACTTCTTTGAACTTTCCGTGGCTGTTGCCATTTCTCTCTTCCGGACCCGGTCCGGAGCAACCTTGGCCACGGTCGTCGGAGTGCTCACGGAAGTCCCGGTAACGCCGATGCTTGTGAGAATCGCAAACAAAACCACCCACTGGTTTGAAAAATAGGAGGAAACATGTCCCATTTACCGAAAGTCGCCTTCGTCTGCGTCCACAATTCGTGCCGCTCCCAAATCCGCCCAGAAGCCTTATCGAAGCGATCAGCATCCCTTGTCTTTGAAGCGTATTCCGCCGGGACCGAAACCAAGCCACGGATCAACCAAGACGCGGTTCGGATCATGAAGTCCCGTTTCGGTATCGGCATGGAACTGACGCAACGCTCCAAACTGATCAGCGACCTGCCTCGTATCGACATCGTCATCACGATGGGATGCAACGTGGATTGCCCCTATCTTCCTTGCAAGTTCAGGGAAGACTGGGGATTTGGACGATCCTTCCGGTAAGGATGATGAAGAATTCAACCGCGTCATCGACATTATCGAGTTCAACGTGAAAAAGCTTGCGGAACGGATCCAAAACGGGGAAATCAAGAGTTAAGTTCGCAACGCCGGTCAAGTCACCGGCCGTTTTCTTCTGCTAAAATAAGGCGAGGTGAGACGATGAACGATACGACCCGGGCGGTGATCGCGATGCAGGACTACATCGAAACGCATTTGAACGATCCGATCACGTTGGTCAATTGGCCCGTGCGGCGGGGTATTCCCCTACCATGCGGCGCATCTGTTTTCAAAGTGCGCTTGGCATCAGTCCGTTGCGCTATATCCGCAGGCTCAGGTTAAGCCAAGCCGCCCAAGCGATACGGGACCAGGACGAAAGCGATACTGCAGATCGCCTTCGACTTTCAGTTCGGTCGCATGAAGGGTTCACCAAAGCGTTCGCCAAACAGTTCGGGATGAGTCCGCGGGAGTATCGGCGCAATACGCCGGCCATCGCGCTTTTTCGCCCGTATCGTTTGCTTACCGGAAAGAAGAAACGAGAACCATGAGAAACAACACCATATTCGTCCAATTGGTCCAACGCTCCCGACGCAAGGCGGTGATCCTGCGCGGTAAGCAAGCCGAAGAGTATTTCGCCTACTATGAAGAAGTCGGCTGCGATGTCTGGGGTGTATTATGCAGTATCAAGGAAGCCCTGAATGAACCCATGGGGATGTATCCCCCGAAAAAACTGATCCAAACCTGGGACTTCGAGTTATGTCCAAGGGGTCAGTCCCGATGGACTATCAAAAACCCTTACCCGAGAAGGGTACAATTCCTTGATCTTGAACCCTGCACCTACATGGTGTTTCAAGGCGAGCCGTATGACGACGAGAACTTCGAGGGCGAAATCGTTACGATACGGGAATCGATCCAACGCTATCATCCTGAAAGCGTAGGGTATCGTTTCGATGATACCGACGCCCCGATGTATCAACTTGAACCCCGTGGGGAAAGAGGGTACATCGAGGCCCGACCCGTCCTGAAAATCTAAAAACGAAACGCCCGTTTCGTTTTTTTCATCCCATCTTCACCGGCGATATCGCGTGCGACGCCTGTCCATGGAGCTCCTATGGTATAATTATAAGTAGGCAGGACGACCATGGAAATCGAGAGAATCATCAGCGAAGTACCGCTCGAGAAAGGGTGGTCAAACGACAAGAAATCGATCGTTACGACGCCGGACGGTCGTTTCGTGCGTCGGATCATCGATGATTCACGGATCCATTCGACGACGACCCTGTTTTTCCATATCGGGAGTCTGAATCTTGATGACAACCCGTTCAGCCGCCCGATGGAACTGGATTGTACCCCTTCTCCGGCCAGATTCTACACGACGACCTATGTGGAAGGCGAGGATTTGGAAGAAGCGTTATGCAAGTTAAGTCAGAAAGAACAGATGCGGCTAGGGTATGAAGCCGAGTTCGCCCTGAAGAAAATCCATACCCGCGTCCGCGTAAAGGACGACGGGATGTGGGCGATAAAATACAATGCGAAAATCGATCGCAAAATCAAAGCGTATCAAGAGTGTGGCATCAACGTTTCGAATGATCATTTTCTGATCGACCGGATCGACTCGTTACGGATCTTTCTGGAAGGTCGCCCCCAGACTTTCCAACACGGGGATTACCATGTGGAAATTTCGTACTCACCCCGGATCAACATCTGGGCATCCTGGATTTCGACCGTTGGGATATCGGGGATCCTTGGGAAGAATTCAACCGCATCGTATGGTGCGCCGATCTTAGCCCGGTGTTCGCGAGCGCCCGGATCGACGCCTATTTCAATTTTCAAGTCCCTGAATCCTTTTTCCCGCTCCTTTTCCTCTATCAAGCCGTGAATGCCTTGGCCTCCTTGCCTTGGGCGATTCCATACGGTGAGAAAGAAGTCGCAGTGATGCTTAAGAATGTGCAACGATTTCAAGAAGACACCGATGATTTTTCAAACGTAGTACCGAAATGGTACGCAAAAACGAGGCTTTCGCGGGGTGCATGAAATTCTAGTTCAACTTGAAGAAGCAAGGGACGGCGCTTACAAGAAAATCTATCTCAACAACGGTGCGAAAGAACCGTTGTTCGGCAGTAATGGGGGATGTACGAAAGATCGCGAAGAAAATCAAGACGGATCAACGCTTGGCGGACGAGCTCTACGAAACCGGGATCTTGGATGCGATGATGTTGGCGGGGATGATCGCCGACAGTCGACAGATGGGTGCCGATCCGGTTTGGATCATTGGGTAGACAGAGCCTATTGCGCGATGATTTCCGAGCGATGCGTCGCTCCGCTGGCAGCCATCCATCCACAGCGTTTTGAAATCGCTGCGAAATGGATAGAAAGTCCGTATGAACAAACCGCTTGTGCCGGATTCATGGTCTATGGAATGATCTATTCCCATATTCCCGATGACCAACTGGATCTCACCCAAGTTAGAAGCGTGGTGGAAACGATCGAACGCCGGATACAAAATGAACCGACTTATCTGCAAAACGCGATGAACAATGCCTTGATCATGATCGGAATCTATGTATTGCCCAGCAATACGTAACT
>JAXHOC010000015.1:0-11368 GCA_034519725.1 Agrobacterium sp.
GATTGCCGATGGCAAGCACGAGATCGCCGACTTCGATAGTGTCGGAATTGCCGAGCGACAGCACCGGAAACTGCTCCTTCGCGTCGATCTGCAGAATGGCAAGATCGACCCGGTCGTCCTTCAGCAGCACTTTGGAGGAGAATTCGCGCCCATCCGCCAGCGCCACCTTGATGTCGTCGGCGCCGTCGATGACGTGATTATTGGTCACCACCAGGCCGCCGGCGGTCACGATCACGCCCGATCCGAGGGAAGACTGCTTCTCCGTGCGGTTCGGCATCTGCTGGCCGAAGAACTGCTCGAAGAACGGATCGCCGGCAAAAGGCGACAGCCGTCGCTGCACGACACGTTCGGCATAGACGTTCACCACAGCGCCTGCGGTACGCTTGACCAGCGGCGCGAAGGAAAGCTGCATTTCCGTGTGGCTTGCGGGCACGGTCTTGTTGTCCTGCGCCTGCGCTCCAGCCGGAACGAGAAGCAGCGCCGCAAGAAAGCCGGTGGACAGATACTTCAGCACGCTCTGCATGTGATTCCTCATCCTCATCAGTATGATGGAGTTATAACGCGAAAGCCTATAAAGCAAAGCGCGGCAAGATGATGGCCGATCTTTTTCATGCGATGACCGGCCGGCAAAGGTGGAACCAACAGCACCCCATTTCGGTTTCACGCCCACCAGCCTGTCCTCAAAAATGAGACACCCCATGCATCTGAAACAGACAATTCTTGCCTCCGGCCTCCTCCTCGCCTGCGCGTCACTGGCTTCGCCCGCCAATGCCGCCAGCTTCGACTGCACGAAGCCGGATCTGGCCGCAGATGAAAAAGCGATCTGCGACAACCGCGCCCTCAACGATCAGGACGTGAAGATGGTCACCACCTTCGACATCCTGACGCAGCTGATGGCGATGGGCGCCCGCGACACCCTGCGTGACGAGCAGAGTCAATGGCTGAAAAAGCGCCAGGAATGCAAGGCGGATGTCGCCTGCATTACCAGTGCCTACGAGGAGCGTATGAAGCAGCTCGGGGAAGCTTTCCAGAACATCAACAGGCCGCTTTGAACCTCACGCCGCCCGAATGATATCCTCCATCAGCCCATGCAATTGGTCACGATAACCGGTTCTCGCCGAAGGCGCGTCCTCGCGTGAGGTCATGACCACGGAAAGCCGCTTGGCGGGGGCGATATAGAGCATCTGCCCGCCATAACCCCAGGCATAATAGACCCTCTCGCCCGCCATCTCCTTGATGAACCAGCAATAACCGTAGCCATCGCCGTTGAAGACGGAATTGGTGCGTTGCTGCCAGGATTGGTCGATCCAGCTCTGCGAAATCAGCCGCTCGCCGCCAGGCGTCACCCCGCCCCGCCGGTAAAGCTCACCGAAAGCCAGCAGCGACCGCGCCGTCATCGCCATCTGGTTGCCGCCGAGATAGATGCCCTGCGGATCGCGCTCCCAGCCGCCAATCGCGAAGCCCTGCAAGGGCCGGAACCAGTCGCGTGCCAGAGACAGCGTCGAGCGGCCGGATGCCTTGGTCAATATCGCCGAAAGCAGATGCGTGGAACCGGTGGAATAGAGCATGCCGCCGGCAGGCTCTCCGGCAAAACCCGACCCCAGCGCCATTCGCACCCAGTTGCGGCTCGCGACCCAGCGGCCGTAATTCGGGCCGGACATGCGCTCCAGACCGGATTGCATCGAAAGCAGGTTGCCGATGGTGATCCGCTCCAGACGCGGATCGGGATTCGGCGGAAAATCGCTGCGCAGAACAGTGGCGATCGGCTGATCCGCCCCGGTCAGTATCTTGCGATCGATCGCCATGCCGACCAACGCCGAAATGACCGACTTCGAGGCCGACTTGATGTTGGTAGAACCATTGAGGCTGGCGCCATGATAGGCCCGGCTGGCCGCTTCCTCGCCATCGATGCTGACGATGACGGCTTTGAGGCTCGAAAGCCCGTCCGCCTCATTCAGTAACGGGCTGAAGCTAGCGCCATTGCCGGACGTTTGCGCATGGGCAAGGCGGGTGAAAGGCAGGGATGCGATGAGCGCGAGTGCGGTTCGTCTTTTCATGCTGGTGAAGTTAGGCATCGGGGCGCCGAGGAAAAGGTCCGGTGGCGCAACATCACTCCAATGTGACTGCGGCAATGCCCGATGGACGGCTGGATAATTCCGGATTTGCGATTGCAAAACAGCACGTTGGGCGCGTTTGGAGAATCAAGCTCTGAGGCCGTTGAATCTGTTTCTGAACAGCGTACGTCATCTTGGCCAAAACAAAAAAAGCCGCTCACAAGAGCGGCTCAGACTGCTGGCAAAGTAGTGACCTCTTCCGTCATGCCGGGCTTGATCCGGCATCCAGCCACAGCGCGTCTGCGCTGTGAAAGAGCCTTTCGCGATCAACGACTTGATCGCGCTGGACCCCGGATCGGGTCCGGGGTGACGGAGCGTGGTGTTATCGCTTTGCGAAAACGCTCCCCCGTCCCTGCCCGCCGGATTTACTCCGGCAAAATCCGAACGGCACCCTTGTCCGCGCTGGATGCAAAGGCCGCATAGGCCTTGAGCGCCGTCGTGACGTTGCGCTTGCGGAACTCGGCGGGCTTCCAGCCGAGCTGATCCTGCTCGGCGCGGCGGGCTGCCAGTTCCGCATCCGGAACCTCGAGGTTGATGGTGCGGTTGGGAATATCGATCTCGATCAGGTCGCCCTGCGCACGAGGCCGATGGCGCCGCCCTGTGCGGCTTCCGGCGAGGCGTGACCGATGGAAAGGCCCGACGTGCCGCCCGAAAAACGTCCGTCAGTGATCAGCGCGCAGGCTTTGCCGAGGCCCTTGGACTTCAGGTAGCTGGTTGGATAGAGCATTTCCTGCATTCCGGGGCCGCCCTTCGGGCCTTCGTAACGGATGACGACGACATCACCCTCCTTGACCTCGTTGGAAAGAATACCCTTCACTGCCGCGTCCTGGCTTTCGTAAACGACTGCCGAACCGTTGAATTTCAGGATGGATTCGTCAACGCCGGCCGTCTTCACGATGCAGCCGTCGAGCGCGATGTTGCCGTAAAGCACGGCAAGACCGCCATCCTTGGAGAAAGGCTGTTCGACCGAGCGGATAACACCGTTGTCGCTGTCGGTATCCAGATCGTCCCAGCGCGAGGACTGGCTGAAGGCAACCTGCGTCGGCACGCCACCGGGTGCCGCCTTGAAGAATTCGCGCACGGTTTCGCTGTTGGTGCGGGTGATGTCCCAGCGGTCGATGGCATCGCCCAGCGTCGCCTCGTGCACGGTCGGGCCGTCGCGATTGATGAGACCGCCGCGTTCCAGTTCACCCAGAATACGCATGATGCCGCCGGCGCGGTGCACGTCTTCCATATGCACGTCCTGCTTGGCAGGCGCGACCTTGGAAAGGCACGGAACCTTGCGGGACAGACGGTCGATGTCTTCCATGCCGAAATCGACACCGCCCTCATGGGCGGCCGCCAGAATATGCAGCACCGTATTGGTGGAGCCGCCCATGGCGATATCCAGCGCCATGGCATTTTCAAACGCCGCCTTGTTGGCGATGGTGCGCGGCAGAACGGTTTCGTCGTCCTGCTCGTAATAACGGCGCGCCAGATCGACGATCAGGTGACCGGCCTCGACGAACAGGCGCCTGCGATCCGAATGGGTGGCGAGCGTCGAGCCGTTACCGGGCAAGGAAAGCCCCAAAGCCTCGGTCAGACAGTTCATGGAATTGGCGGTGAACATGCCGGAGCATGAACCGCAGGTCGGGCAAGCGGAACGCTCGATGATTTTGACGTCCTCATCGGAAATCTTGTCGTCGGCAGCAGCAACCATGGCATCGACCAGATCGAGCGCGACCGTCTTGCCGTGCATGACCACCTTGCCCGCTTCCATCGGACCGCCGGACACGAAAACGGCGGGGATGTTGAGGCGCATCGCCGCATTCAGCATGCCGGGCGTGATCTTGTCGCAGTTGGAAATGCACACCATCGCATCGGCGCAATGGGCATTGACCATATATTCGACCGAGTCGGCGATGATTTCACGCGACGGCAGCGAATAGAGCATGCCGTCATGGCCCATGGCGATGCCGTCATCGACAGCGATGGTGTTGAATTCCTTGGCAACGCCGCCGGCCGCTTCGATTTCGCGCGCAACAAGCTGGCCAAGATCTTTGAGATGCACATGGCCCGGCACGAATTGCGTGAAGGAATTGACCACCGCGATGATCGGCTTGCCGAAATCGCTGTCCTTCATGCCGGTGGCGCGCCAAAGGCCGCGCGCGCCCGCCATGTTGCGGCCATGGGTGGTGGTTCTGGAACGATAGGCTGGCATGGTGTTTTCCTCGATCTCTTGGGCGGAAGAGCGCCTGTCCGCAACGCGGTCAAAACGGCCATCGCCCCTTTTGTGGTTTTTCTAGCGCAAACCGAAAGCTCTGTCACTGTCACCTTCGGGCAAAACAGTACGGTTCGGTACGGTACGCCATCTCCTCTTCATCTGATAGGGCCACGATATCATCACAAATGCGCGATTTACGCCGCCTGACCGCTGTTTTTGTGCAGAGTGCTGAAACATATCTGTGCAGCAGCCGTATAGCCTATCATAATCGATTTATCGCCGTTGCACCCGGCTTTTATGGAGGTTCAAATGCCCGCCTATCGTCCGCCCCTGATCGCCTCAAGCGAAATCACGCCGAAGAATATCTACCTGTCCAGACGCGGCTTCCTCGGCACGGCGGCAGGGCTTGCGGCAATCGGGCTTTCCGGCCGCGAGGCGATCGCCGCGCCGCTCACAGCGAAACCGGGCGCCTACAAGCTGGATGAGAAGCTCACCCCGCTCGATGCCGTTACCAGCTACAATAATTTCTATGAATTCGGCGTGGGCAAATCCGACCCGAAGGAAAATTCCCGGCAAGTTCAAGCCCACCCCCTGGACGGTGAAGGTGGACGGCCTAGTCTCCAAACCGCAGGAATTCGCCATCGAAGACCTGATGAAATATCAGCTCGAGGAACGCACCTACCGCATGCGCTGCGTTGAAGGCTGGTCGATGGTCATTCCGTGGATCGGTTTTCCGCTTGCCGCACTTCTCGACAAGGTGGAGCCGCTCGGCAGCGCCAAATACGTGGCCTTCGAAACCGTGGTGCGGCCGGAGGAAATGCCCGGCCAGAGCGGCCTGTTCCAGCCTCTGTCCTGGCCTTACGTCGAGGGCCTTCGCCTCGATGAGGCGCGCCACCCGCTGACCATTCTCGCGGTCGGCCTTTATGGTGAAACCCTTCCGAACCAGAACGGCGCACCGATCCGCCTCGTCGTTCCCTGGAAATACGGCTTCAAGGGCATCAAATCCATCGTCCGTATTTCGCTTGTCGAAAAACAGCCGGAAACGACGTGGAAAAACTCCAATGCCCGCGAATACGGCTTCTATTCCAACGTCAATCCGCATGTGGACCATCCGCGCTGGAGCCAGGCGACGGAACAGCGCATCGGTGAAGGCGGCTTTTTCGGCACCCAGAACCGCCCTACCCTGATGTTCAACGGTTATGACGAGGTGGCAAGCCTCTATTCAGGCCTCGACCTGAAAGCGAATTACTGACCATGGCCTTCGCCCTGTCGCTTCCCTCGCTGCCGAAGCGTTACCAGCCGGCGGCCATCTGGTCGATTTATGTCATCGGCCTCTGTCCCGGTCTCTGGTATTTCTATCTCGCCGCAACCGGTGGCCTCGGCTTCAATCCGGTGAAGGATTTCGAGCACCTGCTCGGCATCTGGGCGCTGCGCTTCCTGTGCATCGGATTGCTGGTGACGCCGCTGCGCGACCTCTTCAACATCAACCTCATCGCCTATCGCCGTGCACTGGGGCTGGTGGCCTTTTATTACGTGCTGGCGCATTTCACGGTCTATCTGGTGCTGGATCGCGGCCTGATCATCAGCTCCATCGCCGGCGATATTCTGAAGCGGCCCTATATCATGCTCGGCATGGCAGGTCTTGTCATGCTCCTGCCACTGGCAATCACCTCCAACCGCTGGTCGATCCGCAAGCTCGGCAGCCGCTGGAACACGCTGCACAAACTCGTCTATCTCGTGCTCATCGTCGGCGTGCTGCATTTCGTGCTGGCACGGAAGTCGATCACGCTGGAGCCGGTGTTTTATATCAGCACGATGGTGGTGTTGCTCGGCTACCGGCTGGCACGGCCCTCGATCATGGCGATGAAGCGGGCGAAGCGCGCTAGTGGCAATTCTTTCCAACGCCCATCAAAAACATGAAGGCGACGGATCAACGTCCCGGAAGTGTGCATCACCCTGAGATCTCCGTATCCGGTCGCGCAGCGCTGGCAGAAATCTTCAACACCATGGCGACTGGCGCGGCTTTCGCGCCGGCCAAAATCGCCCGGACCTTGAACAGTGCCCATCGGCAAGCGCTATCAAGGATTGTTGAACGCATTGAACAGGATGAAGTTAAAGAAGAAGACCTTCAAACCCTCTGGCGAGCCCATCATGGTTCAGATTGCATTGTCCTGATGGCACCCCTTGGCGACCTTATTCGTCAAATCAGCCGCTGTTAGAACACCCAAACCATTCCGCTGCCACACGGCGTGCTTCAGTCAGGTCGATAGCCTTAGATCCAGAAAATCACGCAACAAAAAAGCCGGGCGATCTCTCGCCCGGCTTTTTTAATTCACGACGCCTGAAAAGGCGTCAGGCCTTATGCGGCTTCGGCAGCAGCAGCTTCTGCGGCAACGCGAGCCTTGTCGGCTGCGCCCTTGGCGTCAACGTCGCGCTCGACGAATTCAACGACGGCGAGAGCCGCGTTGTCGCCCTGGCGGAAGCCGGCCTTCATGATACGCAGGTAGCCGCCGTTGCGGGTTGCGTAACGCGAAGCGATCGCGTCGAACAGCTTGCGAACAGCGTCCTGACGTCCTTGATCTGCGAAATCGCCTGACGACGAGCGTGCAGGTCGCCGCGCTTGCCGAGGGTGACGAGCCGCTCGACGATCGGGCGGATTTCCTTCGCCTTCGGCAGCGTGGTTACGATCTGCTCATGGGTGATGAGCGAAGCAGCCATGTTGGCAAACATTGCCTTGCGGTGGCTGGCGGTTCTATTGAGCTTGCGGCCTGAATTTCCGTGGCGCATTGCTATTCTCCTTCTACGCAGGTTTCCTTTTAGGGCCTGCCGTTTCCTGGCACATGCAGATGACTTATCTGCTGTTTGACGGGGAAAGGCAGTCTTTAAAGGGTCTGCCTTTTTTGCTTGTTAATATTGGTCTTCGTAACGCTTGGCGAGATCTTCGATGTTCTCAGGCGGCCATGCCGGTACTTCCATACCGAGGTGGAGACCCATGGAAGCGAGAACTTCCTTGATTTCGTTCAGCGACTTGCGACCAAAGTTCGGCGTGCGAAGCATTTCGGCTTCGGTCTTCTGGATCAGGTCGCCGATATAGACGATGTTGTCGTTCTTCAGGCAGTTAGCCGAACGAACCGACAGCTCCAGCTCGTCGACCTTCTTGAGAAGCGCCGGGTTGAACGCGAGTTCGGTAACCGATTCTTCTTCGGCTTCCTTCTGCGGCTCGTCGAAGTTGACGAAGACGCCGAGCTGGTCCTGAAGAATGCGGGCGGCGAAGGCGACGGCATCTTCGCCGGAGACCGAACCGTTGGTCTCGATGGTCATGGTCAGCTTGTCATAGTCGAGAACCTGGCCTTCACGGGTGTTTTCCACCTTGTAGGACACTTTCTTGACCGGAGAATACAGGCTGTCCACCGGAATGAGGCCAATCGGGGCATCTTCCGCGCGGTTGCGCTCAGCCGGTACGTAACCCTTGCCGTTGCTGACGGTGAATTCCATGCGGATTTCAGCGCCTTCGTCCAGCGTGCAGATCACGTGGTCGGGGTTCAGGATCTCGATGTCGCCAACCGTCTGGATGTCACCAGCGGTTACCGAACCCGGACCCTGCTTACGCACGACCATGCGCTTGGAATCGTCACCATCCATCTTGATGGCGATTTCCTTGATGTTGAGCACGATATCCGTCACATCTTCCCGTACGCCGGGGATGGAGGAGAATTCGTGCAGGACACCGTCGATCTGCACGGCCGTTACAGCGGCACCACGCAGGGAAGACAACAGAACGCGACGCAGCGCGTTGCCGAGCGTAAGACCGAAACCACGCTCCAGCGGCTCGGCAACGAGCGTTACCTTGGTGCGGCTGGACGAGGTGAACTCGACCTTGTTCGGCTTGATAAGTTCCTGCCAGTTCTTCTGAATCATCTTTAAACCTTCCGTTCGCCGCCACCATCCAATCGTGACGGACCGAATAAAAAACAAGACAAAATTGTTGTTGATCGAAATCGAAGCACACGGGAAGGCACGACGGCTTTGCCAGACCGAACGGAATGCGATGATCAGACGCGGCGCTTCTTGCGCGGACGGCAACCGTTGTGCGGGATCGGCGTCACGTCGCGAATGGAAGTGATCATGAAACCGGCAGCCTGCAGGGCGCGAAGTGCCGATTCACGGCCGGAACCCGGACCGCAAACTTCAACTTCAAGCGACTTCATGCCGTGTTCCTGAGCCTTCTTCGCGCAATCTTCAGCAGCGATCTGGGCAGCAAACGGGGTCGACTTGCGCGAACCCTTGAAGCCCTTGGCACCAGCGGACGACCAGGCAATAGCATTGCCCTGTGCGTCGGTGATGGTGATCATCGTGTTGTTGAAGGTCGAGTTGACGTGCGCGACGCCCGACGTGATATTTTTACGTTCGCGACGGCGAACGCGTGCGGCTTCCTTGGCCATGTTATACCTTTCATTGATCTCTTCACCGCCGTAACACCAGCGGCTACACCGGCGATCGACCCGTTGCCGAGCGTCACGCCAAACTCAGAAAGGCTGGCGCAGACCGCACCAGCCTCTCCTTTCCGGAGAACCGGAAAATTACTTCTTCTTACCAGCGATAGCCTTCGCCGGACCCTTGCGGGTGCGGGCGTTGGTGTGCGTGCGCTGACCGCGGACCGGAAGGCCACGACGGTGACGCAGGCCGCGGTAGCAACCGAGGTCCATCAGACGCTTGATGTTCATCGAAGTGTCGCGACGCAGGTCGCCTTCGACCTGATAGTCGCGGTCGATGGCTTCGCGGATCTGAAGAACTTCAGCATCCGTAAGCTGATGAACGCGCTTGTCAGCCGGAAGACCGACCTTTTCCATGATTTCCTGCGCGAATTTCGGACCAATCCCGTGAATATACGTCAGCGCAATAACAACGCGCTTTGCAGTCGGGATGTTGACGCCAGCGATACGTGCCACGTCTTTTCTCCTTGGTTCCAGTTGCCATCCGGCAAGTGGTGATTCCATTCGAGCGACCAACACGGCCGCCAGTTCAAAATTGATGTCCGTGACAAGTCAAAACGACCGAACCCGGATTTCCCTCCCTTAAGGGAAATCCGCGCCAGTCGCTTGGGATGTCGCGAGTTGGCGCGGTGTTTAACGGAATCAGCGCCAAAAAGCAACCGGCTCCGCCAAGATTCTTTTGCGATCCAAAGGATACGCCATATCAGGAGCCGAGGATCTTCAGGGAAAACCGCCTGCGGCTTTCACCATCCCGCTCCAGCCATCAGACCGAGGCCTTCTCCAGAACCCGCTCAATGGCCGCCGTGACGGCATCGACATCAGCCATGCCATCCAGTGTCACAAGTTCGCCCTGCTCGCTGTAATATTGCGACAGCGGCGCAGTCTTCTCGCGATATTCCGTCAACCGCTTGCGGAAAGCTTCCGGATTGTCGTCGGAACGAACCGTGCCACCGGCCGCGATTGTCTCTGCCACGCGGTTTTCGATTCGGCGAATCAGCGCCTCCTCGTCCACCTTCAGTTCGATGACGGCATCGAGCGCGGTGTTCTTCTTGTGCATGTTCTCGGACAGCACCTTCGCCTGCGGCACAGTGCGCGGATAGCCATCGAGAATGAAGCCCTTCGCACAGTCCGGCGCTTCGATGCGTTCGGAAACGATCTGATTGACGATATCGTCGGAAACCAGCCCGCCGGCATCCATGACCGCCTTGGCGCGCTTGCCGATATCGGTACCGGCGCTGACAGCGGCGCGAAGCATGTCACCGGTGGAAAGCTGCGGGATACCGTACTTGTCGGTCAGGCGCTTGGCCTGAGTGCCCTTGCCCGCCCCCGGCGGTCCCAGAAATATCAGTCTCATCGTCCCCTCTTTCCTCCACGCAATTTCGACTTTTTGATCAGTCCTTCATATTGCTGCGCGATCAGGTGACCCTGAATCTGCGCAACCGTATCCAGAGTTACACTGACGACGATCAAAAGCGAAGTACCACCAAGGGATAATCGGAATCCGGTCGCAGTGCGATAAGTGTCTCAGGAAGGATACACACGAAGACAAGATAAACAGCGCCGACCACCGTGATGCGGGTCAGCACGTAATCGATGTACTCCGCGGTGCGCTCGCCCGGACGAATGCCCGGAATGAAGCCGCCGTGCTTCTTGAGGTTGTCGGCCGTGTCCTTCGGATTGAAGACGATCGCGGTGTAGAAGAAGCAGAAGAAGACGATGAGCAGGCCGTAGAGCGCCATGAACAGCGGCTGTCCGTGTTGCAGCGAGTCGCGATCGATCGACGGTCGCCCAACCCGGCAGACTGGCGTTTCCGGCAGAAGCTGGCAGCCGTGGTCGGCAGCAGCAGCAGCGAGGAGGCGAAGATCGGCGGAATGACGCCGGCGGTGTTGAGCTTCAGCGGCAGATGCGAGGTGTCGCCCTGGAACATGCGGTTGCCGACCTGGCGCTTGGGATACTGGATCAGCAGGCGCCGCTGGGCGCGCTCCATGAAGACGATGAAGCGCGATGACGCGCGATCGCCACGATGATGACCATGAGGATCAGCCGGGTGGACAGCGCACCGGTGCGGCCGAGTTCCAGCGTGCCGGCAAGCGCGCTCGGCAGACCGGCGACAATGCCGGCAAAGATGATCAGCGAAATGCCGTTGCCGATGCCGCGCTCGGTGATCTGCTCGCCGAGCCACATCAGGAACATGGTGCCGCCGAGCAGCGTGATGACGGTGGAGATGCAGGAAGAACCAGCCCTGGATCGGTGACGACGTGCGCTGCGCCGCCTCGAAGGCCGACGCCGAGGCCGGATAGGCCTGGAATGATGCGCCAGCACCACCGTGAGGTAGCGGGTGTACTGGTTGATGATCTTGCGGCCCCTGCTCGCCCTCCTTCTTCAGCGCCTCGAGCGTCGGGACGACCGACGTCATGAGCTGCATGATGATGGAGGCCGAGATGTAGGGCATGATGCCGAGCGCGAAGATCGCCATGCGCTCGACGGCGCCGCCGGAGAACATGTTGAACAGGCCGAGAATGCCGCTCGTCTGGGCCTGGAAGGCCGCGGCATAAACT
>JAXHOC010000053.1:0-14900 GCA_034519725.1 Agrobacterium sp.
TGCTGGCTGCATTTTCAAGGAATTGCAAAGACGTGCTTGAGCGAGGTGATGTTGGCCTCGATCATGTCGACCGTCATCAGCTTGCGGGCCTCTTCCTTGAAGGAGGGATCGCCAACCATGCCGGTGCCGCCGCCCATCAGGGAAATCGGCTGATGGCCGGTCTTCTGCATCCAGTGCAGCATCATGATCTGGGTGAGGTGGCCGACATGCAAACTGGAGGCCGTCGGGTCATAGCCGATATAGGCGGTCACGGTTTCCTTGGCGAACAGTTCGTCGAGACCCGACTCGTCGGAGATCTGGTGAATGAAGCCGCGCTCGTCGAGCGTGCGGAGGAAATCGGACTTGAACCTGGACATAACCTTTTTCTTTCTGGTTTGATCTCTGCTGTCATTGATAGCCAATGAACGCCGGGGCTTTATCACTGTTTTTTGAAATGTGCACCCGTTTCGGCCATGAATATGAGGATTCACGACATGATGATTCGATATTGAAAGGGAGCGGCGCGTGGGCGAGGTCAAAACGGCAATCGGGCTGATGAGCGGTACATCGATGGACGGCATCGATATCGCCCTGTTGCGCACGGATGGCGAAAGCGTGGTCCGGCACGGGCCGAGCGGTTATTTCCCCTATGATCCCGGCCTGCGGGCCATCTGGCAGAAAGCGCTGACGACGGCCAGGACCATTCGCGAACGGCGTGAACGGCCGGGCGACCTGGGCGAGGCGGAGCGCAAGCTGACGCTTGCCCATGCGGCGGCGGTCAAATCCTTCCTGCACCGTCACCGGCTTCACGCGCGCGATATCGACGTCATCGGTTTTCATGGCCAGACGGTGCTGCACCGGCCGGATGAGGCGCTGACCGTGCAGATCGGCGACGGCGCGCTTTTGGCCGAGGAAACCGGCATCAATGTGGTTTACGACATGCGCGCCAACGACATGGTGCATGGCGGCCAGGGCGCGCCGCTCATTCCCGCCTATCATATGGCGCTTTCCGCCAATCTGCCTGATGGCTTTGAGACACCCGCCGTCTTCGTCAATATCGGCGGTATCTCCAATCTCACCTATATCGGCGAGGGCGGCCGGCTTGCGGCTTTCGACAGCGGTCCCGGCAATATGCTGATCGACCAGTGGATCGAGGCGCATACCGGCCAAGCCTTCGACAAGGGCGGCCGGACGGCGGCGGGTGGCAACGTCGTTGCCTCGCTCGTCACACGCTACATGGAAAGCCCGTTCTTTTCGGCCAATATCCGCCGCTCGCTCGACCGCAGCGATTTCGTGCCGCCGCAAAAGGGCGAGGTTTCTCTCGCAGACGGCGCGCGCACGCTTTCACATCTGACGGGAGCGGCGATCCTCAAATCGGCGAGCTACCTGCCGGAAGCGGCGAAAACCTATGTGATCTGCGGCGGCGGGCGGCTCAATCCTGTCATCATGGAAGAGTTTGCAAGCCTTGCCGCAAAGCAGGGCGCGCGGGTGATTGCGGCGGAAGAGGCCGGTTTCGATGGCGGCGCGATGGAGGCGGAGGCCTGGGCCTATCTCGCCGTGCGCTCGCTGAAAGGCTTGCCGCTGACTTATCCCGGTACGACGGGTGTGCAGGAGCCGGTGACGGGTGGGGTTTTGGTGCGGGGGTAGTGGGCGATGGTGAGCCCCACCCACCGTCGCTCATTGCAAACAGATCAATACCCGACCTGAACACACCAAATGATCACCGAATCCGCTTCGCTGCCGGTTCCGGCACCAGTTCGCCGTTCAGGCGGCGGTCGAGGTAGTCTTCGCATTCGCCCATCAGCTCATCCACCTTGCCGTTGAAGAAGTGGTTGGCGCCGGGGAGGGTGCGGTGGGTGATGAGGATGCCCTTCTGGGTCTTCAGCTTTTCGACCAGACCGTTCACGTCCTTCTCAGGCGCGACCTTGTCGGCATCGCCGTTGATGATGAGGCCGGAGGACGGGCAGGGGGCGAGGAAGGAGAAGTCGTAGGTATTGGGCTGCGGCGCAATCGACATGAAACCTTCGATTTCCGGGCGGCGCATCAGAAGCTGCATGCCGATCCAGGCGCCGAAGGAATAACCGGCGACCCAGCAGCTTTTCGAATCCGGATGCAGGCTCTGTACCCAGTCCAGAGCGGAAGCGGCGTCGGAAAGCTCGCCGGCGCCATGGTCGAACTCGCCCTGGCTGCGGCCGATGGAGCGGAAGTTGAAGCGCAGCGTCGTGAAGCCGCGCTTCTGGAACATGTAGAACAGCTGGTAGACGATCTGGTTGTTCATCGTGCCGCCGAACTGCGGGTGCGGATGCAGGATGATGGCGATCGGCGCGTTCTTCTCCTTGGAGGGCTGGTAGCGGCCTTCGAGGCGTCCGGCCGGTCCGTTGAAAATGACTTCGGGCATTGTTACTCCGGTAATTCTCGGTCTCCGAACCGGATCTCTGTCGAACTGAGACAGTCTTGACGAACAGCTGTCAGCTTTTCTAGAACGCTAGTTTAGAATGATTCGAAACTGTTCGGCGTGCTGGCTAAGCGCTCGGAGCTGGTGTCATAAGGCAAGCGCGGACTGGCAATTTCAAGAAAAATGCGACGTTGCGCATGGAAGCTTGAGCGAGAGCACGTTCGAAACGCAATGACGGTCTAGACGAGCGCACATATATGGACTTTAACGCCACGGCGCCGCTTTTGCCTGCCGTGCGGGATGTTCTCGTGCGCGCGCTCGAGATCGCCGGCAATCCGTCCTCCGTGCATCGCGAAGGGCGCGCGGCGCGTGCGCATGCTGGTCGAGGCCGCGCGCCGCGAGGTGGCCAGCCCTGCTGGTGCAAGCCGCGCCGCATGTGACCTTCACCAGCGGTGCGACGGAAGCGGCCAATCTGGTGCTTGACACCGGACTTCAGCATGGGGCCGCGCGCCGCTCGTCATCGGCCATCTTTATCGTCTCGGCGATCGAGCATCCCCGCTGTTCTGCGAAGGCGGTCGGTTTGCCGGCTGAGCATGTGACGGCCATTCCGCGTGACATCGGCCGGTCGTCGATCGATCTTGCCGCACTCGAGCGCGTTGAGCGTCGCATGACGAGACAGCGGTCTGCCGATGGTTGCCGTGCATGCTGGCCAACAACGAGACCGGCGTCATCCAGCCGGTGGCGGAAGTCGGCGCGGCTGATCGTGCCGGCACGGGGGCATTGCTGGTGGTCGATGCGGTCGCAGGCGGCCGGCCGCATGCCGCTCGACATCGAAGCGCTCGACGCGGATTTCCTGATCCTCTCTTCGCACAAGCTCGGCGGCCCGAAGGGCGCGGGGGCGCTGGTGTCGCGCGGCGAGGTGATGATGCCGAAGCCGCTGATCCATGGCGGCGGCCAGGAAAAGGGACATCGGTCCGGCACCGAGAATACGCCGGCCGATCGCCGGTTTCGGCGCGGCGCGCCGAGCAGCGCTGCGCCGAACGTGGAAGCCGCGTTGCTCGGCGTTGGCGGCACTGCGCGCACAGCTTGGAAGACGGCATGCGCGGCGATCGCGCCGGACGTGATTATCCACGGCGACGGCGTTGCGCCGCGTCGGCCAACACCACGTTTTTCACCTTGCCCGGTTTAAAGGCGGAGACGGGTCAGATTGCCTTCGATATCGAGGGTGTTGCACTGTCTGCCGGTTCGGCCTGCTCGTCCGGCAAGGTGGGGGAAAGCCATGTGCTGACGGCAATGGGCGTTGACCTGCGCATGGGCGCGGTTGCGCGTATCGATCGGACGTCGACGGACGAAGCGACATCGACGATAGTTGCAGGCATTGCTCGGCGCTGGTTGGCCAGATCGCACGACGACGCGGCGCTGAAGCGAATCTGCGGAAATAGCAATTTTCGCTTGCGAGAAGCGCTATCGCGCAATATGGTATAAGCTCCGCCCCGGCTGACGGCTCGGAACGATTTGCCCGAAGATCAATAAGGCGGCTATCCGCCTTGATACGTTGACAAGCCACCGGACCTTGGCTCCGGCGAGATTGGAGAACGACATGGCAGCGGTTCAGGAAACGATCGATCAGGTTCGCCAGATCGATGTGGACCAGTACAAATACGGCTTCGAGACCGACATCGAAATCGACAAGGCCCCGAAGGGCCTGTCGGAAGAGGTGATCCGCTTCATCTCGGCCAAGAAGGACGAGCCGGAATGGATGCTGGAATGGCGTCTTGAGGCCTACAAGCGCTGGCTGACGATGGAAGAGCCGACATGGGCGCGCGTCAGCTACCCCAAGATCGACTTCAACGATCTCTACTATTATGCCGCACCGAAGAGCACGCCCGGCCCGAAGTCGCTGGACGAGGTCGATCCGGAGCTGCTGAAGGTTTACGAGAAGCTCGGCATTCCGCTGAAGGAACAGGAAATCCTGGCCGGCGTGGAAAACCGCCGTGTGGCCGTGGATGCCGTGTTCGACAGCGTCTCTGTCGTCACCACGTTCAAGGCGGAACTGGCAAAGGCCGGCGTGATCTTCATGTCGATCTCCGAAGCCGTGCGCGAATATCCTGAGCTGGTGAAGAAATATCTCGGCTCGGTCGTGCCGCAGACGGACAATTTCTACGCGACGCTGAACTCGGCTGTCTTCACCGACGGTTCCTTCGTGTTCGTGCCGAAGGGCGTTCGCTGCCCGATGGAGCTGTCGACCTATTTCCGCATCAACGAGAAGAACACCGGCCAGTTCGAGCGCACGCTGATCATCGCCGAAGAAGGCGCCTACGTGTCCTATCTCGAAGGCTGCACCGCGCCGCAGCGCGACGAGAACCAGCTTCACGCCGCCGTTGTCGAACTGGTGGCGCTTGACGATGCCGAAATCAAATATTCCACCGTCCAGAACTGGTATCCGGGCGACAAGGACGGCAAGGGTGGCATCTACAACTTCGTGACCAAGCGCGGCGATTGCCGCGGCAACCGTTCGAAGATTTCGTGGACGCAGGTGGAAACCGGCTCTGCCATCACCTGGAAATATCCGTCCTGCATCCTGCGCGGCGACGACAGCCGTGGCGAGTTTTATTCGATCGCCGTGTCCAACGGCCATCAGCAGATCGATAGCGGCACCAAGATGATCCATCTCGGCAAGAACACCTCGAGCCGCATCATCTCCAAGGGCATTTCCGCCGGTTTCTCGGAACAACACCTATCGCGGCCAGGTCTCGGCCCACCGCAAGGCGACCAACGCGCGCAACTTCACGCAGTGCGACAGCCTGCTGATCGGCGACAAGTGCGGCGCACACACCGTGCCCTACATCGAGGCGAAGAACGCGTCCGCCCAGTTCGAGCACGAGGCGACGACGTCGAAGATTTCCGAAGACCAGCTGTTCTACTGCCTGCAGCGCGGCATCCCCGAGGAGTCGGCCATCGCGCTGATCGTCAACGGCTTCGTGAAGGATGTCATCCAGGAACTGCCGATGGAATTTGCCGTCGAAGCGCAGAAGCTGATCGGCATTTCGCTGGAAGGCTCGGTCGGCTGATGGGGACAGCCCGGCTTGGCGGTCTTGCGCTCTTCGATACTGCTTTGCATGTTCGTAGCGATGTGCGGCATCTTTGTGGGAGTTGGCGGGCTGCTGGCGGGTTGGACTTTCGCCGGGCCTCTTCTGATAGGCAGCGGTATCGGTCTGGCGGTAATATTTTGGCTGACCGACGCGCTGAGACCTGAGACATTTGAACGTTTCTCTTCCAGAGAGAGAAAACAAGATCGAGAGAATTGAACATGCTTGAAATCATCGACCTGCACGCAAAGATCGCCGATACCGAAACCGAGATCATCAAGGGCCTTAACCTGAAGGTTGCCGCTGGTGAAGTTGCCGCCATCATGGGGCCGAACGGTTCGGGCAAGTCGACGCTGTCCTACATCCTGTCGGGGCGTGAAGATTATGAAGTCACCTCTGGTGACATCCTTTATAACGGCGAAAGCATTCTCGAGCTGGATGCCGCCGAGCGCGCTGCCAAGGGTATTTTCCTCGCCTTCCAGTATCCGGTCGAAATTCCCGGCGTCGCCACCATGCAGTTCCTGAAGGTTGCGATGAACGAGCAGCGCAAGGCGCGTGGCGAGGCTGAGCTGACGACGCCGGACTTCATCCGCCGCGTCAAGGAGGCTGCCGGCGACCTGAAGATCGACATGGACATGCTGAAGCGTCCGCTGAATGTCGGTTTCTCCGGCGGCGAAAAGAAGCGCGCCGAAATCCTGCAGATGGCGCTGCTGGAGCCGAAGCTCTGCGTTCTCGACGAAACCGATAGCGGCCTCGACATCGATGCGCTGAAGATCGTGGCTGATGGCGTCAACGCGCTGAAGTCGCCGGATCGCGCCACCGTTGTCATCACCCACTACCAGCGCCTGCTCGATTACATCGTGCCTGACAGCGTCCACGTTCTCTACAAGGGCAAGATCATCCGTTCGGGTGACAAGGCTCTGGCGCTGGAGCTGGAAAACAATGGTTACGCCGACATCATCGGTGAAGCGGCCTAAGTCGGGCCAGGAGGTGATGTCCATGAACATTCAAACGACCAACCGGCTGACACCGGCCGAAACCGCGCTGATCGACGCCTATACCGCCAAGTTCAGCGAATTGCCGGGCAATGGTGCTGGTCGCCGCCCGCGACGGTGCTGTTGCGACGATCTGAAAGGCCGGCGGTCTTGCCGACCCGTCGCATCGAGGCGCGCGCTACACCGATCTGCATAAGCGACCTGCTGCGCGCCATTCCGGATGACCTGCCTGCCGCCGTGTTATCGCCAGCACGGCGTCGCTTGTCGCCGGCTCGCCCGTCGCCTATGTCCTGCACGGCACGGCCAGTATCGGCAAGATCGATGAGATCAGCATCTCCAGCTTTACCGAGAGCCTGCTTGACGGCTCCGCCGCCGCAGGTCTTGCGGAAGCCAGCAAGGACGACGTGATCGGCCGCATCAACGGCAGCTTCGTGCGCGACGGTCTGTCGCTCGACATTCCTGCTGATGCCGAGATCGAAAAGCCGATCGAATTGCAGGCGATCCATGGCGCCGGTCAGGTTCACAGCCGGTTCCCGGTCCGCTTCGGCAAGGGTTCCAGGGCGACTGTTATCGAGCGTCACCTTTCGGTGACGTCAGATGCCGCCCTTGTTTCTTCCGTCACCGACATCGTTGTCGAAGACGGTGCGGAAGTGACCTGGATCATCCTGCAAAGCCAAGGTGCCGCAGATATTCATCTTGGCCAGCTGCGCATGAAAATCGGTGCGGATGCCAAGGTGCGGCTGTTCGTCATCAATGCCGGGGCCAAGCTGGTGCGGCAGGAACTGCGCATCGATGCTGGACGGCGAGGCAGTGACCTCATCGTTCGCGGCGTCAACCTGCTGGGCGGCGAAACCCATACCGACGTGACGATGGTTCTTGGCCACAACGTGCCGAACACGACGTCGACCGAAGTGTTCCGCAACGTGGTGTTCGACCGGGCAAAGGGCATTTTTCAGGGCATGATCCGGGTCGCACCCGATGCCCAGAAGACCGATGCCAAGATGGCGTGCAATACGTTGCTGATGTCCGACGATGGCGAGTTCTCGGCAAAGCCGGAGCTTGAAATCTTCGCCGACGACGTTCAGTGCGGCCATGGCGCGACCGTTGCCGATATCGATGACAACCATCTCTATTACCTGATGGCGCGCGGCATGCCGCGCAGAAAGGCACGGGCGATGCTGCGTCAACGCCTTCGTTGCCGAGATCGTCGAGGAACTGGAAGAAGAAAATCTGGTAGAGGCGCTGGAGGCCATCATCTCCGGCTGGCTGGAACATCATGCCTGAGAGCGAACGCGCCGCAGTGGCGGCCCCTTATGACGTCGAAGCCGTGCGCAAGGATTTCCCGATCCTGTCGCGCGAGGTCTATGGCAAGCCGCTTGTCTATCTCGACAACGGCGCGTCCGCTCAAAAACCGCAGGTGGTGATCGACGCCGTGTCGCACGCTTATTCCAGTGAATATGCGAATGTGCATCGTGGCCTGCATTTCCTCTCCAATGCCGCAACCGACGCCTATGAGGCGGCGCGCGAAAAGGTGCGCCGCTTCCTGAACGCCGGTTCGGTGGACGAGATCATCTTCACGAAATCCTCCACCGAGGCGATCAATACGGTGGCCTACGGTTACGGCATGCCGAAGATCGGCGAGGGCGACGAGATCGTGCTCTCGATCATGGAGCACCACTCCAACATCGTGCCGTGGCATTTCATCCGCGAGCGGCAGGGCGCCAAGCTCGTCTGGGTGCCTGTCGACGATGACGGCGCGTTCCACATCGAGGCTTTCGAAAAGAGCCTGACGGAGCGCACCAAACTCGTCGCCATCACCCATATGTCGAATGCGCTCGGCACCATCGTGCCGGTCAAGGAAATCTGCCGCATCGCCCATGAGCGCGGCATTCCGGTGCTGGTCGACGGCAGCCAGGGCGCCGTTCACATGCCTGTCGATGTGCGTGATATCGATTGCGACTGGTATGTGATGACCGGCCACAAGCTTTACGGCCCCTCTGGCATCGGCGTGCTTTACGGCAAGATGGACCGGTTGCGCGAGATGCGGCCGTTCCAGGGCGGCGGCGAGATGATCCTCGACGTCTCCGAAGACAATGTGACCTATAACGAGCCGCCGCATCGTTTCGAAGCGGGTACGCCGCCGATCGTGCAGGCAATCGGGCTTGGTTACGCGCTCGATTACATGGACAATCTCGGCCGCGCCGCGATTGCGGCCCACGAGGCCGATCTTGCGGCTTATGCGGCGACACGATTGCGCGAAGTCAACTCTCTGCGCATCATCGGCAATGCGCCCGACAAGGGCGGCATCTTCTCCTTCGAGCTTGAGGGCATCCATGCCCATGACGTCTCGATGGTCATCGACCGGCGCGGCGTTGCCGTGCGTGCCGGCACCCATTGTGCCATGCCGCTCTTGAAACGGTTCGGCGTCACCTCCACATGCCGGGCATCGTTCGGCCTTTACAATACCCGCGCCGAAGTAGATCGTCTTGTCGAGGCGCTGGACTATGCACGCAAATTTTTCGCCTGATATCGGCATCGAAGACATCAGGATTGAGGATCAGACCATGACTGCGGAAGCCACTGCAAAGACAACGGAAGTTACCGAAGACGCGACAAAGCCGTCTTCCATCGCGCCCGACGAACTGGCGCGTCTCAGCGACGACGTGATCGCCGCACTCAAGACCGTCTACGACCCGGAAATTCCGGCCGATATTTTCGAACTCGGTCTGATCTACAAGATCGACATCGAAGACGACCGGATGGTGAAGATCGTCATGACGCTGACAGCACCCGGTTGCCCGGTTGCCGGCGAAATGCCGGGATGGGTGGAAAACGCCGTCGGCGCCGTCGAAGGCGTTTCCGGCGTCGTGGTGGAAATGACCTTCGATCCGCCGTGGACGCCGGAGCGCATGTCGGAAGAGGCGCAGGTCGCCGTCGGCTGGTATTGAGACTGAGGTGATTTTGACAGGCGGCATCCCTTGATGGCGCCTTCAAGGCCTATTAAATTGAAATCCATAAACATCGAGCCTTGAACTCGATTGTCGAAGGAGAATTAAGCCCATGGGCTTTGCGATCATGACCATGACCGAGGCTGCCGCCTCGCGCGTTAAAGCAATCGTCGACAATTCCGGTCCGGACGCCAAGGGCGTGCGCATCGGCATCAAGAAGGGCGGCTGCGCGGGCATGGAATACACCATCGACCTCGTGACCGAAGCGGATGCGAAGGACGATCTGGTCGAATTTAATGGCGCCAGGGTCTGGGTTCAGCCCTCCGCCGTGCTCTATCTGCTCGGCACCCAGATGGATTTCGAAGTGACCAAGATGCGCTCCGGCTTCACCTTCAACAACCCGAACCAGACATCCGCCTGTGGCTGTGGGGAATCGGTTGAGCTGAAGCCTGCGGATCTCGCAGCACTTGCCAAGCAACGCGAGGCTGAGGCCAGCGTTTGATTTGAGGCGTGCGCGCGTCGTCTTCTCGGCGTGCAGTTAAAACGTCTCGTAAAACCCTCATTGCGTTATGACAGACCGTGCCTGTGAAGCGCGAGGTCGCCACGCATTTCTTCTCCCCGCCGGGGAGAAGTCCGCGGCAGCGGGATGAGGGGGCAAGGGCAGAGATATTCGGTGAGGGCACCCCCTCATCCGACCCTTCGGGCCACCTTCTCCCCGGCGGGGAGAAGAAACAGGCGGCTATGTCGCGCCAAGCGATTGCAGCTTTTCACTCGTGCCGCAGCGCCTCGATCGGGCTCAAATTTGCCGCGCGTCGGGCCGGGAAGTAGCCGAAAATCACGCCGATGGCGGCCGAGAAGGCGAAGGCCAGGAAGATGATTGACGGGCTGGTGACGAAGGGCACGTTGAGGAAGCTGACGACGCCATAGGCGAGGCCAAGGCCGGTGAGGATGCCGACAGTGCCGCCGAAGGCGGAGAGCATGACGGCTTCCACCAGAAACTGCGTCAGCACCTGTTTTTCCAGCGCGCCGATGGCAAGGCGAATGCCGATTTCGCGGGTACGCTCCGTGACCGAAACCAGCATGATGTTCATAATCCCGATGCCGCCGACCAGCAGGCTGACGGCGGCAACCGCGCCCAGCAGCCCGGTCAGCAGCGTCGTCGTGCCGGTCATGGCCGAGGCGATCTGCGTCATGTCATTGACGGTGAAATCATCCTCGCGGCCGATGCCGATGCGGCGGCGTTCGCGCAGCAGGTTTTGCAGGTCGCTCTGGATCTTGGCGGTTGACACGCCGTCCTGCGCCGACACCATGATCGAGGAAATGGTGGTGGTGCCGCCGATGCGCCGCTGGTGGATTTTCAGCGGCATGATGATCGTGTCGTCCTGATCGTCACCGAGGCCGGACTGGCCTTTTCTGGCGAGAACGCCGATGACCGGGCAGGAGATGTTGCTGACCCGCACCGTCTGGCCGACCGGGTTTTCCGCACCGAACAGTTCCTGCCGCACCGTTTCGCCGATGATGCAACCGATCTGGCCGCCACGATCTTCGGCCGGCTGGAAGTCGCGGCCGAGCGCCAGCGTCCAGTCCTGCGCCACAAGATAATCATTGGTGGTGCCGATGACGCTCGTCTGGTGGTTCTTGCCGCCGAAAATGACTGTCGCGGCCGAGCTGCGGTTTTGCGGGGCAACGGCGCGCAGGCCGCTGATCTGGTTGCGGATCGCCTCGACATCGCGATCATCGAAACGTTTGGCTTCCGTGCTGGCGCGGCCGGGGCCGAACTGGCCGGGGCGCACGAACAGCATGTTGGTGCCGAGCCGCGACAATTCCGATTTCACCTGTTCCGTCGTGCCATTGCCGATGGTGACCATGGCGATGACGGCGGCGACGCCGATGACGACGCCGAGTACGGTCAAGAAAGAGCGCAGCATGTTGCGGCTGATGGCGCGCAGCGCGAGACGCGACGTTTCAAAGAACATCTAAGGTCTCCCTGTTTTCCACGGCACTGTCTGAAGCGAGATGGCCATCGACGAAACGCAGCAGGCGTCCGGCATGGGCGGCAATATCTTCTTCATGCGTGACCATGACGACGGTAATGCCCTTGTCGCGGTTGAGCGAGGTGATCAGCTCCATGATCTCGGCGCTGGTCCTGGTATCGAGGTTGCCGGTGGGTTCGTCTGCCAGAAGCAAGGCGGGGCGGGTGACGATGGCCCGTGCAATGGCCACACGCTGCTGCTGGCCGCCGGAAAGCTCCTGCGTCGTGTGGTGCTCGCGGCCCTTCAAACCCACCTGTGCCAGGGCCTCCATGGCGCGTGCACGCCGTTCCGAGGCTTTCATGCCGCGGTAGACGAGCGGCAGCTCGACATTTTCCACCGCCGAGGTGCGCGACAAAAGGTTGAAGCCCTGAAACACGAAACCCAGCATGTGGCGGCGCAGCAGCGTCAGCTGCTCATTATCGAAACCGCTGGTTGGCACGCCCTGAAACAGATATTCGCCTGAGGTCGGCACATCCAGACAGCCGATGATGTTCATCGAGGTGGATTTGCCGGAGCCGGACGGCCCCATAATGGCGACGAATTCCTTCTCGCGGATCGACAGGCTGACACCGTCAAGCGCGCGGATCGTCGCTTCGCCACGACCATATTGCTTGACGACATCGCGGAATTCGATGAGCGGCGGCTCTTGCATGCGGTTTTCCTCCGTCAGCCGGCGTTGCGGGCCGTGGCGTCGGTTATCACCAGATCGTCGGCCTTCAACTCGCCCGACTTTACCACGGTATGCTGGCCATCGGTGGAGCCGGTTTCGATGGAAACCGCAACGGGCGTGTTGTTGCGCAGCACCCACACCGTTCTCTTGCCTGTCGCGGCCGCACCAGCGTCGCGGTTCTGCGAGCGGTTCATGCGGGGAGGGCGGAAGAGGCTCATCAAGCCACCGCCACGGGAGGCGGATTCGCGCGGCGGCGTATATCGGAGCGCCGAATTCGGCACCAGCAGGGTATCCTTGATCTCCTCGACGACGATGTTGGCGGTTGCCGTCATGCCGGGGCGCAGCAGCAATTCCTCATTATCGACCGTCAATATGCCCTTGTAGGTCACCACGTTCGACACCGTCTCGGAGGCGAAACGCACGGTTTCGATTTCGGCCGGGAAGCTGCGGTCGGGATAGGCATCGACGTTGAAAGTGGCCTTCTGCCCGGTTTCGACCTTGCCGACATCAGCCTCATCCACCGACACCTGCAATTCCATATGGCGCAGATCGCCGGCAATGGTGAACAGCACGGGGGCGTTGAGCGACGAGGCGACGGTGGCGCCGGGATCGACACTGCGGGTGAGAATGACGCCATCGATGGGCGAGACGATCTTTGCCTTGCCGAGATTGACCTCGGCGAGCCGCAAATCCGCTTCCGCAGAAAGCACGGTCGCCTCGTTGACCTGCAGCGTGGCGGCGGCGGCATCGTAATTGAACTGCGCGGCGTCGAGATCCTGCTGGCTGGAGACGCGGTTCTGCACGAGGGACCGCAGACGCTCCAGCGATGTTTTTGCAAGGCCGAGATCGGCGCGCGCCTTCAGCACATTGGCCTTGGCGGAAGCAAGCTTGGCGCGGGCGCTCTGCACATCGGCTTCCAGCTTGTTGGTGTCGAGTTCGGCCAGGATCTCGCCGGATTTGACCGGGCTGTTATAGGTCACGTTGACCTTGCGAATGGTGCCCGATAATTCGCTGGATATATCGACCTGGTCGGTCGGCTGCACGGAGCCGGTGGAGGTGACGATGACGGAGAGATCACCGCGTTTTGCCGGTTCCGTGGTGTAGGTATAGGCAACGCCTGCGGCACGCGACTGGTAATAATAACCAAGGCCCGCGCCGATCAGCACCACGGCGGCGGCGATATAGAGATAGCGACGCGACTTCTTCTTTCTGCCTGACCTGCTGGCACCCAGAATGTCCCGCAGATCGGGCCTGGTGTTTTCCGTGTCGCGGTCATTGGTGTTGGCATCATTCATTTTCGTCACCCGCAAAATTCAAAATACCACAGGAGATTGTTTCCAAACCCTGTTTTCCGGTCCATCTGTCGCTGTCTGTATTCCTCTGATTGTGGGAAGTGACATAGCTTGCCCAAAGGGGGAAGTGAAAACTTGGTAATATTTATGATAGCTCTGGTCTGCTAGAGATAAATCCGGAAAGGCCGGTGCCATCGATGCGGGCCGGTTTCAGCAGCGACATGCAGGACGATGATATAATGAACGACAACGTGGTGAAGTTCCGCAAACCCGCACCCCCGAAAAAACCGCGCCAGCCGCTCGGGCCCAAATCGAAAAAAGCCCTGACAATCGCTGCCGTCATCGCATTTTTCGCGGCCGCCTGGGGGTATTTTACGCTGTTCGGGCAGGGGTAGTGCGCGTTTACGGCTTGTTGTTGCCCGGCGGCGCTGCCGTTCGATTGTTTCAACGGAAACCGCTCGTCGCGACACCCTTCATTCCCGCATCTCGGTGAGGGAAAGTTCGGTATTTTACTGAAAAAGCAAATAGTTAGATAGGGAGTGGCGACCCCTGCAGGATTCGAACCTGCGACATTCGACTTAGAAGGTCGACGCTCTATCCAGCTGAGCTAAGGGGCCGTCGTGCCGGACTATCGTTGCGCCGGCTGAAATCGTTCGTTTCCGTCTTCTTCAATGCGTCCAGGGCTGGGTGCGGTTGAAGCGGAAATTATCCGTGTAGGACACAACCTTGCGGGTCGCTTCAACTGAGATGTGCAGCGTGTCAATCCACCGCCACTGCGGGCTTCCTTCTTCCTGTGTTTCAGTATAGGCAGGCACTTTCATATCGGATGTCAGGTATATCCCGCGTCAGTTGATCACGGGACTCTGGCATCAGTTGGGAAACCCAGACATTTGGTTTCTTGGCCGTTCACCTTCTTGATCTTTCGTCGTCTTTGCGGACATATCAAACGCTATGGTGGCAAGATAGAACGCCAGTGAGCTGGATTCTATTCCTTTTCGTCGAATAACAAATCATCTGGAACTGCTGATTTAAATGGACCATTCCTGCAAGAAGTCAAGACGTTATCACGGCGCTCTTGCGTTAAACGCTTTGCAAAGTTCACTACAATGGAACGGTGAACAAGATGATTTCTGTTACGGATACGGGCAGAACCATGCCTTCACCCCGACCTCCTCAACCGGGTAACCTGATCGGCCTATCTCGGGCGGGATGAAGATCCGGGTTGAATCTCACCGACGCCGTTTCCCCAAATTACATCAACCATTATAAGAACGAGCAACGGCGGTGGCAACTATCCCCAACCGGTCCAAGGCTACTGAGCCCTTAATCGCCTAGATCCATATATCAGCCGCTACGGCGACGTCAACATGAGCGCTATTTGAAACGGGTTGGGCGTATCAGATGCACTTCCCGATATGCACTGCGCGGGCTACCTTATCGTTCGATCCACCGAAAGGTCCGACCCAGTTTAACCGGTCAGTATGAACCTTGTATTTGCT
>JAXHOC010000089.1:0-30471 GCA_034519725.1 Agrobacterium sp.
TGGTTATTCTCAATGCAAAAGCACGAGACGCGCGAAGAGATTTCCGAATATGCAACTTGACAGCCCAGATAGTCGCTCATCCGACCCTTCGGGCCACCTTCTCCCCGGCGGGGAGAAGAAACAGGCCGCGACGCCGAGCGTCCTCAATCCAAACAGAGCGACTTAGCGGCTGCGGCCGCGATTGCCGTTTCCGTTGCCGGAAGCGCGCTTTTCCTGGCCGTTACCGCCAGCAGGAGCATGACGGTTGCCACCGCTGCCGCCGGGCTTGCGGGCGGGGCGGCGCTGCTTGCGCGGGCCGGCCGGGCGACCTGCGTCACCTTCCGCCGTCTTCACGCGCTTGAAGTCGGATGTGACTTCCAGATCGTTGTCGGCATCACGCGGGGCGTGCTGACGCGACGGACGCGGGTCGCCGGTGTGGCGTCCGCCTTCGCGGGGTCCACGCGGCTGGCCGCCATTGTTGTTGCGGCCACGGTTGTTGTTGTTCGGGCGCGTCGGGCTCGCAAGACCGGCCGGACGTTCACCGGAGGCAACCGGGATATCGATCTTCATCAGCTTTTCGATGTCGTGCAGCAGACGGGTTTCGTCCGGAGCGCAGAACGCGATGGCAATGCCGTCGCGGCCGGCACGGGCGGTACGGCCGATGCGGTGCACGTAAGCGTCGGGCACTTCCGGCAGGTCATAGTTGAAGACGTGCGTCACGGCCGGAATATCGATGCCGCGGGCAGCAACGTCGGTCGCGACCAGAACGTTGATCTCGCCGTCCTTGAAGCCCTTCAGTGCCCGCTCGCGCTGGCCCTGGCTCTTGTTGCCGTGGATGGAAGCGACCTTGAAGCCGATATGTTCGAGATGCTTGTAAAGCTTTTCAGCGCCGTGCTTGGTGCGCAGGAACACGATGGAGCGGCCATCCGGATTGTCGTTGAGCGACTTCTTCAGAAGGTCGGTCTTGTCGTTCTTGCCGGCAACGAAGTGCACGTATTGTTCGACCTTGTCGGCAGCCTTGCCCGGAGGCGTGACCTCGACCTTGATCGGGTCGGTCAGGAAGTTGCTGGCAAGCTCGGAAATCGCCTTCGGCATGGTTGCCGAAAACAGCAGGGTCTGGCGCTTGGCCGGAACCATCCGCGAAATCTTGCGCAGGTCGTGGATAAAGCCGAGATCGAGCATCTGGTCGGCTTCGTCGAGCACCAGATAGGTGACCTTGGAGAGCGAGATGGCGTTACGGGCGATGAGGTCCAGCAGGCGGCCCGGCGTGGCGACGAGGATGTCGGTGCCTTTTTCGAGCTGAAGCTGCTGCTTGTTGATCGATGCGCCGCCGACAACCTGGTTGATGCGCATCGGCGTCTTCTTCACGAAGGAGCGCAGGTTTTCGCCGATCTGGTTCACCAGCTCACGGGTCGGTGCGAGGATGAGGGTGCGGGTGGTGCGATTTGCCGGGCGATCTGCCTGCTTCATCAGCATTTCAATGATGGGCAGGCCGAAGGCTGCCGTCTTGCCCGTGCCGGTCTGTGCGAGGCCGATGAGGTCACGGCCTTCAAGCAGCAGCGGAATGGCTTTTGCCTGAATGGGGGTCGGGGTGGTGTAGCCAAGCTGGGTAACGCTGGCGACAATCTTTTCAGAGAGGCCGAGTTCGCTAAAACTGGTCAATAGTAATGCCTTTCGGGGCGCCAAAAACCATTCGTCCGGAGCAGTTGCTGCTGTCCGGCGGTTTCGGCGTCAAGAACCCCGCGTGAATTGGGAACTTGTGGGTTGGAATAACTTTCTGCGCATCAGTGCGGCAAAACGCCGTCTTCTGTATTCGTTGCGCTTTTCCTTCATGCGGACCAAGTCATCCCGGTCATATGCTGCAGCTCACGCGGCTGCGGAAGGTGAAAGCTTGACCGGCATGTGGGCGTTTTGTGGGTTAAAGTCAAGCAATAGTTTTGTAACGCTGCCGTCCGGCGGCGCATGGCAGCCATGCAGAGGAAAGGCTGCCCATGACCGGCGTGGCGGGGGGGTCGCGAATAATTATGGTTAAAAAAGGGTAAAGCGACCATTCCGCGCATAGCAAACAGAGGTTTTCTCACATAACGTTTTTGCGACGACGTCTGGAAATATTTGATTCGACAAGGATGGAACTGCACGGTGTGGAGTATCGCTTGACCCAAGGCTGCGGGTTGCTGGAAAAAGCTTACGGGGCCATTGCCGCCCTGGATCTGCCCGCTTGCATCAAGGACAGCGAGCTGCGCTACCTCATGGTCAATGCAGCCTATGGCCGGGTGATGGGCCGCCCGCCCGGCGCATTCGAGGGGCAAACCAGCCTTGCCCTTTCCGGCGATATTCGCGATGCCGAGCGCGAGGACCGGGAGCGCCGCTCGCTGGTCTTTGCCACCGACGAGATGATCGCCTGCCATGGTGGCGCGGCGTCCGGGCCTTACACGCTGCGCTGCGAACGTTTCACCGGCGATGACGGCAGTCTCTTCCTGTTCGAAGTGTTCGAAGAAATGCCCGCTGCCGTCGTGGAAGGTATTTCGGACGGCGGCAGTGCCGACGTGCTGTTCGACAGCGGCATCATCGATCTCATCGATGCCGGCATCGTGATTTACGACCGTGAAAACCGGCTGATCTACTGCAATGCGCGCTTTGCGGAATTCTACAACGATTTCAACCTCCAGCTAAAGCCCGGCACCCGGCTTGAGACGCTGATGGAGGCGGTCTATTTTTCGAGCGGTTACCGCAGCGTGAAATCTGACGATCCGCACTATCAGGAATGGCTGCGGAAACAATTGCAGGATTTTTCCCTGCCCTATCTCGAAAGGGTGGAGCAGTTTGCCGATGGCCGCTGGGTGCGCATGGTCAACAAGCGGCTGGAAAACGGCATGCTGGTCGGATTTCGCGTCGATGTGACCGAGTTCAAGTCGCATGAGACCCTGCTCAGCAACCAGATCCGCGAGACCTGGCTGCTGCGCGCCGCACTGGAGCAATTGCCCGTGGGCGTGTTCCTGCGGGATCAGGACAGGCGGCTGACCTTTGCCAATGCGGCCTATGAGAAATTCCAGCGCGGCAACCTCGCCGACTATCTGGGCAAGACCGAATGCGAGATGTTTCCCGAGGATGGGCCAGAGTTCCAGCGGGAAAACGAGCATATCCTGCAAACCGGCGAGGCGCTTGAAAAGGCAGGAACCGTTCCGCTTGCCGATGGCGGCTCTGTTCCCGTCATCACCCGGCTCGGACGGGTCACGACGCCCGACGACGAATATTATCTGGTCGGTTCAGTCACCGATGTCAGCCTGCTGCAAGACCGCGAAAAGGCGCTGATCGCCGCGCAGGCGCAGGCCGAGGCGATGCACCGCCAGCTGGAGGCGGTTCTGCATGCCCTGCCTGTCGGCGTGCTGCTTCTCAACGCCGATCTCGTCATCGAATATGTCAATCCGCTCTTCCAGAAGGTCTGGAGCGAAATCGGCGAAGAGACGCAGCTGGTCGGCAAGAGCTATCGCGAATTCATGGAGATGAATTTCGACAGCGGCCTTTACGACTATGGCGACCTGCCCTTCGAGGAGCTTTATACCCAGCGGGCGGAGCGGCTGCTTAACGAAGACGTCTTCACGCCGCGCGAGGTGCGCAGCAAAAGCGGCAAGGTCACGGTCATTTCGAAGACCCGCCTCGACGGCGGCAAAATCCTCAGCACCTATGCCGATGTGACCGATGTGCGCATGCGCGACGCCGAGATCAGCGAAGCGAAGGCCGAGCTTGAGCGGGTCGGCGAATATATGCAGGGCGCCACACGCGCCATGGCGCAGGGGCTGGTGCTGGTCGAGCAGGGCACGATCATCATGTCCAACGAGGCTGTGGCGCAGATGTTCGACGTGCCGCCGCACTTGCTGGGAAAGGGCTGCAACTGGTCGGGGTTCTTTACCCATTGCGCCGCGCGCGGAGATTTCGGCACCGAGGAGGAAGCGGCCGGGACGCTGAGTGCCTGGAGAGACAATATCGCCGCCAACAAGCCGTTCTCCTGGCTCATCCACATCGCCGGCAAGACCTGGCTCAATCTGGAAGCCACCAACAGTTCCGGTAACTACTGGCTCATCATCGTCACCGATGTGACCGAGATGAAAATGCGCGAGGAAGAATTGCAGCGGCTGCTTTCCCGCGCGGAAGCGGCGGATCGCGCCAAATCGGAATTTCTGGCCAATATGAGCCATGAAATCCGCACGCCGATGAATGGCGTGCTTGGCATGGCGGAACTTCTGGCCAAGTCCAATCTGGATACGCGCCAGAAAACCTTCACCGACATCATCGTCAAATCCGGCAATGCACTGATGACGATCATCAACGACATTCTCGATTTCTCCAAGATCGAGGCCGGGCAGATGAAGCTGCGCAGCGTGCCTTTCGATCCGGCGGAGGCGGTGGAGGATGTGGTTTCGCTGCTGTCCTCGGCGGCGCTGGAAAAGAACATAGAGCTGGTGGTGCGGATAGACCCGTCGGTGTTCGGCAAGGTCATGGGTGACGCCGGGCGGTTCCGTCAGGTCGTCACCAATCTTGTCGGAAACGCCGTTAAGTTCACGGAAATGGGGCATGTGCTGATCGAGCTTTCGGCGCAGTCGGCAGCGGCGTCGGAGACCATTCTGTCGCTGCGCGTCGAAGACAGCGGCATCGGCATCCCGGCCGACAAGCTCGAAACCGTGTTCGACAAGTTCAGCCAGGTCGACGGTTCCGCGACGCGCCGGCACGAGGGAACGGGATTGGGGCTGGCGATCACGGTCGGTCTTGTCGGTCTTTTCGACGGCACGATCAATGTGGTGAGCGAAGTCGGCAAGGGATCGACCTTCGAGGTTAATATTCCGTTCCAGGTTACGGAAAAACGGCGCGACGTTCCGCTTCTTGCCATGGCGATCGACGATATCCGCGTGCTCGTCATCGACGATAACGACGTCAATCGCCGCATATTGACGGAGCAGTTGAAGTCATGGGGTATCGACGGCCATGCGGTGGAGGACGGTCCATCCGGCATTGCCGTGTTGCAGGAGGCTGCGTCGCTCGGCTTTCTCATCGACGCCATCATTCTCGATTACCACATGCCCGTCATGAACGGGCTCGATGTGGTCGAGAAGATCAGGGCGGATAGCCGTTTCGACGATATCGCCATCGTGTTCCTGACGTCGATGGATGTCGTCGGTGACCAGAGCCTGTTCACCGACCTCAGCGTGCAGGCGCATCTGATGAAACCGGCGCGGGCACGCCTGTTGCGCTCAACCCTGTTCGATGTGGTGCGGGATGTCAGGCAGAAGCGCGCCCGGCAGCATCCGCAGGCGCCGGCGGCAAGCGGCGGCCATGCGCCGGTCCGGCCGGCCAATGGCCTCACGGACAGGAAACGGCGGGTTGCGCCGCCTCCGCCGGCGGTTCCAGACCGGCGCCGGCCTTGCCTTGTCGATGTGCTGGTGGCCGAGGACAACGACGTCAACCAGATCGTCTTCACCCAGATTTTGCAGCAGGCGGGTTTGCGCTTCCTGATCGTCGGCAATGGCAAGAAGGCCGTTCAGGCGTGGGAGGAGCACAATCCCACCGTCATCCTCATGGATGTGTCGATGCCAGTCATGAACGGGCATCAGGCGACCATGGCCATCCGCGCTGCCGAACAGGCGGCCGCCGATGGCCGGCATGTTCCGATCATCGGCGTTACCGCGCATACGCAGGATGCGGACCGCGAGCTTTGCCTTGCAGCCGGCATGGACGATTATCTGTCGAAGCCGATCAGCCCGGAAATTCTCGAGGACAAGATCGGCCAATGGCTGGGAGGCGGCCTATCGCGCCGCGACGTGCCGACCGCCTGACGGTGAAGGCCGGTTGCTGCTGCTGTGGCAGCCGTCTCAGCGGGAGGGCTTGGTGCCGCAGAGCATTTCGCGCTTTCCGGCAAAACCCTTGCGGCGCTCCAGATCAAAACCGGCGGCGATGAGGTTGCGGCGCACGAAACCGGCGGCGGCATAGGTGGCGAATGTGCCTTCCGGTGCGGTCCTGCCGAACAGCGCCTGCATGATCTCCAGCGACCACATGTCGGGATTGCGGGCAGGGGCGAAGCCATCCAGAAACCAGGCGTCGAAGCTCTCGTGTCTGCCGGCAATGCCGGCAAGCGCTTCGCCGCATACCACCGTCAGACGTGTCCGGTCGTCCAGTTCGATCTCGATTTCGCCTTTCGGGTCCGTGGGCCAGCGGGCGACCAGCGCCTTGCGCTCGATGTCCACTTCCGGCCAGCGGGACAGCGCCCGGTCGATTTCGTCCGCCTTCATCGGGTAGAGTTCGAACGACATGAAGTGCAGCGTGGAGCGGTCGTTGCGCGCCTCTTTCCATTGGCGCCAGGTCTCGCAGAGATTGAGGCCGGTGCCGAAGCCGAGTTCGCCGATGCGAAACACGCCTTCGCGCTCAAGCCAGCGTTGCGGCAGGCCGTTGCCGGACAGAAAGACATGGCCGCATTCCAGCCTGCCATCGGTCTGGCAATAAAAATGATCGTCAAAGGCCAGCGAATAGGGCATATCCCCCTCACGCCAGTCGAGCGCCGTCTGGGTTTCTCCGGCTGCGGTCAAGCTATCGTGGCCGGCCTTTGCGATATTTTCGTTGGAATGTGTCATGGCTGAAGCCGATAATCCCGCTTTCGAACAGGGTCAACCGCCAAGATTGCCTGACAGCGTGCCGCTGCTCATCGTCGGCGGCGGCATTATGGGGCTGTGGGCCGCCGTCAAGGCCGAGCGGCTGGGCATAAACGCCCTGCTGGTGGAAGCGGGCCGTCTTGGCGATGGTGCAAGCGGCGGGCTGCTGGGCGCGCTGATGCCGCATATGCCGGATCGCTGGTCGGACAAGAAGCAATTCCAGTTCGACGCTCTCGTCGCGCTGGAAAAAGAGATAGCCGAACTGGAGGCCGAGACGGGGCTTTCGGCCGGTTACCGCCGCTGTGGCCGGATCATTCCCCTGCCGAAACCACATTTGCGCGGCATTGCCGAACGGCACGAACGGGATGCCGGGGAAAACTGGGTTTCAGACGGGCGACGGTTTCACTGGCATGTCAGTGACAGTCCTTCTGTCGCGGGATGGGTGGACGATGCGGCGGGGCAGGCGGGCTTCGTGCTCGACACGCTGGCGGCAAGGGTGTCGCCGCGCGCGCTGATCGCCCTTCTGTCGGCCTTCCTGCGCAATGCCCGGCATGTGCGGGTGGTGGAACAGTGCGGCGTCGTCGGGCTCGATCCGGACAAAGGGCGGGCGGCGCTGTCGTCGGGCGACAATATCGCCTTCGGCCATGTCATCGTCGCCAACGGTCATGCTTCCTTCGCGCTGCTCCGCGATGCCATCGGCCTCGAACCCGGCATTACGCTTGGACAGGCGGTGAAGGGGCAGGCAGCACTTCTCGATGCGGCGGCCGATCCGGCCATGCCGGTGGTGTTTCTGAACGGGCTCTACATCGTGCCGCATGAGGATGGCACCGTCGCCATCGGCAGTACCAGCGAAGATTGTTTTTCCGACCCGTTCAGCACCGACGAAAAGCTGGAAAAATTGCTTGCGGATGCCTGTGTCGTGGTGCCGTCGCTTGCCCGTGCACCGGTGCTCGAACGCTGGGCCGGGCTGCGGCCGAAGGCGGTCGGCCGGGACCCGATGGTGGGTGCACTTGCCGACTATCCGAAGCTCGTGGCGTTGTCGGGTGGTTTCAAGGTCAGCTTCGGCCTTGCCCATTTTCTTGCCGAGGCTGCGTTACAGGCCGTGCTCGGTCACACGCCTGTCATTCCCTCCGGGTTCCATCTTCAAGAACACGTGAGTATTGCCCTCACGGACATTAGAAAGTTCTGATCAGGCCTGCCACGTCGTTAATCTGTCACGCAAATCACTTATCTGCTGGCCTGCAACGGTGCCGTTTTGGACCGTTTGCGTCGAGGTGACAGCGCATGCGATACGCCATTCATTTCACGCCTTCCCCCAATGACCCCCTGACGCAGGCCGCCGCCGCGTGGTTGGGGTGCGATGTCTATTCCGGTCAGGCGGTGGAGCCGCCGGGCACGATCGATCTCGGCATGCAGGAGATTTCCTACCATACCGCCCTGCCGCGCCGTTACGGTTTCCATGGCACGATCAAGGCGCCGTTCCGGCTTGCCGAAGGCCATTCCGAGGCCGGGCTGTTGCGCGACCTGATGTATTTTTCCGGCACCCAGGACCCCTTCCTGTTGCCGCAACTTATAATTGCAAGACATGACAATGTCTTCAGTCTGGTTCCCGATCGTCCCTGCGAGGCGCTGCATTTTTTTGCGGCCCGTGTGGTGCAGGAATTCGATCGATACCGTGCGCCGCTTTCCGAAGCGGAAATCGAGCGGGCGGATCCCGACCGGCTTTCGGCGTCGCAACTGACCAATCTGCATCGCTGGGGCAGCCCGCATGTGATGGACGAGTTCCGTTTTCAGATGTCGCTGACGGGTGGTGTCGAACCTTCCAGCAGCCAGAGGATCGAGCGTGCCGTTCGCAAGGTTTTCGAACCGCTGCTTACGCGGCCGCTGCTGTTTTCCAGCCTCGCGCTTTTCATCGAGGATGAACCGGGCGCGCCTTTCCGGGTGCACTCGCTGCATCCCATGGGCCGCGTTTCCGCCCGCAAGATCGCCTGAGCAGCGCACGGCAGAAATCGTACACAAAAAAGCATCGGAATGTCGGCAAAATTGCTCTCGACATTCCGAATGCGGATGTTACCGTTTGTGCATCGCATGTCTGAAGCGTGTCGTGTCACCCCGTTGCGGGCAGACACCTTCGGATGTTTGTTTTGCTCATGCCTTCCAGAACCGGGTTTCGCTTCGGGAGGGATGTTTTAGGTGGCTGAATGATTTCGCAGAATTACTCCCGCAATCTGGTGGGCTACGGCCGCAATATGCCCGATCCGCAATGGCCGGGCGGCGCGCGGATCGCCGTGCAATTTGTCATCAATTACGAAGAGGGCGGCGAAAGCTGCATTCTCGACAATGACAAGGCGTCGGAATCGCTGCTGTCGGAAATCGTCGGCGCGCAGCCCTGGCCCGACCAGCGCAACCTCAATATGGAATCGATCTACGAATATGGCTCCCGCGCCGGTTTTTGGCGGCTGTGGCGCATGTTCACCGGGCTTGGCGTCACCACCACGGTTTATGGCGTGACCGCCGCCATGGCGCGCAACCCGGAAGCGGTTGCCGCCATGAAGGAAGCTGGCTGGGAAATCGCCAGCCACGGCTACCGCTGGCTGGAATACAAGGATTTTTCGCAGGAGGAGGAGCGCAAGCATATAGTCGAAGCGGTGCGCCTGCATCAGGAGCTGACGGGCGAGCGTCCGTTCGGCATGTATCAGGGCAAACCTTCCGACAATACGTTGCGCCTCGTCATGGAAGAGGGTGGGTTTCTCTATTCGTCCGATTCCTATGCCGACGATCTGCCCTATTGGGTGAAGGGCGTGAACGATCAGCCGTTCCTGATCATTCCCTATACGCTTGACACCAACGATATGCGGTTTGCGACGCCGCAGGGTTTCAATTCCGGCGACCAGTTCTTCGCCTATCTGAAAGACGCTTTCGACGTTCTTTATCAGGAAGGGCTTGAAGGCGCGCCGAAGATGATGAGCGTTGGCCTGCATTGCCGCCTCGTCGGCCGACCCGGCCGCGCCGCAGCCCTTCGCCGTTTCATCGAATATGTGCTTGGTCATGACAAGGTGTGGATCCCGCAGCGGATCGAGATCGCCCGCCACTGGCACGAAAACCACAAGCCGGGAACGCTCTGATGCTGACGCGCGACGAATTCGTCAGCCGTTTCGGCGGTGTGTTCGAACATTCGCCATTCATCGCCGAACGGGCCTATGATCTCGGAAACGCCGGTCTGGAGTTGACGGCGAAGGCGGTTCATGGCGCATTATGCGCGCAGTTTCGTGCCGCCTCCGAAGCGGAACGGCTTGGGGTTTTGCGCGCGCATCCCGATCTGGCCGGCAAGCTGGCAATCGCCGGCGAATTGACCGCCGATAGCCGCAACGAACAGGCGGGCGCCGGGCTCGACCGGCTGTCGCCGGAGGAGCATGCGCGCTTTACCGAGCTTAACTCCGCCTATACGCAAAAATTCGGCTTTCCGTTCATCATTGCGGTCAAAGGGCTGAACAGGCACGATATTCTCTCCGCCTTCGAGACGCGTATCGGCAATGATGCGGCGACGGAATTTGCGACCGCGACGGCGCAGGTGGAAAAGATCGCCTGGCTGCGTCTTTCCTCGATGCTGCCGGAGGGCTGAATTGGCGAGCGGCAATCGTTCCGCTATAGTCGTTCTATCTGGAGATTGAGGCCATGAGACCTTCCGAGGTGCTGGAAAAGAACAGGGAAGCGATCCGCGAAGCGACGAAGCGCTTCAACGCGGCAAACCCGCGTGTGTTCGGCTCCGTCGCCCGCGGCGAGGACCGGCCGGATAGCGATCTGGATATTCTGGTGGATGCGCTGCCGGGGACGACCCTGTTCGATCTTGGCGGGTTGCTGGAGGAGTTGACGGACATCATGCGCGGCACAGAGATTCATCTGTTGACGCCCGGCGACTTTCCCGAGCGTGCGCGCGTGAGGGTTTTGCAGGAAGCAAAACCGGTATGAGTGGTGCGCGCCTGCAGGTTTATCTGGAAGAAATCAGGCAGGTCGCCTCCGAAACTGTTGAGTTCATTCGGCTGAAAACAAAGCAGGAGTTTCTGGCCGATCTGGTTTTGCAGCGCGCGGTCGCGATGAATCTTTTGATTGTCGGCGAGGCGACAGCGCGTGTCATGGAAGAATTCCCGGCTTTCGTCGCGGATTTTCCCGATATTCCGTGGATTAAAATGCGCGGCATGCGAAACCGGATCGCGCATGGTTACATGAACATCAATCTGGAAACGGTGTGGGATACGACTCAGACGGCCATACCGGACCTTCTGGACAAACTCTCCATGCTTCGAAATTGGCATGCCCAAGGTGAATGACATTTGACTGATTTTCTCGAGATCAAGCCTCTGACCAAAGAGGCGTTCGCATCCTTCGGTGATGTGATCGAAATTACTCCCTCTTCCATGCGCCACATCAATGGCGGCCAGACCGAGCGGCATCATGCGCTTGCGGCACCGGAGGCGGCGGGCGAGGGCGCGCGCGTCATTCTCAATATTTTTCGCGGGCAGCCGCGTGCTTTCCCCCACACAATCGAGATGATGGAGCGGCATCCGCTTGGCAGCCAGAGCTTCTCGCCACTGTCCGGGCGGCCCTTCCTCGTCGTCGTCGCCGAAGATGAGGGTGGCAGGCCCGGCCGGCCGCAGGTGTTTCTGGCGCGCGGCGATCAGGGCGTGAACTACCGCCGCAATGTCTGGCATTATCCCTTGATGCCCTTGCAGGCGATTTCAGATTTTCTCGTTGCCGATCGCGACGGGCCGGGCAACAATCTGGAAGAGCATTTTTTCGATGCGCCCTACATGATCGCGGAGCCCAGCCTATGACCGGTTTGACCACCCATGTCCTCGATGCCGCCCATGGCACGCCCGCCGAGGGGCTGACGATCGAGCTTTACCGGCTTTCTGGTGACAGTCGCGAGAAGATGAAGACGGTGACGACCAATAGCGACGGCCGTGTCGATGGCGGGCCGCTGCTTGTCGGCGACAGTTTCAAGGCCGGGGAATACGAGCTGGTTTTCCATGCCGGCGATTATCTGCGCGGCAAGGGCGTCACTCTGGCGGAACCCGCCTTTCTCGACATCATCCCCATTCGTTTCGGCATTGCCGACGAGAGCGGCCATTACCATGTGCCGCTGCTGCTTTCGCCCTATAGTTACTCCACCTATCGAGGAAGCTGACCGCCATGATCTTTGCCGCCATCGCCGATATTCACGGAAACTGCGCCGCACTGGAGGCCGTGCTTGAGGATATTGCGAGGCTCGGCATCAAGGATATCGTCAATCTCGGCGATTGTTTCAGCGGTCCGCTGGAGGCGGGGTTCACCGGCGATGTGCTGGTTGGCAACTGGATACCCAGCATTCTCGGCAATCACGACCGCGAATTGATCGAGCGGGCGCCGGAAGAGATGGGCCGCTGGGAAAAGCCGGCGCATGCGCAATTGACTGCCGCGCATCTGGACTGGCTGCACACCCTGCCGTTCAGCATGGTGTTCAAGGATGTGGCATATTGCTGCCACGGCTCGCCGCGTGGCGATCTGGAGTACTGGCTGGAGACGCTGTCGCCGGAAGGCGTGCTGAAATTGCGGCCGCTTGCCGAAATCGAGGCCATGGCCGCTGGCATCACCCAGCCGCTGATGCTCTGCGGTCATACACATATCGCCCGCACCGTGCAGCTTTCCGACGGCCGGCTGATCGTCAATCCCGGCAGCGTCGGTTGCCCCGGCTGGAAAGACGACACGCCGTTCGACCATCATGTCGAGGTCGGTCATCCGCTTGCCAGCTACGCCGTGCTGGAAGAGACCGCACGCGGCTGGCAGGTCTATTTCCGGCAGATACGCTACGATAATCTCGCCATGGCCGAGATGGCGAAGGTCAACGGCATTCCGTATCTGGCCGATGCGCTGGAGAACGGTTGGCTCAAGCGGTAGAACTCACCCCTCGCTGTTCATCACCACACAGGCGTAAGACTGCGCCTTCAGCTCCTTGCAGGCGGAAACTGCCGAAGACTGGTCTTCAAAGCCGGTGAAGCGGGCGCGGTAGAGCGTGGCCGATCCGCTTTGCACCGCTTCGGTGTAGGGAGCGATGCCGGAATAGCTGCCGGCGATGTTGGAGCGGGCATTGGCAAGCAGCGAGAGGGCGGCGGCTTGGCTGTCGGCGGCGGCGATCTGCACTTCCCAGCGGCTGCGCTGGCCGGTTGGCTGTGCAGCGGGTGCGGGTTTCGGAATGGCCGAGACCTGGATCATATCGGCCATCTGGCTGTTCGCCGTGGCGATCTGCATGGCGATCGGATCGGCGCGGCGCTCGGCAAACATCGGCAATGGCACGGCTGCCGGAGGCAGGGCTGCGGGCGGCACATCGAAGGTGCGGCTGACATTGGCGCTCGCCACCAGCTGTTCGGTATTACGGCTTCTCGAGGCCTGCGGCAGGGTCTTGTCCAGCAGCGCGGCCATCTGCGCATCGCGGCTGCGCGCGGTCTTGCCACCCAAAACGACGCCGACGACACGGCGGCCATTGTGGTTGACGGCGCTGACGAGGTTGAAACCGGAGGCATTGGTGTAGCCGGTCTTGATGCCGTCCATGCCCTGATAACGATACATCAGATTGTTATGGCCACGGATGCGCTTGCCCCGGAAGCTGAAGGATTCCATGGCAAACAGGCCGTATTCTTTCGGAAAGTCACGCTGGAGCGCAAGGCCGAGCTTCGCCATGTCGCGCGCGGTCGTCACCTGCGATTTGCTGGGCAGGCCGGAGGCGTTGCGGAAGACCGTCCTGGTCATGCCCAGCTGGCGGGCCTTCCTCGTCATCATCTGCGCGAATTTTACCTCGGATCCGCCGAGATGGTCGCCCATGCCTTCCGCCATGTCATTGGCGGATTTCACGATCATGCCGTAGACGGCTTCGCGCACCGTGAAGGTCTTGCCCTCACGCACATAAAGCTTCGAGGGGATGACGGCTGCGCCGTTTCTGGACATCTTGATCTTCTGGTCCCAGCGAAGCCGGCCGGCGTGCAGCGCCTCGAAGGTCAGATAAAGCGTCATCATCTTGGTCAGCGATGCCGGGTGGTTCAGAACATCGGCGTTCTGCGCGGCCAGAACCTTGCCGGTATTGGCGTCCATGATGAAATGGGCATAACCGGCCTGCGCAGGCGATGCCTGCAATGAGAGGATCGCGCAAAAGAAGGTGAGCGCGAAGACCCATGCGCCCGCCATTCCCCGTCTGATCTGTCCCGACATTGTCCACCCCTTTGTTTAATCGCCGCTGTAGGTTTCAAGTTTTACTGACACTTTCCGGCAACAAAACCGCTAAAACTTTAGAGATCGCTTTCATGCTTAATTAATTATGAAATTCAACCCACAGACAGCCCTCACAATTTCCTTGAAAAGAAACCAACCATCCGGTATGTTTGAAAACATGAAAAACGCTCATGAACGCAAGAAGCAGCCCGAGATCGTGCGCCGCAGTCTCCTGGACTGTGCGGCGAAACTTGCTGCTGACCAGGGGGTTGCCGCACTTTCAGTGCAGGCGGTGGCGGATGCGGCGGGGGTGACCAAGGGTGGTCTGTTCCACCATTTCGCCTCCAAGCAGGCCTTGCTGGAAGCTGTGATGGCGGACCTTCTGGGCGGGCTGGATGCGGAAATCGACGCGCTCATCTCACAGGATTGTGAAGCTTGCAGAGCTTCCGCGCGGGCCTATGTGAACGCCGTTTTTGCCGATCGCGACCGGGAATCGGGCAGGCAGTGGGCTGCGATCTCTGTGTCGATGGTCGGAGAACCGTCGCTTCGGCGCCTTTGGACGGGCTGGTTCGAGGGACGTCTCATCCGTCATAAAGACACGGATGAGGGGGTGGTACTGGAACTGGTGCGGCTTGCCACGGATGGAATCTGGTTTGCCGATCTGATGGCCGAAGACGGCAAGGCCGACGGCGACAGGGCGGCTCTCAGGGCCCGGATGATCGCTCTAACGAAAAAGGATGCGGAAAGATGAATGCGGCTGTTTTGACCTATGGAGCGCTTGTCGCGGCCATCGTCTGCGAAGTCATCGCGACCTCTTTCCTGCAGCAATCGCAGCAGTTCACCAGGCTGTTGCCGACTGTCCTGATGGCGGTGTTTTACGGTGCGGCCTTCTATCTCCTGTCGTTCACGCTGCGGGCGCTGCCTGTTGGCGTCGCCTATGCGATCTGGAGCGGGCTCGGCATCGTGCTGATTTCCGGCATCGGTTATTTCGTATTCCGCCAGACACTGGATATTGCCGCCGTCATTGGCCTCGGTTTCATCGTGACGGGAGTGGTGATCGTGAATGTGTTTTCGAAGACGGTGGGGCATTGATACTGGCTGGCTGAGGTTGCCCACAAGAGCAAAAATCCGCACACCGTCACCCCGGACCTGATCCGGGGTCCAGCGCGATCAAGTCATTGATCGCAAAAGGCTCTTTTCACGGCGCAGACGCGCCGTGGCTGGATGCCGGATCAGGTCCGGCATGACGGGAGAGGCTTTTCAGCCTCTGTCCCATCACGCCAGAATGCTGCGATCCACATCGGTGATCAGTCTTTTGCCGCACAGCGCCATGCTGATATCCATTTCCTTGCGGATGATCTCGAGCGCTGTTGTCACGCCCTGTTTGCCATCTGCGCCGAGGCCGTAGAGGAAGGGGCGGCCGATATAGGTGCCTTTGGCGCCAAGTGCGACTGCTTTCAGCACGTCCTGGCCGGAGCGGATGCCGCCGTCCATATGCACCTCGATTTGGTCGCCGACGGCATCGACGATCCTCGGCAGCATGGCGATGGAGGAATGGGCGCCATCCAGCTGGCGGCCGCCGTGGTTGGAGACGATGATGGCGTCTGCGCCGGTATCGAGCGAGGCGCGCGCATCTTCCTCGTCAAGGATGCCCTTGAGGATGAGCTTGCCGCCCCAGCGCTGCTTGATCCATTCGACATCCTTCCACGACAGGCGCGGATCGAATTGTTCGGCGGTCCAGGAGGAGAGCGATGACAGGTCGGAGACGTTTTTGGCGTGGCCGACGATATTGCCGAAGCTGCGGCGTTGGGTGCGCAGCATGTCGAGGCACCATTTCGGCCGCGTCGCCATCTGCCAGATATGTTTCGGGGTGAATTTCGGCGGGGCGGACAGGCCGTTGCGCAAATCCTTGTGGCGTTGGCCGAGAACTTGCAGGTCGAGCGTCAGCACCAGCGCCGAGCATCCCGCCGCTTTTGCCCGGTCGATGAGATTGTTGACGAAATCCCGGTCCTTCATCACGTAAAGCTGGAACCAGAAGGGTTTCGAGGTAACGGAAGCCACGTCTTCAATGGAGCAGATGCTCATGGTGGAGAGGGTGAAAGGCACGCCGAATTCTTCCGCCGCCTTGGCGGCCAGCATTTCGCCATCGGCATGCTGCATACCCGTCAGACCGGTGGGAGAGAGCGCCACCGGCATCGAAACCTTCTGGCCGACCATTTCGGTGGCGAGCGACCGCTCGGTCATATCCACCATCACCCGCTGGCGCAGCTTTATCCTGGAAAAATCCTCTTCATTGGCGCGGTAGGTGCCTTCCGTCCATGCGCCGCTATCGGCATAATCGAAAAACATTTTTGGCACACGGCGTCGCGCCTGCTGCTTCAGGTCCGCGATGGTGAGGATTTTGCCCATGGATAAAGCCTTCACATTTGAATGATTGCTTCATGTATCATGATTGTGGCGGTGACGACATCAAAATCGACGGGGTTTTAACCCCAGAAAGCCCGCAAAAACAGCTCAGTGCCAAGCAGCAGCAGGCAGATCAGGAACCAGCGCCGGAATGTCGCCGGGCTGACGATGCGGCGGATAGTCTGGCCGAGCCACATGCCGAGAAGCGCCGGCAGGACGGCAAGTGCCGAGAGCGACAGGTGCTCGACGCGCAAGGCATCCTGAGAGGCGAGGCCGGCGGCAAGTGCAACTGTTGAAACGGTGAAGGAGAGGCCGAGCGCCTGCACGAGATCGTCGCGGCTGAAGCCAAGCGACTGGATATAAGGCACGGCGGGAACCACGAAAATTCCGGTGCCGCCGGTCAGCAGGCCGGTCGCCAGCCCGATGGCTGGGGAGAGCCTCGGTTCCAGCCTTGCGGGAAGGGAAAAGGGCCTGGCAAAAAGACTGTAGGCGGCGTAGGCCGCAAGGCACAATCCGAGCGTCGAGGTGGTCCAGACGCCGGTGCCAGATGTCATCAGCCGGATACCGAGCAGCGTGCCGACGGCAATGGCGATCATCATCGGCCAAAGCCGTGAGACGGTCGCCTTGACATCGGGTCCCGCCAGCAATTGCCAGATATTGGTGATGAAGGAGGGCAGGATGAGCAGGCCTGCGGCAACGACCGGCGGCATGAAAAGACCGAGCACGCCCATGGCGACGGTCGGCAGGCCCATGCCGGTGACGCCCTTGACGATGCCCGCAATGATAAATGTCGCGACAATCATGAGGATGTGGGTTGTGTCTAAATCCGGCAAGTCGCGCTCCAGAAATCATTGGCATTTCCGCCGATCGGCGGTCATGCAATCCTATGGAGCGAGCGAGCGCGGCTTATTCTTCTCCCCGTCCGGAAAGAAGGTGGCCCGAAGGACCCGATGAGGGGGTAATGCCGGGGAGGAACCGAACTTTTACCCCTCATCCCGCTGCCGCGGCCTTCTTCCCGTCCGGGGAGAAGAAAGCAGGCTACCCCCGCTCGTTCCAATCTGTCATTGATATAAACGAGGTCAGGACCAAATGTTTCGGCCTGAACCGAACTATGCGAGCGTGCTTTTCATCGCCTTGCCGGCCACGTAGGTCTCGACGACGGTGCGGTCGTCGCCCATGGTCAGCATCAGGAACAGTTCCCCAGAAATCGTTGGTATTGCCGCCGCTCGGCGTCATGCAATCCGAGGAATCGAGCGGGTGCGGCACGGTTTCTTCTCCCCGCCGGGGAGAAGGTGGCCCGAAGGGTCGGATGAGCGACTATCTGGGCTGTCAAGTTGCATATTCGAAATCTCTTCGCGCGTCTCGTGCTTTTGCATTGAGAATAACCAGGAGTTTTCGGGCGAGCGCGATGCGGATGACCATTTTGGCTTTGCCGGCGCTTTGCAACCTTTGCTGGAAGGCGGCCATGTGCGGATCATATCTGGCTGCGATGGCGGCGACCAGGAACAGGATGCCGCGCGGTCCGCGGCGTCCGCCGCGCACCGGCCGGGGACCGCTGCGTTTGCCGCTGTCGTTGGCGATCGGCGCCAGGCCGGCCAGCTTGGCGATCGCCTTGTTGGAGATCAGGCCGATCTCGGGCAGCTCGGCCATCAGCCGGGCAACGGTGCGGTCGGCGACACCCTTGACCGACCGAAAGGCCCGGTTGAGGCAGCCCCAGAGCGGATCGTCGTCGATCATCGAGGCGATCTCGCCTTCGAGCGAGCGGCTCTGGCGCACCAGCAGCGCAATCACCTCGTTGAGGCTTTCCACGGTCTCGCCGTCTGGCCACTTCGGCGCTGCTTCTGGACGATCAGGTCGCTCGTAACCTGGGACAACCGCGCCACCAGCGCCGACAGCCCCAGCTGCGCGGCTGTCGGCGGCGGCGGGCGAGAACCCGCCTGGTCTCGGCAAAATGGGCGATCACCGCCGCATCGATGCGGTCGGTCTTTCCAGAAAGCCCATGGCGTCGGCAAAGTGGCGCACCTGGCGCGGATTGGCCAGCGCGCAGGCGATCCCAGCTCCCCCACCAACAGGAAGACTGCCCGCTCGTAGCCGCCCGACGCCTCCATGACGACGAGCTCGGCATTCTCGGCCCGGCACAGCGCCAGCCGGCTCACCGATGCCGGCCGCATCGTTGCCGAAACGCTCAAACGTCCCGGACGGACGGATGAACGCATCCAGCCAGTCCTTCGAAACATCCACTCCGCACATAACTCTATTCACGGTAACCTGCCTTGTGCGTGCGGTTGGAACCAAGCGACCTATTCGGTCGTACGTGAGCGATGGCAAAGATCCCGGAGGCTCATCCACGAGTTGTAACCGGAGGGGACAGGCGACTTCGTCAAGCCTCCTGGCAGGAGTTGGCCACCGGCCAGAGGCGCAATCGCTTCCATCGCACAAAATCAGCAATGTGCAGATACAAGGGAAATGGCAACGTTGCCGGATTTCGGAGAGCTTGCCCCCTCGGCCCGCTGCCGCGGTATTTCCTCTCCCCGGCGGGGAAGAAACCAGCCGCACCCGCTCGCTCCATCGGTAAGCAACTTGGTGTAAGCGCCAGATCACAGAAATCAATGTTTCGGCCTGAACCGAACTATGCGAACGTGCTTTTCATCGCCCTGCCGGCCACGTAGGTCTCGACGACAGTGCGGTCGTCGCCCATGGTCAGCATCAGGAACAGTTCCCCAGAAATCGTTCGTATTTCCGCCGCTCGGCGTCATGCAATCCTATGGAGCGAGTGAGAGCGGCACGGTTTCTTCTCCCCGCCGGGGAGAAGGTGGCCCGAAAGGCCGGATGAGACGACTATCTGGGCTGTCAAGTTGCATATTCGAAATCTCTTCGCGCGTCTCGTGCTTTTGCGTGAGAATAACCAGGAGTTTTCGGGCGCGCGCGATGCGGATGGCCATTTTGGCTTTGCCGGCGCTTTGCAACCTTTGCTGGAAGGCGGCCATGTGCGGATCATATCTGGCTGCGATGGCGGCGACCAGGAACAGGATGCCGCGCGGTCCGCGGCGTCCGCCGCGCACCGCCGGGGACCGCTGCGTTTGCCGCTGTCGTTGGCGATCGGCGCCGGAGCCGGCCAGCTTGGCGATCGCCTTGTTGGAGATCCAGGCCGATCTCGGGCAGCTCGGCCATCAGCCGGGCAACGGTGCGGTCGGCGACACCCTTGACCGACCGAAAGGCCCGGTTGAGGCAGCCCCAGAGCGGATCGTCGTCGATCATCGAGGCGATCTCGCCTTCGAGCGAGCGGCTCTGGCGCACCAGCAGCGCAATCACCTCGTTGAGGCTTTCCACGGTCTCGCCGTCTCTGGCCGCACTTCGGCGCTGCTTCTGGACGATCAGGTCGCTCGTAACCTGGGACAACCGCGCCACCAGCGCCGACAGCCGCAGCTGCGCGGCTGTCGGCGGCGGCAGGGCGAGAACCCGCCTGGTCTCGGCAAAATGGGCGATCACCGCCGCATCGATGCGGTCGGTCTTTCCAGAAAGCCCATGGCGTCGGCAAAGTGGCGCACCTGGCGCGGATTGGCCAGCGCGCAGGCGATCCCCAGCTCCCACAACAACAGGAAGACTGCCCGCTCGTAGCCGCCCGACGCCTCCATGACGACGAGCTCGACATTCTCGGCCCGGCACAGCGCAGCCAGCTCACCGATGCCGGCCGCATCGTTGCCGAAACGCTCAAACGTCCCGGACGGACGGATGAACGCATCCAGCCAGTCCTTCGAAACATCCACTCCATATAACTCTATTCACGGTAACCTGCCTTGTGCGTGCGGTTGGAACCAAGCGACTATTCGGTCGTACGTGACGATGACGAAGATCCCAGGCTCATCCACGGTTGTAACCGGAGGGGGACAGGCGACTTCGTCAAGCCTCTGGCCGGGGTGGCCACCCGGCCAGAGGCGCAATCGCTTCCATCGCACAAAATCAGCAATGTGCAGATACAAGGGGCAAGCCTCGGTCTATTTCCACCGTCGCCCCCTCAACCCGCTGCCGCGACCTTCTCCCCGGCGGGGAGAAGAAACAAGCCGCGCCCGCTCGCTCCATCGGTAAGCCTTGGTGTAAACCAGATCGCAATCAAATGTTTCGGCCTGAACCAAACTATGCGAGCGTGCTTTTCATCGCCTTGCCGGCCACGTAGGTCTCGACGACGGTGCGGTCGTCGCCCATGGTCAGCATCAGGAACAGTTCTTCCGTCAGGTTTTTCACCACTTCCATCTTCAGCGCCATGGCGGGCGTGGAAGAGGCGTTGAGGACGGTGATGTCGGCATCGGTGCCGGCGTCCAGCGTGCCGATGCGGTCGACCATGGACAGCGCTTCGGCATTGCCGCGCGTCATCAGGTACCAGCTTTCCAGCGGGTTGAGGCGCTCGCCCAGCAATTGCTGGATCTTGTACGCCTCATCCATGGTGCGGAGCATGGAATAGCTCGATCCGCCGCCAATATCGGTCGCAACCGCGATGCGCACCAGCTTTTCGCGGCGTTGCAGCTTCTTCATCGGGAACAGGCCGGAGCCGATGAAGAGGTTGGAGGTGGGGCAATGCACGGCGACCGCGCCGGTTTCCGACAGCACGTCCGCCTCGCGATCTGACAGGTGGATGGCGTGGCCGAGCAGGGTCTTGTTGCCCATCAGGCCGTAGCGGACATAGATATCGGTATAATCAATCGCTTCCGGGTAGAGCTCGCAGGTATATTTGATCTCGTCCAGATTTTCGGAGAGATGCGTCTGGATGAAGAGATCGGGAAACTCCTGCGCCAGCGCCTGGGCTGCTTCCATCTGTTTCGGCGTGGAGGTGATGGCGAAGCGGGGGGTGATGGCGACGTGGTTGCGGCCCTTGCCGTGCCAGTCGGCAATCACTTGCCGGGTCTCGTCATAGGAAGTTTCCGGCGTGTCCAGCAGACCCTGTGGGGCGTTGCGGTCCATCATCACCTTGCCGCCCACCATCAGCATGCCGCGCTTCAGGGCCTCAGTAAAAAAGGCGTCGGCGGAGGTCTTGTGGACGGAGCAATAGGCGACGGCGGTGGTGGTGCCGTGGCGCAGAAGCTCGTCGTAAAAATGGGTGGCGATGCGCTGCGCATGGGCGCTTTCAACGAAACGGCATTCTTCCGGGAACGTATAGGTGTTCAGCCATTCCAGGAGATTGGCGGCATAGGAGCCGATGACCTGCATCTGCGGGAAATGCAGGTGCATGTCGATCAGGCCCGGCACGATGAGATGGGGGCGGTGATCCTTTTCCTCGATCTCTTCGGGGGCTTTCGAGCGAATATCGGCATAATCGCCGATGGCGGCGATCCTGCCGTCTTCGAGAAGCAGGCCGCCATCCTCGATATAGAGATAGCTTTGCGTATCGTCGATGGAGAGCGGCGCGCGGCGGAAGCTCAGCAGGCGGCCACGCAGCAGAACCATGCTCATTCGGTTTTTTCCTTGGCGTCTTTGCCCGCGGAAACGGCGCTTTCATACCATGCGGTCAGCACTTTGCGCTCTTGCGGGGTGATGGCGGTGATGTTGCCGGGAGGCATCGCATGGCTGCGCCCGGCTTGCAAATAGATTTCGCGGGCGCGGGCGGCGATCTGTGCGTCGGTTTCGAGCTTCACGGATTTCGGCGTGAAAGGCACGCCTTCCCAAACAGGTTCAGCCGCATGGCACATGGAGCAACGGCCCTGCACCACATCGCGGGCGCTGGCGAAATGGGCGTCGCTGACGAATTGCTGCTGCATGGGAGAAAGGGTCGCGGCCTTTTCTTCCTGCTCGCCGGTCAGCACCTTCGGCACGGTGGAAAGCCACATGATGACGATGAAGATGAGGGCGGTCAGGAGCCAGGTCCAGGTCGGTTTGCCCTTGCGGGCATGGGTGGTGTTGAACCAGTGGCGGATGGTGACGCCCATCAGGAAGACGAGGGCGGCGATGATCCAGTTGAACTCGGTCGCAAAGGCCAGCGGATAATGGTTCGACAGCATGAAGAAGATGACGGGCAGCGTCAGGTAGTTGTTGTGCAACGAGCGCTGCTTGGCGATGCGGCCATATTTCGGGTCCGGCGTGCGCCCGGCGATCAGGTCGGCAACCACGATCTTCTGGTTGGGAATGATGATGAAGAACACATTCGCCGACATGATGGTGGCGGTAAAGGCGCCGAGATGCAGGAAGGCAGCGCGGCCGGTGAAGACCTGGGTATAACCCCATGCCATCGCCACCAGTGCGACATAAAGCACCACCATCAGGCCCCAGGTGTTATTGCCGAGCGGCGATTTGCAGAGGAAATCGTAAAACAGCCAGCCGATGGCAAGCGAGGCGAGCGACAGACAGATGGCCTGAAACTGGGTGAGCGCCAGCACCGAATGATCGATGAGGAAGAGATCGGCACCGCCATAATAGACGATGCAGAGCATGGCGAAGCCGGAAAGCCAGGTGACGTAGCTTTCCCATTTGAACCATGTCAGGTGCTCGGGCATCTGGGCGGGGGCGACCAGATATTTCTGGATGTGGTAAAAACCGCCGCCATGCACCTGCCATTCCTCGCCATAGGCGCCCGGCGGCATATGCGGCCGTTTGACCAGCCCGAGATCGAGCGCGATGAAATAAAAGGACGAGCCGATCCAGGCGATGGCGGTGATGACGTGGAGCCAGCGGACGGCAAAGGCCATCCATTCCCACGCAATGGCATATTCGTACATGCGGTTCCCCTGATCCTTGTGCAGCGCACCTTGCGAGAAATTTGACCGTTAGGAAAGGGAAAAGCAAACGCCACGCGATGATTGTTCACAATCCCGTAGGCGCGTGTCCACAACTTTGGTGCGGCTGCGGGAAGGCCCGCTGCCGGCCCCGCCCGGGGCTGGAAAGGACGCTTCCCGCCGCAGAGTTTGTGCTTAGCTGGCTAACGCGACTCAGCTATTATGTTTTGAGCAGTCTGCCGGTGTGCTAAACTATTAGGCTGCGGAGCCTTGGAGCGACCTTGAGTCCGAAAGGACGTTACGAAGGGCACTCCGACAGATTTATGTGGCGCATCCTTCTTTCCGATTTTCGGGCCGGGGCGCAGGGCTTCAATGACATGTTTTCGCTGGCGGTTCATTCCGAAAGCGGGCGCTGCGAACCCTGGGGGCGGGGGCAGATCAGGGGCAGGTGTTGCAGTTTCCGGTGCCGTTGCGTCCGGGTATGCATTGATGCTTGGATTTTGAATAAAGTGACGCAATGACCTTCCGGCAGCCGCCGTTGTTTTCAACGGAGACCATGCCGATGCGCCTTGTTCTGATGGTGTTTTTCCTGCTCGTGGCGTTGAGCGCCACGGCGCTTGCGCATGAATCCCACAAGGGGTTCAAATATGAAAGCTACTGCTGCAATGGCGATGCCCAGACGGGTGATTGCCAGATGATCCCCACGCGCAGCGTTCGTGTCACGCCTGATGGCTACGAGGTTTCGCTTGCGCCCGGCGATCATCGGCTGGTGACGCGGCGCCATGTCTTCAGCTGGTCGCAGCGTGAGGCAAGACGGTCGGAAGACGGCGAATACCATCTCTGCCTGTTCCCGGATGAGGATACGCCGCGCTGCTTTTATGCGCCTGATATGGGCTATTGAGATGGTTGCGGCCGGTTTTCTTCGATCCGCTTCAATATCCAGTCGCGAAACAGCCTTATCTTGCGAATGTTCCTGCGGTTTTCAGGATAGACGAGCCAGTAGTGTTTTCCCTCGCTACTGAGGTGCTCGAATGGCTGATAAAGCCGGCCGAGTGCGATCTCGTCCGCATAAAGTTCCGGAGTGAGCATCGCCACGCCCTGGCTGGCAATTGCCGCTGCGGCCTCGAAGGCCTGCACGCTGAGGCGGCTGCGCGGATAACGGTCGAGGCCCGGATTTTCGATGCCGACTTCCCGGAACCACTGGCTCCACCAGATATCGCCGGGATCGATGATGCGCAGGCGCAGAAGATCCTCCGGCTCTTTCAAGCCGCCGATGCTTTCGGCCAGGGCGGGATGCAGCATCGGCGTATAAACGCCGCGCAACAGTTGATGGTAGATCAGTCCCTTGCCATCGTCGCTGCTCCAGCGAATGGCGACATCGCAGTCGGACTGCGCGAAATCGATCAAGGCGGCGGAGGTGTCGAGCCTGACTGCAATCGAGGGATGCTCCAGCTGAAAAGCACCCAGATGCCGCGAAAGCCAGCGCGACGCGAAGGTCGCGGTGGAGTGAATGGTCAGGGTCGTGTCGGAGGTGTCGCGGACATTATCGACGGCCTCGCGTAAACTGTTGAAGGCTTCGGCCACCTTCGGCGCCAGTTTCTGCCCGGCCTCGGTCAGCGCAACCTGCCGCGCCTTTCTGATGAATAGCGGCTCGCCAATGTTCTCTTCCAGCAGCTTCACCTGATAGCTGACCGCCGTCTGGGTCATGCCCAGTTCCTCGCCGGCCTTGGTGAAGCTCAGATGCCTGGCTGCGGCTTCAAACACGCGAAGCGCATTCAGGGGGAACTGGCGGGACATTTTCATGGATAAGTTCTCTTTATGCGAAAGCTCAAAGGTTTCATTGGTTTTTATTCGGAAAACAGAGCATTTTTCGTCTCATTCATCAACTGAGCTTCTAACACTTTTTGAATGGAGACGAACATGCGCACAGCACTTTTGCGCGCGTGGTCCCGCCTGCGCGCGGGTCTGCGGACAGTGGAACGGTTTACCCTTGCAAGCCTTCGGCCGGACAATCTGGCGGATGAAAGCCTGCCCGACGGGCTCAGGCGTGATCTTGGTCTTGAGGATGGCCGCGTTGATTTTCGTTGCGGCGGGTTTCGGCAGCGGCAAAGGTTTGCAGCAACTCGGCTGCCACAAGGGCCGCTATGATGGCCGGGCGTTTGTCCCTGACGCTGTTACCGCCGATGGGCAAAGTGAGTTTTGCAAGGCGGGAAGGGGGCTCTCCTTCCCGCTCCAGCCAATGGGCGAAGGTGGCGCGTTTGGTCCTCGAGCCGATCATGCCGACATAGACGAGATCGTCGCGGGTAAGGGCTTCTTTGGCGATGAGGAAATCGAGCGCGTGATCGTGGGTGACGATGATCGCAGCTCCATCTGCGGGGATTTTCGCGACGAGCGCCTCCGGCATCGGGGTCAACACCGATACGACACCCGCTGGAAGATCGCGCAACTCGTCTTCACGGGTTTCCACCACGGTAATTTTCAAAGGCAGAAGCGACAGCGCATCGGTCAGCGCCTTGCCGACATGGCCCGCTCCGAAAATGAAGACGGCGGGCTGCTGTTCGGTTTCGCCCTTGATCCTTGCCTCGAGTGCTGCTGCGATATCAGCCGTGACACGCCTGAACCGGATGAGGGTGCGCCCGCCGCAGCATTGGCCGATTTCGGGCCCAAGCGGAATGTCCATGCGGTCTTCGGCAGCACTGTTCCTCAACATGGTGCGGGCATGGTCTATCGCCATATATTCGAACTGCCCGCCGCCGATGGTTTCCCAAAGCCCGTCTTGTGAGACCAGCATGACAGGCTCCGGCCTCACGCGGCGATGAGCCTTTCACGGCCTCGATTTCGACGAGGATTGCGGGGACGGGGCGGGCGAGGAAATTGGAGAGAGAGGTGTCAGGCATCGGGGCTGGCCCCCTCATCCGGCGCTTTGCGCCACCTTCTCCCCCTCGGGGAGAAGAAACCCGGCGGCGCGGTTTGGCTCATCTCACTGACTTTGAGAAAACGTGGCGTGAAGCGCCGGATGAGGGGGCGAGGCTGCATGGGCACTTCCCCCTCACACCTTCTTCAGCCGCTCCACCGCCATCAGCACCCGCTCCGGCGTTGCCGGCGCATCGAGGCGCGGGCAGATGCGATAGTCGGCGATCGAGGCGACGGCCATAGAGATCGCTTCGAGCACCGAAATCGCCAGCATGAAGGGCGGTTCGCCCACGGCCTTGGAGCGATGGATGGTCGGCTCGCCCGCCTCGGACCAGTCGGCCAGCTTGACGTTGAAGATCTTCGGCCGGTCGGAGGCGAGCGGGATCTTGTAGGTCGACGGCGCATGGGTGCGCAGCCGCCCCTTGCCGTCCCACCACAATTCCTCGGTGGTCAGCCAGCCCATGCCCTGGACGAAGCCGCCCTCGATCTGGCCGATATCGATCGCCGGGTTCAGCGACTTGCCGACATCGTGGAGAATGTCGGCGCGCTCCATCATGTATTCGCCGGTCAGCGTGTCGATCGACACTTCCGAACAGGCCGCGCCATAGGCGAAATAATAAAACGGCGTGCCGCGTCCGGCGGTCCGGTCCCAGTGGATTTTCGGCGTCTTGTAAAAACCGGCGGCGGAAAGCTGCACGCGCGCCATATAGGCCTGCCTTGATCGAACTCGTTGAAGGCGATCTCCTCGATCGCCGACCCGCACGCGGTTGGGCAGGAAGACCACCTGGTCGGCCGGCGACCTGCCAGTTCTCGGCGGCGAATTCGATCAGCCGCTCCTTGATCTGTGCGCGCGGCGTCCTAGCGCCGCCATGCCGTTGAGGTCCGTGCCCGAGGAGGCGGCCGTGGCCGAGGTGTTCGGCACCTTGCCGGTGGTCGTCGCGGTGATCTTCACCCGGTCGATATCGATCTGGAAGGCATCGGCCACCACCTGCGCCACCTTGGTGTACAGGCCCTGGCCCATTTCGGTGCCGCCATGGTTCAGGTGGATCGAACCGTCGGTATAGACATGCACCAGCGCGCCCGCCTGGTTATACCAGGTCGCGGTGAAGGAGATGCCGAACTTGACCGGGGTCAGCGCGATGCCGCGCTTGATCACCGGGCTCCTGGCCTGTTGAACTCGCGCGATCGCCTTGCGCCGGCGCGCGCGGTAGTCGCTGGAAGCCTCCAGTTCCTCGACGACACGCGCGATGATGTTGTCCTCGACCGTCTGGTGATAGGGCGTGACGTTGCGGTCCGTCGTCCCGTAGAAGTTGCGCCTGCGGACCTCCAGCGGGTCCTTGCCGAGCGCATAGGCGACCTCCTCGATGAAGCGCTCGCCGCCGACCATGCCCTGCGGGCCGCCGAAGCCGCGAAAGGCGGTGTTGGAGACGGTGTGGGTTTTGAGCGGCTGCCGAGCGTCGGCTGCACATGCGGGTAGAAATAGCTGGAATCAGCATGTGAAACAGGGCGCGGTCCGTCACCGGGCCGGACAGATCGGAGGAAAAACCGCAGCGGGCCGCATAGGTGGCATCGACAGCATGGATGCGGCCTTCCTCATCGAAGCCGAGCTCGTAATCGACGACGAAATCGTGGCGCTTGCCGGTGGCCGTCATGTCGTCGTCGCGGTCGGGACGGATCTTCACCGCCCGGTTCAGCCGCTTGGCGGCAATGGCGCAGAGGGCCGCGAACTGGTTGCCCTGCGTTTCCTTGCCGCCGAAGCCGCCGCCCATGCGCCGCACCTCGACCGTCACGGCATTGGACGGCACCTTCAGGATGTGGCTGACCATGTGCTGGACCTCGCTCGGATGCTGGGTGGAGCTCCACAGCGTTACCTCGTCGTCCTCGCCCGGCACGGCCATGGCGATATGGCTTTCGAGATAAAAATGCTCCTGTCCGCCGATCCGCATCGTGCCGGTCAGGCGGCGGGGCGCCACGTCCATTTCAAGCTTGGCGTCGCCACGCTTCAGCGTCATCGGATCGATGACCAGCGCGCCGCCATTTTCAATCGCCGTGTCGATATCGGTGAAATGCGGCAGATCCTTATAGACGACCTTCGCCTTGCGGGCGGCCTTTCTGGCGATATCGCGGGTTTCGGCGAAGACTGCGAAGATCGGCTGGCCGTGAAATTCGACCTTCGTTTCGGCCAGCAGCGGCTCGTCATGACGCCCGCCGGAGGAGATGTCGTTTTCACCGGGCACGTCCTTGCCTGTCATCACCCAGAGCACGCCCGGCATGGATTCCACTTCGGAAAGGTCCATCGAGACGATTTCGGCATGCGCCCGGTCGGAAAGGCCGAGCGCACCGTGAACGAGGCCGGCGGGTTCGGGGATATCGTCGATATATTCGGCGCTGCCCGTCACATGTTTATGGGCGGAATCGTGGCGGAGCGAGGCGTGTACGGGGCCGTCGATTTCGGCCTTGGTCTTGTCGAAGCTTGTGGTGTCCATGGTTCAAGCTTCTCCTTCGTGAATTACGGTATATGGCAGCGATAATAAGCCCTCATTCCTGTGCTTGTCACAGGAATCCAGCCAGCCCAAGTCTTTGGGCTGAAAGAACTCTCTCGCCGCGCAGACGCGCCTCGGCTGGATTCCTGTGACAAGCACAGGAATGAGGGAAGTTGCGTGTGTCGCCAACATCATCACGCCTCCGCCAACGAGAAACGGCAGAGTTCCTGCTTTTCGCCCGAAGTCTCGAGGAAGAACCGTGTCAGCAGGTTCTTGGCCGTCAGTTGCCGATATTGCGCGGTGGCGCGCCAGTCGGTGAGCGGGGTGAAGTCCTCGTCCAGCGCATCGCGCGCCGCATCGATCGTGTCCTGTGACCACTCTTTGCCGAGAAGTGCCGCCTCCAGATGTGCGGCGCGTTTTGGCGTGCCGGCCATGCCGCCGAAGGCGATGCGGATGTCTTCCACCGCGCCGTCTGCATCAAGCGTCAGGTTGAAGGCAGCGCAGAGTGCGGAAATATCCTCGTCGCGGCGTTTGGAGATCTTGTAGACGGCATAGTGGCTTGCGGGTTTCTGCAATGGAATGAAAAGCTTTTCGACGAATTCGCCGCTCAGCCGGTCCTGCTTGCCATAATCGATGAAGTAGCTTTCCAGCGGCACGGTGCGGCTGCCCGCGTGACGGAGCGCAAGGTGAGCGTCGCGCCAAGCGCAATCAGCGCCGGCGGCGTGTCGCCGATGGGCGAGCCGTTGGCGATGTTGCCGCCGATTGTTCCCATGTTGCGCACCTGCTCGCCGCCAAGACGGTCGAACAGCCGGGCAAGCGGCGGGAAATGCTGCGTGATGGTCTTGAAGGCCTGGCTGTAGGTGACACCGGCGCCCAGCGTCACGCCGTCTTCCTCGACGGCAATACCCTGCAAATCCCCGAGATTGTTGATGAAGATGACCGGGTTCAGCGCCCGCATCTGCTTTGTCACCCACAGGCCGACATCGGTGGAACCGGCAACGATGATCGCCTTCGGTTCGGCGGCATAAATCTCGGTCAACTCGGCGAGTGTCGCCGGAATGATGGTCCGGTCCTCGCCGCGCGTGACGGTAATCGTCTCATTGGCGCGGATCGCCCAGAGCCTTGCCATGATATCGGTGCGGTCGCGTTGCAGCGGGTCGAACAGTGCGCTCGGGCGGGCGGCTGCAATTTTTTCGGCAGCCCGCACGATCGGCTCGTAACCCGTGCATCGACAGAGATTGCCTTGCAGCGCCTTTTCAATATCGGCGCGTGACGGGTTTTCGCTGGCAAGCCACAGACCGTAGAGCGACATGATGAAGCCCGGCGTGCAGAAACCGCATTGCGAACCGTGGAAATCCACCATCGCCTGCTGCACGGGGTGCAGCGTGCCGTCGCGGCCGGCCAGATGCTCCACGGTTACGATATGGGTGGCATGCAGCGAGCCTAAAAAGCGGATGCAGGCATTGACGCTTTCATAACGCAGCGAACCATCGACAAGCCGGCCGACCAGCACCGTGCAGGCGCCGCAGTCACCCTCAGCACAGCCTTCCTTCGTCCCGGTCAGCCGTCTTTGCAGACGGAGATAATCGAGAAGCGTGTCTGTCGGTCCAAAATCCCGCAGCGACACGGTTTCGCTGTTGAGGATGAAGCTGATTGCGTCGTTCATGCACTGCCTTGCTTTTTTATCCGGTTGAGCCGGTTCCCAGTCTACTATCTATGCACGCCCGCGCGCGCATATCGATTTCCGTTTTGGCAATTCATTGTTTCCAGAACGGAAAGAGATGCCGTCGATTATTGCGCCGTCCAGCCGCCATCCACGGAAATATGCGTGCCGGTGATGTTGCTGGCGGCATCGCTTGCCAGAAACAGCGCCGCTGCCGCCACGTCGTCGATTGTGACGAATTGCTTGGTTGCCTGCAATTCCAGCATCACGTCGTTCTTCACCGCCTCTTCGCTGATGCCGCGCACCTTGGCCATGTCCGGTATCTGCTTTTCCACGAGCGGCGTCAGCACATAACCGGGGCAGATGGCGTTGACGGTGACGCCCGTCTGCGCAAGCTCAAGCGCTGCCGTCTTCGTCAGGCCCATGATGCCGTGCTTGGCCGCCACATA